>NZ_VBTO01000015.1:0-25081 GCF_013277615.1 Pseudomonas sp. MS19 | reverse complement strand
GGAGCGTGTAAACGGGATATTGAAAACTGAGTTCCTGCTTCACCGGCCTAAAGATCTAGCTGAGGCAATTCGTATGGTCGACGAGTCGGTCAATATCTATAACAGCAGGCGGCCGCATTTGGCCTTGAAATACAAAACGCCCGATGCGGTGCATCAGGCGTTTTGAAGACGAAATAGGTGTAAACCTATTTCAGGACTAGACATATTAAGCACAAAAATTGCCCATTTATTGCAGTCATGCGCCGAGATAGAGCGGTCGCGCAAAAGTTCCCGACAGGGTGTGATCTGCGTCTCACTTGATCAAGTTTTGCCTTTGCGCGCAGTCAAACACAGCTAAGCTGGCCCCTCGTTTTATTGACTAAACCTAGGTTGCGAGCTGTCTTATGTGGAAGCGTTTCTGCTGGATGAGCGCCTGTGCGCTCGTGATGATTTCAACAATGGCGCGTGCTGAAATCGACCCTGAATACCGCATGGTATTGCTCACCGAAAATTTCCCGCCATACAACATGGCCATCAACGGTAAAAACTTCGCCCAAGAAGACAATATCGATGGCATCGCCGTGGACATCGTCCGCGAAGTGTTCAAGCGTGCTGGCATCAAATACAACCTGACACTGCGCTTCCCGTGGGACCGGATCTACAACCTGGCCATGACCAAGCCCGGCTATGGCGTGTTTGTCACGGCGCGCCTGCCCGAGCGTGAAGATCAGTTCAAATGGGTCGGGCCGATCGGGCCGGATGACTGGGTATTGCTCGGCAGGAGCGACAGCACAATTACTCTGAAAAACCTCGATGAGGCGAAAAACTACAAGGTGGGTGCCTACAAAGGTGACGCGATTGCTCAGCATCTGACCGAAAAGGGTCTGCAGCCGATCACCGTGCTGCGTGATCAGGCCAACGCGCAAAAGCTAATGTCCGGCGAGATCGACTTGTGGGCGACCGGCGATCCGGCTGGCCGCTATCTGGCCAAGCAGGCTGGCATCACTGGCTTGAAGACCGTTTTGCGCTTCGACACTGCGCAGCTGTATCTGGCGCTCAACAATGAAGTGCCAGATGAAGTGGTGCAGAAGTTGCAGTCCGAACTGGATGCGCTGCGCAAAGAGGGATTTGTTGACGATATTCTCAACAACTACCTGTAAGCCTGCATTTACCTAAGCTCGGTTTTGCGCTCGGCCCGATGCCGGGCGCAGCCGTTAACAATAATCACAACAGAGCGAATCATCGAATGCTGAAAACCCTGAAAATCGGTTTGCTGTTCGGCTTGGCCATGGCGGCGTGCGCTGCACGCGCAGAACTGCCGGAAGACTATAAGGTGGTGTTGCTGACGGAGAACTTTCCGCCATTCAACATGGCTGTCGATGACAAGAACTTCGCTCGTGATGATGGCATTGACGGCATCAGCGCCGACATCGTGCGGGAAATGTTCAAGCGTGCCGGTATCAAATATTCGCTGACACTGCGCTTCCCGTGGGATCGCCTGTATCGGCTGACGCTGGAAAAGCCCAACTACGCACTGTTCTCAACGACCTTCACCCCAGAGCGCGAGCCGCTGTTCAAATGGGTCGGCCCGCTGGCTAAAACTGGCTGGGTACTGCTCTCGGCGCCGGGCAACACCATCAGCGTTGCCACCCTTAAAGATGCCGCGCAATACACCATCGGCGCCTATAAAAACGATGCAGTGAGCCAGCATCTTGAGTCGCAGGGCATGTCGCCCATCAACGCGCTGCGCGATCAGCAGAACATCGCCAAGCTGATGGATGGCAAGATTGACTTGTGGGCGACCACCGACCCGGTCGGCCGTTACCTGGCCAAGCAGGAAGGCGTTACCGGCCTCAACACCGTGCTGCGCTTCAACGAAGCCGAACTGTACCTCGCCCTCAACAAAGACACCCCGGACGAAGTAGTCGAGCGCCTGCAAAAAGCCCTCGATGAATTGCGCAAAGAAGGCTTCGTCGACGACATGACCAATAGCTACCTGTAGCCGTACCCCGACGTTTTTCAAGGGGCGCGCCGAACCGCGCCCATATCCGAAACCGCCATGACGGAAGCCCCTGCGGGGATTCCATCCTCCGTATATGCCGCCACACACAAGCCCGGAGGATGGATGGCGGAGCGAAGCAACGCGATCCGTCATTGCGTAATCCGTCACGGCGCACACCGGATCAATTGCACAACCGCGTCCATATTCGAAACCGCCATGACGGAAGCCCCTACGGGGATTCCATCCTCCTTATAGGTTTCCCGTCGTACCCAAGACCGGAGGACGGATGGCGGAGCGAAGCAACGCGATCCGTCATAGCGTAATCCGTCACGACGCACACGGATCAATTGCACAACCGCGTCCATATTCGAAACCGCCATGACGGAAGCCCCTACGGGGATTCCATCCTCCAAACATGTCCGCCCGCCGTACCCAAGACCGGAGGATGGATGGCGGCGCGAAGCAACGCGATCCGTCATTACGCAATCCGTCACGACGCACGCCGGATCAATTGCACAACCGCGTACATTTCCGAAATCGCCATGACGGAAGCCCCTGCGGGGATTCCATCCTCCAAACATGCCCGCCCGCCATACCCAAGACCGGAGGATGGATGGCGGCGCGAAGCAACGCGATCCGTCATTACGCAATCCGCCGCGATCCGTAATGACACACAACCTCAATTATTCCGGACCACCCCAATCGATGGGATATATCCCGTTGCGCACATCCCGGTGAAAGGTGGAATACGGCCAGTCTCTCACCCGACGAACCCAGCCATGCGTAAGCGGGTTTCCATGCACGTAATCCACGTGCTCGCGGAAGTCCTTCTCGTCACGAATCAAGCGCTCCCAGAATCTACGCTGCCAAATGCCGCGTTCACCACGAAGAATGCGCACGTTCGAGCGTGATTCCCCGCGCGGTAATGATTGGCTAAAAGTGGACTTGATCAGGCGCCAGCGCAGCGAATAATTGCTATCGCCAGCCGGTAGCGTTAATACGCAATGCATATGCTCCGGAAGAACGACCCACGCATCGATCTGGAACGGGTGCAGGGTCTTAACCCGCCGCACGGCGTCGCGTAGCAAGCCGATATGTTGGATTAACAGGTCGTTGTCTTCGCGATGCAACAGGTTCACGGTGAAGAACCAAGTCGCCCCAGGCACATAAATACGTCGATAGTTCGGCATCCTTGCCCCTCCCTTGCATCAGCCAAAGCATAGCCGGGATAAAAGAGCCCGTTAGCACAACCACCGAAATGCCAATGAACCGGAAAATGGATTGGCAGGCGGATGCATACGACCGGAGGATGAATACGGCGGAGGATGGATGGCGGCGCAAAGCAACGCAATCCGTCATTGCGTAATTCGTCATTGGCGCGCATCGGATCAATGGCTCAACCGGGTACATATCCGGGATTGCCATGACGGAAGCCCCTTTGGGGATTCCATCCTCCACGTAGGTTATCCGCCGTACACGAAATCGGAGGATGGATAGCGGAGCGCAGCAACGCAATCCGTCGTTGCGTAATCCGTCAATGGCGCGCATCGGATCAATGGCTCAACCGCATACATATCCAGGATTGTCATGACGGAAGCCCCTACGGGGATTCCATCCTCCACATATGCCGCCGCACAAATCCGGAGGATGGATAGCGGCGCGAAGCAACGCAATCCGTCATCGGCACTTAGTTGCTGCGGGTTACGTTCAGGCCTTTGAGCAGGTTCAGGGCCTGGCTCAGTTGGTAGTCGTCGTCTTGCAGCTTGCGCTTGCTGGCGGCCTGGCTGCCGGTTGGCTTGTCTTTGCCGCCGTTGCCGTTACCGAGGTGGCCTTGCAGATCGGCTTCTTTGTAGATGGAGTCTGCTTGTAGCTTGGTGACCTTGGCGCGGGTGACTTCGATGTCTGGCACGATGCCCTGCGCCTGAATCGAGCGGCCATTAGGCGTGTAGTACAACGCCGTGGTGAGTTTCAGGGCGCGGTCGTTGGTCAGCGGCAATACGGTTTGGACCGAGCCTTTACCGAAACTGTCGGTGCCCATCAGCACGCCGCGTTTGTGGTCTTGCAATGCGCCGGCGACGATCTCGGAAGCCGAGGCGCTGCCGCCGTTGATCAGTACCACCAATGGCACGCCTTCGCTGGCGTCGGCCGGATCGGCGGAGAAGCGCAATTCCGAATTGGGGATGCGGCCCTTGGTGTAGACGATGAGGCCTTTCTTGAGGAAGTGGTCGGTCACTTCAACCGCTGCCTGCAGAACGCCGCCTGGGTTGTTGCGCAGATCGAGAACGATACCGCTGAGCTTCTTGGCGTTTTCCTTGCGCAGTTTGGCCAGTGCCTTGCCGACTTCTTCGCCGGTTTTAACCTGGAACTGAGTGATGCGCAGGTAGCCGTAGCCGTCGTCCAGCAATTCGCTCTTGACGCTTTTGACCTTGATCGCTGCGCGAGTCAGGGTCACGTCGAATGGCTTGCCGCCGTCGCGTACCAGGGTCAGCTTGATCTTGCTGCCTGCTTTGCCGCGCATCTTGTCGACGGCTTCCATCATCGACAGGCCTTTGGTCGGCTGGTCGTCGATCTTGATGATCAGGTCGCCTGGCTGGATGCCCGCCGCAGAGGCCGGGGTGTCATCGATGGGCGATATCACTTTGACGAAGCCGTCTTCCATGCCGACTTCAATCCCCAGGCCGCCAAACTCACCGCTGGTGCTTTCCTGCAGTTCAGCGAAGTCATCTGGCTCAAGGTAGGCCGAGTGCGGGTCGAGGTTGCTGAGCATGCCTTTGATGGCGTTTTCCAGCAGGGTCTTGTCGCTCACCGGTTCGACGTAGGCGGTCTTGATCCGGTCCATCACCTCGGCAAAAGTGCGCAGCTCATCGAGCGGCAGCGGCGCCTTGCTGCTGGCTACAGCCTCGGTGGGCTCTGCAGCGTGCAACAACGAGGCTCCGCCCAGCAGTGTTGCTGCCAGGGCGAGCGATGTGGCGCGGAACAATTGCGGCATAGCGTACAAACTCCTACACGATGAGGTGGCGCATATCTTGTGGCGCAAAACGGGCGGTGTAACGCATTAGCGTAACGACCGTTTACAAAATGTTTAAGTTCAGTAAGTAAATCACGTTTTAACGCTGCACTGGCATCTGCCTTTCATTAAGTGGTTGCCGGTGCACATGAAAGTTGTTGTTCAACCCTGCGAGCGACACCATTGCGTCGGGTTGCTGGGGCGGCCTTGCTGGCGAATGGCGAAGTACAGGGCCGGGGTGCTCTGCCCGCCGCTGGTGCCGACAGTCGCGATTGCCTCACCGGCTTTGACGATGTCCCCGGCATCTTTCAACAGGCTCTGATTATGGCCATAGAGCGTCAGATAGCCGTTGCCGTGGTCCAGAATCACCAACAGGCCGGCGCCGCGTAACCAGTCGGCAAATACCACGCGGCCACCGTGTACGGCGTGAACCTGGCTGCCGGCTTGCGCGCCGATGAGTACGCCGTCCCACTTGGTGCGCGTGTCTTCGCCGCGTGCGGTGCCAAAGCTTGCGACGATTCGCCCGTTAACCGGCCATGGCAATTTGCCCTTGGCCTTGGCGAACGGGCCGCCGTATACCGCGCCCGAAGTAACAATCGGGCCGCTGGCTGGGCGGCTTGGGGTAGTGCTTTGCTGCTCGCGTTGTTGTTCACGAGCTTCGGCGAGTGCCCGTTGGCGCGCCAGTTCGGCTTCACGGGCCTGGCGGGCGAGGGTGGCTTCGATGGTTTTGATTACGTTGGTGAGTTGTTGCTGGTCTTTCTGGCGGGATTTTAGCTTGCGGTCACGATCTGAATATTGCTTGTCGAGCTTGGCCAGTGCCAGTTTTCGCTCTTCCCGCACCTTGGCCAGTTTGGCCGTGCGGTCGTCCAGTGCGTTTTTCTGTTCCAGCAATTTGTTTTGCTGGGCGATGATGTCTTGTTCAACGTTACGCAGTTGCTCGAGCGTCTCGTTGAAGGCGCTGAGCTGTTCCATGCGCGCCTCACTGACGTAGTCGTAATACGTCATGGTGCGCGAGAATTTTTCAGGGTTTTGCTGGTTGAGCAGCAGCTTGAGGTATTCCTGCCGGCCGCTCTGGTATGCCGCGCGGGCTTGAATGCCGATCAGCCGTTGCTGCTCATGGCGCGCTTCTTCGAGTTTTTTTTTCTCTGCATCCAGCCGTTTGGCTTCTTCTTCACCGCTTTCCAGTTCTTTTTGCAGGTCGTTGACCTGTTTCTCCAACTGGCCCATCTCGGTTTCAGTCTGCTTCAGCGACTTCTGCACGCCGGACTTTTCTTTCTGCAGGTTATCCAGCAGCTTTTTCAGTTCGGCAACATCCTTCTGCGCCGCTTTGAGCTGTTGTTCGGCGGCTGCTTTGTCATCGGCAAATACCGGAGACACCAGGCAGGTCATAAGCACGAAGATGAGAGCGCGATACATGGGGCGGGCGGCACCTGGATAAAGGGTCGGACTGTGGATAACTCAGCGCGGGTGTGGGCAACTCAAACCTGGCCAAACCAGCCGGAAGCAAACGCCAATGGCCTGCTCCAGCTGTAATCGGGGCGGCTTGATAATGCACGACCAGCCACACAACGCACGCGACCTAGTATGCCTAAAAAATCGGCGACCCGCTGCATGCTTGTCTGCCAGCCGTGCGGGCTGGCAGGTTTGCGCTGTGATACAGGCCTTATTTCAGGCTGACGATGCTGGTGCCGGTCATTTCGGCAGGCACTTCGAGGCCCATCAACATCAACATGGTCGGCGCCACATCTGCTAGAACGCCGCCTTCACGCAGGCCAACGTTACGCTTGCCGACATAAATGAAAGGCACCGGCTCGCAGGTATGAGCGGTATGTGCCTGGCCGGTGCAGACGTCTTCCATCTGTTCTACGTTGCCGTGGTCGGCAGTAATCAGTGCTTCGCCGCCGACTTTGTCGAGGGCTGCCACGATGCGACCCACACAGCTGTCGAGGCATTCAACGGCGGCGACGGCGGCCGAGAACACGCCGGTGTGGCCAACCATGTCGCCGTTGGCGTAGTTGACGACAATCACGTCGTAGCGCTGATTTTCAATCGCATCGACAATTTTGTCGGTGACTTCGGGTGCGCTCATCTGCGGCTGCAGGTCGTAGGTTGCGACGTTTGGCGACGGGATCAGAATGCGCTCCTCGCCTGCAAACGGCTCCTCGCGGCCACCGGAGAAGAAGAAGGTTACATGCGCGTACTTCTCGGTTTCGGCGATGCGCAGCTGGGTCTTGCCCTGTTTGGCCAGGTATTCGCCGAGCACGTTGCTCAGGGCATCCGGCTTGAATGCGCTTGGGGTTTTGATGCTGGCGGAGTACTGGGTCAGCATCACGAAGTCAGCCAGCTTGGGCACGTAGCCACGCTCGAACTCGCTGAAGTCCGGTTCGACAAAGGTGCGGGTCAATTCGCGGGCACGGTCGGCGCGGAAGTTCATGAACACCACCGCGTCGCCATCTTCAACGCGTACAGCGTCGCCGATGGTGGTGGCTTTGACGAATTCGTCGTTCTCTTCACGGGCGTAAGCGGCGGCGAGGCCGGCTTGCGCGGACTCGGCGTTGAACAGGCCCTGGCCGGCGGCGATCAGTTGGTAGGCTTGAGCTACGCGGTCCCAGCGATTGTCGCGGTCCATCGCAAAGTAGCGGCCGATCAGGCTGGCGAAACGGCCTTTGCCAACGCGGGCGAAGGTGTTTTCAATGAACTCGATTGGCGCTTCAGCGCTTTTCGGCGGCGTGTCGCGACCATCAAGGAAGGCGTGCAGGTAGATTTTCTCTGCGCCACGTTGAGCGGCCAGCTCGATCATTGCCGCAATGTGGTCCTGATGGCTGTGTACACCGCCATCCGAGAGCAGGCCGAGAATGTGCACGGCTTTGCCGGCGCCAACGGCCTTGTCGACCGCGCTGGTAATGGCGGCGTTGTTGAAAAAGTCGCCGTCTTGAATGGCTTTGGTCACGCGGGTGAAGTCCTGATACACCACGCGGCCGGCGCCGAGGTTCATGTGGCCGACTTCCGAGTTGCCCATCTGGCCATCTGGCAGGCCAACATCCATGCCACTGCCCGAGATCAAACCGTGTGGCTGAGTGGCCAGCAGGTGATCGTAAACCGGGGTGTTGGCGGCGTAGATAGCGTTGAATTCCGGGTTGTCACTATGGCCGAAGCCATCAAGGATAATCAGGACCAAAGGGGTTGGCGTGGCGCTCATAAAGCTGGCTCACTCTGCGTTTTGTGCGAAAGATCAGCCATTTTAAGCCCTGCGAGCGTCTACGTCACCGCCACAGACATTTTGCGCGACATAGGGCCGCTGGGGCCGGGGTGTTTGCTTCGATGCAAGTGTGTTGATTGTTTTTATAGAAGGCAGCGGTCAGCGCGCTTTCGTCGGTAGGTGTGCTGATTGTGGTGCTCAAACAGGCTCAGGCTGACGGTCTGTCTAGGTGCCAGTCGGGCAGGTCGTGCGGCTTAAATCGCCAGGCAAAGGCCTACAGCCAGTAACATGTAGGGATGCCTCATCGTGACTGATAGTGGTAAAGTCACGCGCAATTTCGTGTGTTGCCAGTCTGGAAGATTGGCTTTTGTGGGCTTGAACCGGTTGTGGTTAGAGCTGCACGCACGGTTCTCAGAGGGAGAGCGCGCCAGGAATGGTCTGCTCCTCCGACTTATCGCCCTGGAATATTCTGATGCTTGCCCATCTAATCGAATTCGTTACAAACCACTTTATTCTGAGTGGCATTTTCGTCGTACTGCTGGTGTTGCTGCTGTTTACTGAAATGCGCAAAGGCGGCAAAAGCCTGAGCAGCCGCGAGTTGACTGCATTGCTCAACAGCGAGCAGGGTGTGGTTGTGGATATCCGTAATCAGAAAGACTTCTCGGCAGGTCATATTGTTGGTTCTGTACACATCCCGTACGAAAAGTTGACGTCGCGCATCGCCGAGCTTGAGAAATTCAAAGACAAGACCGTTATCGTGGTCGATGCAATGGGTCAGCATGCTGGCACCTCTGCACGTGAACTGATGAAGGCTGGCTTCACTGCCGCCAAGCTTGCCGGCGGCATTGCCAGCTGGCGTGGTGATAACCTTCCCGTGGTGAAGTGATATGTCTGAAGTCGTAATATATTCGAGTGACTACTGCCCGTTCTGCATGCGCGCCAAGCAATTGCTGAGCAGTAAAGGCGTAGACTTCAAAGAAATACAGGTTGATGGCAAACCGGGCGTTCGCGCTGAAATGACCAAGAAAGCTGGCCGTACGTCGGTGCCGCAGATCTGGATCGGCAGCACTCACGTTGGCGGCAGCGACGAGCTATATGCGCTGGAGCGCGCGGGCAAACTCGACGCGTTGCTCAAAGGCTGACATCGGGTGTGATTACCGCCGGCAGGCCTGCGGGCTGCTGATGCAGGTAATCACCCTTCAATTAACTGGCATTAACTACAAGAAGGCTTTGGCATGACTGAGCAAGCTAACAACGGCGCCGCACAGGGCGAACAAACTCCGCAGTTTTCCCTGCAGCGTATTTATGTGCGTGACCTGTCCTTTGAAGCGCCGAAGAGCCCTGAGATTTTCCGTCAGGAATGGACTCCAAGCGTTGAGATGGACCTGAACACTCGTCAGAAGTCGCTTGATGGCGATTTCCACGAAGTAGTGCTGACCCTGTCCGTAACCGTCAAGAACGGTGAAGAAGTTGCCTTCATTGCTGAAATCCAGCAGGCCGGTATCTTCCTGATCAAGGGCCTCGATGCAGCATCGATGAGCCACACCCTCGGCGCTTTCTGCCCGAACATCCTGTTCCCGTATGCACGCGAAACCCTGGACAGCCTGGTTGTTCGCGGCTCGTTCCCAGCCCTGATGCTGGCACCGGTGAACTTCGATGCCCTGTATGCCCAAGAGCTGCAGCGTATTCAGCAAGCCGCTCCGGACGCCACTGTTCAGTAACACCGAATAGTGTTGCTCTGCAGCAACCGCTGAAACAAAACCCCGACGGCCCAGGCCTCGGGGTTTTTTGTTTTATGGGGGAATAATCGCCGCGAGAGAAAGCCTATTGTTCAGCCCATATGGCGCCATGACGGATTAACCTACGGTTTATCCATCCTCCGTTCGAATTATGCATCCGCCGCAAATCTTCTGCCGAACCCCATCGGAGGATGGATAGCCCTTTGGGCAATCCGTCATAGCGATGTATGCCTCGCAAAAAAATCGCGCCGCCGCGCGACCTCACGACGCAATCAAACGCCCGATTTAGCGCAACCGATACTCAGCCATGACGGATTAACCTGCGGTTTATCCATCCTCCGTTTGAATCATGCATCTGCCGCAAATCTTCGGCCGAACCCCGTCGGAGGATGGATAGCCCTGTGGGCAATCCGTCATGGCGGTTTACGATTCTCAGGCCATTTTCAGCCAAGCTGTGTGTTCGGCTCGCTTTAACTCGCCAGCCACTGCGGGATTCTGCGTTCGAGGTAATAGCCCGGTTTTTTCACGCTGCCGTCGATGAAGCCAACGTGGCCGCCGTGTGCGTGCAGTTCAAACTCGGTGCTGGCCGAGAGTTCATGCGCATCCGGCAGGCTTTGGCGGAATACGAAGGGATCGTCTGCGGCCTGAATCAGCAGCGTGCGGCATTCGATTGCGCCGAGGTAATAACGGCTCGATGAGCGTTTGTAATAATCCTGCGCATCGCTAAAACCATGCAGCGGCGCGGTGATGCGGCCGTCAAAGTCCCAGAAGGTGCGCATATTCTCAAGCGAGCCCAGACTATCGAGCTTGGCCAGGTGTTCGGTTTGGCCGTGATGGGCAAACAGGCGCTGTTTATTCTTCACATAGGCGACCATCTCGCGCATGAAGTGCGCTTGATACACCTTGGAAAAGCCTATGCCGATGCGGTCCGCGCACTGGTCCAGCCGGTAGGGCACCGAAACCGCCACCGCGCCTTGCAGGTGGCTTTGCGGGCCACTTTCGCCCAGGTATTTGAGCAGCACATTGCCGCCCAGCGAATAACCCACCGCATACAATGGGGCCATTGGCCGCTGGGCGCGCAGGTGATTGATGGTTTCGCGCAAATCTTCACTGGCGCCCGAATGGTAAGCCCGGGGTAATAGGTTGGGCTCGCCCGAGCAGCCACGCCAGTTCAAGGCCACGCTGGCCCAGCCTTGTTGCGCCAGACTCTGTTGCAAGCCGAGCACATAAAGTGAACTGGACGAGCCGGTAAGGCCGTGCAGCACCAGAACCAGCGGCGCTTCGACATCGTGCTGGCCGTACCAGTCGAGGTCGAGAAAGTCGCTGTCAGCCAGCCACAGACGTTCCCGGCGACGCTCAAGCTTCGGCGGGGTGCGACACATCGAATTCCACAGCGTTTGGCTATGTGCGCCAGGTAACCACCAGGCTGGTTTGAATGCTGTGTTCATGCTGTTTCCGATCTGTAGTTCGTCGGGCGCCGAGCCGACGCAAGCAGGCGCTTCAGGTGCAATACCCGTCACGCCATAACTGCAAAGCCTGCCTTGGCTTAAGCCGTGCGCTGCCACAGGGCGTAGTAAACCTGCCCGGATTTCTTCTCCCGGTGTAGGCGCCAGTTGCCTGGCAAGCCCAGCGTAGATGGCGCGGTTTCGCTTTCACTATAAATCCACGCATCACTGCTCAGCCAGCCGTGTGTTTCCAGCAGATTGCACGCCGGGGCCAGCAGATTCTGGTGGAACGGCGGATCGAGAAACACCAGATCGAACTGGGTCGTAGGCTGGGTTTGCAGATACGTCAGTGCATCAGCCTGTGCCAATTGGCCATGCTCGCAGCGCAGTGTTTGCAAATGCCCGCGCAGGGAGGCGATCGAGTCCGGGTTCATGTCCAGTGCCAGCGCGCGGGAGGCGCCACGTGACAGCGCCTCGAGAAACAATGCGCCGCTGCCGGTGAATACATCGAGCACTTTGGCGCCTTCAACGTAAGGCGCCAGCCAGTTGAACAGGGTTTCCCTGACGCGATCGGGCGTTGGCCGCAAACCCTGAGCGTCCGGAAAGCTGAAGCGGCGCGAACGCCACTCGCCCGCGATGATTCGCAGTTGGCCGAGGCCCGAGTGGCTGGGATTGATACCTGCAGATTTACGCATCAGTGCTCCGGTACGCCAGCGGGTTGCTCGACAGGTTTGTCGGTCGGTGGCGGTAGTTCTTTTTGTTCAACTGTAGGGCCGGCGGTAACGATTACCAGCGCTTCAGGGTCGAGGTGTTTAGCCATTGCTGTTTTTACCTGCTCAACCGTTAATGCCTGTACTTGCTGCATAAAGGTTTCGAGGTAATCCAATGGCAGATTATAGAAGCCGATAGAACCCAGTTGGCCGACAATTGCTTCATTGCTGGCGGTCGAAAGCGGGAAGCTGCCTGCCAGCTCACGCTTGGCTTTGTTCAGCTCGTCTTCGGTCGGGCCGTTTTTCAGGTAATCGGCGAGCAGGTCTTTGACCAGTTGCAGAGTGCCGGCGCTGAGTTCGGCGCGGGTTTGCAGGTTGATCATGAACGGGCCGCGCGCCTGCATGGCGCTAAAGCCTGAATAGACGCCGTAAGTCAGGCCGCGCTTTTCGCGGACTTCTTCCATCAGACGTGTGCCGAAACCGCCGCCACCGAATATCTGGTTGCCCAGATACAGCGCTGCATAGTCCGGGTCACGCCGGTCGATGCCCATTTGCGCGATCATCAGGTGCGTCTGTTTGGACGGGAACTCGATGTGCTCGGTCTTGGCTTGCGGCTCTTGTGGCTGGGCGATCACCGCCAGCGCCGGGCCTTTCGGCAAGTCGGCAGAAACCTGGGCGGCCAGCGCTTCGGCTTCAGTACGTGACAAATCACCCACCAGCGCGATCACTGTGTTGCCAGCGGCGTAAGCCTTGGCGTGGAACGTTTGCAGTTGTTCGCGGGTGATCGCCGGAATCGATTTCTCGTTGCCGTCACTCGGGTGGGCGTAAGGATGGTCGCCGTAGAGATTGGCGAACAATGCCTGGCTTGCCAATGTGCCCGGGTTCTTCTTTTTATACTCGAAGCCTGCCAGCACCTGATTCTTGATCCGATCGAGCGAGTCTTGCGGGAATGTCGGCTTGCCGAGCACTTCACCAAACAGTTTCAGCGCCGGTTCGCGCTTGTCGGCAGCACTCAGGCTGCGCAAGCTGGCGACGGCCATGTCGCGGTAGGAACCGTTGCCGAAGTCAGCGCCGAGGTCTTCAAAGCCGGCCGCGATTGCACTGACATCCTTGCCCGGCACGCCTTCGTTGAGCATGGCGTTGGTCAGCATGGCCAGGCCCGGCTTATCGCCGTCCTGGCTGCTGCCAGCGGCGAATGTCAGGCGTAGATCGAACATCGGCAATTCATGGGCTTCAACGAAAAGCACCTTGGCGCCTTCCTTGGTTTTCCATGACTGGATGTTCAGGTCGCGACGCACCGGCGCTTTGCCGTCGAGGCCAGCGAGTGATTCGAGTTTGCTGCCATCAACTTTGGCGGTGTCTGCCAGCGCGTTGTGGCTGATAACCAGCGAGGTGCTCAGCGCCAGGCCGAGCAGGCCGCGAGTGAGGCAGTGGCCAAGACGGTTGCGCTTATTCATTGCCCTTCTCCTCAGGTAATACATAGGCGACGCTGAGGCGGTCGCGGGTAAAGAAGGTTTTCGCGGCTGCCTGAATGTCAGCCGGCGTTACGGCTTCAAGCGCCTTGAGTTCCTGATCCATCAACTTCCACGACAGACCCACGGTTTCAAGTTGGCCAATGGCCATAGCCTGACCGGTAATCGAGTCGCGCTCATAAACCAGTCCGGCAATGACCTGGGCGCGTACGCGGGCCATTTCTTCAGCGCTTGGCGGGTTCTTCTTGAGGTCTTCCAGTTCGGCCCACAAGCCAGCTTCGGCCTGCTCGATGGTCTTGCCGGTTTGTTCGTTCGGCGTGGCGGAAAGCACAAACAGGCTGTCGCCCCGGCTGAACGGCTCGTACCAGGCCGATGCGCCGGAGACCAGTTCCTGACCGCGCTCAAGGCGTGATGGCAGGCGTGCGCTGTAACCACCGTCGAGCAGCGCCGAGATCAGACGTAAGGCGTGCACCTGACGCGGGTCTTTTGCCGTCGCAAGGCCTGGCACGTTGAAGCCCATCAGCAAGTTCGGCAGTTGGGTATTAACATGCAGGGTGATTTTGCGTTCACCCGGCGTGGCCAGCTCCAGCGGCGCTTTGGACGAAGGCACGGCGCGACGCGGGACTGGACCGAAGTATTTCTCGCTGAGCTTTTTAACCTGATCTGCCGTCACATCACCGACGACAACCAGCGTCGCGTTGTTCGGCGCATACCAGGCCTGGTACCAGTCACGCAGCTCTTCAACCTGCATGCGTTGCAGGTCGGCCATCCAGCCAATGGTCGGCGTGTGATAGCCGCTGGCAGGGTAAGCCATGGCCTTGAAACGCTCGAATGCCTTGCTGGTGGGTTTGTCATCGGTGCGCAGGCGGCGTTCTTCCTTGATCACTTCGATCTCGCGCTTGAACTCGTCAGCCGGGACTTTCAGCGTTGCCATGCGGTCTGCTTCAAGCTCGAAAGCGACGGGCAGGCGATCGCTGGCGAGCACCTGGTAGTAAGCGGTGTAGTCATCGCTGGTGAAGGCGTTTTCTTCGGCGCCGAGTTCACGCAGCACGTGTGACGCTTCGCCCGGGCCGAGCTTTTCGCTGCCTTTGAACATCATGTGTTCAAGGGCGTGCGACAAGCCAGTGCGGCCCGGTGTCTCGTAGCTGGAGCCCACCTTGTACCAAAGTTGGGAAACCACCACGGGGGCGCGATGATCTTCGCGGACAATGACCTTGAGGCCGTTGTCGAGGGTGAATTCGTGAGTCGGTTGCGGGGCGGCGGCCAGCGCGCTCAGCGGCACAACAAGCGCGCTGAGGAACAGACCTGCAGCCTGATGGCAAAATGATTTCATAAGAGGTGTATTCACATTCAGAGAGCGTTCAGGTCTGGCGTGTAAACAATGCCAGTCCGCGGAGTTTCGCCTCGTGAGGCGCTGGCCAGAAGGGCTGCGCTGCAGACCCTGTGGATTGTCGCGTTTCGTCGTGAATTGGGAGCTAACAAACAGGTCTCCTCGGTTTTTGCCTTGAGCCCCGCAGGGGCAGGCGTAATCATCTATCTGGCACGTGGGTCACAACCCAGGCCGGCAATCGGCTTACAGACCTATTGGTTACAGCGAACTGTCGGTTGGGCACGCTTGGGCTTAGCCTCGACGGTCGCGGAGGTGCTAGGATACTCATCCGTTTGACTGACGACCATGCCTGTAAACGTGACTAAACACCATGTTGTGCCGAGAACGTGCGAGTTCAACGTATAAATGGTGCTTTAGTGTGGTTTGCCAGCCTGTCGCATCTTTGAGATAGCCGTCCTCCATGTTTGGTTCCAACGACGACAAGAAGACCCCCGCACAGCCTGCGGAAAAAAACACCGATCAGCCCGCTGAGAAAAAGGGCCTGTTCGGCTGGTTGCGCAAAAAGCCGCAAGAGCCTGCTGCGCCTGCATCGCCGCCCGCTGAGCCCGCCGCTCCGGCGCCAGTTGAGCCTGCCGTTACAGAGTCGGCTCAACCCGTGCAGCCGCTGCCACCTGTCGAGGCCCCTGTTGCGCCTGCGCCGGTAGCCCAGCCGCAGCCTGTGGAGCCCGAGCAGCCAGCCGCTGCCGCGCCAGAACCGGTTGCGCCAGTATTGCCCGAGCCCGAGCCTGCGCCCGTGGTTGCTGCGCCTGAGCCTGTTGCTGCTCCAGTGGTTGCAGCTGCGGTTGAGGCCGCGCCTGCGGTTGAGCAGAACAAGCCGGACGATAATCAGGGCGGCTGGTTTAGCCGCCTGAAGAAAGGCTTGTCGAAGACCGGTTCGAGTCTTGGCGAAGGCATGGCCAGCTTGTTCCTGGGCCAGAAGACCATCGACGATGACATGATCGATGACATCGAAACCAGCCTGCTGGTGGCCGATGTCGGGGTCGAGGCAACCAACGTCATCATCGATAACCTCAGCCAGAAGGTTGAGCGCAAGCAACTGACCAACAGCAATGCGTTGTATCAGTCGCTGCAGGAAGAATTGACCGCCATGCTCAAGCCGGTCGAGCAGCCGCTGGTGATCGACACCAGCAAGCAGCCGTACGTGATTCTGGTGGTTGGCGTTAACGGCGCCGGCAAGACCACCACCATTGGCAAGCTGGCGAAGAAACTCCAGCAGGAAGGTAAAAAAGTCATGCTCGCGGCTGGCGATACCTTCCGCGCCGCTGCTGTCGAGCAATTGCAGGTGTGGGGCGAGCGCAATCAGATCGCGGTCATTGCCCAGCACACCGGCGCCGATTCGGCCTCGGTTATTTTCGATGCGGTGCAGGCCGCCAAATCACGCGGCATGGATGTGCTTATCGCTGATACGGCCGGTCGCTTGCACACCAAAGATAACCTGATGGAAGAACTGAAGAAGGTTCGCCGGGTCATAGGTAAGCTTGATGACACCGCGCCGCACGAAGTGCTGCTGGTATTGGATGCCGGCACCGGGCAAAACGCGATTAATCAGGCTAAACAGTTCAATCAGACAGTGGCGCTTACCGGTCTGGCGCTGACCAAGCTAGATGGCACAGCCAAGGGCGGGGTTATTTTCGCCCTGGCCAAACAGTTCGGTTTGCCAATCCGTTACATCGGCGTGGGCGAGGGCATTGATGACTTGCGCACGTTTGAAGCAGAAACATTTGTACAGGCCCTGTTTGCTCAGCGTTAATTCACGCTGAGCAGTACTAAGCGAAGCACTTGTAGAAAATAACCAAGGATACTCTCTCGATGATTCGTTTCGAGCAGGTCGGTAAGCGTTATCCGAATGGTCACGTTGGGCTCCACGAACTGAGTTTTCGTGTGCGCCGTGGTGAGTTCCTCTTCGTGACCGGCCACTCGGGTGCCGGCAAAAGTACCCTGTTGCGCTTGTTGTTGGCGATGGAACGGCCGACTAGCGGCAAGTTGCTGCTCGCTGGGCAGGATCTGGCGCAGATCACTAACGCGCAGATTCCTTATCTGCGTCGGCAGATTGGTGTGGTGTTCCAGAATCACCAGCTGCTGTTCGATCGCAGCGTCTTCGATAATGTCGCCCTGCCGCTGCAGATTCTCGGTTTGTCCAAAACCGAAATCGGCAGCCGCGTAGGTTCGGCGTTGGAGCGTGTGGCGCTGTCCGACAAAGCCGAATTGTTCCCCGGCGACTTGTCTACTGGTCAACAGCAGCGCGTGGGTATTGCCCGCGCCATTGTTCACCGCCCGGCCTTGCTGCTGGCGGATGAGCCGACCGGTAACCTCGACCCGCGGCTGGCCGCCGAAATCATGGGCGTGTTTGAAGACATCAATAAGCTTGGCACCAGTGTGCTGATCGCCAGTCACGACTTGGCGCTGATCGCGCGGATGCGTCACCGCATGCTTACCCTGCAACGTGGCCGCCTGATTGGTGACGGGGAGGCCGTGTAATGAGTGCAACCCGTATTCCACCACCGCAACCCGCTCAACGTGTCGGCGCTGCGCCGAAGAAAGTAGATCCAAAAATCCCTGATGAAGGGCCGGACTTCCGCACCCAGTTCCATGCCTGGGTCGAGAGCCATCGGGCGAGTATTGTCGACAGCCTGCGCCGTCTTGGCCGGCAGCCGATTGGCAGCTTTTTCACCTGTTTGGTAATGGCTGTGGCGCTGAGCCTGCCGATGGGCTTGTCGTTGCTGCTCAATAACGTCGAGCGTTTGGGCGGTTCATGGCAGCGCGCGGCGCAGATTTCGCTGTTCATGCAGTTGGACGTTAAAGATGCCGCAGGGCAGGCGCTGAGTAAGCAGATCGAAGGCATGCCTGATGTCGCAAGCGCCGAGTGGATCAGTCGCGAGCAGGCGCTGGCCGAGTTCCAGCAGCAGTCCGGGCTGGGCCAGGCGCTAAAGGAGTTGCCGGATAACCCATTGCCAGGTGTGGTGCTGGTGACGCCGCAAGAGGTCGACAAGCCCACGCTGGAAGCGTTGCGCCAGCGTTTGTCGGAATTGCCCAAGGTCGAGCAGGCGCAGGTTGACCTGCTCTGGGTTGAGCGGTTATCGGCGATTCTCAAGCTCGGCGAGCGATTTGTATTCGGCCTGACCTTATTGTTGGTCATGGCGTTGCTGCTGGTAATCGGCAACACCATTCGTCTGCACATCGAGAACCGGCGCACCGAAATCGAGGTCATAAAGCTGGTTGGCGGCACGGACAGTTACGTGCGTCGGCCCTTCCTTTATATGGGCGCGCTCTATGGCTTTGGTGCCGGGCTGTTGGCATGGCTGGTGCTGGCTTACGGCTTGAACTGGCTGAACGGGGCCGTGGTTAATCTCGCCGGCCTGTATGGCAGCAACTTTGCCCTTGATGGCGTACCGGCTGGTGATGGCTTCTCGCTGGTAATTGGTGCGGTTCTGCTGGGTTATATCGGCGCATGGCTGGCGGTGGCGCGACACTTGAGAGAACTGGCTCCACGCTGAGCAGGGCGCGCCGTAATACTTTAGTAACTAATTGATTTGATTGATGTTGACTATTGGTCGGGGAACTTGTAGAAGCGTTCCATGTCTGATTTGGCAGTGTTAGACTGCACACGATTCGTCAGTCGGAGGAATTAAATGTCCACTTCATTGCAACCTGTACATGCTTTGGTTCCAGGCGCAAACCTGGAGGCATACGTGCATGCGGTCAACGGCATTCCACTGCTGTCGCCGGAGCAGGAACGCGAGCTGGCCGAAAGCCTTTTTTACAAGCAGGACCTCGAAGCTGCACGGCAGATGGTGCTCGCGCATCTGCGTTTCGTCGTGCACATCGCCCGTAGCTATTCTGGCTATGGCCTGGCTCAGGCAGACCTGATCCAGGAAGGTAATGTTGGCCTGATGAAGGCCGTGAAGCGTTTCAACCCGGAAATGGGTGTGCGTCTGGTGTCGTTTGCAGTGCATTGGATTCGTGCCGAAATCCACGAGTTCATCCTGCGTAACTGGCGCATCGTCAAAGTGGCGACCACCAAAGCTCAGCGTAAGCTGTTCTTCAACCTGCGCAGCCAGAAGAAGCGTCTTGCCTGGCTGAACAACGATGAAGTGCACGCTGTTGCCGAGAGCCTCGGGGTTGAGCCGCGCGAAGTGCGCGAGATGGAAAGCCGCCTGACCGGCCACGACATGGCCTTTGATCCGGCCAACGACGCGGACGATGAAAGCGCATTCCAGTCGCCAGCCCAATATCTGGAAGACAACCGTTATGACCCGGCGCAACAGCTGGAAAATGCGGACTGGTCCGACAGCTCAAGCGCTAATCTGCACGAAGCGCTGCAAGGCCTCGACGAGCGCAGCCGTGACATCCTCTATCAGCGCTGGTTGGCTGAAGAGAAGGCCACGCTGCATGACCTGGCCGCTAAGTACAACGTGTCTGCCGAGCGTATTCGTCAGCTCGAAAAGAACGCGATGAACAAGCTCAAAGGCTCGATAGCAGCCTGAGTCAGCAAATCGCTAAAGCCGCACTCAGGTGCGGCTTTTTTCTGCCTAGAGAAAATCATGAATTTTCGTTCGCTCAGCTCCAAGCACATTGTCTTCCTGATTATTGTGGCCGTTCTGTTCTTTGCCTGGGGCGCTTGGCTGACCAAGCCTGCTGCACCTGCATCTGCGCTCAAGTGGTTGTCGGGTTGGCAACAACAGGTGCTCGATCCGCTGGCGCAAGATCAACTGCATTTATCCGATTTGGCGCATCAGGTCAGCGGCGATTTGTGGCTGCAGCCACGCAAGGACGGCGCACGGTTGCTGTTTCGTGGCAGCTTCGAGGAGTCTGGCCAGCCGTGGGCCGTTGAAGGCGATGTGCAAATGGACTCCGCGGAAATGAGCAGTTTGATGGCGGCAGCGGGATTGACCCTGCAAGATGATGAGCAGCCGCTGAGCGCGCAGATGCTGGCGCCGCTGGGCAAGCATCGGATCAGCGCCATCACCGTGCTGGCGCCCAAGGATATTGCGCCGGAGCGGCTGGTGAGCAGCATCGGCCAGCCGCGTTTGCGTTTGGAACTCCCGGCAGGTGTCGCCTGGGTGTATCCGCAGCAAGGCCTGACCGCGCACATTCTCGATGATGCCGTGCAACTGATCCGCATCGTCCCGAACAAGTTGTTGCAGCAAGGCTAAGCCCGATCAGTTGAATCCGAGCTTTTTGATCCACTGGCTAGGCGCTGACTCAAGCTGGACCAGATAGTTGCTGCCGCCGAGCTGACGCATCTGCCGACGAATCCAGTTGGCCCGGCGACTGACATAGGCGCTCGGACGGCTGGCGCTGCGGGTGAGCGGGCTCGGCAGAATGGCCGCCAGCAAGCTGGCCTGCTGCGCAGACACATACGGCGCACCGACCCCGAAGTAATGTTGCGCGGCGGCTTCGGCGCCAAACACGCCGGTGTCCCATTCCGCGCTGTTGAGGTACACCTCAAGAATCCGCTGCTTGGGCCAGAGCAGTTCGAGCAAGCCGGTAAACCACACCTCGACGCCTTTGCGCAGCCAGCTGCGACCCGACCACAGAAACAGGTTCTTCGCCACTTGCTGGGTGAGGGTGCTGGCGCCACGAACCGTGCCGCCTTCCTGATTGTGGGCAATAGCCGCCCTGATCGCCGGGATATCAAAACCCCAGTGCTCGGCAAATTTCTGATCTTCGCCGGCAATCACTGCAATTTTGAGATCGTCGGATATTTGCGCCCACGGTCGCCACGTGCGCTGCAGATCAATCGGCTTGTCATCAATCCAGGACTCAATCTTGCGCTCGACCATTAACGCCGTGCCTGGCGGCGGTACCCAGCGGAAAATCAGCACGAGCAGGAATGAGCCGGCCATGAACCAGAAGATGACTTTTAACAGAAGGCGGCGGATGGTTCGGAACATGCGAGCTTGGCCGTGGAGAGTTTGCGCGCCATTATAGCGGCGACTTTGAACTTGTCTGGAGTGATTGCGTATGCGCATTTGGTTATTGTTGTCGGCTATTTCCGGTTTTACCGGTGTTGCACTGGGTGCATTCGCCGCGCACGGCCTTAAGAGCAAGCTCACCGCCGACTATCTGGCGGTGTTCCAGACCGGCACTCACTATCAGATGATCCACGCGCTGGCGCTGTTTGGCGTTGCCCTGTTGGCGCTGCACATGCCCAGCCGTCTGGTGACAATGGCGGGGGTGTTTTTCACCCTTGGCATTATCCTGTTCTCCGGCAGCTTGTATGCCCTGACCCTCAGTGGCATTGGCAAGCTGGGCATCATTACGCCATTCGGCGGCCTGGCATTTCTGGCGGGTTGGCTGTGTTTGGGGTTGGCTGCCTGGAAATTAACTTGACCGATGCGTCAGCTTTAATGACAAATGGCGCGTTGCAGTCTTGGTCATCCGGTTGGATCGGGCTAGAATGCCGACCCCCTCTCAAAATGTGACTGTGCCGTCATGCATATTCAGTTGAACGGTGAGCCTTTCGAGTTCCCAGATGGCCAGACGGTTGCTGATCTGATCAGCCACCTTGAGCTGACCGGCCAACGTGTGGCCGTTGAGCTTAATCTGGATATTGTCCCGCGCAGCCAGCACGCCAGCACGCGCTTGAGCGAAGGCGACCGCATAGAAGTGGTTCATGCCATCGGCGGCGGTTGAGACGCTGCATCCCCTATTTGACCATGCGCTGAACGTGCCCGCCGTTTGCCGCAGTGCCTATTTCGCATGAGGAGCTTTCGATGAATTCTGCTATTAAAGACAAGCCGTTCACTTTGGCCGGCCGTACTTTTCAGTCGCGTTTGCTGGTAGGCACGGGTAAATACAAAGACCACAGCGAAACCCGCGCGGCGATTGATGCGTCAGGCGCCGAGATCGTGACCGTGGCCGTGCGCCGGACCAACATTGGTCAGCGCAAGGGCGAGCCCAATCTGCTCGATGTGATTTCGCCGGATCGCTTCACCATCCTGCCCAACACCGCCGGTTGCTACACCGCTGAAGAAGCCGTGCGCACCTGTCGCCTGGCGCGTGAACTGCTCGACGGCCATAACCTGGTCAAGCTTGAAGTCCTGGCCGACGACAAGACCCTGTTCCCGAACGTCATCGAAACCATCAAGGCCGCCGAGATTCTGGTCAAGGACGGTTTTGATGTGATGGTGTACACCAGCGATGACCCGATCATTGCGCGTCAGCTGGCGGCCATGGGCTGTATTGCGGTGATGCCGCTCGCCGGTCTGATTGGTACAGGTCTGGGCATCTGCAACCCGTATAATCTGCGCATCATTCTGGAAGAGGCCACCGTTCCGGTTCTGGTTGATGCCGGTGTAGGCACCGCATCCGACGCAACCATCGCCATGGAATTGGGCTGCGAGGCCGTGCTGATGAACAGCGCCATCGCTCACGCCCAGAACCCGGTGATGATGGCCGAAGCCATGAAATACGCCATCGAGGCGGGCCGTCTGGCTTACCTCGCCGGGCGGATGCCGAAAAAACTGTATGCCAGCGCCTCGTCGCCGCTGGATGGCCTGATCGGCTAATACTTAACCCTGACGCTTCTGCTCCGGCATCCTGTTGCTGGCGCAGAGCGACTTAGAACCAACGATTGAAGAGCACGTAATGACCGACTCGCACGATCCTCAGGCGCCAGCCGAGGCAACTCCCAAAATGCGCACCATCAAAAGTTTCGTGATGCGCGCCGGGCGCATGACCGAAGGCCAGCAGCGCGGTTTGGATCAAGGCTGGAGCAAGTTCGGCCTTGAACTGGAGCAGGGAGCCCCTGATTTCGATGCGGTGTTCGGTCGCAGCGCTCCGCGTACCTTCGAGATCGGCTTTGGCATGGGGCATTCCCTGCTGGAGATGGCGGCCGCCGCACCGGATCAGGACTTCATCGGGGTTGAAGTGCATAGCCCGGGTGTTGGCGGGTTGCTTAATGGCTTGCTGACGCAGAACCTGACCAACGTGCGTGTGTATCGCTGCGATGCGCTGGAAGTGCTGCGTAATTGCATCGCCGATAACAGCCTTGACCGGCTGATGCTGTTCTTCCCGGACCCATGGCACAAGGCGCGTCACCACAAGCGCCGGATCGTTCAGGCAGCGTTTGCCGAACTGGTTCGCCAGAAGCTCAAAGTGGGCGGCGTGCTGCACATGGCGACCGACTGGGAACCCTATGCCGAGTACATGCTGGAAGTCATGAACGCAGCGCCTGGCTATCAGAACCTGGCGGCTGACGGCCACTATGTACCGCGCCCGGAAGAGCGTCCGACGACCAAGTTTGAGCGTCGCGGTGAGCGCCTTGGTCATGGCGTGTGGGACCTGAAATTCCAACGCAGCGCATAGGCCCCGCACTCTGGCCGGTCTTGGCGTTTTAGCGCGTTTGCCGATTTGCCCCAGCCTCTTCAACTCAATTGCACTGCTGTCTTGCGGCAGCGGTGCAGTTGCTTATCTGCATAAATCCCCGGCTATTTTCGTTGGTTTATAAAGCCTGGTGATGGTGCTTTATGCACTGGCGCAAAAAACTCGACAGATTAAAAGCAAATGCTTGTTTGAATGGGTAAACTCCGCGCGGGATTAATCCCTCAGCTGTTGCGTGTGCGCCCGGATGCTTTCTGTGGCTGCGCCGTGAGTGTCGAAACCGGCGCGGTTGAGGGGCAGGAGTAATCTTTGCGGGAAATGCCCGATGCCAGGACGGCGACTCACCACGACTGACCAATAAAGCCCGGCTCGTACCGGATATAAAAATACAGCGGCGCGGTCTTCTGCGCTGGGGGAGATTATTGTGTTACGTACACTTTCAGCACTGCTGTTAGCAGGCCTGGCGGTTCATGCGCAGGCTAAGGTTGATAGCGCGCAAGCCGATCGTCTGGGCCGTGATTTAACACCGCTGGGCGGCGAAATGGCAGGCAATGCTGCCGGCACGATCCCGCGTTGGGAAGGTGGCTTGGCGACACCGCCGGCCAACTATCAGCCGGGCATGCATCACCCGGACCCGTACGCGGGTGAGCAGCCGCTGTATAACGTCTCGGCGCAGAATCTTGCGCAGTACAAGGCGCAGTTGCCAATCGGCCTGCAGGTCATGCTGGAAAAGAATCCCGACTATTTCCTGCGCGTATTCCCGACCCATCGCAGCGCTGCCGCGCCGCAACGTATTTATGATGCGACTCAGCAAAATGCGCTGGGTGCCCGCCTGATCTCCGGCGGTAATGGCGTCGAGGGTGCGGCTTCAGGCATTCCGTTCCCGATTCCGCAGAATGGCCAGCAGGCTATCTGGAATCACATCATGCGTTATCGCGGTGATCAGATTCGCTTCGTCACCAACCAGGCTGCGGTGCTGGAGAATGGCAGCTACAACCTGCTCAAGCTCGAGCGCGATATCTACTTCGTCTATGGCCGCGATGGCATGACCACAGGCGACCTGAACAACACCCTGTTCTATTACAAGTACAAGATTCTCGCGCCTTCACGCGTCGCCGGTTCTGCGCTGGTGGTGCAGGAAACAATCGATCAGGTTCTGGCCATTCGCAAGGCCTGGCGTTTCAGTCGTGGCGATCGCCGTGTGCGTCGTCTGCCGATGCTGGCATACGATTCGCTGCAGCCAGACACCAATGGTCTGGCCACGGCCGACGTGGTTGACTCCTACAACGGCGCGCCGGATCGCTACGAATGGACGCTCAAGGGCAAGCAGGAAATGCTTGTGCCTTACAACAGCTATGCCGTTCACCAGCAGGGCATTCCTTACGAGAACATCGTTAAGAGCAAGCACCTCAACCCCGAGTTGCTGCGCTATGAATTGCACCGCGTATGGGTGGTCGAGGCAGATCTGCGTAAAGGTTTCCGCCATCCGTTCGGCAAGCGTCGCTTCTATCTCGACGAGGACAGCTGGCAGATTCTGGCCGTTGACCTGTATGACATGGACGGCAAGCTGATTGGCCTGCAAGAAAGCCATCCGATCAGCTATTACGAGGTGCCGATGTTCGGCAGCACGTTAGAGACCATCTACGACTTCAAGGGCAACCGCTACTTTGTCGATGGCCTGGACAACAACGAGCCGATGTACGACTTCAATGCGGACTTGAAGCGGACCGACTTCACCGTACAGGCCCTGCGCAGCGGCGGCATCTAATCCGCAGTTACCGCAGCTAAATGAAAAAGCCCTGAATGCATGCAT
>NZ_VBTO01000014.1:0-222694 GCF_013277615.1 Pseudomonas sp. MS19 | reverse complement strand
GCTTAAGTGAACAGCATTACGCGCTGAGGCGGGCTTTTTGAAGATTGCGGGCGTCGATGAGTCGACAGTGCAATCCGGGATTTGGTCGGAGAGACAGGATTCGAACCTGCGACCTTCTCGTCCCGAACGAGACGCGCTACCAAGCTGCGCTACACTCCGAATAATCCAAATTGTACTGAAAAAGTTTTACAGTACAAGAGGTTAGCTCAAAAAATTTAACCACGCCGAAGTGCCTGAGAGCGATCATTAATGATGGGCCCCGGGCACTCATGCGCAGATTTCAAGCTAACCCGCGGGGTGAGTGCAGCTATTGCTTATAGCTCTTTAACGCTGCGGATCTGGTCTTTGTTGACGCGGGTACGCTTACCATCCAATTGCTCGAATTCGTAGAAACCGGTGTCGTCGTCATAATCTGGAACATCCAGAGACTGAATTTCCCGGCCGTCATTCAACGTGATCACGGAAGGCGAGGAGCACCCAGTCAGTGCGACCAGACCGAGGGCTAGCACAGCGGCGGCGATATACCGTTGATTCATTGTTTCTCTCCTGAGCTATAACGAAAGGTGTACATCCATTCGGACGGGGTAAAGCTTTTAAAGTTCCCCGTTTGTAAGTGATGTGTTGTGTGGCGAGTTAATTTAAGCGCTCCGGTGTATTCAAATTAGCCAGACGAGGGTCGTCAATAGCGCATTCCACTGCCACCGGGTCGAGTGTGCGCAGCCAGCGTTGCGGGCTGCGTTCGCCGCGCTGCCAGGCCGCTTCGAGATCGTCTTTTAAACAGGTTGGAATCAGGCTGAACAGCGGCTCCCAGTAGCCGTCTTGTCGCACCACAACCGGCTGTTTGCCAGCGTTTTCAATCAGCGAGCGAATCAGTGCGGCGTCGACTTTCGGCGCGTCGCAGGGCAGTACCAGAAGCTGCGCGTGGCGGGCGACCTTGAGGCCAGCACGAATCCCGGCCAGCGGCCCTTCAAAGGTGTCAGATTCATCCTGCACCAGTTGATCGGCGTATTCGTTGTAGCGCGACAGGTTGCGATTGCACGAGATGATCAAGTCGTCTGTCAGTGGCCGCGTGAGCTCATACAACCAACTTATCAGTGGCCGTTCCTGCCATAACAGCAGGCCTTTGTCGTGGCCGCCCATGCGTTGTCCTCTGCCGCCTGCGAGCAGTAAAACCGAAATGAGGTTCTCGCGTGTTGGCGCATCCATGTCAACGTTTCCTGAGTTGGGCTTGTGATATAAATATGGCCATTGTCTCTAACTATTGGAAGCCTGCCATGAATCACAAGGCCGAGGCGCAGTTCGTGCCCCTGAATATAGCCGTACTGACCGTCAGCGATACGCGCTCACTCGATACTGACACCTCCGGGCAATTGTTTGTAGACCGCTTGCAGGCAGCCGGTCACAACCTGGCCTCGCGTGTGCTTCTGAAAGATGATCTGTACAAGATCCGCGCCCAGGTCGCGACCTGGATTGCCGAAGATTCAGTGCAGGTTGTTTTGATCACAGGTGGAACCGGCTTTACCGGACGCGACAGCACGCCGGAAGCGGTGAGCTGCTTGCTGGATAAAAAAGTCGATGGCTTTGGCGAACTGTTCCGCCAGATTTCGGTTGCCGATATCGGCACTTCCACCGTGCAGTCGCGCGCCTTGGCGGGGCTGTCGAATAACACCTTGGTTTGCTGTCTGCCGGGTTCGACCAATGCTTGTCGCACCGCGTGGGACGGCATTCTCGCCGAGCAACTCGACTCGCGTCACCGGCCCTGCAATTTCGTCACGCATCTGCAAGTTGCCGACGCGTGTGAGAGTCGCGGATGAGCTGCTGTGATCAGCCAGGTTTGATGCCAGTCGAAGCGGCGCTTGAGCGCTTGCTGGAACAGGCGAGTGCTGGCGCTGCGCTGGAAATTGAGAGTGTCGAGTTGGCTGACGCCGATGGCCGTATTCTGGCCGAGCCGCTGATTTCCAGCCTGGATCTGCCGCCCTGGGCCAATAGCGCAATGGATGGTTATGCATTGGCTTTGGCCGACTGGCAGGGCACTGCGCTCCAAATCAGTCAGCGCATTCAGGCCGGTACCGCACCGACAACATTGCAGCCCGGCACTTGTGCGCGGATATTCACCGGTGCGCCGTTGCCGGCAGGTGCCGACACGGTTGAAATGCAGGAAAACGTCGAGGTTGCAGCCGATGGCAGCGTGCAGTTCAAGCACGCGATGCGCTTGGGCCAGAATGTGCGCGCACAAGGTCAGGAAACCCGTGTTGGCGATACGGTATTGCCAGCGGGTACGCAGCTTGGGCCAATCGAATTGGGCTTGGCGGCTTCATTAGGCGCAGCCAGATTGATGATGCGCAGGCGTGTGCGGGTGGCGGTGTTATCTACCGGCGATGAGTTGGTCGAGCCGGGTACGCCGCTGGCGGCCGGGCAAATCTACAACAGTAACCGGCGCTTGCTGATGAGCTGGTTGCAGCGCCTGGGTTGTGAAGTGATTGACGGCGGCATTCTTGCCGATGACCTTGAGCTTACGCGTGCGGCGCTGGGTGCATTGAAAGGTGCTGATTTAATCCTTTCAACCGGCGGTGTGTCGGTTGGCGAAGCTGACTTTTTAGGTGAGGCGTTGCGCGAAGAAGGCGAGCTGACCTTGTGGAAGCTGGCAATCAAGCCCGGCAAACCGCTGACCTTTGGTCATTTTCGCGGCGTGCCGGTGCTGGGGTTGCCCGGTAATCCGGCGTCTACGTTGGTCACCTTCGGCCTGTTGGCGCGGCCTTATCTGCTGCGCCGGATGGGTGTGGAGAATGTTGCTCCACTTAGTTTCGAGGTGCCTGCTGGTTTTACCTGGAGTAAAGCGGGCAAGCGTCGCGAATATTTGCGCGCGCGCATGGAGCACGGGCGCGTGGTGATCTATCCGAATCAGAGTTCCGGGGTTCTGCGCAGCGCTGCCTGGGCCGATGGTTTGGCCGAAGTGCTGGAAAACACCACGCTGGCTGAGGGCGACAGCGTGCGGTTTATCCCGCTGAGCGAGTTGCTGGGGTAGGAGCAAAGTACAGCAAAACGCTCCGCACGGCAGACCGGCGGAGCGTTGGTTTACTCAACATCAACCAGAACGATTTCGGTGTCTTCACTGGCGCTGACGCTGATGGTTTGGGTGTCGCTTATCGCAACCCCGTCACGTGCTTTGGCAGCCACGCCATTTACGCTGTAGGCGCCAGTTGCCGCCACCAGATACACCTTGCGGCCCGCCGCAATCTGATACTCCGCCGAATGCCCGGCTTTGATTGTCGCGGCCACAACCCGGGCGTTGGCCCGAATTGAAAGAGCATCGCTGTCCTCGGGGTTGCCGCTCGCTAGGGTGACAAACTGGCCGGCGCGCTCAGCCTTCGGGAAAGGCTTGGCACCCCAGGATGGCGCCGAGTTGAACTGATTGGGCATTATCCAGATCTGAAATATCTGGGTGGTCTCATCCTCAAGGTTGTATTCGCTGTGGGTGATACCGGTGCCGGCACTCATGACCTGAACATCGCCGGCTTCGGTGCGGCCTTTGTTGCCGAGGTTGTCCTGGTGAGTGATAGCGCCTTTACGTACATAGGTAATGATTTCCATGTCGCGGTGCGGGTGCGGTGGAAAGCCTGTTTGCGGCGCTATTTCATCATCATTCCATACACGTAACTGGCCCCAGGCCATGCGCTTAGGGTCGTAATATTCGGCAAATGAGAAGTGATGACGAGCGGCCAACCAGCCGTGATTTGCACCACCTAATTGCTCAAACGGGCGAACTTCGATCATTGGTATATCCTCATCACTTGATGTCGGCAGTGGATTCAACCGACCCCTTAGTTGGGTTGAACGCTATCTTCCGTCAAATTGATTCGATATAAAATGCTGAATATTTGCGTATTAATATCTATTAATTAGATTATTTGTCAGCGCTGTCCTTGCCAGCATCTGTGCCAGTGGCCGTGACAAGAGGAGGATTGATGCAGGAACGCAAAGCGTTATTGATATTGCATGGCAAGAAGGCCATGGACCCCGAAGTGCGCGCCGCCGTATTGGCCAAGCGCAAAAGTGGCTGGCACATCGATGTGCGGGTTACCTGGGAGGCGGGCGATGCAGCGAGAATCGTCAACGAGGCGCTGCAGGATGACTACGCAACGCTGATTGCCGGCGGCGGTGACGGCACCTTGCGTGATGTCGCCGAAGCCATGGCGCTGCAAGATACCCGTGTGAGCCTGGCCCTGTTACCACTGGGCACCGCCAACGATTTTTGCGTGGCCGCGGGCGTGCCGCTCAATCCGCATGCCGCGCTGAAGCTTCTCGACAAGGCGCCCCAGCGTATCGATCTGGGCGACCTCGACGGTCAGCTGTTCCTTAATATGGCCACCGGCGGATTCGGCTCGAGCGTAACTGCCAATACCCCGGAAGACCTTAAAGCCGCGCTGGGCGGGGCGGCGTACTTCCTCACCGGGCTTAGCCGGTTCGCCGAAGTGCACAGTGCATTTGGCCGTTTCACCGGGCCGGATTTCGAGTGGCAGGGCGAGTTTCTGGCGCTGGGTATTGGCAATGGCCGGCAAGCGGGCGGCGGACACGTGCTCTGCCCGAAAGCGCGAATAGACGACGGCTTGCTGGATGTTTGCATTGTTCCGGCGCAAGCGGATGCGGTGAGCACCTTGGGCACCATGCTCAATGGCACGCTGAATGGCGTTGAAAGTGTTTCGCTGAGTGCGCGTCTCGCCTGGCTGGAAATCGAAGCGGATGAAGGACTCGACGTTAATCTCGACGGCGAGCCGCGTTCGGGGCGCAAGATGCGCTTTGTCGCGCGGCCCGCGGCGCTGCGAGTGCACCTGCCAGCCGGTTCAGACTTGCTTGCGAATTAAGGCAGCGGCAATTGCAGCATGCGTTGGCGCAGTTGTTCGACGCGTTTACGGTTCACTCCCAAATCGGAATAGCCGAGGCGGGAGGCCGAGCGCACCTGCACGTCGCTGGCGGTAATCATGAACTCGACATCGTCCACAAAACGCAGCAAGTCACTGGTGTACTCGGCGCGCAGATACGACGTATCCTGATCGACAAGGCGTGCGCCGGGCTGGCTGTTAATCAGTTTCAGTAAGGTCTCGCGGGTGTTCTCGGCGCTGCCAAGCAGTGGCAGCGGGTCTACTTTGTGGTCGGCATCACTGGCCTGGCTGCTGACGCAGTTGGGCGAACTGGGGCAGGGCGCCAGTTGACCATCATGAACACCCAGATTTTCAGCTGGCGTGCCGCTGCAGGCGCTGAGCAATAATGTGCACGCCAATAGCAGGCCTTTGGGCAAATGTTTGCCAGTGGCCAGAAACTTAATTTTTTGCAGACGGGGATCTGTTGTCATGATGCGTCTCTCGGCGTTGTATCGCTACCCAATGAAATCTGCCGCAGGGCAGTTGCTTGATAGTAGCAGGGTCGGTTTACTTGGGTTGCAGGGTGATCGCCGCTGGATGGCGGTGGACGCCGAGTCTGGGCGCTTCCTGACGCAGCGCTTGCTGGCGCAGATGACTCAGATGAATGTTCACTGGCGCGGCGAGGATGGAGTTCTGCTGACCGCGCCGAATATGCCTGAGCTGTTCGTTGCGGTGCCGACCGGTGAAGACGCTTTGCGCGGCGTCACTGTGTGGCGCGACAGTTTCCGTGTGCCGGATGCCGGTGATGAGGCCGCCGCGTGGGTTAGCCGTTTTCTCGGGCGTGACTGCCGCTTGGTATATGTGCCTGAGGCGCGTGCCCGGCAAGTGGACAGCGGTTATGGCGAGGCGGGCGACAAAGTGGGTTTTGCCGATGGTTTTCCGTTGCTGCTGATCGGGCAGTCCTCGCTGGATGATTTGTCGGCGCGGGTTGGGCGTGAACTGCCGATGCTGCGTTTCCGGCCGAATCTGGTAATTACCGGCGCTGAGCCTTATGCCGAAGACAGCTGGAAGCGTATTCGCATTGGCGAAATCGAATTTCGGGTGGCCAAGGGTTGCTCACGCTGCATCATGACCACGCTCGATCCGGCCACAGGTGAGCGCAGCGCCGATCGCGAACCGTTGACCACTTTGAAGACTTATCGTGAACGCGAAGGCGAGGTGTATTTCGGCCAGAACCTGATTGCCGATGGTGCAGGTGAGTTGCAGGTGGGAATGACGGTCGAGGTGCTCGAGTAAAGAATTCAGGTGCAGATTGCCCGCACCTGATTTTGTTCGTTTTGCCGGTTATTGCTGGTCGTCGAAGTAGCGTTCGTTCCAGCCAATCAGTGGTTGCGGCAGGTTGAGTTTCTTGCCGTAAATCACTGCGTAAGTCAGTACGTTCTGCACGTACTTACGTGTTTCATCGTAAGGAATGTTTTCCACCCAGACGTCATACGCCAGGTGGTCGCTGCCTCGTAGCCACTGACGCACCCGACCCGGCCCGGCGTTGTATGCCGCCGTGGCGAGCACGCGGTTGCCATTGAACTGGCCGTAAATCTGGTTCATGTACGCCGCACCCAGCTGGATGTTGGTGTCGGGCACCAAGACCTGATTCGCCGAGCCCAGCGGGATGTCGTAACGACGCGCCGTCTCTTTGGCGGTGGCCGGCATAAGCTGCATCAAGCCCATTGCGCCAGCCGGTGAGCGTGCATCGGCCATAAACGCACTTTCCTGACGGGTAATGGCAAACACCCAGCTGGAATGCAGGCCGCGCTTCTTGGCTTCGCGGGTGAGCTCTTTACGATAGATCACCGGGAAACGTACATCCAGATCGTCCCAGTATTGCGCTTGGCCGAGCGTGCGGATGGCCGGGAAATACCATTGCATCGAGTAGGCCAGACGCGCTTGGGCAACTAGTTCTTCGCGGCTGAAGCGGCGGCTTACGTGATACCACTCGCGGCGGCCGTTGACGATTTCGCCACGGTCATGAAACTCCAGCGCCCGCTGAATGCCGGGCGTGTTGCGTACCTTGGCGACGACGCTGGGATCGAGCTTCATTGGCTGGTTATTCAGCGAATAGGGCAGTTTGACCTGATCGGCCGCCATGAAACCGTAAAAGTCGCGCTCGGTGGCGAGGCTGCGATACAGCTTGGCCGGCTCGGTACTGTTCGGCTCCGCGAGTTGCAGGCTGCGGGCCTGCCAGTAGCGCCAGCGGCTGGTCTGGGCCAGTTCCTTGGGCATGTTCTCGGTCAGCTTGTGGGCTTCATCCCAGCGCCCAAAGCGCAGCAGCAGGCGTGCGCGCCATTCGCTGACGTTGTCATCACGCATGTCAGGATCGTATTTGGCCATTACCGGCAGGGCGCGCGGGTCGAAGTTCTTGGCCATTGATAAGCCGATCGAACGGGCAATTGCCAGTTTCTCGGACTCAGAAAAATGCATGCGCGAACTGTAGCCATCGAGCAGGCTCAGGGCTTTTTCCGGGTCCTGGCGTGCCAGACGGCGCAGGCCCAAACCCACCACGTCGGCCATTGCTGCATCGGCGGGCAGGAAACGATTGGTCTGGCTGAGAAATTGCGGCTTCTGCGCCACATCGACCATTAGTTGCGCGCGACCGCCGAGGGTTGGCATGGTTTTGCTCAGGTACGTGGCCAGACCGTAGTTGCCTCGCTCTACAGCCAGTTTGGCGCGCTGCCAGCGCAGATCCTCGGTGAGCTTGCCGGTCGCAGCCCATTGCTCGAACATCGGGTCACAGGCGTTGGGTTGCGATTTGCCGACCAGCCAGAGTTTCTTCGCCGTGGCATCGCCTTCTTCGAGCAAGCCGTGGCTGAGCTGATACTGGCCGTGGAGGCAGTCGAGCTCAGTGAAATTCAGCGAAGGATCGTAATAGGTTTCGAACGTCGCCCAATCGCCGCGTTGGGCAAGCCAGCGCAACCAACGCAGCTTCATCCAGCTGGCCTGAGGCAAATCACCATGCTTGGCGAGAAACGCTTCGATTTCCTGATTGCTGGCGCTTTTCAGGCGGGCGGTCAATTCGTCGTATGCCAGATAGGGTGTCAGCGGGTAGCCGCTGAGGGCGCTGGCGTAACGGCGATACGGGCCGTCGTCGCCTTTGGCCAGAGCACGTTTGGCCTCATCATAGTATTGACGTTGCTGGCTGAGGCTCGCAGCCTGAGCCGATGCGATTGAACTTAAAGAGAGAACAATGCAAGAAATCAGAGTGAAAGGGCGACAGAACATGACTCTTCCTGAGTTGGCATGTGGGGCGCACGCTGAACATAGCGCCGAATGACCCTAGCTTAGCTGTTTGCTGGGGTCGGACGAAAGGCAGATGGTCGGCTTAACGTGTAAAGGCGGAAAAATGCCCGGGTAGGCTTGCGCTATCTCGGGTAGAATGCGCGCCCAGTTTTGCTGAGCGTGTTGCGCCGGCAACTATTAGTTTTCGCGATGGCCTCCCTCGGCTTCAGCGGTTCTGCGACTTAGGTGCATTCAAGCGCAGTAACCCATCAGGCCAATGTCATCGCCGCACTGTTGAGGCTTGTTATGACCCTGCTTAAGTTCACCGATATCTCCCTGGCCTACGGCGCATCGCCGCTGCTGGACAAGGTGTCTTGGCAGATTGCCCGTGGCGAACGCGTGTGCATCATTGGCCGCAACGGCACGGGCAAGTCGAGCATGCTCAAATTGGTCAAGGGTGACCAGAAGCCCGATGACGGCGCTGTATGGCGCGCGCCCGGGCTGAAAATCGGTGAGCTGCCGCAAGAGTTGCCGGTCGCCGATGGCCGCACTGTATTCGATGTGGTGGCCGAAGGTCTGGATGGCGTGGGTGCGTTGCTCGCCGAATACCATCACCTCAGCCAGAACATTCACAGCGATGCCGATCTGGACAAGCTCATGCATGTCCAGCAAGACCTTGAAGCCCGTGACGGCTGGCGCTTGCAGCAACTGGTCGACAGCACTTTGAGCCGCCTGCAATTGCCGGCCGACAAAACCCTGGCCGAGCTGTCGGGTGGCTGGCGTCGTCGCGTGCTGCTGGCGCAGGCGCTGGTATCCGAGCCGGATTTGCTGTTGCTCGATGAGCCAACCAACCACCTGGACATCGGTGCAATCGCCTGGCTGGAAGAGGCTTTGACGGGGTTTCAGGGCGCGGTTCTGTTCATTACCCACGACCGTTCATTTCTGCAAAATCTGGCCACGCGCATCCTTGAGTTGGACCGTGGCGGCCTGATCGACTGGAATGGCGATTACGCCAGCTTCCTCGTGCATAAAGAAGCAACGCTGGCGGCTGAAGAGACAGCGAATTCGCTGTTCGACAAGCGTCTGGCCCAGGAAGAAGTGTGGATTCGTCAGGGCATTAAAGCCCGTCGCACCCGTAACGAAGGCCGTGTACGTGCCCTGAAAGCGTTGCGCGTTGAGCGCAGTGAGCGCCGCGAGCGTACCGGCAAGGCCAACATCCAGCTGGAAACTGCCGAGAAGTCAGGCAAGCAAGTCATGGTGTTGGAAGACGTCAGCTTTGCGCATCCGGGCGGCCCGTTTCTGGTCAAGGATTTTTCGATGGTGCTGCAGCGAGGCGACCGGATTGGTCTGCTTGGCGCTAACGGTACCGGCAAAACCACGCTGTTGAAGCTGATGCTGGGGGGCCTCCAGCCTACCAGCGGCAGCGTTACCGAAGGTACGCGCATTGATGTGGCGTACTTCGACCAGTTGCGTCATCAGTTGGATCTGGAAAAAACCGTAATCGATAACGTGGCTGAAGGTCGCGACTTCATCGAGATCGACGGCCAAAACCGTCACGTGCTCAGTTATCTCGGCGACTTCCTGTTCAGCCCGCAGCGTGCCCGCACGCCGGTTAAAGCGCTGTCGGGTGGTGAGCGTGCGCGCTTGTTGCTGGCCAAGCTGTTCAGCAAGCCCGCCAACTTGCTGGTGCTTGATGAGCCAACCAACGACCTCGACGTCGAGACGCTTGAGCTGCTTGAAGAAGTCTTGCTGACATTCCCGGGCACTGTGCTGATGGTCAGCCACGACCGGGCATTCCTCGACAACGTAGTGACCAGCACCTTGGTGTTTGAAGGTGAAGGCCGCGTGCGTGAGTACGTTGGTGGTTATCAGGACTGGCTGCGTCAGGGCGGTTCGGCACGTTTGCTGGGCGTCGGTGAAACCAAGTCGGGCAAGGCAGAACTGGCCTCGGCTGTGGTTGAGACGCCAGTTGAGCCAGCCGCTCCGGTGGTTGAGCAGCCAGCGCCGGCGAAAAAGAAATTGAGCTACAAGCTGCAGCGCGAACTGGAAGCAATTCCGGGGCAGATCGATCAGTTGGAAGCCGAGCTGGCTGCGCTGCAAGAGCAGATTTCTGATCCGGCGTTTTATCAGCAAGCCGCCGACAAGACCGCCGCCGTACTGGCCACAGTAGAAACCAAGCAGGCTGAGTTGGATGCGCTGGTTGAGCGTTGGGCGGAACTGGAAGGCTGATCAGGCTACCCGCCTGCGGGGAGCAGGCGGGTGGAGTCTACAAAGCGTTTATGAATCTTTTTTCAGGCGTACCGCGAGTACATCGCAAGGTGCGCCGTGCAGCACGTCATTGGCGGTCGAGCCGAGCAGCAGGGCGAGGCCGTGACGACCGTGGCTGCCGACGATGATCAGGTCGCAGCCTTGCTCTTCAGCAAGCTTGTGGATCTCCTGACGCGGCTGGCCGTAGGTCAGGTGGCGTTGATCGGCCAGCAGCTGCGGGTATTTGGTCGAGAATGCATCAAGGCGCTCGCGAGCCTGATCAAACTGTTGCTGCTGCAACATCGACAGGTCCATCGGCACATCGCCACCAAAGGCCATCGCCATTGGCTCTACAACGTGAACCACCGACAGCTTGGCATGCGTGCCATCAGCGAGCGCTACTGCACGTTTCATTACCGGGTCGCACTCTTCGGTTAAGTCGACGGCGACCATAATATGCTGGTAGGACATGGGGAACTCCTTATAAGAGTGACCGATAGTAATAAGTATGGCTGTTTTATTCACCTTACACAGGCATTTCTCAATGGGCTACATGCAATGAACTTTTGGATAATACTAATCTTGCTTTTTTGTGTGTTGAGCCCGTTCGCAATGTTGATGCCTTCGCGCCGGTTGCGCGGGCGCATGGATGTTCGCACCGAAGCCCGGCGAATGGGCCTCATCATGCAGCTTTCACGGCAAGAGTGGCCTTACTGGCTGGAAAATAAACCGCTCGATTCCTGCCCGCAATATCACCGTTCACGCCTGCGTGGGCGGCGCGAGCATTGGTGCTTTTGGCAAGATGGCGCAGGTAATTGGCTTAATCAGTGGCGTGAGCCTTGTGCCGATCCAGCACTCGCGGCCGCGTTGGCCGAGTTGCCGGCGGATGTTTATAAAGCAGAAGCCAATGCGCAGATGGTCGGTATTTGCTGGGGCGAAGCCGGCAAGCCGGGCGATTTGGAGAAAATCGCCACTTTCTTAAAGGCGCATGCCTAGCCCAAGGCAGCGGTTGCGCAGTTTATTAGCGCAAAAGAAAAAGCCCAGTGCTGCCACTGGGCTTTAGGGTTGGCCAGGCAGGCCGGAATTCTTTTCAGCGAAATCTTCGCTATCAATTTTGCACAGTAATCAACAGCGGCTATTTCGACGGTCAGCGTTGGCGACCGTGCATTCACTTTAGACGCAATTAAAACATTGTGCGTCGGGGACTGTCCCAAACTTACAGGGATGTCCAAAGCCAAGATCAGGCAGTCAGCCATTATGGCATAGCCCGCTGAGACAACAAAGCCGTGCTGCGTGTGGCTGCTAGCTGCTTGATCAAGTTCCGTCCGGGCTCTGCGGCGTTGTTCGGAAAATTGCACTGGTAACGGCTGGTAAATATGAAATAGTGCTTCATTGCCATTGATGATAATGCTTTTGAAGCAATTGCAGAGCAGCCTGAAACTGCAATTTGCAGCGCTATAAAGGATTGGAGTCGTTGTGTGGCAATTGACAATCACGGGGATTTCCGTGAAGGTGTGCTACCCAAATCAAACGGGCGTATGAATTGACCGTTTGCCTGAATAAGGCAAGGTCACTTGTTCCGAATATCGCGTCGGCGGGTGTTCTGGGCAATTAGCGACTTTAAGGGTTCTTACCCGCACGCTGGTTGGTCAGTAGGCACCGATGTGTACTGTTTAGCTTCCATACCGTGGAGATCAGTTGATGATTTACGAAGGTAAAGCCATCACGGTTAAGGCTCTTGAGAGTGGCATCGTCGAATTGAATTTCGACCTCAAGGGTGAGTCCGTCAACAAGTTCAACCGTCTAACCCTTAACGAGCTGCGTCAGAGCGTTGATGCAATCAAGGCCGATGGTTCGATCAAAGGCGTGATTGTTACCAGCGGCAAAGACGTATTCATCGTCGGCGCCGATATCACCGAGTTCGTTGAAAACTTCAAGCTGCCTGATGAAGAGCTGGTTGCCGGCAACCTTGAAGCCAACAAGATTTTCAGCGACTTCGAAGACCTCAATGTTCCGACAGTTGCAGCCATCAACGGCATCGCACTGGGCGGCGGCTTCGAAATGTGCCTGGCTGCGGATTACCGCGTCATGTCGGCCACCGCTAAAGTCGGCCTGCCAGAAGTTAAGCTGGGCATCTACCCGGGCTTCGGCGGCACTGTGCGCCTGCCACGCCTGATCGGTACTGATAACGCCATCGAGTGGATCGCTGCGAGCAAGGAAAACCGTGCTGAAGACGCCCTCAAAGCAGGCGCTGTCGACGCTGTGGTTGCTCCGGACAAGCTCCAGGCCGCTGCTCTGGACCTGCTCAAGCGCGCCATCTCCGGCGAGCTGGATTACAAGGCCAAGCGTCAGCCGAAGCTGGATAAGATCAAGCTCAATGCCATCGAGCAGATGATGGCATTTGAAACCGCCAAGGGTTTTGTTGCCGGTCAAGCTGGCCCGAACTACCCGGCGCCGGTTGAAGCGATCAAAACCATTCAGAAAGCTGCAAACTTCGGCCGCGACAAAGCGCTGGAAGTTGAAGCTGCAGGCTTCGTCAAACTGGCCAAGACTTCGGTTGCTGCCAGCTTGATCGGCCTGTTCCTGAACGATCAGGAACTGAAGAAAAAAGCCAAGCACCACGACGAAATCGCCAAAGACGTGAAACTGGCTGCCGTACTCGGCGCTGGCATCATGGGCGGCGGTATCGCCTATCAGTCGGCTGTCAAAGGCACGCCGATCCTGATGAAAGACATCCGTGAAGACGGTATCCAGACTGGCCTCAACGAAGCGTCCAAGCTGCTTGGCAAGCGCGTTGAGAAAGGCCGTCTGACTCCGGCGAAAATGGCTGAGGCGCTTAACGCTATTCGCCCGACCATGTCTTACGGCGATTTCGGCAACGTCGATATCGTTGTAGAAGCCGTTGTCGAGAACCCGAAGGTCAAGCAAGCCGTATTGGCTGAAGTTGAAGGCGTGGTGCGTGAAGACGCCATTCTGACCTCCAACACTTCGACCATTTCCATCAGCTTGCTGGCCAAGGCCCTCAAGCGTCCGGAAAACTTCTGCGGCATGCACTTCTTCAACCCGGTACACATGATGCCGCTGGTTGAGGTTATTCGTGGCGAGAAGTCGGGCGACGTGGCTATCGCGACAACTGTTGCCTACGCCAAGAAGATGGGTAAGACCCCGGTTGTGGTTAACGATTGCCCGGGCTTCCTGGTCAACCGTGTACTGTTCCCGTACTTCGGTGGCTTCTCCAAGCTGCTTGAATTCGGCGTTGATTTCACCCGTATCGACAAGGTTATGGAAAAGTTCGGCTGGCCAATGGGCCCGGCGTACCTGTCTGACGTTGTCGGCATCGACACTGGCCACCACGGCCGTGACGTAATGGCTGAAGGCTTCCCGGATCGCATGGCTGTAGAAGGCCGTACCGCGGTAGACGTGATGTACGAAGCCGATCGCCTTGGCCAGAAAAATGGCAAAGGTTTCTACGCTTACGAGACTGACAAGCGCGGCAAGCCGAAGAAAGTCGTTGATCCGCAGTCGTATGAGCTGCTCAAGCAGATCATCCGCGAAGAACGCGAACTGACCGACGAGGACATCATCAACTTCATGATGATTCCGCTGTGCATGGAAACCGTACGTTGCCTGGAAGACGGCATCGTGGATAGCGCTGCCGAGGCCGATATGGGCCTGATCTACGGTATTGGCTTCCCTCCATTCCGTGGTGGTGCGCTGCGTTACATCGACAGCATTGGTGTTGCCGAATTCGTTGCCCTGGCCGACAAGTATGCCGAACTGGGTGCGCTGTACCAGCCGACCGAAAAACTGCGTGAAATGGCTAAAAATGGCCAGAAGTTTTTCGGTTAATAGCGGACAGATTAAAGCGAGAGTAAAACGATGAGCTTGAATCCAAGAGATGCAGTGATTGTCGACTTCGGTCGCACCCCGATGGGGCGCTCCAAGGGCGGCATGCACCGTAACACCCGTGCCGAAACCATGTCGGCGAACCTGATTCGCGGCCTGCTGGACCGTAACACCAAGGTCGATCCGGCTGAAGTCGAAGACGTAATCTGGGGTTGCGTAAACCAGACCCTGGAGCAGGGCTGGAACATCGCGCGCATGGCGTCGCTGATGACCCAGATCCCGCACACCAGTGCCGGCCAGACGGTCAGCCGTCTGTGTGGTTCTTCCATGAGCGCGCTGCACACTGCTGTGCAGGCGATCCAGACCGGTAACGGCGACGTGTTCGTGGTTGGCGGTGTGGAGCACATGGGCCACGTTGGCATGATGCACGGCGTTGATCCAAACCCGCACCTGTCGCTGTACGCGGCAAAAGCCTCGGGCATGATGGGTCTGACTGCTGAAATGCTCGGCAAGATGCACGGCATCACCCGTGAGCAGCAGGATGCATTCGGCGAGCGTTCGCATCGTCTGGCGCACAAAGCGACAGTCGAAGGCAAATTCAAAGACGAAATCATCCCGATGCAGGGTTATGACGAGAACGGCTTCCTGAAAGTGTTCGACTACGACGAGACCATTCGTCCAGAGACCACGATCGAAAGCCTGGCTGCATTGCGTCCGGCGTTTAACCCGAAAGGCGGCACCGTGACTGCGGGTACTTCCTCGCAGATCACTGACGGCGCTTCCTGCATGATCGTGATGTCCGCTCAGCGTGCACAGGATCTGGGTATCCAGCCGATGGCTGTGGTTCGCGCCATGGCTGTTGCGGGTGTTGATCCGGCGATCATGGGTTACGGCCCGGTTCCGTCGACTAAGAAAGCCCTGGCTCGTGCTGGCCTGAGCATCGGTGACATTGATTTCTTTGAACTCAATGAAGCCTTTGCAGCCCAAGCTCTGCCTGTGTTGAAAGACCTGAAAGTGCTCGATCAGATGGAGCAAAAGGTCAACCTGCACGGCGGCGCGATTGCACTGGGTCACCCGTTTGGTTGTTCCGGAGCCCGTATCTCCGGTACCCTGCTCAACGTCATGAAGCAAAATGGCGGCACCTTGGGTGTTGCTACTATGTGCGTGGGCCTCGGTCAGGGTATTACGACTGTCTTCGAACGCGTTTAAGCGTTAGCTGGCATCAAACCGGGGCCAAGTGCCCCGGTTTTTGTTTGTCCGGCGTCAGATTTTTTTCAAGGATTATCACGATGGATTTGCAACCCGGACTGTATCGCCATTATAAAGGCCCCGAGTATCGCGTTATCGGCGTGGCCAGGCATTCTGAAACACAAGAGCAGGTCGTGGTCTATCAAGCCCTGTATGGTGAATACGGGATTTGGGTGCGTCCGCTGGAAATGTTCTGCAGTCACGTTACAGTTGAGGGTGAAAGTGTCCCTCGATTCGCTCTGGTTGAGGCGCATGCGCCACTTTTCGACCGTCCCTGAGTCACTGTCGCGCAATTACTGTGCTTGACCTCGGCTCTATCGCCACTATATATAGCGGTGCCACGTCAGGCGGATGCGCCTTTCAAATTTTTCGAACTTCAGGAATCTTCTGATCCATGGGTAAATCGCTGGTCATCGTGGAATCCCCGGCCAAGGCCAAGACCATCAACAAGTACTTGGGTAACGAGTACGTGGTGAAGTCGAGCATCGGCCATATCCGAGACCTGCCTACCAGTGGTTCGGCTAGTGCGGCTAAAGAGCCCGCCAAACGCGGTAAGGCAGCTTCAGAGGCGCCAGTATTGACGCCCAAGGAAAAAGCCAAGCGTCAGCTGGTGGCGCGCATGGGGGTTGATCCGGAAAACGGCTGGAAAGCCCATTACGAGATCCTTCCAGGCAAAGAAAAGGTCGTCGACGAACTGCGCCGACTCGCTAAAGAAGCCGACACCATCTATCTCGCAACCGACTTGGATCGCGAGGGGGAAGCCATTGCATGGCACCTGCGCGAATCCATTGGTGGTGATGACAGCCGCTACAAGCGGGTGGTGTTCAACGAAATTACCAAGAAAGCCATTCAAGAGGCGTTCTCCAAGCCGGGCGATCTCGACATTAATCGAGTCAATGCCCAGCAGGCACGGCGCTTCCTCGATCGCGTCGTGGGCTACATGGTCTCGCCACTGCTGTGGGCGAAGATCGCGCGGGGTCTGTCGGCCGGCCGTGTGCAGTCGGTAGCGGTGAAGCTTGTTGTCGAGCGCGAGAAAGAAATTCGCGCTTTTGTCCCGGAAGAATACTGGGATGTGCACGCTGATCTGGCCACCGGCAACAAGGACACCGTGCGCTTTGAAGTGGCCCGTGAGAATGGCGCTGCCTTCAAGCCGCTCAACGAAGCGCAGGCCATGGCCGCCGTTGAGGCGCTCAAGTCGTCCAGTTACAGCATTGCCAAGCGCGAAGACAAACCGACCAGCAGCAAGCCGTCGGCGCCGTTTATTACGTCCACCTTGCAGCAGGCTGCCAGTACGCGCCTGGGCTTTGGTGTGAAGAAAACCATGATGATGGCCCAGCGTTTGTACGAAGCGGGTTACATCACTTATATGCGTACCGACTCGACCAACCTGTCGGCTGACGCAGTGAGCATGGTGCGTGACTTTATCGTGGGTGAATACGGCAAGGAGTACCTGCCAGAAAAGCCTAACGTTTACAGCAGCAAGGAAGGCGCACAAGAGGCGCACGAAGCGATTCGTCCGTCCGACGTCAACACCAAGCCGACTCAGTTGAGCGGCATGGAACGTGATGCTGAGCGTCTATACGAGCTGATCTGGCGCCAATTCGTGGCCTGCCAGATGCCGCCTGCCAAATACCTGTCGACCACGGTTACCGTGGCTGCAGATCGCTTCGAGCTGCGCGCCAAGGGCCGTATCCTCAAGTTTGACGGTTACACCCGTGCCTTGCCGCAAGTCGGCAAGCCTGGCGATGATGGCGTGCTGCCGGACATGGCTGAAGGCGAGGTGCTCAAGCTGCTCAAGCTCGATCCGACTCAGCACTTCACCAAGCCGCCCGCGCGTTACTCTGAAGCCAGCCTGGTTAAAGAGATGGAAAAGCGCGGTATCGGTCGCCCTTCGACTTATGCGGCGATTATTTCGACGATTCAGGACCGTGGCTATGTGGCCATTCACAACCGGCGTTTCTACTCCGAGAAGATGGGCGACATCGTTACCGAGCGCCTGAGCGAAAGCTTCTCCAATCTGATGGACTACGGTTTCACCGCGAGCATGGAAGAGAACCTCGACCATGTGGCGCAGGGTGAGCGTCAGTGGAAGCACCTGCTTGACGAGTTCTACGGCGACTTCAAGAAGAAGCTTGAAGTGGCAGCCGATGGCGACAGCGGTATGCGTGCCAATTCGCCAACGCTGACTGATATTCCGTGCCGTGAATGTGGCCGTCCGATGATGATTCGCACTGCCTCGACCGGCGTGTTCCTCGGCTGCTCGGGCTACAGCCTGCCGCCAAAAGAGCGCTGCAAGTCGACCATCAACCTGGTCCCAGGCGATGAAATTGCGGCGGACGATGAGGGCGAGTCGGAATCGTTGCTGTTGCTCAGCAAGCATCGCTGCAAGATTTGCGACACGGCGATGGATGCCTACCTGCTCGACGAAACCCGCAAGCTGCACATTTGCGGCAATAACCCGGATTGCGCGGGTTATGAAATCGAGATGGGTCAATATCGCATCAAGGGCTACGAAGGTCCGAGCCTTGAGTGCGACAAGTGCGGCAGCGAGATGCAGTTGAAGACCGGTCGTTTCGGCAAGTTCTTCGGTTGCACCAACGCTGAATGCAAGAACACCCGCAAGTTGCTGCGCAGCGGTGAGCCGGCGCCACCCAAGATGGATCCGGTCAAAATGCCGGAACTCAAGTGCGAGAAGGTTAACGACACGTACATTCTGCGTGACGGCGCTTCCGGGCTGTTCCTGGCCGCAAGCCAGTTCCCGAAGAACCGTGAAACACGTGCGCCGCTGGTCGCTGAGTTGATTCCGCATAAAGACGAGATCGACCCGAAATACCACTTCTTGCTCGACGCACCAAAGAAAGACCCGGAAGGGCGTCTGTCTGTAGTGCGCTACAGCCGCAAGACCAAAGAGCAATATGTCCAGACCGAGGTCGACGGTAAGCCGACTGGCTGGAAAGCGTTCTTTGATGGCGGCAAGTGGAAAGTCGAAGACAAGAAACGCTGATCAAAAACGCGCGCCAGTTCATCGCTGGCGCGCGTATATTGAACTGATCCGCAGTGGAGGGCGCCAACATGGCGAGCGAGCTTTACACCCGCACCAATCAAAAAATCTTCTATGCCGGGCTCTCGCTGGAGTCGTTGCGCAAGGCCGAGGCTGGCCAGGCGATCAATTCTCCGGCGTTGATTCAGGCTGAGCGCGAATCGGCTCTGTTTCACTTGTACGGCGCGCTGCTTGGGCTGTGCCATGAAGTGGCAGGTTTCTATCGGCTGCCTCAAAGCAATGCGCCGCGCGCCGAAATGCTGCTCGATAAAGCGTTGCTTGAAGCAGCGCCGAGCCCTGAGTTTGCAGAGCTGGTTGAGCTTGCCGGGCAATCTGAAACCTGGCTGGCACAATTGCTGAAGGCCTATGCCGATCTCTTTGTGCCGCAACAGACTGCCAGCAAGGCCAAAGTAGACCCGACCACGCCGCTAATCACTTCGGTAACGCTTGAGGAAGAGCCGGTCGAGTTGAGCAGTGCTGAACTTGAGGCATGGCGTCAGGAATTGAAGTCGTTGGCACGACGCTTTCGCGAGTCGCTGACTGAGTGGTAAGCAGCGATTTGATCGGCGGGCTAGGGTGAGTCTCGGTCGCCTGTTACAATAATTGGCTAACTTGGAGATTCATACTTATGCCTACCTCGTTTCTGGAAATCGTTGAACTACCTGACGGCCGCATTGCTCTGCGTCGCGCAGAGGATGAAGAGTCGCTGGTAGTGCTCGATTTCTCTGAGGAAGCCAAGACATTTCTGCAGGGCCAGCACGTAGAAGTGGCCAAGGCCATGCTCAATGTGGGCGTGCAGATGGCCGGTCATCTTGCTGAGAACGACTTCCAGCACGACGAAGGTCCGCGCGTACTGCACTGATTCAATCGGCAGAGTACACACATAAAAAGAGCAGCCTCAGGGCTGCTCTTTTTGTTGGGTCAATGATTAAGCGGTTTCAGCCAAGGCTGATATTCAGGCTCTGCGCAGCGCCTTCTTTGGCAGCGGCTTCAAGCAACAGACGGGCTTTACGTTCCAGCGGATGCAGCCAGCTGATCACGGTATGGCTGCGGCCCAGACGCAGTGTTTCCTGAGCGAGCTGCAAGGGCGTCTGCTTACTGCGTGGGTGCAGCAGCAAGATGCGCTCGCGATTGAGGCCAGCGTCTCGTAGCCACGCTTGGGTGAGGCTTGCTGGTGGCGCAATCAGGGTCAGCCAGCGTTGCTCATTGTTTTCGCTGAGTTCTCGCAGCATTGGGGCGAGCAGGTTCAGGCAGGATCCAGCGGCTCCGCGTAGGGAAATTTCACTGAATGCTTCTGGTGTTTCCACTCGCTCGATGTGCGCAGGTGCTTCAGGCACCAGAGCAGGAGCTGGGAGAAACGCGCCAAACAGTGGCAATTGTGTGCGGTTGTGCGACTGTGGAAACTGCATGAGAACTCCTCTAGCGGCGTATAACGCCGACGCTCAATCCTTCGATAACCAATTCTTGTTGTTCAAGGTCGACTTCAATTGGCTGGAACTCAGGGTTCTCAGCAATCAGCCAAACGGTATTGCCCTGGCGCTTGTAGCGCTTAACGGTGACTTCATCGCCGATCCGGGCGACCACGACCTGGCCGTTGCGGGCCTCACGCGTGGTGTGCACGGCTAGAAGGTCACCGTCCAGAATGCCGATGTCTTTCATACTGGTGCCATGCACGCGCAGCAGATAATCGGCGCGCGGATGAAAGAACGCCGGATTGATCTTGCAGGATTCTTCGATGTGCTGTTGTGCCAGAATAGGCTCGCCCGCAGCGACCCGGCCAATGACTGGCAGGCCGTCTTCTTCATTGGGTTCAAAACCCGGAATGCGGATACCGCGAGAAGCGCCCGGCGTCATTTCGATGGCCCCTTTGCGGGCCAGTGCCTTAAGGTGTTCTTCGGCGGCGTTGGGCGACTTGAAGCCGAGCGCCTGAGCGATTTCTGCCCGGGTAGGCGGGAAGCCGTTGTCTTCGATGCAGCGCTTGATGAACTCAAGGATCTCGGATTGGCGTGGCGTCAGCTTAATCATTTCTGGGCTCTGTCTTTTTATACAGTGACTGGGATTATATACAGTAGATTGGGCTTGGCAATAATCCTTTTTCACTGTTGTCGTGTCGCCGCCCGAAATCAGTGTTACTTGCAGGTTGTGTGAAACGTCTCGTTAATATCGGCGTGGACTTTGCTATAAAGCTTGTTATTCACTTGTGTGATGATTGAAGTTGTAGCTTGACAAGCTGTTCATCTAATACGTATGTTTCAAACAAGTGTTTGTCAGGTATTCGTTTATGGCACAGTCAGAAACCGTAGAGCGCATTCTCGATGCGGCCGAGCAACTGTTCGCCGAGAAGGGTTTTGCCGAAACGTCATTGCGATTGATCACCAGCAAGGCTGGAGTCAATCTGGCGGCGGTTAACTATCATTTCGGCTCGAAGAAAGCCTTGATTCAGGCTGTGTTCTCACGCTTCCTCGGTCCTTTCTGTGTCAGCCTTGAGCGTGAGCTTGACCGACGTCAGGCCACGCCGGGCTACAAGGCCACCCTTGAAGAGTTGCTCGATTTGTTGGTCGAGCAGGCGCTGGCGGTAAAGCCGCGCAGTGGTAATGACTTGTCAATCTTCATGCGCTTGCTCGGTTTGGCGTTCAGCCAGAGTCAGGGCCACTTGCGTAAGTACCTTGAAGAAGTTTACGGCAAGGTTTTCCGTCGCTACATGCTCCTGGTTCATGATGCTGCGCCGCGTATCCCGCCGCTTGAGCTGTTCTGGCGCGTGCACTTCATGCTCGGCGCCGCTGCGTTCAGCATGTCCGGTATCAAGGCTTTGCGCGCCATGTCGGAAACCGACTTCGGGGTTAATACGTCGCTTGAGCAGGTCATGCGCTTAATGGTGCCTTTCCTCGCTGCGGGCATGCGCTCGGAAACCGGCGTGTCTGATCCTGCATTGGCGGCCGCGCAATTGATTCCCCGTGCCAAAGGCTCAAGCGCAACCGCCAAGGTTTAAGCGCTCACGGGTGGGCGCGCTGGCTTTGTTCCGCTAAGCTAGCGCGCATGTCTACCGTTAACTTTCTACACATCTCTCTGGCTGATCAGACGCTCTACGGTTTCGCCGATGATGCGCTGGTTGTACGTCTGCCTGTCTCCACTGCCCTGAATGGTCCTGGCGAACTCAACGGCTCCGGTTGCACGCCGCGTGGCATGCATGTGGTGCGCGCCAAAATCGGCGCAGGCCTGCCGGAAGGTGCCGTGTTGCGCGGCCGCCGCTGGACCTCTGAGGTCTGGTCTGCAGCGCTCGCCGAGCAGTTCCCGGGGCGCGACTGGATTCTCAGCCGCATTCTCTGGTTGAGCGGCTGTGAGCCCGGGCGCAATCGTTTGGGTAAGGTGGATACCTTTCGTCGTTATATCTATTTGCATGGCACGCCGCCCACTGAACCCATGGGCGTTGCGTTGTCTCATGGCTGCATCCGGCTGCGTAATCCCGACTTGATCGGTCTGTATGACATGATCTCGGTCGGTTGCCGCGTTTTGATCGATGAGGCGCCGTGTCCGCAATGGGCGCAGGCGTCACTTACTTAAGGAATATTTGTGAGCTCAAGCATGCAAGGTTCACTGATGCTGGACATCGACGGTACCTGGCTGACGGCCGAGGACCGGCAAATTCTGCGTCAGCCCGAAGTCGGTGGTCTGATCTTATTTGCCCGCAATATCGAAGACCCGCGTCAGGTTCGCGAACTGTCGGCAGCTATTCGCGCAGTTCGCCCGGATATTCTGCTGGCCGTGGATCAAGAGGGCGGTCGCGTTCAGCGTTTGCGTCAGGGTTTCGTGCGCCTGCCTGCCATGCGCGCCATTGCCGATAACAGCAATGCGGCTGAACTGGCTGAGCATTGCGGCTGGCTGATGGCCACTGAAGTGCTGGCTGTCGGGCTCGATTTAAGCTTTGCGCCGGTGCTTGACCTTGATCACCAGCGCAGCGCAGTGGTAGGCAGCCGCGCCTTTGAAAGCTCGCCGCAGCGTGCTGCCGAGTTGGCGGGTGCATTTATCCGAGGCATGAATCAGGCGGGCATGGCGGCAACCGGCAAGCATTTTCCGGGGCATGGTTGGGCTGAAGCCGATTCGCATGTGGCTATTCCGGTGGATGAACGCAGCCTTGAGCAAATACGCGCTGAAGATATGCAGCCGTTTACCCTGCTCGGCAATCAACTGGCCGCCGTCATGCCGGCCCACGTTATTTACTCGCAGGTCGATAATCAGCCTGCAGGTTTCTCCAAACGCTGGCTGCAGGAGATCCTTCGCGGCGAACTGGGCTTCAAAGGCGTGATTTTCAGTGATGACCTGTCCATGGCGGGCGCTCACGTGGTGGGCGATGCGGCGAGCCGTATCGAAGCTGCATTCAGTGCCGGTTGCGACATGGGCCTGGTGTGTAATGACCGTGCCGCCGCCGAGCTGGCGTTGAGCGCAGCCCAGCGCCTGCAGGTTGTAGCGCCGGATGGCTTGGCGCGTATGCGTCGTCAGGCATTCCCCGGTGTTGAATACCGCCAGCACCCACGCTGGTTGAAGGCCATTAACGCGCTGCGTAGCGCACAATTAATCGAATAAGGGGCGCTTGATGACTGTTTACGCCATCATTGGCGGTACGGGCCTGACCCAGCTGGAAGGCCTGACAATTACGGCTGCATTGAACATGGATACGCTGTACGGCGCGCCATCAGCTCCGGTGCTGCGTGGCGAATACGCCGGGCGTGAAGTGTTGTTTCTGGCGCGTCATGGCCATCCGCACCGTATCCCGCCGCATCAGGTCAACTATCGCGCCAATATCTGGGCGCTCAAGCAGGCTGGCGCCGAAGCAATTATTGCAGTGAATGCCGTGGGCGGTATTCACATGGCCATGGGCACCGGGCACTTCTGCGTGCCGCATCAGGTGATTGATTACACCTCGGGCCGCGAACACACCTTCTTTGAAGGCGAGCTCGATCACGTTACCCACGTTGATTTCAGCTACCCGTACGATGAAAAGTTGCGTGAACTGCTGATCGCCGCTCTGGCTGCCGAACACTGTGAATTCAGCAGCCACGGCGTTTATGGCGTAACTCAAGGCCCGCGCCTCGAAACAGTAGCCGAGATCGCCCGCATGGAGCGTGATGGCTGCGATATCGTCGGCATGACCGGTATGCCTGAGGCCGTGTTGGCGCGTGAGGTTTCTCTGCCGTATGCATGCCTGTCGCTGGTGGTTAACCCGGCAGCGGGCAAGGCCACCGCGTTGATTACCATGGCCGAGATCGAGCGTGCGCTTGAGCAGGGCATGGGCAAAGTTAAAGCCGTATTGGTCAGAGTGCTGAGCTGATCGCGTTCAGGTTTTGCTTTGCATAAAGGCCCGTTTGCGGGCCTTTATGCTGTTTGGGATGTGAGTTTTATGGGCTGTAAATCCGACGAAGGTTGGAATCCGCGTCGCGGCTTCCGACATGGCGGCCTGCGGGTTGGCGCGGGATTTATGGTGCGGCTGCGAGGGTTTTGACGGATTGCGATGCTTTGCACGCTATCCATCCTCCGCACGCTATCCAACGTTCGCACGTTACCCATCGACCGTACGTTTTCAATCTGCCGGTGGGTTGTTGGGTTTTGAATTGTACGGCTGTTATTTCAATGGAGGTTGGAATCCGCATCGCGGCTTCCGACATGGCGGCCTGCGGGTTAGCGCGGGATTTATGGTGCGGTTGCGGGGGTTATGACGGATTGCGATGCTTTGCACGCTATCCAACGTTCGCACGTTATCCATCGACCGTGCGTTATTAATCTGCCGGTGGGTTGGTGGGTTTTGAAATGATTGCCTGTTATTCCAATGGAGGTTGGAATCCGCATCGCGGCTTCCGACATGGCGGCCTGCGGGTTGGCGTGGGATTTATGGTGCGGCTTCGAGGGTTATGACGGATTGCGATGCTGCGCACGCTATCCATCCTCCGCACGATATCCAACGTTCGCACGTTATCCATCGACCGTACGTTATCAATCTGCCGGTGGGTTGTTGGGTTTTGAATTGATCGGCTGTTATTTCAATGGAGGTTGGAATCCGCATTGCGGCTTCCGACGTGGCGGCCTGTGGGATGGCGCGGGATTTATGGTGCGGTTGCGGGGGTTATGACGGATTGCGATGCTTTGCACGCTATCCATCCTCCGCACGATATCCAGCGTTCGCACGTTATCCATCGTCATCCATCGTTCGTACGTTACCCTCCAACCGCCGGGGATTTGGCCCGGGCTTGCGATTGCTTTGTCCGGGCGGGGGCGGGGTTAGCGGATGCGGATCAATATGCCGAGGCTTTGGTAATCGATGAAGGTCAGTTTGCCGCGGGTGACGGGTGAGCCGGTTTTCTTGATGTGTTCGCTGGCGCTGACCAGGCCGCTGGAGTCGAACTGGTTGACCCACAACTGCGTGTCGACCTTGAATGTGCGCCCCTGGCTGAATGTCAGCGTGCCTTCGACTGGGTAATGCCCCAGTTGCTGCTCGCCGTTGGAGATCGCTACGCTGTTTGGCGTCTCGCTGATGGGTTGGCTCCAGGCTTGATGCAGCAGCACTTCATAACCGTTTTCAGGGCTGAGCTTGGCCGCCTCTTGGTCCAGTGCGGTTTCGCGTGATTGCTCTTTGCTGATGGCCATGGCGCCGGCGCTCCAGCCTTCCGGCGCGAGCTTGCTCGAAGGAATAGGCTCGCCCGGCTGGCGGAATACGATGACCTCAACCTTGTAAGTATCATTGGCGCTCACAGGCGCGGACGCGAGCGTCAGCAGGGTGAGAGCGAGTAAGGCAGCACTTCGAAATGCGCGCATGCAAAATCCTTAGTTTTTCGGCATCAGGCGCTCAAACAGCGCCTCAAGGGTATTGAAACGTTCTTCGGGGCGTTCCATCGAAATCTGGAATTTGAACTGCGTCGCGCCTTCGAATTTATAGCGATTGGGTTGGCTCTGGATCAGCTTGATCAAGGTTAGCGGATCAACCTGGGTGTCGGCGGTGAAGTCGATGCGACCGCCTTGCGGACCGGCGTCGACTTTACTGATGCCGAGTGTTTCGGCCTGCAATTTGAGCAGGGTAATGCGCACCAGATTCTTGGTCGGCTCGGGAAGCAGGCCGAAGCGGTCGATCATCTCAACCTGCAGTTCCTTGAGGTCATCCTCGTTGGCGGCGTTGGCAATGCGCTTGTACAGAATCAGCCGCGCATGCACGTCGGGCAAGTAGTCTTCCGGGATCAGCGCCGGTACGCGCAAGTTGACTTCAGGGCCGCCACCGAGTGGCTGGTCGAGATTAGGTTGCTCACCTTTGCGGATTGATTTCACCGCGCGCTCAAGCATTTCCATATACAGCGTGAAGCCAACGGCTTGGATTTGTCCGCTCTGGCCATCACCAAGCAGCTCTCCAGCGCCACGAATCTCAAGGTCGTGGGTGGCCAGCACAAAGCCTGCGCCGAGATCCTGCGCGTTGGCGATGGCTTCGAGGCGCTTCTGCGCGTCGTCGGTGAGTTGCTTGCGTGGCGGTGTCAGCAGGTACGCATACGCCTGGTGGTGGCTGCGACCGACGCGACCGCGCAACTGATGCAGTTGGGCAAGGCCAAACTTGTCGGCGCGCTCGATGATGATGGTGTTGGCGCTCGGCACGTCGATGCCGGTTTCGATAATGGTCGAGGCGATCAGTACGTTGAAGCGCTTGTGATAGAAGTCGCCCATCACCTGTTCCAGTTCGCGCTCGCGCATTTGTCCGTGGCCGATACCAATACGGGCTTCAGGCACCAGTGCGGCGATATCAGCGGCGCATTTTTCGATGGTTTTAACATCGTTGTGCAGGTAGTAAACCTGACCGCCGCGCAGCAGTTCACGCAGCAGCGCTTCTTTGATGACGGTGTTTTGCTGCTCCATCACAAAGGTGCGTACCGACAAGCGCCGCGCTGGCGGGGTGGCAATAATCGACAGGTCGCGCATGCCGGCAACGGCCATGTTCAGTGTGCGCGGAATTGGCGTGGCGGTGAGGGTGAGAATGTCGACTTCGCTGCGCAGCGCTTTCAGCTGCTCTTTCTGGCGCACACCGAAACGGTGCTCTTCGTCGATGATCACCAGCCCCAGGTTGTTGAACTTGACGTCATCCTGCAGCAACTTGTGGGTGCCGATGACGATATCAACCTTGCCTTCGGCCAATTGCTGCATGGCCTCGCCAACTTCCTTGGCGCTCTTGAAGCGGCTCATCACCTCGACCTTTACCGGCCAATCGGCGAAGCGGTCGCGGAAGCTGTTGTAATGCTGCTGGGCGAGCAGGGTGGTCGGCACCAGGATCGCAACTTGTTTGCCGCCATGCACGGCGATAAAGGCCGCACGCATGGCGACTTCGGTCTTGCCGAAGCCAACGTCGCCACAGACCAGACGATCCATCGGCTTGGGTGCGAGCATGTCGTCGTGAACCGCGTCGATGGCTGCTTGTTGGTCCGGCGTCTCTTCGAACGGGAAGCCCGAGCTGAACGTGGCGTAATCGGCCATTGGGTCGGCAAAGGCGTAGCCTTCACGGGCAGCGCGGCGGGCATAGATATCCAGCAGTTCAGCGGCCACATCGCGTACCTGCTCGGCCGCTTTGCGCTTGGCTTTCTGCCAAACCTCAGAGCCAAGGCGGTGCAGCGGCGCAAGGGCGTCATCGCTGCCGGTGTAGCGGGCAATCAGGTGCAAGCTGGCAACCGGCACGTACAGCTTGGCTTCTTCGGCGTATTGCAGCGACAGAAACTCAGCGCTTTGGCCGTCGATTTCCAGGGTGATCAGGCCTTGATAGCGGCCAACACCGTGATCGATGTGCACCACCGGAGCGCCTTCGCGCAGTTCGGTGAGGTTCTTGATGACGTTTTCGCCAGCGTCACGGGTTTTCTCGCGACGACGACGCTGCATGACGCGTTGGCCAAACAGCGGGCTTTCGGCAATCAGGGCGATTTCATCCAGCACCAGGCCTTCGTCGAGCGGTGCGATGGTGATGCCAAGGCGATCTTTAGCCTGAGTGAACTGCGGCCAGCCCTCGAACTCGCGCGGGCTGAGCTTAAGCCGGGCCAACAGTTCGAGGAGTACTTCGCGGCGACCGGCGGATTCGGCGCAGAACAGAATGCGGCCCGGGTAGTTTTCGATAAACCGGCGCAGGGCGGCGAGTGGTTCGCTGGACTTGGCTTGAATCGCCAAATCTGGCATCGGCTGCGCATTGAAGCGCTGGCGGCCGACGCCGTCTTCGATGTCTTCCTTGCTGATGACTACGCGCGGCCAGTCTTTCAGGCGTGCAAAGCAGTCTTCAACCGGCAGGAAAATATCGCTTGGCGGCAGCAATGGGCGTTCAGGGTCTACGCGGCGCTCTTCGTAGCGGTTGCGCGCATCGGTCCAGAACTGTTCGGCGGCCTTTTCGATACCGGGCAGCGAGAACACCTGCGTGTCTTGCGGCAGGTAGTCGAACAGGGTCGCGGTCTCTTCGAAGAACAGCGGCAGGTAATACTCGATACCGGCCGGGGTAATGCCGGTCGAAAGATCCTGATAGATCGGGCAGCGCCTGAAATCAACGTCAAAACGCTCGCGAAAGCGTCCGCGGAAATCGGTCACGGCTTTCTTCTCGAGCGGGAATTCGCGCGCAGGCAGCAGCTTGATCGACTCAACCTTGTCGATCGAGCGCTGAGTCTCCGGGTCGAAGGTGCGCAGGGTTTCGATTTCGTCATCGAACAGATCAATACGGTACGGCTGGTGGCTGCCCATCGGGAACAGGTCGATCAGCGCTCCGCGCACGGCAAATTCGCCATGCTCATACACGGTGTCCACGCAGCGATATCCAGCGGCTTCGAGGCGGCTGCGCATCTCGTTGACTTCGAGCTTTTGCCCGGCATCAAGCACCAGGCTGCTGCCCAGCAAGAAACGTTTAGGTGCCAGGCGATGTAGGGCGGTGGTGATCGGGACTACCAAAACCCCGTGTTTCAGCTCTGGCAGGCGATACAGCGCGGAAATACGCTGGGAAGTGATGTCTTGGTGAGGGGAAAACAGGTCATACGGCAGCGTTTCCCAGTCCGGGAAGTGCAAAACCGGCAGCTCAGGGGCGAAGAATCTGAGTTCTTGCTCCAGGCGCTCAGCACTTTGGCTGTCGGCAGTCAGTAACAAAGTGAAACGCTTTGCACTGCTGGCGGCTTCGGCAATTGCCAGGCTCAAGGCGGCACCGGGCAGGTTCCCCCAGTGTTGTTTGCCGGCCGAGGCGGGCAGGGACGGTAGGCGCAGTACGGACACAGGCAGCTCACGGTCAAGACACAAGGGCGCTGATTGTACCGATCAAGCATGCCTGCTGTCAGTTATGACACGATTGCATTGCTCGAAAGCGCGTCCGCCGTCATAATGTAGCCCCTTTTTTCAGCCCCTACAGAATGTGGAAGGTACTGCCCGTGACTCAGAAGCCCGACCAGTGTCTTGGTGAATGGATTGATCGCGAAGCCCTCGCGGAAGCAATGATTCCGATGATTGGCCAGCTCTATCGCAATAACAACGTGGTCACTTCGATCTATGGTCGTAGCCTGATCAATCGTTCGGTTATTCAGATCCTGAAGGCTCACCGTTATGCGCGCCACCGTCTGGATGGCGATAACGAACTGTCGGTACACGACACGTTCCCGATTTTGAAAACCATGAGCGAGCTCAAGCTGGGCGCTGCTTCTGTTGACCTTGGCCGCATGGTTGCCAAGTTCCACAAAGAAGCCAACGGTCGCAGCATGGAGCAGTTCGTGCGCGATGAGCTGACGACTGTAGCCGGTCAGCAAAATGTTGCCGGACGTCAGGGCACTGACGTGGTGCTGTACGGCTTTGGCCGTATCGGTCGCCTGCTGGCACGCATCCTGATCGAGAAGACCGGCGGTGGCGATGGCCTGCGTCTGCGCGCCATTGTTGTGCGTAAAGGTGCTGACAACGACCTGGTCAAGCGTGCAAGCCTGCTGCGTCGTGATTCGGTACATGGTCCGTTCGACGGCACCATCACTGTTGACGAAGCCAACAGCACCCTGACTGCCAACGGCAACCTGATCCAGGTGATCTACTCGAACGATCCAGCATCGATCGATTACACCTCGTACGGTATCGAGAACGCTTTGCTGGTGGACAACACCGGTAAGTGGCGTGACGCCGAAGGCCTGGGCCAGCACCTGAAGTGCCCGGGTATTGATCGTGTAGTTCTGACAGCGCCGGGTAAAGGCGAGCTGAAGAACATCGTTCACGGCATCAACCACGCAGAAATCACCGCAGACGACAAGATCGTCTCGGCCGCTTCTTGCACCACCAACGCCATCGTGCCGGTGCTTAAAGCAATCAATGACAAGTACGGCATCGTCAACGGTCACGTTGAAACTGTGCACTCGTACACCAACGACCAGAACCTGATCGATAACTTCCACAAAGGCAGCCGCCGTGGTCGTTCGGCAGCGCTGAACATGGTTATCACTGAAACCGGCGCAGCTACCGCTGCGGCTAAAGCATTGCCGATTCTTAAAGGCAAACTGACCGGTAACGCGATCCGTGTGCCGACGCCTAACGTGTCGATGGCGATTCTCAACCTCAACCTTGAGAAGTCGACTTCCCGCGAAGAAGTTAACGATTACCTGCGCTACATGGCGCTGCACTCGGAACTGCACAAGCAGATCGACTACGTTAACTCGCAGGAAGTGGTTTCGACCGACTTCGTGGGTTCGCGTCACGCCGGTGTGGTTGATGCCGAGGCGACTATCGCCAACGATAACCGCGTTGTTCTGTACGTTTGGTACGACAACGAGTTCGGTTACAGCTGCCAGGTGGTGCGTGTGATGGAAGACATGGTTGGGGTTAACCCGCCAGCGTTTCCAGGCTAATCGCCACCGGTAAATAAAAACGGGGGCTTCGGCTCCCGTTTTTTATGGGCTTGGTAAAGATTCACTGTCCGGCGAGTAGGGTGTTACGCAGCTCGTCGGACAAGCCAGAAGGGGCCAGCCAGATGCCGAGGTAGGCGCGGGCAAGCTCGGTGTTTGGGCTGGTGAAGCGCCGCGCCCCATTAATGTCGAAGCTCAGACCATTGGTCGGGTCGAAGTTAAGCGCGTAGCGGTCGCCGGGGCGTATGTCAGTGAACTGCGCGTGCAATCGATCGATTTCACTGCGTAGTTTTTCCAGTGTGTTAGTGGTTAACTGTTTCTCCAAGGTGGTCCAGGCCGCTTTAATCACATCATCACGGTCTATCGCCCTGAAGTAATAAAGCTCAAGGCGCGTATTGCTATTAAGGCGTAATGCCTGCTTGGGGCTCTGTTCGGGGCGGGTGTATAGCGCTGCGGCGTATACGTCTGCCCACAAGTAGGTGAACACCGCCTGGCTTTTAAGTGCCAGTGGCTGATTGTCGATGCGCACTTGCGGGGCAAATGCCGCCTGATTAAGTCGCTCGCTGGTGTTGGCAAATGCATTGAAGCCGAGCAGGCAAAGAACTATGAAAATAAGAATATTTCGCATGTCGTAAGTTGTCCTCAGACTTTAGTCTTATTTGAGCCTGCTTCTGACCTGAGTCAAGCCCCTGTCTGTTGCGCCCTGTTACGGAATAGTTAAAAAAAGCAAGCGCTTGGGTGGTCAGTGGAGGGGGGCGTCTTTATAATCAAACGGATTTTTTACCCGCGCTCAACATCGCCTTGCACGCTGCATTTATTGCAGTGTGGGATTTTTCATTAGGCTTACAGACGTTGACCGTATTCTAGAAAAAGCTTTTAAATCAGTGGTTAGGCAAACCTATGATCAACATTAAACGTGGGCTCGACTTGCCCATCACCGGTGAGCCGGTGCAGCGTATTGAAGCCGCAAGGCCCGTACGCAGCATCGCCGTCGTCGGCTTCGATTACCACGGTATGAAGCCAACGATGAACGTTCAGGTCGGTGATCGGGTCAAGCTCGGACAAATTCTGTTCTCCGACAAGAAAACGCCTGGCGTGGTGTATACCGCTCCAGGTGCTGGTGTTGTCAGTGCAATTCATCGCGGCGAGAAGCGTATTCTGCAGTCGGTGGTGATTGATCTTGACGGTGACGAGCAGGAAACATTCGCGCAATACCCGAGCGCCCAATTGGTGGCTCTCGAGTCTGCTCAGGTTCGTGAGAACTTGCAGCAGTCTGGTCTGTGGACCGCATTGCGTACACGTCCGTTCAGCAAGGTCCCAGCGGTTGACGCCGTGCCTAGCTCTATTTTCGTGACTGCAATCGATACCCACCCGCTTGCGGCAGACCCGGCTGTGGTTATTGCCGAGTATGCGGCGGACTTCGAAGACGGCCTTAAAGTGCTGTCGGCGTTGGCCAAGGTATTCGTGTGCAAGGCTGAAGGCGCCAACATTCCTGGCGACAAGCTGAGCAATGTTCAGGCTGAAAGCTTTACTGGCCCGCATCCTGCTGGCCTCGCCGGTACACACATTCACTTCCTCGACCCTGTCAGCGCCACTAAAAGCGTCTGGTCTATCGGCTATCAGGACGTGATTGCTATCGGCAAGCTGTTCACCACCGGTCAACTGTGGGTTGAGCGCGTTGTTGCACTGGCCGGTCCGGTTGTGACCAAGCCACGCCTGCTGCGTACCCGTCTGGGTGCCAGCCTGCAAGAGCTGACTGCCGGTGAGCTTGAGCCAGGTGAAAACCGCGTTATCTCGGGTTCGGTGCTGGGCGGTCGTACTGCTCAGGGCGCATTTGCCTTCCTCGGTCGTTATCACCAGCAAGTGTCTTGCCTGGTTGAAGGCAATGACCGCGAGATGCTGCATTACCTGCGTGCCGGTGTGAACAAGCACTCCGTGATGAATATTTTCGTCTCCAAACTGGCGGCAGCGAAGAAATTTGCTTTCTCCACCACGACCAACGGTAGCCCGCGCGCCATGGTTCCGGTCGGCAACTACGAGGCGGTCATGCCGCTCGATGTTCTGCCAACCCAACTGTTGCGTTATCTGATCGTCGGCGACACCGAGATGGCCCAGAAACTGGGTTGCCTTGAGCTCGATGAAGAAGATTTGGCGCTGTGCACGTATGTATGTGCTGGTAAGTATGAATATGGCCCGATCCTGCGCGACAACCTCGCAAGCATCGAGAAGGAGGGTTGATCATGGGCATCCGTGCATTCCTCGATAAAATCGAGCACAACTTTGAACATGGCGGCAAGTACGAGAAGTGGTATGCCTTGTACGAAGCAGTCGATACGTTTTTCTATCGCCCGGGCAGCGTGACCAAAACCACCGCCCACGTGCGTGACGGCATCGACCTCAAGCGCATGATGATCACCGTCTGGCTGTGTACCTTCCCGGCGATGTTCTTCGGCATGTGGAACACTGGCTATCAGGCCAACCTGATCTACAGCGCAACTCCTGATCTGCTGGCCGCTCAGGAAGGCTGGCGTTTCTCGCTGATCAGTGCCATGGCCGGGTTCGACCCGACCAGTCTCTGGGATAACTTTATCCAGGGCGCTGCCTACTTCCTCCCGGTCTATGCCACTGCCTTTATTGTCGGCGGTTTCTGGGAAGTCCTGTTTGCCTCGATCCGCAAGCACGAAGTCAACGAAGGTTTCTTCGTAACTTCCGTGTTGTTTGCCCTGATCCTGCCGCCAAGCATCCCGCTCTGGGAAGTGGCGCTGGGTATCAGCTTCGGTGTGGTGATCGGCAAGGAAGTGTTCGGCGGTACCGGTAAGAACTTCCTCAACCCGGCACTTGCTGGCCGTGCGTTCCTGTTCTTCGCCTACCCGGCGCAAATGTCTGGCGATGCAGTGTGGACTTCGGTCGACGGCTTTGCCGGTGCAACTTCGCTGAGCCTCGCGGCTGCTGGCGGCGTTGAGAACATTGTGGGCAGCGGCATTACCTGGATGGACGCGTTTGTCGGCACTATTCATGGCTCGTTGGGTGAAACCAGCACGCTGGCTCTGATGATCGGTGGCGGCATCTTGCTGATTACCAAGATTGCTTCGTGGCGCATTGTTTCTGGCGTGATGATCGGCATGATCGGTTTGAGCATGCTGTTCAACGCCATTGGTTCAGATACCAATCAGTTGTTCGCTATGCCGTGGTACTGGCACTTGGTAGTCGGTGGTTTCGCTTTCGGTATGTTCTTCATGGCCACCGATCCGGTGTCGGCCTCGATGACCAATACCGGCAAGTGGATCTTTGGTGCGCTGATCGGCTTCATGGTCGTCTTGATCCGTGTTGTCAATCCGGCCTTCCCGGAAGGCATGATGTTGGCGATTCTGTTCGCTAACCTGTTTGCACCGCTGATCGATCACTTCGTCGTTCAAGCCAATATCAAGCGGAGGCTGGCACGCAATGTCTAGTCAAAAAGAATCCACAGCACGCACGCTGCTGGTGGCCCTGTTGGTTTGCCTGGTGTGCTCGGTCTTCGTTGCCGGTGCAGCCATTGCGCTGAAGCCGACGCAGCAAGACAACCGTCTGCTCGACAAGCAGCGCAGCATTCTGGCGATCGCCGGTCTGGGTAATCCGGGCATGAGCGGTAAAGAAGTCAAGGCGCTGTTCAATGATCGCATTACTGCCAAGATCGTTGACCTGCAAACTGGCACGTTCAGCGATGCCAAAGATCCGCTCAAGTATGAGCCGCTGCAGGGTGCCAAAGATCCGGCTGAGTCGATTGCGCTGACGTCCGATCAGGATCTGGCCAAGCTCAAGCGCCGTGAGCGTTACACCATCGTGTATCTGGTTCAGGCCGACGGCAAGCTGGATAAAGTGGTTCTGCCTATTCGTGGTCAGGGCCTGTGGTCGACTCTTTATGGCTTTATCGCCCTTAAAGCCGACCTCGACACGGTCAGCGGTTTTGGTTTCTACCAGCACGCTGAAACACCGGGTCTTGGCGGCGAAGTCGACAATCCGAAGTGGAAGGCACTGTGGCCAGGCAAAACCATTTACGCTGACGACGGCAAAGTTGCCATCTCGGTGGTTAAAGGTGGCGTAGACCCGAAGAGCCCGAAAGCAGAGCATCAGGTTGATGCGCTGGCGGGTGCAACGCTGACCAGTAATGGCGTCGATCACCTGCTCAAGTTCTGGATGGGTGAAGAAGGCTTTGGTCCGTTTATCACTAAATTGCGCGCAGGGGAGGCTTGATCATGTCGCAGCCGACTATAAAAGAAGTCCTGCTCAATCCGATCTTCAACAACAACCCGATTGGTTTGCAGATTCTGGGTATCTGTTCCGCTTTGGCGGTTACCTCGAACCTGAAAACCGCGCTGGTAATGTCGATCGCATTGACCTTGGTAACCGGGTTTTCCAACCTGTTTATCTCGATGATCCGCAGCCAGATCCCAAGCTCGATTCGTATGATCGTGCAGATGGTGATCATTGCGTCCCTGGTAATTGTGGTGGACCAGGTACTTAAGGCGTATGCCTTTAGCCTGTCCAAGCAACTGTCGGTATTCATCGGCCTGATCATCACCAACTGTATCGTGATGGGCCGCGCCGAAGCCTTTGCCATGCAGAACCCGCCGGTGCTGTCGTTCTTCGACGGTATCGGTAACGGTTTGGGCTACAGCGCCATGCTGATCGCACTGGGTATCGTTCGTGAACTGTTCGGCGCCGGCAAACTGCTCGGTTTCGAAATCCTGCCGGTGATCAACGACGGCGGCTGGTATCAGCCGAACGGCATGCTGCTGTTGCCACCGTCCGCGTTCTTCCTGATTGGCCTGTTCATCTGGGCGATCCGTAGCTGGAAGAAAGACCAGGTTGAGAAGCCAAGCTTCAAAATGGCGCCACAGGTCTCGAATAAGGAGGCTTACTAATGGAACACTATTTGAGCCTGCTGGCTAAGGCCGTTTTCGTTGAGAACATGGCACTGGCCTTCTTCCTGGGCATGTGTACGTTCATCGCGATCTCGAAGAAAGTCGAGACGGCCATTGGTCTGGGTATCGCAGTAATCGTGGTACAGGTTATTACCGTTCCGGCCAACAACCTGATCTACACCTACCTGCTCAAAGATGGCGCGCTGGCTTGGGCCGGTCTGCCGGACGTTGACCTGAGCTTCCTCGGTCTGCTGAGCTACATCGGTGTTATCGCGGCAATCGTACAGATCCTCGAAATGCTCCTGGATAAGTACGTACCTGCGCTGTACAACGCGCTGGGCGTGTTCCTGCCGCTGATCACCGTAAACTGCGCAATCATGGGCGGCACGCTGTTCATGGTTCAGCGTGACTACAACCTGGCCGAGAGTACCGTTTACGGTTTCGGTTCTGGTCTGTCTTGGGCACTGGCAATCGCCGCTCTGGCAGGGATTCGCGAGAAGCTCAAGTACAGTGACGTGCCGGCTGGTTTGCAGGGTTTGGGTATCACCTTCATTACCATCGGTTTGATGTCTCTGGGCTTCATGTCCTTCTCTGGCGTGCAGTTGTAAGGACGGAATGATCAGATGAATTACGAAATTTTCCTCGCAATAGGCATGTTCACCGCCATCGTTCTGGCGTTGGTGGTGATCATTCTGATGGCGCGCGCCAAGCTGGTTTCCAGTGGCGACGTGAACATCGAAATCAACGGTGAAAAAACCATTACCGTGCCGGCTGGTGGCAAGCTTCTGCAAACCCTGGCGGCGAACAATGTGTTTCTGTCGTCTGCATGTGGCGGCGGTGGTACTTGCGCGCAGTGCAAGTGCGTAATCACTGAGGGTGGCGGCGAAATGCTCTCCACCGAAGAATCGCACTTCACCCGTCGTGAAGCCAAAGAAGGCTGGCGTCTGTCGTGTCAGGCTGCGGTTAAGCAGGACATGAAGATCGAAGTGCCGGAAGAAGTGTTCGGCGTGAAGAAGTGGGAATGCACGGTTCTGTCGAACCCGAACGTTGCCACTTTCATCAAGGAGTTGACGCTGAAACTGCCGGAAGGCGAGAGCGTTGACTTCCGCGCAGGCGGTTATGTTCAGCTTGAGTGCCCACCGCACGAAGTGCATTACAAGGACTTCGATATTCAAGAGGAGTATCGTGGCGATTGGGACAAGTTCAACCAGTGGAAGTATGTGTCCAAGGTTGACGAGACGGTGATTCGCGCTTACTCGATGGCCAACTATCCGGAAGAAGTCGGTCTGGTTAAGTTCAACATCCGTATCGCATCGCCGCCACCGGGCAAGGATCACTTGCCGCCTGGCCAGATGTCTTCGTATGTGTTCAGCCTCAAGCCGGGCGACAAGGTCACTGTTTACGGGCCGTTTGGTGAGTTCTTCGCCAAAGACACCGATGCAGAGATGATCTTCATCGGCGGTGGTGCGGGTATGGCGCCTATGCGTTCGCACATCTTCGATCAGCTCAAGCGTTTGAAGTCGACCCGCAAGATCAGCTTCTGGTACGGCGCACGCTCCATGCGTGAGGCGTTCTACAACGAAGAGTACGATCAGCTGCAGGCCGAGAACCCGAACTTCCAGTGGCATCTGGCGCTGTCCGATCCGCAGCCTGAAGACAACTGGACCGGCCTCAAAGGCTTCATCCACAACGTACTGTACGAGAACTATCTGAAGGACCATCCGGCTCCGGAAGATTGCGAGTTCTACATGTGCGGCCCGCCCATGATGAACGCCGCTGTGATCAAGATGTTGGTTGATCTGGGTGTAGAGCAGGAAAATATCCTTCTCGACGATTTCGGCGGTTGATCATGAAACACGCTGTACTTCAGCCCGTTATTGCTGTCGCCTTGGCGGCAGCCCTAACGGGCTGCTGGTTTTCGGACCGGGTAGAAGAGTTTGGCGGCCCGACAATGGGCAGCACTTATAGCGTCAAATACGTGCACACCGATGCCACGCCTGATGTCGATAAGGTGCGCGCTGAGACCGAGGCGATTCTGGCCGAGGTTGATCAGCAGATGTCGACGTACCGTGATGATTCGCTGATCTCGCAGTTCAACAAGGCACCTGCCGGCAGTTGCATGCAGCTTCCCGAAGGCATGCTTGAGTTGGTGCGTAGCGGCGGCAAGTTATCTGATGACAGCAATGGCGCATTCGACCTGACCCTTGAGCCTTTGCTCAACCTTTGGGGGTTCGGTCCGCAGGCGCGGGTTGAGAAAGTCCCGAGCGCTGAACAGATCGCCGAAGCACGTCGGCATATCGGCCACCAGCATCTGCGCATTGATGGGCAATCCTTGTGCAAGGATGTCGATATCCAACTCGACCTTAACAGCATTGCTGCAGGTTACACGGTCGACCGCATTATCAGTCGTCTGCGCGAGCTGGGCATCAGCAGTTATTTGGTCGAGGCCACTGGTGAGCTCAAGGCCGCTGGCAAGAAGCCGGATGGTGAGCCCTGGCGTATTGCGATCGAAGCGCCGCGTGATGATGAGCGGGTTTCACAAAAGATTCTGCAACTCGATGGTTATGGCATTTCCACCTCTGGCGATTACCGTAACTATTTCGAGGAAAATGGCGTGCGTTACTCGCACACCATCGATCCACTAACAGGCGCGCCGATTACCCACAAACTGGCCTCGGTGACGGTCGCCAACGAGTCGACTCAGTTGGCCGATGGCTTGTCGACCTTGCTGATGGTTTTGGGTCCGGAGCGCGGTATGGCGTATGCTAAACAGGCAAATATCGCCGCATTCTTCGTGACGCGTGAGGGTAAAGCCTTCGTCACACACAGTAGTCCGGCATTCGAGCAGCTATTCGCTGCGGGAGAAGAGCAATGACATTCGTCGTGGTATTTCTGGTCATGATCTCAGTCGTTTCAATGATGGCCGTTGGCGTCATCATGGGGCGCAAACCAATCGCCGGTTCGTGCGGCGGTATCGCCAATCTGGGCATCGAGAAAGAATGCTCGATCTGCGGTGGTAGCCGTGAGAAGTGCGAAGAGGTCAACAGCGCCGAAGGCACTCAGAAAACAGCTCTGGCCTACGATGCAACCAAGCTTTAAAACCTGTTTTACAGGCAGCTAAACGTTACGCACATTTTTGATTGCCGCGTTCATTTTGCAACGCGGCCCTGCCGAGGCGTGGCTAAACGCCCGGTGTGATCTGAGGAGTAAACATGGCGGTCTACAACTACGATGTGGTGGTGCTCGGTTCGGGCCCCGCAGGTGAAGGCGCGGCAATGAATGCGGTCAAGGCCGGGCGCAAAGTGGCTGTAGTCGACAGTCGCCGCGAAGTCGGCGGTAACAGCACACACCTGGGCACTGTGCCGTCCAAGGCACTGCGTCACTCGGTTCGTCAGATCATGCAGTTCAACACCAACCCGATGTTCCGCCAGATCGGCGAGCCCCGTTGGTTCTCGTTTCCGGACGTGCTGAAAAGCGCGGAGCGGGTAATTTCCAAGCAAGTGTCTTCTCGCACCGGCTACTACGCCCGCAACCGTATCGATGTATTTCACGGCACTGCCAGCTTTGCCGACGAGCACACCGTTGAAGTGGTTTGCCCGACAGGCGCGGTCGAGAAACTGGTGGCCAAGGACATCGTGGTGGCGACCGGTTCGCGTCCCTATCGCCCGGACGGCGTAGATTTCAATCACCCGCGTGTTTACGACAGCGACACCATTCTGACGCTGAGCCACACGCCGCGCCGCCTGATCATTTACGGGGCCGGTGTAATCGGTTGTGAATACGCGTCGATCTTCAGCGGTCTGGGCGTGCTGGTAGACCTGATCGACAACCGCGATCAGTTGCTCAGCTTCCTCGACGCTGAAATCTCAGACGCTTTGAGCTATCACCTGCGCAACACCAACGTATTGATCCGCCATAACGAAGAATATGAGCGCATTGAAGGCGTTGATAACGGCGTGGTGCTGCACCTCAAGTCGGGCAAGAAGATCAAGGCAGATGCGTTGCTCTGGTGTAATGGCCGTACTGGCAACACCGACAAACTGGCGCTGGAAAACGTCGGCCTCAAAGCCAACGGCCGCGGCCAGTTGGAAGTGGATGAGCATTACCGCACTTCGGTGAAGAACATCTACGCCGCCGGTGATGTGATCGGTTGGCCGAGCCTGGCCAGCGCCGCATTCGATCAGGGGCGTTCGGCGTCGGGCAGCATCGTGCAGAACGACAGCTGGCGCTTCGTCAATGACGTGCCGACCGGGATTTATACCATTCCGGAAATCAGCTCGATCGGTAAGAACGAGCGCGAGCTGACCCAGGATAAAATCCCTTACGAAGTGGGCAAGGCGTTCTTCAAGGGCATGGCCCGTGCACAGATTTCCAGCGAGCCGGTGGGCATGCTGAAAATTCTGTTCCACCGCGAAACCCTGGAAGTGCTGGGTGTGCATTGCTTCGGCTATCAGGCCTCTGAGATTGTGCACATCGGTCAGGCGATCATGAACCAGAAGGGCGAGGCGAATACCCTCAAGTATTTCGTCAACACCACCTTCAACTACCCGACCATGGCTGAGGCCTATCGGGTGGCTGCGTTTGACGGGCTCAACCGGCTTTTTTGACCGACTCCGATCGGTGGCCTGAGCCGGTCGGGGAGGACCCGTTCAGTAACTCGCAAGATTGGCAGTGGCCCAATCGCGAAAGTTTCTGATCAGGCTGCAACAAAAAACCGCCTTCATGGGCGGTTTTTTGGTTTAAGGCCAGTCGCCAACTCTAAGTGGCGATCGTTTTCCTCGTCCAGCCTGCGCGTCAACTGCTCAGCGTGCGCACCGCCAGACCCGGAAAATCGGTGATGATGCTGTCGGCGCCAAAGTCGGCGAGTCTGCGCATGAGTGCCGGCTCGTTAACCGTCCAAACGGTGACGTGCAAGCCTGCTTTCTGCGCCTTGAGCAGTCGCTCCGGGGTGCACAGGGTCCAGTTCAGCGCCAGATACTGACAATCGTAGTGCAGGGCGACCTTGATCGGGTCGAGCCAGGAATATTCGGCCACCAGCCCGCGTGAAAGGTGCGGCGCAAGGCGTTGCAGGGCGCGTAATACTTCGCGTGAGCTGGAGGTGACAGTCACCTTGTCGCTGATGCCGAATTTTTCGGCCAGCGCCGCAATGGCTTCAACCGTGCGGGCGGCGCGCACCTTGGAGGCGCTTTTGACTTCAAGTTGCCAATGCTCAAACGGGCACTTCTCGAACAGTTCACTGAGGCGCGGGATCGGGCAGGGTTGCACGGCGCCAGGGCCACCTTGGCGCGCGTCGTATTCAACCAGTTCGGCGGCGTCATGTTCGGCTACCTTGCCGCGCCGGCCGGTGGTGCGCTTTAGAGTCGGGTCGTGGATGACCATCAGCTCGCCATCTCGCGACAGGTGCAAATCCAGCTCGCAACGCGTTACGCCATGCTCAAGGCATTGCTGGAAGCTGCGCAGGGTGTTTTCTGGGGCTTCGCCTTTGGCGCCGCGGTGTCCATAAATCAGCGTCACAGTAGCTCCTTGAATTAACGACGGATCGCTGCCTCAGCGATGCACAGTGCTATTGATAAAGCTTGACGCCATGCCGGTCAAGCCGCGCAGCAGAGCCACTCGGATTACTGCGCGCGCACAGGACGGTGGCGAACGCTGTCGACAACATGGTCATACTCGAAGTAGACGCTGAACTGGCGATAATCCCAGCGCGTAATCGGCGGATTGCCAACCGGTGCGTGCTCTTCATCGGCCAGCCCGTAACGCTCAAGAACTGCCCGACGCGACTCGCCACGCTTAGGCATTACGGGCGCATCAGCGCCAGCGCCTTGTGTGCCCAGCGGAATAGTCAGGGTTTCTGCATTGCAGGCCAGTGGTAGCAGTGCAGCAAATAACAGTGGCAAACAGCGCATGGCAGGCTCGTGGGTCAGGTGGCTGTAGACAATTTTCTTGGGGCGACTGGGGCAGCGCAGGTCAGGTCAAATCTGCCTGCTCCCTTGCCGTACGGCGCTCATGCGCCTGGCGCTGCAATATATGCCGGGCGAGTAATTGGCGCTGTGCATCGGTTAACGCTTCGAACTCGGTGCCGATGTCGTAGCTGTCGGTGGCGATTGCGGTGCAATGCACAACTTTGGCGCGCAACATCAGGCCCAATGCTTGCGGCATCAGCACAATTTTCATTGCAAGCTGTGTCCCGACTTGCAGTTTTTCCGGGTCGCTGAAACTCACGCCACCCTCGCTGATGATGACCGGGCGCGGCTCGCCGATATCTTCCAGCAGGCTCTGTGCAACCGCCTGGCTGAGGAGGTCGAAGCGCTTGTTAATGACCTTCAGGTAGCTGGCCAGCGTGCGGTCGCGCTCACTGATATGGCGCAACATGTGCTGCGACTCGAAGTCGAGCAGGTGCAATTCACTGAGCAGATTGAACACAGTCGAGCCGCCCACAAGTGGCTCTTGCGAGGCCGCTTCGGCGGCGCTTAACTGCCGGAAATCCAGTGCTATCGTATCTTCGATGCGATAGTATTCGCGTCGATCTTTTTCATCTTGAGTCGGCATGGCGAACCCGCAGCAGCAGTAGTGGTCAGAGTGTAAAGCTGCTCGTCGAGCCCCGCCACAAGGACGTTTCTCTTTTCCGCGAAGCAACTTCCAACATGTTCAGACCTCTGTTCGTATTTATTGGTACACGCTACACGCGAGCCAAACGCCGCAACCATTTTGTTTCATTCATCTCCCTCACCTCCATGATCGGGCTCGCGCTCGGTGTATTGGTAATGATTGTAGTGCTGTCTGTTATGAATGGCTTCGATCATGAAATGCGCAGCCGCGTGCTGGGCATGGTTCCGCATGCCACCATCGAAAGCCCGACGCCTTTGAGCGACTGGCGCAGCCTTGGCGACAAGGCCATGGCCAACAAACAGGTGCTTGCCGTTGCGCCATTCAGCCAGATGCAGGGGCTGCTGACCAACAACGGCAAAGTGTCGAAAGTGCTGATCAACGCGGTTGATCCGGTCGAGGAGGCGAAAGTCTCGATCATCGGCAACTTCTTCAAGCAAGGCAGCCTGGATTCACTCAAGGCCGGCGAGTTTGGGATTGTCATCGGTGATAACGCCGCGAAGAAACTCGGCGTCGGCATGGGCGACAAGATCACTTTCGTCTCGCCCGAGGTTTCAGTCACGCCAGCGGGGATGTTTCCGCGGCTCAAGCGCTTTACCGTGGTTGGCATTTTCCATGTCGGCGCGGGCGAGATCGACGGCTATCTGGCCATGACCAATGTCGAGGATCTGGCCCGCCTGCAGCGTTGGCCGCGTGATCAGGTGCAAGGCATTCGCCTCAAGTTTGATGACCTGTTCCAGGCGCCGCGTATTGCCTGGCAGCTTGCTCAGTCACTCGGCCAGGGCGACTTTTATGCCCGCGACTGGACCCGCACCCACGGCAATCTGTATCAGGCCATTCGCATGGAAAAGGCCATGATCGGCTTGCTCCTGCTGCTGATCGTTGCGGTGGCGGCGTTCAATATCATTTCGACGCTGGTGATGGTGGTCAATGACAAGAAAGGCGATATCGCCATCTTGCGCACCCTTGGCGCGACACCCCGGCAGATCATGGCGATCTTCATGGTGCAGGGCACGGTCATCGGTGTGATTGGTACAGCCATCGGTGCATTGCTGGGCATATTCGCAGCGCTCAACGTCAGTGCTGCTATTGCCGGTATCGAGCGCCTGTTGGGGATCAAGTTCCTCAACGCCGACGTCTACTTTATTGATTATCTGCCCTCGCAACTGCTCACCTCTGATGTGGTGATGGTTTGCGGTGCGGCCTTGTTGTTGAGTTTTCTCGCGACCCTATACCCGGCATGGCGTGCTGCGCGCACCCAGCCTGCGGAGGCGTTGCGCTATGAGTAATCCGATTAAGGGTGATCGAGTGATGCAGGATCAGGCTGTTCTGAGCTGTCGCAACCTAAGCAAGAGTTATGACGAAGGCCCGCAATCGGTTGTGGTGCTTGATGGCTTGCAGCTTGAGCTGCATCCGGGTGAGCGCCTGGCAATTGTTGGCAGTTCCGGCTCGGGTAAAAGTACCCTGCTGAACATGCTGGGCGGGCTGGATACGCCGAGTACCGGCAGCGTTTGGCTGGCGGGCGAGGAATTGTCCGCACTCAACGAGAAACAACGTGGCCTGTTGCGTAACCGCGCGCTGGGTTTCGTCTATCAGTTTCACCACCTGCTGCCCGAGTTCACCGCGCTGGAAAACGTTTGCATGCCGCTGCTGATCGGCAAGACCTCAATCCGCGAGGCGAGTGAGCGCGCCACTGCATTGCTTGAGCGCGTGGGGCTGGGGCACCGCTTGTCGCACAAGCCTGCCGAGTTGTCTGGCGGCGAGCGTCAGCGCGTCGCGGTTGCGCGGGCACTGGTGAATAATCCGGGTGTGGTGCTGCTCGATGAGCCGACCGGCAACCTCGATCACCATACCGCGCTGGGCATTCAGGACCTCATCAAAGAGCTGAGTCTTTCATCGCGCACGGCGTTCGTGGTGGTAACTCACGACCTTGAATTGGCGCGCAAGATGGACCGTATTCTGCGTCTTGAAGACGGCAAACTGGTGGCCAACTGATGTTTCGGCCACTGAGTATTTTTATCGGGGCTCGCTACACGCGGGCCAAGCGACGTAATCACTTCATTTCGTTTATTTCGCTGACCTCGATGATCGGCTTGGCCCTCGGTGTGCTGGCCATGATCGTAGTGCTGTCGGTGATGAACGGTTTCCAGCAGGAAATGAGTTCGCGGATTCTCGGCATGGTGCCGCACGCCAGTATCGCTGCCAGCGAGCCGCTTGATGACTGGCAAGCAGTGGCGGCCAAGGCCAAACAGAACCCTGAAGTGCTGGCGGCGGTGCCATTTGCCGAGCTGGAAGGCATGTTGTCTTACCGTGGCAGCATGCAGCCGATTCAGTTGCAGGGCGTCGATCCGGCGCTTGAGCCGCAGGTGTCGATCATTGGCAACAGCATGATCGCCGGTAAGCTCAGCGATTTGCAGCCGGGTGAAAGTGGCGTGGTGATTGGTGCCATCACCGCGCGGCGTTTCCAGCTCAAAGTCGGTGACAAACTGACCTTGATCGTGCCTGAACTCAGTGCTGTGCCTGGCGGTATTACCCCGCGCATGAAGCGCCTCAACGTGGTTGGCGTGTTCAAGGTGGGCGCGGAACTGGACAGCTCGCTGGCGTTGATCAACGTCGCCGATGCGGCGGATATTCAGCGCTATGAGCCGGGGCAGGTGCAGAGCGTAAGACTCAAGCTCAAGGATCTGTATCAGGCACCTCAGGTCTCAGCGGCTGTGGCGGCTGATCTGGGCGCGAATTATCAGGCCAGTGACTGGACGCAGACGCAGGGCAGCCTGTTCAGCGCCATGAAAATGGAAAAAACCATGATCGGCCTGCTGCTATTGCTGATCGTTGCAGTGGCCGCGTTCAATATCATCGCGACATTGATCATGGTGGTCGCCGATAAGGGCGCGGACATTGCCATTCTGCGCACGCTGGGTGCCACACCGCGGCAGATCATGGGTATTTTCATCGTTCAAGGTACGGTGATCGGTACGATCGGCACGTTGATCGGCTGCGTGCTTGGCGTTGCTGCAGCGCTCAACGTCAGCCAGTTGGTGGGCTGGATTGAGCGCGTGAGTGGCCAGCATGTGTTCAGCTCGGATGTCTACTTCATCAATAGCCTGCCATCGCAATTGCAGGTTACCGATGTGGTGCTGATCTGCGTGGCCGCATTGGGCATGAGTTTTCTCGCCACCCTGTACCCGTCATGGCGGGCATCGCGCATTCAGCCTGCTGAAGCGTTGCGCTACGAGTAAGTGTGGAGCGGGGCGCCTGTCGCAAGGCGGCGTCTTCCGCTCAACTGCCAACCGCTTACAGGCACGCGCAGGCTGCCCCGAACGTCGCGTCGCCACGTTCAACGGCTCAATAATCAAGTGACGATAACAATGGGCTGGCTTGCTGATGGGCAGCTATTGACCTTTCTGTGCGCGGGCTTCCTGACGCTTGCGCCAGTTGCGCCGAACCCACCAGTGCCAATAAGCGTTGGTGCCGAAGTAGCTGAGCACCGCGAGGATCAGGCCCAGCACAAATGAACCCAGATAGAGCGGCTGCCAGTGCGTTTGCAGAACCTGGCCAACCCAATGCAGGGTTACATGCTCAGGGATTCTTAAGGTCGGGGTGCTCATCAGCCAGGCGCCGAACTTGTAGCTGCAATAAAACACCGGCGGCATGGTGATGGGGTTGGTCAGCCAGACCAAGCCGACAGAGATGGGCAGGTTGCCGCGCAAGAACACCGCCGAGAATGCAGCGGCCACCATTTGCATGGGCATTGGAATCATCGCCCAGAAAAAACCGATCGCCATGGAGCGGCTGACTGAGTGGCGATTCAAGTGCCACAAATTGGGGTCGTGCATCAACGTGCCTAGAAAGCGCAGGGACTTGTTGTTCCTGATGCTCTCCGGGTTTGGCATGTAGCGCTTAATAAAACGACGCGGCATGTAAGGTCTCTGACCGGCTAAAAGCGCAAGTATTATGCACTCAAAAGTTAAGGGCTGCTCTCTCAACCTTGATCAAGAGAATTTTGGCTGGCAATCGCAGGAAAATTCATTGCTCACCCATGCAAGTGCTCTGGCTCGACTAACCTCAGCGCAGCGATGCTAAACCGCTTCGCCAAGTTTTTCACCCAGCATTTGCAATCGCCCAGGGAACGGGTGTTCAAGGAGTTCGAATGCGCTCAGGGATGATAGCGCTTGTGCTCGGCTTATTGTCATTACGTTTATTGCCCGTGCTGCCGCCACCATGGTTGCTTGGCCTGCTCGTGTTGCTGGCTGTCGGTTTGTTGTTCACCCGGATTAACAGCATTGGCTGGTTCGTGCTGGGGCTGGTATGGGCGTGCGCCGGTGCACAGCTGGCGCTGGATGACCGTCTGGCCCCTGAGCTGGATGGTCGCACGCTCTGGTTGCAAGGGCAGGTGGTGGGGCTGGCGCAGCAGGATGATGGCGTTGTGCGCTTTGAGCTTGCATACCCGGTTTCGCGCCGGGCGTTATTGCCGCAAAAAATACGCCTCTCCTGGTACGGCCAGCATTCGGTGGTTGCGGGTGAAGTCTGGCGTTTAGCTGTGCGCTTGAAACGCCCGCATGGCTTGGTCAATCCGCAGGTGTTCGATTATGAAACCTGGTTGCTGGCGCAACGCATCGGCGCAACCGGTTCGGTCAAGGACGGCCAGCGTATTGCCCCGGCGAGTGGTTTGGGCAGTTGGCGCGACAGGTTACGCAAGCGGCTGTTGGCGACCCCGGCAAACGGGCGTGAGGCGATGCTGACGGCGCTTGTAGTGGGCGATGGCTCTGCAATCGCGCCTGCTGACTGGGCCACTCTCAAGACCACTGGCACTGTGCATTTGTTGGTGATATCCGGCACGCATATCGGCTTGTTGGCGGGGCTGTTGTATGCGCTGGTCGCGGGGCTTGCGCGGATCGGCTGTTGGCCACAAGCCATTCCCTGGCTGCCGTGCGCCTGTGCGTTAGCGCTTTGCGGCGCATTGGTCTACGGGTTTCTGGCCGGGTTTCAGGTGCCGGTGCAGCGTGCTTGTGCGATGGTCGGGTTGGTGCTGCTTTGGCGTTTGCGATTTCGTCGGATTGGCGCGTCCTACGTGTTGCTGTTCGCCTTGATCGTCGTGCTGCTCAATGAGCCGCTGGCGAGTTTGCAGGCTGGCTTCTGGTTGTCCTTTTCAGCGGTGGCGCTGCTCATGTTGATTTTCGGTGGGCGTCTCGGCGGTTGGTCGTGGGGGCAATCGCTGGTGCGCGCGCAGTGGGCGATCGCCCTGGGATTGCTGCCGATGATGTTGGCATTGGGACTGCCCGTGAGCCTGAGCGGGCCGCTGGCGAATCTTGTCGCGGTGCCATTGGTGGGGTTGGTCGTCGTACCGGTGGCACTGGCGGGCAGCTTGTTGTTGTCGGTGCCTTATGTGGGCGCAGGGCTTTTATGGTTGGCCGGCGGCTTGGTCGAGATGCTGTTTCGCGGGCTCACACCGTTGGCGCACTGGTTGCCCGCATGGCAGCCGGGTGCTTATGGTCTGGGCGTGTGGTTGCTGGCTTGTGCGGGCACGTTGTTGCTGTTGCTGCCCTCGGGGTTACCGCTGCGCTTGTTTGGCTGGCCGCTGATGCTGCCGTTGCTGTTTACCACGCCGCAGAGAATCGCAGAGGGTACGGCTGTCGTGACCATGCTCGATGTAGGTCAGGGCCTCGCGGTGGTGGTGCGCACGCGCAACCATGCGTTGTTGTATGACGCGGCGCCGCGCTTTGGCGATTTCGATTTGGGTGAGCGTGTGGTGCTTCCTTCGCTGCGCGCGCTGAATATCGCGCAACTCGACCTTCTGCTGTTGAGTCATGGCGACAATGATCATATAGGCGGCGCCTCGGCGGTAATCGAAGGCATGCCGGTCGAACATGTCATCAGCGGCGAAGGCGGCCGGTTACCGTCACGCTGGCAGGCTCAGCCATGCCGGCAACGCACGTGGCAATGGGATGGCGTGATCCTGCAAAGCTGGCGCTGGGCAGGTGCCAGTGATGCGAATCAGGCGTCATGCGTGCTGATCATTGAAGCGCAGGGCGAGCGGATCGTGCTGACCGGCGATATCGATGTGGCGGCCGAAAGCGCGCTGCTGGCCAGCGGGCTGGAACTTGAGGCGCGCTGGCTGCTGTCGGCGCATCATGGCAGTCGTTCGTCGTCTTCTCGCGCATTTGTTCAGCGGGTTGCCCCGCAAGCGGTGCTAATCTCGCGGGGCAAGCACAATGCTTTTGGTCACCCGGCCGCGGATGTATTGGCGCGCTATGCGCAAATTCCGGCGCGCGTGTACGACACTGTGGAGCAGGGCGCGGTGACCGTTCAGCTTGGTCAGTTCACAGACGCTAAAACATTGCGGACAGAATCTCGCTTTTGGCGAGAAAAATGAGAACAGCGGCGGTCGGCTAGCGATTGACCCTATGCTAGAGTGGCGCGACTTTTATCGAGGGGGTTGTTCACTGTGTGGGAACTGGTTAAAGCGGGCGGCTGGATGATGCTGCCAATCATACTGTGTTCAATTGCGGCGGCTGCGATCATTGCCGAGCGGCTGTGGACCTTGCGCCCGAGTCGCGTCAAGCCTGGCAACTTGCTGGCCACCGTTTGGGGCTGGATCAAGGCCAAGAAACTCAACGCGCAAAAGCTCAAGGAGCTGCGCGCCAACTCGCCGTTGGGTGAAATTCTCGCCGCGGGTCTGGCCAACTCCAAGCATGGTCGCGAGATCATGAAGGAATGCATCGAAGAGGCGGCCGCACGCGTCGTCCACGATCTTGAGCGCTATCTCAACGCGCTGGGCACCATCGCCGGTATCGCCCCGTTACTCGGCTTGCTCGGCACCGTGCTGGGCATGATCCAGATTTTCTCCTCGTTCATGGATTCAGGCATGGCCAATGCGCCATTGCTCGCCGGCGGTATCGCCAAGGCGCTGATTACCACGGCGGCGGGCTTGATGGTCGCGATCCCGGCTCTGTTCTTCCACCGTTACCTGCAGCGTCGGGTTGATGAGTTGGTGGTTGGCATGGAGCAGGAAGCAATCAAGCTGGTTGAAGTGGTGCAGGGGGATCGTGACGTAGAGATAGGCGGGGACAAGGCGTGAAGTTTCGACGCAAACCACGTGAAAATGTCGAGATCGGCCTCGCCCCATTGATTGATGTGGTGTTTATCCTGTTGCTGTTTTTTGTGGTGACGACAACTTTCACCCGCGAAACTCAGCTTAAGGTCGATTTGCCTGAGGCTGTTACCGGCACTCCGCCGGAACAGACCGAAATCAAGCAGCTTGAAGTGTTGATCGCGGTAGATGGTACGTTCTCGGTGAATGGCAAGGAATTGCTGAAAAGCGACCTCAACAGCCTGATGAACGCGCTACAGAAGGAGTCCGATGGCGACACCAGCTTGCCATTGAGCATCAGTGCCGACGCCAAAACCGAGCACCAGGCCGTGGTTACGGCGATGGACGCAGCGGGCAAGCTGGGCTTCGCGCACCTGCGAATCACCACCGTCGAGGCCGAGACTGCGCCCTGATCAGCGGCGCAGTCGTTTTTTCTTGAGGTTCTCCGATGCCGTTGTCTGATGGTCTTGTTGCTGCCTGGTATAAGGGGCATCCACTGCTCGGCGCGCTCAGCCCGCTGGAAGCGCTTTATCGCCGAGTGGTGCAGGGCAAGCGCGAGCGTTTTCTGGCCGGTGTCGGCGAGATTTACCGTGCGCCCGTGCCGGTTATCGTGGTCGGCAACATCACCGTAGGCGGCACCGGCAAGACGCCGTTGATCCTCTGGCTGGTCAATTATTGCCAGCAGCGCGGCATTAAGGTTGGCGTAGTCAGTCGCGGTTATGGCGCCAAGCCGCCGCAATTGCCGTGGCGGGTCGAGGCAGATCAAGACGCAGCGATTGCAGGTGATGAGCCGCTGCTGATTGTTCAGCGCAGCGGCGTGCCGCTGATGATCGATCCTGATCGCAGCCGCGCCATTGCCGCCTTGCTGGACGCCGAACCCTTGCAACTGATTCTCAGTGACGACGGCATGCAGCATTACCGCATGGCCCGCGACATGGAGTTGGTGCTGATCGATGCGGCGCGTGGCCTGGGCAATCGCCGTTGCTTGCCAGCGGGGCCATTGCGTGAGCCGGTTGAACGGCTCGAATCGGTGGATGCGTTGCTCTACAACGGTGCGCCGGCAGATCCGCAAGACGGCTTTGGTTTCACCCTGCAGCCGCAAGCGTTGATCAACGTAATGACCGGCGAGCGTTGCCCGCTGGACCATTTCCCCAATGGCCAGCAGGTGCATGCAGTCGCGGGAATCGGTAATCCCCAGCGTTTCTTCAAAACCCTCGAAGCGCTACACTTGCAGCCCATAACGCATGCGTTCAGTGACCATGCGCAGTTTTCTGCGCAACTGCTGGATTTCAGCCCGGCGCTGCCGTTGGTGATGACGGAAAAAGACGCGGTCAAGTGCCACGCCTTTGCCCAGCCGAACTGGTGGTATCTTGCGGTTGATGCTCAGCCTTCAGAAGCCTTCACCTTGTGGTTCACCGAACGCGTGCAGGCGTTGCTGCAACCCACTGATCTGCCGCGCTAGCCCGCACTCTGGTGCTCGGCCGGGCGGCCCATTGATGTTTAAGGATTGTCCATGGACCCGAAATTACTCGATATTCTGGCGTGCCCGCTGTGCAAAGGCCCGCTGAAACTGGTTGCCGATAAATCCGAATTGATCTGCAAAACCGATGGCCTGGCCTATCCGGTGCGTGACGGTATCCCTGTCATGCTCGAAACGGAAGCGCGCACCCTCAATACTGATGAGCGACTGGACAAGTAAATGAGCCCTGCATTCACGGTGGTAATCCCGGCGCGTTATGCCTCCACGCGCCTGCCCGGCAAGCCTTTGCAGGACATTGCAGGCAAGCCGATGGTCCAGCATGTCTGGGAGCAAGCCTGTAAAAGCAGTGCTGATCGGGTGGTGATTGCAACTGACGATGCACGCATCGTCGAGCGTTGTCAGGCGTTCGGTGCCGAGGTGCTGCTGACGCGGGTCGATCATAATTCAGGTACCGACCGCCTGGCCGAAGTGGCCATAGCGCTGGGTTTGCCTGCGGATGCCATCGTGGTCAACGTGCAGGGCGACGAGCCACTGATACCGCCGGTGATTATCGATCAGGTCGCCAGCAATCTGGCCGCCAATGCGCAGGCGGGCATTGCCACGCTGGCAGAGCCGATCAACGAGGCGGCTGCACTGTTCAACCCCAATGTGGTCAAGGTTGTCACCGACCTCAATGGTCTGGCGCTGACGTTCAGCCGCGCGCCGCTGCCGTGGGCGCGGGATGACTTTGCCGGTGACCGCGACCAGTTGCCAGCCGGTGTGCCATACCGCCGGCACATCGGAATTTACGCCTATCGCGCCAAGTTCCTGCACGACTTCGTCGAGTGGGGCCCGTGCTGGCTGGAAAACACCGAGTGTCTGGAGCAATTGCGGGCGCTGTGGAATGGCGTGCGCATCCATGTTGCCGACGCGCTGGAAGCGCCTCCTGCCGGGGTTGATACCCAGGAAGATCTGGACCGCGTTCGTCAGTTGTTGGCCGGCTGATGCGCGTATTGTTCGTGTGTCTGGGCAATATCTGCCGCTCGCCTGCGGCTGAAGGCATCTTGCGCCAAAAATTGCGCAAGGCAGGGTTGAGCGCGCAGATTGAAGTCGACTCAGCGGGCACGGGTGACTGGCATGTCGGCAATCCACCCGACAGCCGAATGCGCAGTGCCGCGCAAGCCCGTGGTTACGATCTGTCAGGCTTGCGCGGGCGTCAGGTCTCAACGGCAGACTTCGCCGCTTTCGACCTGATTCTGGCGATGGACAACAGCAACCTGAGCAACCTTGCCAAGGTTCAGCCTGCCAATGGCCGCGCTGAACTCGATCTGTTCCTGCGCCGCTACGGCTTGGCAGTGGAGCAGGTGCCGGACCCGTATTACGGCGGCGATGACGGCTTTGAGAACGTGCTCGATCTGCTCGAGCAGGCCTGTGATGCGCTGGTGGCTGAGCTAGAGGGACGTTTATGAGCTTGCAGGTTGAGCACAACGTCTCGCTCAAACGTCTCAATACGTTTGGCATCGAGGCGACTGCCAAGGCGCTGGTTGAAGTACACGACGATGAGCAACTGCGCGCGGCACTGAGTTTCGCCAAGCAGCAACAGCTGCCGGTGCTGTTGCTCGGCGGCGGCAGCAACATGCTGATCACTGGGAACATTGATGCGCTGGTCGTGCGCATGGCGACTCGCGGTATCAGCATTATTGAAGATGACGCCGACAGGGTTGTGGTCGAGGCGCAAGCTGGCGAGCCGTGGCATCCATTCGTGCAATGGAGTCTGGCGCAGGGCTTTGTTGGCCTGGAAAACCTCAGCCTGATTCCCGGCACTGTGGGCGCCGCACCGATGCAAAATATCGGTGCCTATGGCGTCGAAATCAAAGATGTATTCGCCGGTTTGACCGCGCTGGACCGCGAAAGCGGTGAATTGCGTGAGTTCAGCGCAGAAGACTGCGCGTTCGCTTACCGCGACAGTGTATTCAAGCAGCAGCCCGGGCGCTGGGTGATTCTGCGGGTGCGCTTTGCGCTGAGCCGGCGCAATGTGCTGCATTTGGGGTATGGGCCGGTGCAGCAGCGCTTGCAGGCACAGGGCATCACTGATCCGACTGCGACCGATGTAAGTCAGGCGATTTGCGCGATTCGCAGTGAAAAACTACCCGACCCGGCGAAACTGGGGAATGCCGGTAGTTTCTTCAAGAATCCGCTGGTCAGCGCTGCGCTCGCTGAACGGATCAGCCAGTTGCACAGCGATGTTGTGGCGTATCCGCAGGCGGATGGGCAGGTCAAACTGGCCGCTGGCTGGCTAATCGAACGTGCAGGCTGGAAAGGCTTTCGAGAGGGTGACGCGGGCGTGCACAAGTTGCAGGCGCTGGTGTTGGTCAACTACGGCAATGCCAGCGGCAAGCAGCTGCTGGCGCTGGCGCAACGGATTCAGCACGATATTGCCGAGCGTTTTGGGGTTGAGCTGGAGATGGAACCCAACGTTCTGTAGCAATATGCGGCCCGCTTAGCGCTTTTGTGTAGGCGGGCTGCAGGTGCAATGGCGCGGTGTGTCGGGTTACGCCGGGAGCACGTTGTTCGCCGATTCAAGCATCTTGCCGGGTTGCCGGGCGACAGTGTTATTGTGCCGCGATTGGCAAGTTTGAATAAGGCTGTTGGCGTTGCAGAGCCAGTGGCTTTGAGGCTGTTTTTGCTGTGTTACACTGCGCCCGCGCCAAGCATGGCGGGCCTTTAGCCCAAATAGGTCAACAGAACCTAAGGATCAACATGACGTTCAAGGCATCGGACAGCCTCGCCGAGCAGATTGCCCAATACCATGACCATGGTGGCCGGATCATCCGTGGCGCGCTCAAGCCGTTTGAGCGAACTCAGGCAATTGCTTTTTACCCGATGCCAGCGCTGGCTGCGTGTGAGGCGAACTGCGCATGCGCCTGAAGTGTATAAAGCTGGCCGGGTTCAAGTCCTTCGTCGACCCGACAACCGTGACATTTCCGAGCAACATGGCTGCCGTCGTGGGGCCGAACGGTTGCGGTAAATCGAACATTATCGACGCAGTACGCTGGGTGATGGGCGAGAGTTCGGCGAAGAACCTTCGCGGCGAGTCGATGACTGACGTTATCTTCAATGGCTCGAATACCCGCAAGCCCGTGACGCAGGCGTCGATTGAACTGGTGTTCGACAACTCCGACAGCACGCTGGTGGGCGAATACGCCGGTTACAACGAAATCTCGATTCGCCGCCGGGTCACGCGGGACAGTCAGAACACCTACTTCCTCAACGGCACCAAGTGCCGCCGGCGCGATATTACCGATATTTTCCTGGGTACTGGTCTGGGCCCGCGCAGCTACTCGATTATCGAGCAGGGCATGATCTCCAAGTTGATCGAGGCCAAGCCCGAAGACCTGCGCAACTTCATCGAGGAAGCGGCGGGCATCTCCAAGTACAAGGAGCGCCGCCGCGAAACCGAAAACCGTATTCGCCGCACCTACGAAAACCTTGCGCGCCTGACCGACCTGCGCGAAGAGCTGGAGCGCCAGCTTGAACGCCTGCATCGTCAGGCCCAGGCCGCCGAGAAGTATCAGGAGTACAAAGCCGAAGAACGCCAGCTCAAGGCGCAGCTGACAGCCCTGCGTTGGCAAACCCTGAATGAACAGGTGGGTCAGCGCGAAGCGGTTATCGGCAATCAGGAAATCAGTTTTGAGGCGCTGGTAGCCGAACAGCGCAACGCCGATGCGAGCATTGAGCGCCTGCGCGACGGTCATCACGAGCTTTCCGAGCGTTTCAATCTGGTGCAGGGGCGCTTCTATTCGGTGGGCGGTGATATCGCCCGCGTCGAACAGAGTATTCAGCACGGCCAGCAACGTCTTCGCCAGTTGCAGGATGACCTGATGGAAGCCGAGCGTTCGCGTCAGGAGACCGAGTCGCATCTTGGGCACGACAGCACGCTGTTGGCCACGCTCGACGAGGAGCTTGGCCAGCTGGCGCCTGAACAGGAGTTGTCGGCGGCGGCCGCCGAAGAGAGTGCCGCGGCGCTTGAAGACGCTGAGACGGCCATGCAGGGCTGGCAGGAAAAGTGGGATGGCTTCAATCAGTCATCCGCCGAGCCGCGTCGTCAGGCCGAGGTGCAGCAGTCGCGCATTCAGCAATTGGAGCAAGGGCTTGAGCGCCTGGCTGAGCGTCAGCGGCGTCTGGCTGATGAACTGGAGCAACTGAGCGCAGATCCGCAGGATGCCGCAATTCTCGAATTGGGCGAGCAAGTGGCTGCCGGTTTGCTGCAGGAAGAAACCCTGCAAGTGAGCGAGGCCGAAGTGGCTGAGCGTCTGCAACAGCTGCGTGACGAATTGCAACAGGCCGGTCAGGCCCAGCAACAAGCGCAGGGTGAGTTGCAGCGCCTCAATGGTCGCCTGGCATCGCTTGAGGCGTTGCAGCAGGCCGCGCTGGATCCGGGGCAGGGTACCGCACAATGGTTGCAGGCCCAACAGTTGGCCAATTTGCCGCGCATGGCCGAAGGCTTGCGCGTAGACGCTGGTTGGGAGTTGGCCGTAGAAACCGTGCTTGGCGCTGACCTGCAAGCCGTGCTGCTGGATGACGGCCATGCAGCTGGCTTGAGCAGTTATGACTTTGCCAGCTTCAGTCAGGGCGACCTGCGCCTGATTACGCCCAGCAAAGGCGCCACGCGAGTGGCCGGCAGCTTGCTCGACAAGGTCGAGGCGTCGATTGATCTGGCGCCGTGGCTGGCGCGCGTGCGCACGGTTGAAACCCTTGATGATGCCTTGGCTGCCCGTTCCACACTGGCCGATGACGAAAGCGTGATCAGCCGTGATGGCTATTGGCTGGGGCGGCATTTCTTGCGGATTCGTCGTGCCAGCGAGGCCGAAAGCGGGCTGTTGGCACGCGGCCAGGAGATCGAACAATTAGGCCTTGAGTGTGCAGAGCGCGAAACCTCGTTGCAGGTGCTTGATGAGCGTCTCGAGCATTTGCGTGAACAGCAAACTCAGCTTGAGCAGCAGCGCGAGTCCTTGCGCCGGCAGATTCAGGATCAGGCCCGCCAGTTGAGTGAACTCAAGGCTCAGCTTTCGGCGAGCCAGGCCAAGGCCGAACAACTGACGTTGCGCCGCCAGCGACTCGACCATGAAATTGCCGAACTCAGCGCTCAACGTGAACTTGAGCATGAGCAGTTGGGCGAGAGCCGTTTATTGCTGCAAGAGTCGCTGGATGCGATGGCGCTCGACAATGAGCAGCGGGAAACCTTGCAGGCGTTGCGTGACCAATTACGCGAGCGCCTCGATCGGGTGCGCCAGGATGCGCGCCAGCATAAAGACCATGCGCATCACTTGGCGGTGCGCATGGGCTCGTTGCGCGCACAGCATGACTCGACGCGCCAAGCGCTGGATCGCCTCAAGCTGCAATCCGAGCGCCTGCACGAGCGCCGCGAGCAGCTGAGTTTGAATTTGGAGGAGGGCGCAGCGCCGCTTGAAGAGTTGCGCCTCAAACTTGAGGAGCTGCTAGACCGGCGCATGGGCGTCGAGGATGAACTCAAGCATGCGCGGCTGGCGATGGAAGATGCCGACCGCCAATTGCGCGACGCTGAAAAGCGCAGAACTCAGGCCGAGCAGCAGTCGCAGCTGTTGCGCGGCCAGCTCGAACAACAGCGCATGGAGTGGCAGTCACTCAATGTGCGGCGCAAAGCGTTGCAGGATCAGCTCGGCGAGGACAGCTATGACCTGCATACCGTGCTCGGCACCTTGCCTGCGGATGCCAGCGAGGGCGCTTGGGAAGAGGAACTTGAGCGCCTTGGCGGAAAAATTCAGCGCCTCGGTGCAATCAACCTGGCGGCGATTGACGAGTATCAGCAGCAGTCCGAGCGCAAGCGTTATCTCGATGCGCAGAACGCCGACCTTGAAGAGGCATTGCAAACGCTGGAGAACGTAATCCGCAAGATCGACAAGGAAACACGTAATCGATTCAAGGAGACGTTCGATCAAATCAACGGCGGTTTGCAGGCACTTTTCCCGAAAGTTTTCGGCGGCGGCAGCGCTTATTTGGAACTCACGGGCGAAGATTTACTCGATACTGGTGTAACGATCATGGCGCGCCCGCCCGGCAAGAAGAACAGCACCATCCATTTGTTGTCCGGCGGTGAGAAAGCACTGACGGCTCTGGCGTTGGTATTTGCTATCTTTCAGTTAAATCCCGCGCCATTTTGTATGCTCGATGAAGTGGATGCACCACTGGACGACGTCAACGTCGGCCGTTATGCGCGGCTGGTCAAGGAGATGTCCGAGAAAGTGCAGTTCATCTACATCACGCATAACAAGATCGCCATGGAAATGGCGGATCAGTTGATGGGTGTAACCATGCACGAGCCGGGATGTTCGCGTCTGGTTGCGGTAGATGTCGAGGAAGCGCTGGCGATGGTTGATGCCTGACAGGGCGGTTTTCTGAGGGTTGCCTGGGTTGTGTGCGCGGAGCTGAGAAAACAATCTCGAAATGCACAATTACAACTTGTAGACTGTGCTTTATTGATTGTTACTCAAGTTCTTCGCAGAACAGGCGTGTCAGTGACTGTTTTACGCTTGGGGCAGTGTAAAGTTACCGTTCGTCGTGATAGCTTATTGCCCACTTTTGTTACAGGTAGAAGTCACCCGCCAGAATTTAGAGCCTTAAGTGCATTTGGCAGTACAAATAGAGTGTCGGAAGCCTGGGTTTTTCGGCTTCATTTTTATTTTTAATTTTTTTAGGGGTCAGGGTATTTCATGGAATTCGGTCTGCGCGAGTGGCTGATAGTCATCGGCATCATTGTGATCGCTGGTATCTTGTTCGACGGCTGGCGGCGCATGCGCGGCGGCAAGGGCAAGTTGAAGTTCAAACTTGATCGCAGTGCTGCCAATCTCCCGGATGATGACAGCGACCCGGATTTGCTGAGCCCGCCACGCGTGCTTAGCCCTGCCGAGCACAAAGAGCCTTCGTTCGACGAGACCGATTTGCCGTCGATGAGTGCGCGCGACTCTGGCCGCCGTCCTTCCAAAGAGCCGCAACAGGGTGACCTGAACCTTAATCTCGACCTCGATGAGCCGGTTTCGAGCAAACCTGAAAAGGCTGGAAAAATCGCCGAGCCTGCCAAGCCCGAAAAGGAGCAGGCACCGGTCGACGAAGTGCTGGTTATCAACGTAATCGCGCGTGACAGTGATGGCTTCAAAGGCCCGGCGCTGCTGCAGAATATTCTTGAAAGTGGCCTGCGCTTTGGCGAGATGGACATTTTCCACCGCCACGAAAGCATGGCAGGCAATGGCGAAGTGCTGTTCTCCATGGCCAATGCATTGAAGCCGGGTACTTTTGATCTCGACGATATCGAGGGTTTCAGCACCCGCGCCGTGAGTTTCTTCCTCGGCTTGCCAGGCCCGCGTCACCCCAAGCAGGCTTTTGATGTGATGGTGGCGGCCGCGCGCAAACTGGCGCACGAGCTGAACGGCGAGTTGAAAGACGATCAGCGCAGTGTCATGACCGCGCAAACCATCGAGCATTATCGTCAGCGGATTGTCGAGTTCGAGCGCCGTCAGATGACAGGCAAGCTAAAGTAAGCACAGCATCCAGAGTTAAGGTTTGCTTTTAGCGCCGCTGCAAGCAAACAGTTAATGACCAGAAAAAGAGCAGCTGCGGCTGCTCTTTTCGTTTCCGAGACATTGTTATGAGTGAAGTTGCCCAGCGCATTCTTGAACTTCGTGCCGAACTTGATCAGCACAATTACCGCTACCACGTACTTGATGAGCCGAGCATTCCGGATGCAGAGTACGACCGTCTGTTCAAAGAGTTGAAGCAACTTGAAACCGATAACCCGCACCTGATTACGCCGGACTCGCCCACACAGCGAGTCGGCAGCCTGGCGCTGACAGCCTTTGACGAAGTCAAACACGAAGTGCCAATGCTCAGCCTCGGCAACGCCTTTGAAGAAGCGGACATGCTCAGCTTCGACAGGCGAGTGCGTGAAGGGCTGGATTTGCCCGCCGGCGATTTGTTCGGTGGCGGCGCGGAGGTTGAATACAGCTGCGAGCCCAAGCTCGACGGTTTGGCGGTGAGTTTGTTGTACCGCGACGGCCTGCTGGTGCGCGGCGCTACGCGTGGCGACGGCAGCACGGGTGAAGACATCAGCGTCAATGTGCGCACCATCCGGAATGTGCCGTTAAAGCTGCAGGGCGAGGGCTGGCCTGCGGTTCTTGAAGTGCGCGGCGAAGTGTTCATGTCCAAGGCCGGTTTTGAGGCGCTTAACGAGCGCCAACTCGCGCTGGGCGGCAAGACATTTGCCAACCCTCGCAATGCGGCGGCTGGCAGCTTGCGCCAGCTCGACTCCAAGATCACCGCCGCGCGTCCGCTGGAATTCTGCTGTTACGGCATTGGGCAGGTTGAGGGCGAGCTGCCACAAACCCATATCGGCATTTTGCAGACGCTCAAAGACTGGGGCATGCCGATCAGCCGCGAGCTGAAACTGGCCAAGGGCATCGATCAGTGCCTGGCGTATTACCGGGATATCGGCGAGCGACGCGAGTCGTTGGCGTATGAGATAGACGGCGTGGTGTTCAAGGTCAACAGCCTGGCCAGTCAGCGCGAGCTGGGATTCCGGGCGCGTGAACCACGTTGGGCGATTGCCCATAAGTTCCCGGCAATGGAAGAGCTGACCGAGCTTTTGGATGTTGAGTTTCAGGTTGGCCGCACGGGAGCAGTCACCCCGGTGGCGCGCCTCAAGCCGGTGAAAGTGGCCGGCGTTACGGTGTCCAACGCCACGCTGCACAATATGGATGAAGTGGCGCGTCTGGGATTGATGATCGGCGATACTGTGATCATCCGCCGCGCCGGCGATGTAATCCCGCAAGTGGTTCAGGTGGTGACTGAGCGTCGCCCCGCCGATGCGCGTGCGGTGAGCATCCCCGAGAATTGTCCGGTGTGCGGCTCGCATGTCGAGCGCACCCAACTGGTCAAGCGCAGCAAGGGCAAGGAATCGTTTGTCGAAGGTTCGATCTATCGCTGCGTCGGCCGTCTGGCCTGCGCGGCCCAGCTCAAGCAGGCGATTATTCATTTCGTCTCGCGCCGTGCCATGGATATTGAAGGGCTGGGCGAGAAGAGCGTCGAGCAATTGGTCGATGAAGGGCTGGTGCGCTCGCCCGCTGATCTCTACACATTGACATTCGATCAGGTGGTGCAGCTTGAGGGGTTTGCCGAGCTGTCGAGCAAGAACCTGCTCGCAGCAATTGCCGACAGCCGCAAGCCGACGCTCGCACGCTTTATCTATGCGCTGGGTATTCCTGATGTAGGCGAAGAGACCGCCAAGCTGCTGGCGCGCGCGCTGGGCTCGCTTGAGCGCATCCAGCGGGCGTTGCCGGAAGTGCTGACTTATCTGCCAGATGTCGGTCTGGAAGTGGCGCACGAAATACACAGCTTCTTTATCGATCCGCATAACCGTCAGGTAATTGCCGATTTGCTCGAGCGCGGCCTGCAATTGCAGGAAGAGGGCGAGTTGCATCCTGAGTTTGCTGCCTGCACCACGCTCGCCGGCTTTATCGACAAGCTCAATATTGCCTCCATCGCGGCAACCGGCGCTGAAAGGCTGGCTGCTCGATTCCAGTCACTTGAGGGGATTATCCAGGCTGACTGGCTGGATTTGCGCCAAGTCGAACGCCTAAACGAAAAGGCAGCCCGCTCGCTGCGTGATTTCTTCGATGATCCGGCGAATGCTGAGCGGGCACTGGCGATTGAGGCGCAACTGCGTGATTTCGGCATGCACTGGCAAAGTGAGAAGAAGCAGGTCGAGGGTTTACCTTTAGCCGGGCAAACCTGGGTGCTGACCGGCAGCCTGGAAATCATGAGCCGCGATGTGGCCAAGGAAAAGCTCGAAGGGCTGGGCGCCAAGGTGGCCGGTTCAGTGTCTGCCAAAACCACCTGCGTGGTAGCAGGGCCCGGGGCTGGCTCCAAGCTGGCGAAGGCAACTGAGTTGGGCGTGGCCGTGCTGGACGAGGCGCAGTTTATTCAGCGCCTGGCAGGTTACGGTATCGAGGTTTAAAGCAGGCTCTGCACAGGGCGTGCGAGCCGGTGGGTGGCTGCGGGTTATCCAGATGTGATAACCCGCTTGCTGCTTGCGCCTAAAGGCGGGCAGTCAGCCTTTGGCGGATCAGTTGATCGCGTCAGTCAGAGCCTTGGCGGGTACATACTTAACAACTTTCTTCGCTGCAATTTCGATCGCCTTGCCCGTTTGCGGGTTGCGGCCGGTGCGTGCAGGGCGCTCGGTGACCTTGAGCTTGCCGATACCTGGCAGGGTGATTTCATCGCCGTTTTCGAGGGCATCGCTGACGATTTCGCTGAGCTGTTCAAGTGCCGCGCGAACAGTCGCCTTCGGGGTGTCGATGGCTTCTGCAATGTCGCTGATCAACTGATCTTTAGTCATGGCCATGCTGTTGCTCCTTGTAGAGATGGGCTGCGCATCTAGCGCTGTTGCAGGTTACTGCGTTTTGCCGCCAATGGCACTGCTTGTGGCGTGTGCCAGGCGTGCAAGACGCTTATGTGACTCGCACGCTTGCAGGAAATTCCCCGAAGGCTGGGAAGATTAAGCGGGCAAAATGTCACAGCAAGCTTAGTGCACACGCCGCTTTGCGCTTTGATTGTGATCAATATCCTCAGCGCTTGCGCCTGATTTGCAGGCTAAGTGATTGAGAAGGTTGTAACTTTAGCTCAAGCCGGTACAATGGCGGCGCTCGCTGCAAGGCGGGCGCGTTATGGTGGCCCTACCGGTCCCTCCGCAACGATTACCCGTGAACCTGGTCAGATCCGGAAGGAAGCAGCCACAGCGGGAACATTGTGTGCCGGGGTGTGGCTGGTAGGGCTGCCTCCAGTCTATAAGTCCTTGATTTCGCAGGGATTTATCAGTCAAAAAATGCAGAGTGGTCCAGGGTTTTGGTACACCGAAGTGGTGCGCCGTAGCTGGGTATCCTAATTCTCTTAGCATTTCTCGCCAAGCCTATGTTCGACTACCCCAGGTAGAACGAATCGATCACGGTTCGGCACTGCCCCGCAGTAAGCAGACCTCCATTCCCTTGAATGTCGACATCCAATGTCACCCATCAATGTGCGTCAGTCCATGCTAATGGGAGTATTAACGTCCAATCTTTGCGTGATTCAGACTTTTGTTCGCTTACCTATTGGTCAAGTCGTGGGCTATCCAACTTGGATGACGTCGTAGGTCTGGATGGCATGGGTGTGGTGCGCTGAAAGGTGCCGGTTTTCTGGTAATGCGTTGCATTGCAACCTGGCTCGTTTTTGACGGGCTCAATACTACCTAGAATTCAAAGCTAACCGGGCGAGCACTCATTCCACTAGTTGCCGATTTAGGTACCATCGGATTGTTGGCCCCCGGTAGGGTGGGGGTGCCCGATTTCATCGCCCGTTACACAGTCGATATGCTCGCAAAAATGGCCTTTCCCGTGTTCCTGTAGCTGTTTCCCGCAGCGATATAGGATCGTATTGTCCCATCTTCAATCGTTTTGCTACGGCCCGTGTAGGCGCTTTCTCCTTGGCCTTATCCGAGGGGTGGAGAATTTATCCTAGGCCAGTCCATACCTGAGCCGCACCACAGCTGACCAAACGGTTAAATTGCGTACTGGCATATCGCCGCTAAATTTCTGCTGGTAGTCTGACTTCAGAAGGGATGCGGGCCTGTGGCTAGAACCATCCTGTTACTGGAATGGCTGTAACGCTTTGGCGTTCATTTGGCGAGGATGGCTGGATGGAAACGGTTACCTACGTACCGGATGGTACGGATTGCACTGTCACCCTGTACCAGCAAGACCCCGAAAAATATCGGGGCAACATTGCATGCGATGACTGCGAAGAAAAGTCATGGTTCGTCAAAGGATTTTCTACCGAGAAATACGACCGTGTTGCGTGTTTTGCGGCACACCATGCTGATGAGTGTGGCAACAAGGTCACACTAATTGCCGATGATGACGGCGAACCTTCTTCAGGCGATCCAGCCACCATCCATATTGATCTCGACAAGCAGCGTAAGCAGTCGATTGACGTAACTGCGCCAGCACCGAAGCCCGGTAAAGAATCTCGTTGGGGAACGACCAGAACGTATTCTAGTGTTGGTGATTACCCCGAAAACAAATCGCTGCGGCAGATACTCACTAGTTTATGGCGTAACCCTGATTACCCTGAAGATGACGCAACTGTGAAGATGGTTGCGGATGGCGGGCGTATCGTTCTTCAAGGTGTGCTTGGTGAGCATTTAGTTGCACAGAGGGATATTGCAAACGCACCTCTTGGCGAAGCTAGAATTTTCTGGGGGCGAATTAACAACGTAAACAGAAGCAATGGCGGGCTATGGCTGAATTGCGGTGATTACAAAACTGAGCCAAGTATTCTAATCGACGATGAAGACCTAGAGGACGATCTTATGGAAGATTTTCGTCTGAAAGATGTTGAGGACCTTCAAGGCGCTGACTTCATTGTCGTCGGTGTCCCATTTAAGGCTAAAAATGGGAAGTTATATATTAAATTTGGATTTACCAAGTATATAGCTTTTAGGAAGTATAAGTTAAAAGCTCTTATTGATTGATGTGTTCTCTTTTTTCGGCTTGGGGGTGGGTGTGATATCGTTTAATGAAGGTCGTCACTTGTATGAGGCTCTTACTCGGTTTAACTATTTTCCTAATCAAAAGAATGTTGTTGGGGAAATGCCACCGATCTTCTCAACGGTAACATTTACTCCTGAAATTGCCGAGAAGATAATTGTGTCAGGCGCGCTCAAGAAACGTAAGCTTGGTTTTGATTATGTTTCATACTCAGTTACCCGGCACAATAATATTCCAAGAACCCTTGGGTTGATGCATCCAGTTGCTGCTGCTCACTTAGCTAAGGTTGTTAGTGATAATTGGGAAGATATAAAATATATCAAAGGTAATGAGCTTAGTATGATTCGTCCGGAGCAGCACACTGATGGGCGAATAATGATAATGAATTATGAAGACCCCGATACTAAAACAATTCGGGCGTTAGAGGATAGCTTTGGTAAAGCATTTCGGGTTGATGCGGATATTTCAAATTGTTTTGGCAGTATATATACGCACTCTATTCCGTGGGCCGTCGTGGGTTTTGATGAGTCCAAGGCTAAGCTAAAAGGTGGGAAAGGTAATGATCGGGAGCGGCATTGGTCGGATGAACTTGATTATTTTCAGCGTAGTGCAAGACGAAATGAAACACAGGGAATTCCAATAGGTCCAGGCGTATCTAGTATTGTTGTTGAGCTGATACTTGGGCGGGTGGATAAAATGCTTGTCGATTCTGGGTATTGCTTTAGGCGATATATTGATGACTATATTGCATTTTGCTCTACGCATGAAGAAGCTCAGGATTTTATCCGTATACTAGGTGTGGAGCTTGCAAAGTATAAACTTGGATTAAATTTGCAAAAAACAAAAATCACGAAACTTCCGGAACCATTATCTGATGGTTGGGTTTCTCAATTGGGTGCAGTTACACCAAGTACAATAGTTTCTGATAGCTTTAGTCGTCGTAAACTTCTGACTTTTGAAGTGATCACGTATTTAGATTTTGCCGTGCGTCTCAATAAGGAAACACCAGACGGAAGTGTTCTTAAATACGCTATTGCAACTGTTGTGCATAGCTTGGATAGTTCTGCTGTGAAGTCCGTTTTTCTGTATGTGTTTAATCTTGCTTGGCACTATCCTGTTCTTATACCTTATCTCGGATTGGTTGTTCGTGGCACGGATGTGGATGTTTCAGAGTATGAAAGATATTTTAATGATTTGATTGTGGTGAATGCGAAAAGTCGGCGTTCGGATGGAATGGTTTGGTCGTTATATTATCTTATTGAGTATGGTTTGAGCGTCTCGCCAGATGCGGTGCAGGGTATTATTGATTCAGCTGATTGTGTTGCATTGGTTTGTCTATTAAAGTTGCAGCCGGATAACGAGCTTCTTAAAAATTTTGTTGATGATATTTTAGGGGCAAGTGAATACGTGATTGATCAATATTGGCTTCTGCTTTATCAGTATTATTTGGTCGGTAAGATTGATAATCCATATAAAGATGATGTGTTCTCATTATTGCGTGATTATGATGTTGATTTTCTCAAAGGTGATGCAAGAGCAACCTTGGCTGAACAATATTGTGATTATCTGAGTAACCCATTTGCAGAGAAGGAAATGGTGTTCGAGGAATTTGATGTCTTCGTTGAGTCGGCTCGAAAGGAGAGGGCAGTTGCGCACGCATGAAATACGTGGTGCGCGAATTATTTTCGATAAGCCTTAGACGTTGATGGAAATAACAATACTTAACGCCGGGTCCCTCGCAACTAGTTGGGCATTTAGGTATCATCGATTTGATAATCCTCCCCCTCCGTCCATCATTAAAGCCCTACGGTGCATTGTTTCAAATGACTGGCGTTCAGTCGGGGGAGGGCTAGCTGGAAGTGAAAAAGCCCCATCAGGGGCCTTGTAGAAGGTTACAGCAGGTTATTTTGTCCAAAGCCGTTTCACGGTGGACAGGCTCACATTGAGCTGTGCTGCAACAACAGATTGCGATAATCCTTCGACCTTTAGTTTCTGCACATCTTCTATAGATGCAGCCATTGGACGGCCTAGTTTCGTCCCTGCTACTTTTGTCCGTTGTAACCCTGCCTGTGTACGTTCGATCAACAGATCGCGCTCAAATTGAGCGACAGCGGCCAATACGCCCATGGTCATCTTGCCGGCTGCGCTGGTCAGATCGACACCACCCAACGCCAAACAATGAACCCGGATTCCTTTGCCTTCCAGCAGTTCAACCGTGGATTGAACATCAATGGCGTTTCGGCCAAGTCTGTCTAGCTTGGTCACAACCAACACGTCACCGGATTCCATACGTTCTAGCAACTTGTTAAAACCAGCGCGTTGGCTGGTGCTGATACTGCCGCTGATCGTTTCTTCAATTGCCCGTTGCGGTTGCAGATCGAACCCAGCTGCTTTGATTTCCTGAATTTGGTTCTCGGTGGTTTGGCCAGCGGTACTTACGCGGCAATAAGCAAAGGTACGGGACATGGCGATGGCCTTGGTGGCAAAAACGTAGTGTCATTATGATTGATGGTGCCAAAACTGCAATCCCTATTTTATGGCACCTTCTGGGGGACGTTTTGGTGTGGGGTCAAAAACGGACGTTTTTGAACATGGAAGCATTGGCAGACAGATGCGACTCGGCAACCTAGTGGGCGCGATAAAACTGACGCCGCTGTCAACGGAGCCAAATATTTGTCGCTGTTCTTGGTCTAAAGAAATGGAATCGGGAGATTACAGTAGGCTATTCTATGAGCATGCTAATTCAACACGAACGTGAAAAACTGATCGAAGCAGTGAAGTTTTTTGCGCAAAATACAAAGAAGCTGGGAAAGACAAAGCTGTTTAAGCTTTTGTATTTTCTAGACTTTACTCATTTTCGTGACACGGGTCGCCCAGTCACGGGCCTAAAGTATTTCGCGTGGCCGATGGGGCCGGTGCCTACAAAACTATTTGAAGAGTTAGAGCGTCCGAGCACGGACTGGGAGGGCAACTGCTTATTTAAGCTTGTTGCTACCCAGAAGGGGAATATGCTCACCGTTAATACGTTGAGTAAATTTGACCCAGCACATTTCTCCAAGCGCGAATTACGCATTTTGCAGGAGCTGGCCGTTCAGTTTAAGGATGCCGATGCGGAGCAGATGGTAGAGCAAACCCATCTGGAGAATCTCCCCTGGCACCAAGTCTACGAAGTTCAGGGGCGCAGACAGGAACATATTCCCTATGCGATGGCTGTGCGGAAACAAGAAGAGGAAGCGTTGTTGACGCTGATCAATGATCGGGCTGAAATGATTGGTGCACTAAGGAAGTAGAGTGAAACCTGGGACGATATTTTTCCATAAGGATTTTATGTTTGCCGATGGCACAACCAAAAATAAGTATTTGGTTGTATTAGGTAACATCGATAGTGGAGTTGTCCTCGCTGCAAAAACCACTTCAAAAGGTCATAATTTTCGTAATGACTTTGGCTGCCAGAGTGCCAATAGATTTCCAGCTTTCTTTCTCCCTGCTAAATCCTGCTGCTTACCGCTTTCAACTTGGATATGCCTGGGTGACTTCTACGAGCTGGAAATTTCCAAACTGAACACTGGTGTTGTTTCAGGTGATGTTTACCAGTTTGGCCATCTAGGCGACCCGCTCACACGTACCGTGCAGTTTTGTGCAAAAGGTTGCGACGACATCAGTTCTCATCAAGAGGCAATGATTGACGGAAGCCTGGCACCAAAATAGACGTTGGCGCTATCTCAATACCTGACGCGGACTGACAGTAACATCCCGCATTGTTTTCCAATTTCCGGCCAGGATGGCCGCTTCCAGAAAGGATTCTGCATGCGATATTTTAATTATCTGCTGATCATTTTGGCATCAGCCTTGGCTGCTACATATTCAGTTCTTTGGCTAACCAAGCCATCCTCTCTCGAAAACACAACTATTCCACCGCTGATCTTCAAGCAAGATCAAGGCGAGCTGACCATATGGGGTGGTGGAAGACGGTTGATGGTTATCAGAGCCCTGGCACCAATGCCGTCGAAATCCGTTGTAGTCGTGACCGCAACACATGCAACGAGGCTGTCGCGACGATCCTGCACCACACCACCGGCGAAGACATCGAAGCTCAGGTATTCAGCTACCGGGTTATTCGATGGGATGACGCTAGCATTGAAGTCGTTGCCGAACGTGCGATTGGGTTATGCCTGGAACGGCGACTGGCCATTTCTTTGACAGAAAAGACGGCAGCCCTAAACTGGACTCCGCCGACCGGCTGCGAAGCTGACAAAGGCCGAGCCGTGTTGGTCGGTGATCCGTTGTAATCCGACGATCAATTTAGATAGGCATAAAGCCAAAAAAGCCCGCAGATGCAGGCTTTTCTATAGATCAGCGAATAAGTCGGAAAGGGATACGCAGAGAGCGTCAGCCAAAACCTTGATCGCGTCGAGATTTGGGTTGGCCGCGCCGGTTTCGATTCGCGACATATAGGTACGTGTAAAGCCGCAGTGATCCGCAAAGGCTTCCTGAGTCAGGCCGGTCCATGGGTTCTACAGAGGGATGGTACTTGGAAACCAGACGGTGCCCTGACGAGTATGGAATTCGTGGCCTTGTATAACATCGGTCAGGAATTTTTCTTGTCTTGCAGTCATACACTTCCGGGGCAGTTGAGAGACTGCCTAGCTTTCCCGGGAGTGGTAATAAAACCCTACTAAAATAAAAACCCGCGTATTAGCGGGTTTTTAATAGAACGGCATACCGAAATTTCCAGAATCTTCCGCTAAGACGGCATCCGGAGTTTCGCCGAAGGCGACTAATACTGCTGGGGACTTGATGTTCCAGTCGGATTACAACTATTCGTTGTAGTGGATACAGATTGGGTTTTGATCATTTACGAATGAATCCCCATAGGTTGCAGTGCGAGCAAGCGAGCGCTGCTTGTGTAAGCCCGGTACGGGCGAGCACAACCCATAGTTAGCCCTAACACTACTGACGTGTCTAGAAAGACCATTACGGTTTGGTGTGTTGGTTTTTACGAGCGATGCCGAAGGCAGAGCCGTGACGGTTCTAGTTGGTGAATAACCTATACAGTTCATGTGTGCTGCGCAACACCATGCCTGCGGCATGCTGTGATCTTCATGGTTCTTTATGGACTGTTAATAACCTAAAGACCATGAAGTATCAAAAACAACCATATCGCTAAGGATATCTCTTAGGGGTATGACCGATTTTGTGATGCCGTTTGACGCCCCGCATGAAGCGGGGCTATGCCAAGTTATACAAGGAACTTTTCAAGATTTTCTGTTGACCAAGTATGCGGTTTACAGAAAAAATCCTTTGTCCAACGACGTGCTGTGGTTTCGGAAGCCCCCCATGTCACCATGATGTGTTTGTTAACGGCTGAGCGTTTAACCCGCATGCGAGCGATCTTTTGAATGAAGTCTTTGATTTCTGCTTTTTGATGTGCGGTTAGATTAGACCTGCCGTCTTCTTTTTCAGCTGGGGTCAGTGCCAAGCGATCATCGATTACAGCATTCCGCATATAGGTATTTTTCAAATACGCTGCGACTTCAGAATCCTGGACATACAGAGATACTGGTGTCGTATTTTCCGGGTTTCGGATTGCCGTCCGTGTTGCTGCTTGAAGGCTAGCTTCTAGCTTGTTCTTGACGAGCCAGGCATCAATCAATGACTTGAGGTCGATACCGTGTTGCTCTCCGATCCTTTTGAGGCTTTCCCTGTCATGCGGGCTTGGCAACCCTCCGAACAGCAGGATGGCTGCGGTGCTATCCATGTAATTATTCAGTCCACGGCTGTCAATTTGGCAGACTTTGGCATCTGATTTAGGATAATCGTGGTTAAGGTCGAAGTTATGCCAGCTGTTCAGGAAAATCAGCGGCTTCTTCAATGGGCAATCCCACATCGCAGCGGCCAATGCCTTATCAATATTTTGGTGGTTGTAAAGTCCAATATGGCTCTGGTGACTATTTCCGGCGCTATCTTCGAGCGCTTTGGTTTTCGACCAGCGGCCTTTAATCAGAGGATAAATATGAATGTTACAGGTGTAATTAAACTCGCAAGGTGTGAGTTGGGATTTTTTGTATTCGTATCCGCGTTTTTTGGCAAATAGATCAAACAAACCGCCATCGATGTTGGCCGCAAGAATGTGGGTTTCTTTGGCGTTCTCGATATGCTCGAAAAGATTTTTCTCTACCACGGTGTGGATGTTGTATTTGCTTTCACTTCCGTCCTGCGGTTTTACTTTGTTCATATATGCAAGGTTGCCATTTAGGATGGTGGTGTAAACCTTGCTTTCCAGAGGTGAAAGGGTTGATCCAAGTTTCTGATTCGTCAGTGCGGCTTTATAGGTATAAACGCGATTCTTGATTGCAGTAATCTGTCCATTTTTGATCTTCAGATGGCGGCCGTGACTCGTCGTGTTGTCGATAATGCGTTGTGCTTCTGGCTCGCTGAGGGTGTAGTGGTTGAGCTCAAGGACTTCTGGAACTTCGTCAATCACAAGGATGTAACCACGCAGGAGCTTCGGATCGGCAAGTTGAATGCCTTCGTGAGTGGAGATGATCAAATTCTCACAACCACTCCACAGAAGCTTGCCGAGTGCTTTGGTTACGGATTCTTTTGCGCATTGCTCGCTATTAACGATCTTTGGCATCAATCCGGCTTGGTGCATGCGTTGTACGATGTCATCGCTAAGCTTCAAGGTGGGAAGTGCAAGAATGATCTTTTCACCACGTTTGATGTATTCGGGAAGCGTGTTGATCAGAGTTTGAGTTTTACCAGCGCCCGGCGCTGCGATAGCTTTATGGATGATTTTAGTCATCAAGATTTACCTTTTTAAGGTTGAGTTTGACCCGCTGATAGAGATGGTTGTTTATCGCTTTCAGATGTTGGGCCGTGTTTGATGAACTAAAGTTACCATGCGGCACGCTGATTCTAAACAAACCAGGATGAAAAATTCTTCTCGATAAGAGTGTTAAATAATTTGCATGTAGAGGTGTTTTTGTTTGTATCAAATAAATATTTGATTAAATCGCTATGGCGGTGTTTTTGTTGGTGTTGTGGTGTGGTGTTTATTATTTGTTTTTTAATTTAGTTAAATCATTGGGGCGATTTGCTTGGGTTGGATAGACTCACGCAATTGCCCCTTTTCTTTAACTGTTGGGTAGTAATCCGGCAGTTTTATAGTCTTTGGTGGGCTACATGCCTTAAAAGCCGGCGCTTTGCGCAAAATGTCTGTAGGAGCGCAACTGGTATGGGGGCTTACTGGGTGATATGGAGGTCCAACCCTGTGATGGCATTCAGCATTGCTTCCAGTGGTATTCGGCTTCCATACACGCCAAACGTCATCGAACCGTCTACATGGCCCACCAAGCGCTTCAACAGCGAGTCTTGTACCCCTGCATCGCGTAAGTCATCGATGAATGTATGCCTGAAGCTATGGAAGGTTTTTCGGGGGTCACATACACCGTGTTTATATCTATAGCGACCAAACCACTTGCTTGGCGCATGCCCGAGTTGGTCACGTCTCGCTTCTAGGTCTGGAAAGAGTCGGTGAGCCTCGGACAACCTGACGTTTTCGACGTAGCTCAGAAAGCCCAACTGGATCAGCTCGGGGTGAATCGGTAGTACTCGACGACTGCTTTCATTTTTGAGTTTCTGTTCTTTATGGGTGTCGTCTATGCGGATGCAAGGTGTCCCTTGCAAAGTGATGATGTCATCAGTGAACAGTTGGCATAGCTCTTCAAGCCTTGCACCAGTGGCACGTCCAAGCAGGGGAAGCCAGTATCGCCAAGCATGTTTCTGTGCTTCTCGTTTCAAGGCCGTGAGATTCAACACCTTGCCCAAATCAGCACGGTCAAAAGACAACCGGGCATCTTTGGCAATGCCAGCTTTCACCTTCATGCCAGACAAGGGGTTAGTTTTGATTTACCCGTTGTTTTGGCACCAAGTTAAGAAGGCTGAAAGCTTGCGCAGCCGGTTGTTTACGGTGACTGGCGAGATAGCTTTGTACTGTTGTGCCGAATCGACAACTTGCCGCAGAGTCATGCCGTTGAACTCCGGTCGTAAACCAAAATACTGTGGGCACCGGGTCAGTCGTTCTTTGAACGTCCTTGCTTCTGAAATACCGAATGCCGTGATGGGCATGTCACCCATCAATTCAAAGAAATCGCGCAAAGCCCGTTCAACTTCCAGCTGACTGACCGTTCTCCAGACTCCACCACGACGACCTTCTGCCAGATAAAGCTTCGATAAGGCACCCAGGGTCTTGGTGGTTCTGGGCGGGCTTCCAGGGCCTTCTATGGGATGATCGGAAACAGTCGTACGGGTGGTGGCGGTAGGGTCGGTTTCGGTCAGCCATGACGCACACAGGGCGCGTAATTGGACTGATTCGGTCAGCGGGTGGCTGCTTATAAAGGTGTGAATGCGGTAGGCGATTGAACCGGCCAGGAATAGGGCGGTTTTGCGATCTTTTACACCTAAACTCAAGCGCAGAGTGGACCGGTGTGGATCAAAGTGTTTGGGAAGCCGCAAATTCAGGTAGTAGACGGCTTTGCGACGAGTTATGTAGGCCAAAGTGGTACACCGAAGTGGTACAGCAGAGTGGTCAAATCTGGCCACCCCCACATTTTTTGTCAGTTCCAGCACCCGCTTTGGTGTTGGTTAACGTAAAGAAGACAATTCCAGTTTCACCCTGTAAGCCCGGATTTAGAAGGCTTTACGTCCCCTCGCAACGATCAGCCGTGAACCCGGTCAGGCCTGGAAGGGAGCAGCCGCAGCGGTGACATTGTGTGCCGAGGTGTGGCTGGTAGGGACGCCTCCAATAACGCCAGCTGTAATCGGCTCCCAGCAACTGGGAAGCCCAACGCAATAACTCCTTATTGAATCCCCTTGGTATCCCGCGACTTGAATAATCGACTGTTAACGTCGATGTATTGGCGTGCGCGTATTCAGGCAAAGCTGTAAATATCCATTGCCAGTGATCCCAGAGTAAAACCGCTGTGTTCAACGGTGAAGGTATCGCCCGCACCCCGTGCGAAGTACAGCGGCAGCAAGTGCTCATCGGTCGGGTGATTGCGTGTGGCGTGCGGGGCGAGTTGGCGGTAGTTGAGCTGCGCCGCTTCATCGCCGGCGGCCAATGCTGCCACTATCCAGTCGCGAAATGCTTGCGCCCAGGGTGCGCTCACTTCGGGTTCTGCATATCTGTCGAGTTCATACAGGTTATGGGTGATGCTGCCTGAGCCGATCAGCAGGATGTTTTGTTCGCGCAACGGCCGCAGCGCCTTGCCGATACGTTGCTGAAATTCAGGGCCCTGTTTGACCGGCAGTGAAATTTGCACAACCGGGATATCGGCCTGCGGATACATCAGTGACAACGGCACCCAAGTGCCATGGTCGAATGGTCGTTGTTCATCTGCTTGTGCAGGCAGGCCGCTGGTATTGAGCATTTGCAGGATTTTGCCGGCAAGTTCAGGGCTGCCTGGCGCCGGGTATTGAACTTGATGCAGGACGGGCGGAAAGCCCGAGAAGTCGTGCCAGGTTTCGGGATGTGCGGCGCTGCTGACGCGCAGGTCGTGGCTGGCCCAATGCGCCGACATCAGCACAATCGCGTCTGGCCGCGGCAGCGCATCGGCGAGTCGGCGCAATGCAACGCCGCTAGCGCCCGGATCGAGGGCGAGCATGGGCGATCCGTGAGAAATGTACAGGCTCGGTTGCATACGTGCTCCTCAGTGATAGGCGCGATTTTCTATCGATAAAGTCGGCAACTCAAATGGGTTTATTTGACTAAATCGATCAGAAAACTGGATGCTTGACCGGCAGGTATTCGGTGGCTTGGCGCATGAGTCCAATTTGCGGCACCATGCAGCCAACTACCGAGGAGTGATTATGCAAGCTGAATTCTGGCAACAGCGCTGGGCGCGCAACGAAATCGGTTTTCACGCCAAGCAGGTTAACGACTATTTGCAGCGCTTTTGGCAAACCCTGCAATTTACCGACGCCGGAGCAGACGGCTCGCAAATTCTGGTGCCACTGTGCGGCAAGAGCCTGGACATGGCCTGGTTGGCTGCACGGGGGCATAAGGTTCTCGGCGTAGAGTTGGCCGAGACAGCGGCGCAGGCGTTCTTTGCCGAGCAACAACTGACGCCGGGCATTCGCCAAGAAGGTGCCTTCACGGTTTACAGCGCCGGCCCGGTAGAGATTTATTGCGGGGACTTCTTTGCCCTGACGGCTGAGCAGGTTAGCGCTTGCGTTGGGTTTTACGACCGCGCCGCGTTGATCGCGTTACCCCCCGAAATGCGCCAGCGTTATGCCGCTCACTTGCTGAGTATTTTGCCGGCAGCCGCCCAGGGACTGTTGGTGACGCTTGAATATGATCAGGCGCAGATGGACGGCCCGCCGTTCGCGGTGAATCCTGAAGAAGTTAAGGCTTTGTATAGCGCAGGCTGGCAGCTTGAGACGCTAGAGGTGGCCGATGTCATGGGGTTGAACTGGCGCTTTGCTGAGCGCGGCCTGACGGCGCTTGATGAGCGGGTTTACCGGCTGCTGAAAGACTGACGTTACTGATGGTATGACGAATCACCCCGCGACTGGTCATTTGGTCCTGCGTGGGGTGGCGCGAGATCGAGTCAGCGCCCGGGCCGCCACATGGCGACCAGTCACGCTTAGAGCACACGGAGAAAGCCCGGCTTTCCCGCCAATACGATTGCTCCGTCATTAAGGCTGAAATACGAGCGGGCGACTCATCAACGACTTGCCATTGGGGCTGTTGCGGGCAGGGAGTCGAACACTTCAGGTACCAGCGCGGCCTTGCCTTTGGCGTCGAGTTGTTCGCGGGCTTGCTGATTGCCAAGCATGTTTAGCAGGCGTTGGCCGCGATCGGTAAGCACGAAGTTTTCGCCGTTACCGCCGCGCTCTTCGGGCCGTGGTGCAATGAAGTCCGCTTTCAGCAGTAAGGCTTCGTAATCGCAGGCGAGTTTTTTCAGGTCATCCAGATTGGGCTTGGCGGTGCTGATCGTGCTTTTCTGATGTGCCAGTTGTTCAGCGTATTCGCGGGGCTTGAACGACTCGCCGCCACTGCTCTGGGCATGGCGGAGTAAGTTTTCAATCAGATCCCAATTGTATCCGGTCATGGTTTTGCTCCTGTTCAGGGCCGTTTTCGGCTTACAAAGGAGGCTGTAGCCACACGGCTGCAGTTATTAAAATTGACCGGGTTTTCTGGCGCGGGTTCAACGTCTGCTGAACACGCATCGGGCAGGGCTGGCTATCGGGCAATAAAAAAGGCGACCTGTGTGGTCGCCTTTTTCGGTTGCTGCGGTGCGTTTTAGCGACGCTGGCGCAGGGCTTCGATGCGCACTTCCAGCGGCGGGTGGCTCATCAGCAGACCGGCGAGGCCGTTCTTCAGGCCGCCGTTGATGCCGAACGCGGCCAGAGTGCTTGGCATCTCGACAGGCACGTTCTGCTCAGAGCGCAGGCGCTGCAGGGCTGCGATCATGGAGTCGGTGCTGGCGAGGCGGGCACCGGCTTCATCAGCCTTGAATTCACGCTTACGCGAGAACCACATGACGATGATGCTGGCCAGAATGCCGAGTACCAGTTCCGCGAAGATGGTCGCAACAAAGTAGCCAATACCCGGGCCGCCTTCGTTTTTCAGAATGGCTTTGTCGACAAAGTTACCGAAGATCCGCGCAAAGAACATCACGAAGGTGTTCACCACGCCCTGAATCAGCGCCAGCGTGACCATGTCGCCATTGGCAACGTGGCCGATTTCGTGGGCCAGAACGGCTTTCACTTCATCGGGCGAGAAGCGCTCCAGCAGGCCCTGACTTACGGCGACCAATGCGTCGTTCTTGTTCCAGCCGGTGGCGAATGCGTTCGACTCGTAAGCGGGGAAAATACCCACTTCCGGCATTTTGATACCGGCATCGCGCGACAGCTCTTCAACGGTCTGCAACAGCCATTGCTCATGGCGTGTGCGCGGTTGAGTGATGATCTGCGTGCCTGTGCTCATCTTCGCCATCCACTTGGAGATGAACAGCGAAACCAGCGAACCTGCAAAGCCGAAGACGGCACAGAACGCGAGCAGGCTGCCGTAGTTCTGTCCGGTGTAACGATCAACGCCCAGCAGCTTCAGCGTGACGCTGGCGACTAACAACACCGCCATGTTGGTGGCTAGGAACAGGAAAATGCGTTTCATGGTTTGAAACAACTCCTCAACGGGAAAAGGCTACTGAATACAGGGCTATATAAGGGGGCGCATCGAACACTTCAACTCGGCGACTATTTCAAACTGTGTCGTGCTCGACGGGCGCGGCATTGGCGAAGAGTAGACGGCTGAGTCGGACAATACGTTCACTGTGTTGTTGACTCACCGCGTCACGAAGCTGATAGGCCAGTGTCGCCTGGGTACGGCGCACGCTGGGCGGCAGTGCCGGCTCATTACTGACCACGTGTGGCACGCTGCGGGTGAGATTCAAAAAGCCCCGCTCGGTGAGCACGGCTTGATCCATAGCGTCGTAGCTGATGGTGTTTTCGTAGCGGATAAAGCCTTCATCCGCCAGCCACAGCATGGTGCTCAGGCAGCCCAGATGGCGCTTGCTCGGCAAGCCGTATTCATCAGGTTCTTCGCGGCCGATCAGGTCTTCGACATACACCGCAATCTTGCGCGGAAAGGCCTGATACAGCATCAGCAAGGTGGCGGCGGCGTCTTTGTAGAAATCGTCGATGTGTAAATCCATGGGCCCAACTTGAGACGTCATCACTTACAAAAAAGCCCGGTCGCAGAGTCTGCCACCGGGCTTGAGGATTACTGCTTATAGCTTTTCAGGAAGTTGCCGATCCGGCCGATTGCCATTTCCAGCTCATCGACACGGGGCAGGGTGACGACGCGGAAATGATCCGGCCACGGCCAGTTGAACGCGGTGCCCTGAACCACCAGCAGTTTTTCGGAGAGCAGCAGATCGAGCACGAATTTTTCATCGTTATGGATCGGGCAGACTTTCGGATCAATTTTCGGGAATGCGTACAGCGCGCCCATCGGTTTTACGCAGCTGACGCCGGGAATATCGTTGAGCAATTCCCAGGTGCGGTTGCGTTGTTCCAGCAGCCGGCCGTTCGGCAGCACCAGATCATTGATGCTCTGATAGCCGCCCAGTGCGGTCTGGATCGCGTGCTGGCTCGGCACGTTGGCACAAAGGCGCATGTTGGCCAGAATATCGATGCCTTCGATGTAGCTTTGCGCGCGGTGTTTCGGGCCGCTGATGGCCACCCAGCCAGAGCGGAAACCGGCAATGCGGTAAGACTTCGACAGGCCGTTGAAGGTCAGGCAAAGCACGTCGGGCGCCAGCGAAGCGGTGCAGATGTGCTGGGCCTGATCGTAGAGAATCTTGTCGTAGATTTCGTCCGAGAAGATCACCAGATTGTGCTGGCGCGCCAACTCGACGATGTCCGCGAGCACTTCTTTGGAGTACACCGCGCCCGTCGGGTTGTTCGGGTTGATCAGCACCAATGCCTTGGTGTTCGGCGTGATCTTGGCGCGCATGTCGGCGATGTCCGGGAACCAGCCAGCTTGCTCGTCGCACAGATAATGCACGGGCTTGCCGCCCGAAAGCGCCACCGAGGCTGTCCAGAGCGGATAGTCGGGCGCCGGGATCAGGACTTCATCGCCATTGTTGAGGAGCGCCTGCATGGCCATCACGATCAGTTCGGAAACGCCGTTGCCGAGGTAGATGTCCTCGATGCCGATGCCTTCGACGTTTTTCTGCTGGTAGTACTGCATGACCGCTTTACGGGCGCTGAACAAGCCTTTCGAATCGCTGTAACCCTGCGCTGTCGGCAGGTTGCGGATCACGTCCTGCAAAATTTCTTCCGGCGCTTCGAAACCGAAGGGGGCCGGGTTGCCGATGTTCAGCTTGAGAATACGCTGGCCTTCTTCTTCCAGACGCTTGGCGTGCTTGAGGACGGGACCGCGAATGTCATAACAGACGTTGGCAAGCTTGTTCGATTTGCTGAACTGCATGTGAACCGATCCTGAAGTGAAGAGGCGGGGCAGTGGATGCTGCAGACTTGAGCTGAGCGAGGACTGCGCTAATAAAGTGCTGCGAATAATACGTCGCGTCTGGTTTGTGGCAAAGGGACTGCGTCGAATTTTCTCATCGCGGGCTATATCGGGGTAAATCCGCTGGTGATGATAGGTAATATAAATTGCACGCAATTTAATCGAGCGCTATTTTATGGCTTCACTCATTCATTGCGCGGAAACCACCATGAGCAACAATCTGCTGAGCATCCCTTGTACGACCATCAAGGGCGAGCAAAAAACCTTGGCCGACTTTTCCGGTAAGGCGTTGCTGGTTGTTAACACTGCCAGCAAGTGCGGTTTCACCCCTCAGTACAAAGGGCTGGAAAAGCTCTGGGAGGCGTACAAGGATCAAGGCTTGGTGATTCTCGGCTTCCCCTGCAACCAGTTCGGTAAGCAGGAACCGGGCGATGAAGGCGCAATCTCGTCGTTTTGCGAGCTCAACTATGGTGTGAGTTTTCCGCTGTTCAAGAAGATTGATGTGAATGGCAGCGATGCCCATCCGCTGTTCACTGAGCTGAAAAAACGCGCACCGGGTCTGCTCGGCAGCCAGGGCATCAAGTGGAATTTCACCAAGTTCCTGATCAGCGCCGATGGCCAGCAGGTTAAGCGTTTTGCCCCTGCGACCAAGCCTGAAGACCTGACAGGTGAAATCGAAGCGCTGCTGAAATGAATACCCAGGCCCATTTAGATGACGCATCGCTGCTGCTGGATAACCAGTTGTGCTTCAAGCTTTATGCGGCTTCGCGGGCTGTCATTCGTGCCTACAAGCCGATGCTCGACCAGCTGAATCTGACCTATGCGCAGTATCTGGCCATGCTGGTGCTGTGGGAGTGGCAGGTTCAGGCGCCTGAACAGCCGACGGTGAAGGCGCTGGGCGAGCGCTTGTTACTCGACTCCGGCACGTTAACACCGTTGCTCAAGCGCCTCGAACAGCTCGGTTTTGTATCGCGTCAGCGTTCGGTTCGTGATGAACGTGAAGTGCACATACAGCTCACCGAAGCGGGCAGCCAGCTGCGTGAACAAGTGCTGCCGCTGCGCAACGAGTTGTTGTGCCTGCACGGTGCAGAGGAAGATGAGATGGTTGCGCTGCGCCAGAATCTGGCGCAATTACTCCAGCGTTTCGTCACGTCGTAGCCAGCGATTGAGCAATTGCTCCAGCGCTTCACGGTGGATCGGTTTGGCCAGATAGTCGTCCATGCCGGCGGCCTGACAACGCTCGCGCTCGTCAGGCATGGCGTTGGCCGTGAGGGCGATAATTGGCAAACCCGGATGCATGCCATTGCGCCTGATCAAACGGGTGGCTTCGTAGCCGTCCATCACCGGCATGTTGCAATCCATCAGCACCAGATCAACTGGATGCTTTTGCAGTTGCTGCAACGCCTGCGCGCCATCGGCTGCCACAATCACATCGCAGCCGTACTTGCTGAGCATGCCCTTGGCGACTAACTGATTGACCAGATTATCTTCCACCAACAGTACCTGAGGATTTGGGCCTGAGGCGACATTTGGCCTGTGCGTGCTCAACTCTTCGCGGGTTGGCGTTTGGCTGCACGTGCGCTGCACGCCCGCATAGAGCGCTTTGCGTGAAAGTGGCCGCGCCAATTGTTCGAGCGGTAACAAGGCGGCAATCTGATCATTGCCCAAGAAGTTGCCGTAGGCTGTCACCAGCAAAATCGGCGTCCGGGTATTTGGGCGCATGCCATACAGGCATTCGGGACAGTCGCTGATAATCAGGTCCGGGTTTAATCCAAGCAGGCTGGCGTCGGTGTCCAGGCGCGTGTATTCAAGCCCCCAGGCTGGCAGTTGACTGCTGAGCAAATCGCTCAGGCCGGAGTGCTTCGACGTCAAAGCAAGCACCTTGCCCTTGAGTGGCGCGGGCTGCTCGGGCGGTAAATGGCCGAGCAGCGGCAGTTCGGCGCAGAAGGTCGAGCCGAAGCCCGGTTTTGAAACCAGACTGAGCTGGCCTTTCATGGCTTTGCACAGGTGATGCGTCAGCGCCAGACCGAGGCCGGTGCCACCAAACTGACGGGTAATGTCCGCGCCGGCCTGCATGAACGGCTGGAAGATTCGCGCCTGAGCGTCTTCAGCGATACCGATTCCGGTGTCGCGCACAGTTAATTGCACGCCACCGCCGATTCGCTTGAGGCGCACATCAACCCGGCCGAACCGGGTGAATTTGAGTGCGTTGGAGAGCAAATTGCTGATGATCTGGCGCACGCGGGTCGGGTCGCCAATCACCTGGGCCGGCACACTCGGATCAATCAGGCACGTCAACTCGACATTCACCGCGGCGCTTTGCGAAAGCAGGCTGGCGGTGTCTTCGATCATCGTCGCCATGTCGAACGGGATGGCTTCGAGTTCCATTTGTCCGGCTTCGAACTTGGACAAATCAAGCACGCTGTTGAGCAGGTCGACCAGCACCTTGCCCGAGCGATTGGCAATGGTCAGTTGCTGGCGCTGCTGGTTGGTGAGTGGGCCATCGAGCGACAAAGCCAGCATGCCGAGCAGGCCGTTGAGGGGCGTGCGGATCTCGTGACTCATGTTGGCCATAAACGCCGAACGCGCCTGTGACATGCGCAGCGTGGCTTCCTGCGCGAGTTCCAGTTCGCGGTTGGTGTCGAGCAGGCGGTCGTTGCTGGCTTTCAATTCGAGGGTGCGCGCGGAGACGATATTCTCCAGCTCATTGAGGTAGTTGGTCAGGCGACTTTCAGCGTCCTGACGCTGCTGGGTTTCCCGGGCAATGGCGGCGAATTGCCGGTTGGTTGCATTCACCAGCAAGCCGATTTCATCACGCTCATGGCCGGCCGGGTATTCCAGTTGGTAGGCCAGAGAGCTGTTGGGGCGGCGGTTGTTGATCGCGCGAATAACGCGGATCAGCGGCTTGGTGAGCGTGAAGTAGAACAACACCAGCAAGAACAGCGAAAGCAACAAACTGCGCGCAAACCCGCTGAGAAATGTCAGCAGCGAGCGCCGTAAAAAGTGGCTGCCGTAGGCGTAAGTGTCGATGTCGAGGCGCATCACGCCGAGGTTTTGGTGCGGTGCGTGGCTAACGCTGAGGTGAACCTCGAATGTCCGTTGCGCATCGAACAGAAAGTCGCTGATGGGCCGATAAGGGCTTTCACTGGGCGCGCGCCTGGCCTCGCCCAGTACTTGATTGTTGTTATCAACTATTTGCGCATGCACCACCGCGGGCGATGCCAATAGGCCGAGCACCAGTTCCTGAGCCAGTTCGGAGTCGATGTTATAGGCGATTCTTGAAGCCGGATTTCGGCTGATTTCCATCAGCGAGTTGATCTGCTGATTTATTGAAGCATCTTCGCTGGCATAATCAATGGCAACCTGAAACAGACTTAATGTCGTTCCCAGGATGAAGGCAACCAAAACCGCAAGGCCAGCCTGTTTGAATGACAGGCGTTGGGTAAGCGCGATATCCATGCGAGTGTGGGTCCCGTTTCGATCCATTCGTTCAATCAATTAATGGCGCTAGGATAGCGTATTCGCCCGGCCTGAGGGTGCGGTGGTGGTTGCAGTTGGCTAACAGAGGAGCAAGTTGTGGACTCTCAGTTGAGTGATTTTTTACGCCGTGCCGAGTCGGTATTGGCCCGCCTTGAGCCTTTGCTTCCGGCGCCGCCTATCGAAATTGACTGGCAGCAAACGGTGGCAGCGCGTTGGCATCGCGAAGGGCGTAGTGGTTATTTGCAGCCTCTGGAAGTCAGCCTCGATTTGGGCCTGGCTGATCTTATTGGGGTAGACAAGCAGCGCGATCAACTGGCCGGCAATACCCGCCAGTTCTTAAAAGGGATGCCGGCCAACCATGCGTTGCTCTGGGGCTCCCGCGGCACCGGCAAGTCATCGCTGGTGCGTGCGCTGCTGAGCGAGCACGCCGCGCAAGGTTTACGCCTGATAGAGATCGAACGTGATCATCTGGCTGATCTGCCGCGCGTGGTCGAACTGCTCAGCAAGTTGCCGCAGCGTTTTGTGCTGTTCTGTGATGATTTGTCATTCAGTGCCGGCGAAGGTGATTTTCGGATACTCAAAACGGTGCTGGATGGCTCACTCGAGCGCGCACCCGATAACGTGCTGCTCTACGCGACCTCCAACCGCCGGCATCTGGTTCCAGAGAAAATGAGTGACAACGCCGACTATCAGTTGGTTGATGGTGAGGTGCATCCAACCGAAGCGGTAGAGGATACCGTGGCGTTGTCCGATCGTTTCGGCCTTTGGTTGTCGTTTTATCCGTTCACCCAGCCGCACTACCTGCAAGTGGTTCGCCATTGGATCGAGGTACTGGCAGCGAAGTCTGGCCTGCAATGGCAGTGGGACGAGGCGCTTGAGGTGACAGCGGTACGCTGGGCCGGTGGGCGGGGTAATCGCAATGGCCGTTGTGCCTATCAATTTGCCCGCCAGTGGGTGGGTTTACAGCTTTTGGGAGCCAATAAGTGATCGAGTTACCACAGGCGAGTGATGAGTTGGCCGGGTATGCCTTGCAGGTGGCGCAGTTGCAGGCGTTGCTCGCGGGTGAGCGTGACTTTATTGCCAATGCGGCGCAGTTCTCCGCCTTTCTGTTTCAGGAAGTAGCCGACCTCAACTGGGCTGGCTTTTATCTGGCGCGCGGTGAGGAGCTGGTGCTCGGCCCGTTCCAGGGCAAGGTGGCGTGCGTGCGCATCCCGTTCGGCCGGGGCGTCTGCGGCGCTGCGGCGGCTACCCGGCTCACGCAGCGGGTGGAAGATGTGCATGCCTTTGCTGGCCACATCGCTTGCGACAGTGCGTCCAACAGTGAGTTGGTGGTGCCGGTAATCAAGGACGGCCGGCTGATCGGCGTGCTTGATCTCGATAGCCCGAATGTGGGGCGCTTTTCCGAGGCAGATCAGCGCGGTATCGAGCAGATGGTCGAGGTGTTTGTGCAGGCCACGGATATCTGAAGCGCTTACACGCAGCAAAAAGCCCGGATCACCGGGCTTTTTAGATTATTTGAGCCTGCTGTTTCATCCAGCAGCCCGTTAGCTTGCTCCCAAGCTCATTGCGGCTAGTCGTAGATCGACTTCTTCTTCCAGTCCTCTTCGGTTTCAAGCCCTTTGAGGCCGGCATTCAGTTCGCTGTCTTCGGCAAGCGGCGCTGGCGAGGTTTCGACCAGTTGGCTGTTGGCCTGATCGAGTTGCGCTTGCAGCTTCTCAATCGCGCGCTGGTAGCGCTCCGGTGAAGGTTGCTTATGCAGCATTTGCACGCCTTGCTCAAATGCCCGTCGCGCTCTGCCAGGCTGGCCGTTCTGCAAGGCCAGGCGACCGATGCTGCTGAACAGCTCTATATGCATTTGCGCCAGCAGGTGTTGCACTTCGCCTTGCCAGTGTTTGGCTTCCTGCACGCTCAGGGCGTCATCTTTGGCGCTGCGCAGGATCAACGTGTGCAGGTTTTCCAGTTGCTGGCGCACTTCATTGCCGCGCGGCTCAGAGTTGATTGCCTGCAGCGGGTTATTCAGAACAATGTCCTGGCCCAGAGACAATTGCTGGGTGAGTGCTTGCTTGCGGCTGATTGCACCCTGGTTTTTTTTGTCGAGCAGCAGAAGCTGATTGACGAAGTGCAATTGCAGGCGGCTGAGCAGCAGCTTGAGGTCGGCCGACATTAGCTGGCCGGGCAGGGCGTCGGACAGACCGCTGCAGCGCTGGATGCGGTCATTCAACTCCGAGGTGCGCCGTGAGGTTTCGAGCTTTTTGCGCTCCACCCAGTGGTTACAGTAGGCAATGGCAATGAGCAGGCCAATGCCCGATACAACAAGAATGGTAATGACCAGGGGCGACATCTATCAGCTCCGTGCAGTGCTTAGATTTTGCCCGAGTGTAGTGCCTAGGCTTTATAAGTGGGTAGTGTGGGGCTGAATTAGCGGGTGAAGTCTTTGATTTTAAAAAATTTTTACAGAAGTGTTGACGAGTTGCTTCTGGCTCCATAGAATGCGCGCCACTTCTTAGCGCAATGTTGAAAGACGAAGCCTGGTGAAGTCGGATGGCATGTAGTGATATCCGGGCAATGTCCCCTTCGTCTAGTGGCCTAGGACACCGCCCTTTCACGGCGGTAACAGGGGTTCGAGTCCCCTAGGGGACGCCATTTTAAAAGTGGCATACCAAGTTGTATTGCGGGAATAGCTCAGTTGGTAGAGCACGACCTTGCCAAGGTCGGGGTCGCGAGTTCGAGTCTCGTTTCCCGCTCCAAATTTTGCGGTGATGCTTGAAAAGCATCGTCGTGTTTGATTAAGGTAACTTGATCGAACGAATAAAAGTTCAAGGTCCCCTTCGTCTAGTGGCCTAGGACACCGCCCTTTCACGGCGGTAACAGGGGTTCGAGTCCCCTAGGGGACGCCATTTTGTTGTAAGCGCTGTTGTTTAGCGTGCTGTAAATTGCGGGAATAGCTCAGTTGGTAGAGCACGACCTTGCCAAGGTCGGGGTCGCGAGTTCGAGTCTCGTTTCCCGCTCCAAATAAACAAAAAAGCCGCTCAATAGAGCGGCTTTTTTGTGCCTGCGATTTAGGCATGCCGATTGCGGCTTTCCCCTGAATATTCTGTGCCCGTCGCGAACACTTGGTATTGCGCCTGAGTGCGTCTACTGTTGGATGATCATTTGCCAGTGGAGCCTTTGTCATGATCAAGTCGATTCTTCCCTATGCACTGTTGGGGATCAGCAGCCTCGCCAATGCCGAAATGGTGGCTAAAACAGTGGGTTATGAAATTGACGGCGCCGAGTATGAAGGCTTGCTGGTTTATGATCAGAGCATCAAAACGCCGCGCCCCGGCTTGCTGATGGTGCCTAACTGGCTGGGCGTAACCGAGAATGCTGCGAAAAAGGCCGTTCTGGTTGCGGGTGACAAGTATGTGGTGTTCGTCGCAGACATGTATGGCAAGTCTATCCGTCCAACCAACCCGGAAGAGGCGGGCAAGGCCGCAGGTGCGGTGCGTGCCGACCGGGCAATGATGCGCAAACGCGCGCAGTCGGCCGTCGAAGTACTCAAGGCTGAGGGTGCGGGCGTGGCCTTGGATGCCAGCAGGCTGGGCGCGATCGGTTTTTGTTTTGGCGGCGGAACAGTGCTCGAACTGGCCCGCTCCGGGGCTGATTTAAAAGCGTTTGTGTCATTTCACGGTAATCTGGATACGCCTAATCCAGATGATGCCAAGAACATCAAGGCGCCGGTGTTGGTGTTGCATGGCGCCGATGATCCGTCTGTGCCGCAGGCTCAGGTCGATGGCTTTGTCGCCGAAATGAAGTCGGCCAAGGCTGACTGGCAACTGGTCAGTTACGGCGGCGCCGTGCATTCATTTACCAATCCGGACGCCAATGTGCCGGGGCGCAACCAATATCATCCGTTGGTCGCGGCCCGTTCATTCAAGGCCATGCACAATCTGCTTGATGAGGTGTTTGTCGCACCCTGAGGTCAGCGCGGCAGGGCAATACGCCGGGTCTCGCCTGGCACGCTGGGCCAATCTTCGTTTGCCCAGCGTGCACGCGCCTGATCGATAAGCGCCGCATCGCTGGCAACAAAATTCCAATTGATCCGCCGCGGCCCAATAGGTGTTCCGCCAATGATCACCCAGTGGCATTCGCTGCACGCCGTGACCGTCATTAATTGCCCGGCGGGCAGCACCACAAGTTGCTGCGCCGCGATGGGCGTGTCGTCCAGCAATGCTTCGCCTGACAATAAGTAGATCGCCCGCTCTGGGTGCTCGTCAGGAATCGCCAGTGTAGAGCCAGCCTGCATTTGAATATCGGCGTAAAGCGTGGCTGAGCGCACATTGACGGGCGACTCCAGGCAAAAGCCAGTACCGGCAATCAGGCAAATGCGAACCCCAAGCCCTTCGCTTACCGGCAGGCTGGCCGCCGGGTAGTGGGTGTAGCTGGGATCGCACAGTTCTTCACTGGCGGGCAGGGCCAGCCAGACCTGCAGACCATGCAATTTCCCGCCGCTTTGCTTGAGCGACTCAGGGGTGCGCTCGACGTGGGCGACCGCTTTGCCTGCGGTCATCCAGCTTACATCGCGGGGGCTGACAATTTGATCGGAGCCCAGGCTGTCTTTGTGCTGCAAGTTGCCCTCGAACAGATACGTCAGGGTCGACAGGCCGATATGCGGATGTTGGTCGATACTCATACCGCTGCCGGGCGCATAGTCATGTTCAAGCATGTGATCGAAGAATACGAAAGGGCCGATGCTGCGGCACTTGGCGCTGGGCAGTGGGCGCAAAATCGGGTGCCCTTCGACGGTGTCTTTGCGTGGCTGGATCGACAGCGGTGCGCTCATGTTCTGTGGTCTCGGCTGCGGTTGTTTGGGCGGTTAGCGCACAGTAGCAAATACCTGGTTGATCGGTGCGTTTGGCACGTGAAAGCAGGCTGCTGAACTTGGCGTGCATCATTGAGTCTATTTTGCGTACATCACATGGAGTGTAGGCATTTGCAGTTATCTCGAATGGGTTTGTTGTTGGTTGCGGCGCTCTCTGCGGGCGCGCAGGCGCGTGAATATCACTACAGTGATGCGCATCTGCATTACGTCGATTTCTTTCAGGAAACGGCTGGAATGGATGAGCTGTTCAGCAAGATGGCTGAAGGCAGAATTGATCATGTGATGTTGTCCGGTATCCCGGTGGCCAAGAAGTGGCACGAGGATGAGCCCAAGCGTCCACGCTATTACGCCGGGGATGACGCGGGTGCTTATTGGTTCAGCGCCACGGATACGTTCATTGCCAGCGCCTACAAGCGTCTTCCGGCCGAGCAGCGTGAGCGTTTTCATCCGTTCTTGTCGGGGATCAATCCGAACGACAAGAATGCCGATGCGCTGGTGCGGCAAATGCTGGAGCTGGACCCGGGGCTCTGGCAGGGCATTGGTGAGATTTTCACCCGCCACGATGACCTGACCTCATTGATCGACGGGGAAACGCCGCGCGCCGATAACGAGGCGCTGGCGCGTATTTATCATCTGGCTGCCGAATATGATTTGCCGGTGATGCTGCACTCGAACATCACCTCAAAGCGCGAAGATAATCCGCTGTATCTGGAGGAGGTCGAGACCGCGCTGCGCAATCATCCGAACGTGCGATTCATTTGGGCACACGCGGGCACCAGTAAAGAAATTCATCGCCATCAGAAGAAGCTGGATTTCCTTCTGCCCACGATTACGCGGATGCTTGAACAATACCCGAATCTTTATATCGACCTTTCGTGGACGGTTTTGCACCCTTATTTGCTCGACGCTGACGGCAATCCGGACCCTGAGTGGGTGCAGTTGGTGAGCAGTTACCCGGCGCGCTTCATGCTGGGATCAGATGTGGTGGGGCGTTTCGACAATGTGGGCAAAATCATGTCGGAGTTCGATCCGTTTCTTGATGCGCTTCCCGAGGTGGTTGCCCAGCAGGTTGCCCGCGATAATTTCCTCGCCGTATTGCCGCGCAAGGTACAGGCGGAGGTCGCGGGGCAGGAGGGCCGCTAACAGCAGTTGTCATCGGCTTGTCATGAGGTTGTCATAGGCTCGCGGGATCTAAAACAAGGAGCGCATCATGTTTTACTCCCGATTGCCGGCACTGTTGAGTGTGGCCTGCCTGACCTTTGCAACTGCTACGCACGCTGAGGTCCGGGTCGAGGGCCCGGTCGAGTACGGCGTTTTTCCGAGCGACTACAAAGAGTTCAAGTCTGGAGAGCGAATTCTCGGTCAGGCCGGTCGGCCGATGGAACGCACAGAGGTTGTGCCGGCGAAGCTGGGCAGCAAGTTTGGCGTGCGCTACCAGTTGAGTGGCAAGAGCAAGGGCGAAGAGCCGTTGACGCTGCTGTATCTCACGCCGGGCGTGATCACACCGGACGGCAAGCGCCATGACAAGTTCGTGGTGCAGCAGGAAGTCGCGGCCGATGTGAAGAATGACGTCATGGCGTATGAGTTCACTGAAACTTATGAAATCGTGCCAGGCGAGTGGCAGTTCATGGTGTTTCAGGGCGATCGAAAGTTGCTTGAACAGCGCTTCACCGTGCGCTGATCGGATAAATCGCAGGCATTAAAAAGGGGCGCTTGAAGCGCCCCTTTTTGTACGACATCAGCCGTGCTTACAGCTGCACGACTTACTTGCCGGTCCAGCGTTGCAGAACCAGCGTAGCGTTGGTGCCACCGAAGCCGAAGCTGTTGCTCATCACGGTGTTGAGCTCAACGTTTTCGCGCGTCTCGAGGGCAATTGGCAGGTCCGCCACTTCCGGGTCGAGTTCTTCGATGTTGGCTGAGCCGGCGATGAACTTACCTTCCATCATCAGCATGCAATAAATGGCTTCCTGCACGCCTGCGGCGCCCAGAGAGTGCCCCGACAGGCTCTTGGTCGAGCTGATGGCTGGCGCTTTGTCCTTGAAGACTTCACGCACGCCACGCATTTCGGCCACATCACCAACCGGCGTGGAGGTGCCGTGGGTGTTGAGGTAGTCGATCGGTGCGTCAACCGTCGAGAGGGCTTGCTGCATGCAGCGAATGGCGCCTTCGCCGCTTGGCGCAACCATGTCGTAGCCATCGGATGTTGCGCCGTAGCCAATCACTTCGGCGTAGATCTTGGCGCCACGGGCCAGTGCGTGTTCGAGCTCTTCGACTACAACCATGCCGCCGCCACCGGCGATAACGAAGCCGTCACGCTTGGCGTCGTAGGCACGCGAAGCTTTCTCTGGCGTGTCGTTGTATTGGGTGGAGAGGGCGCCCATGGCATCAAACAGGCAGCTCTGGCTCCAGTGCTCTTCTTCACCGCCGCCGGCAAAGACAATATCTTGTTTGCCGAGCTGGATCTGCTCCATGGCCTGACCAATGCAGTGAGCACTGGTTGCGCAAGCCGAAGAGACCGAATAGTTCACGCCCTTGATCTTGAATGGCGTGGCCAGGCAGGCCGATACGGTGCTGCCCATGGTACGGGTTACACGGTAAGGCCCGACACGCTTGACGCCTTTCTCGCGCAGGGTGTCGATGGCTTCCATCTGATTCAGCGTCGAAGCACCACCGGAGCCTGCGATCAAGCCGGTACGCGGGTTTGAAACGTCTTCCGGGCTCAGGCCTGAATCTTTGATTGCCGCATCCATGGAGAGGTAGGCAAAGGCAGCTGCATCGCCCATGAAGCGTAAGATCTTGCGGTCGATTACTTCTTCAAGGTTGAGGTCGATGGAGCCGGAAACATGACTGCGCAGGCCCATTTCGGCATAGGCAGGGTTAAAACGGATACCAGCCTTACCAGCGCGGAGGTTGGCTGAGACGGTTTCTTTGTCATTGCCTAGGCAAGAAACAATGCCCAGACCGGTAATCACGACACGGCGCATGGAAAAATCCTTCAGAAGCTGTCGGTGGATGTGAACAGGCCGACGCGCAGGCCTTCTGCACTATAAATTTCACGGCCATCAACACTGACCGTACCATCGGCGATGGCCAGGATCAGCGAACGGGTGATAGTGCGTTTGATGTGCAGGGTGTAGGTGAGTTTTTTCGCGGTCGGCAATACCTGGCCGAAGAACTTAACTTCACCTGAACCCAGAGCGCGCCCGCGGCCCGGATTGCCTTGCCAGCCCAGGTAGAAACCTACCAGCTGCCACATGGCGTCAAGACCGAGGCAGCCCGGCATAACCGGATCACCTTCGAAGTGGCACGCAAAGAACCATAGATCAGGGGTGATATCGAGTTCAGCGACGATCTCGCCCTTGCCGTACTTGCCACCGGTTTCACTGATATGGACGATACGGTCCATCATCAACATGTTTGGGGCAGGTAGTTGCGCATTACCTGGGCCGAACAGTTCGCCGCGGCTGCAGCGCAACAGGTCTTCCCGGGTGAAGGCGTTTTGTTTGGTCATGCGAGCTCCTCAATAATCCCCACGCGCCAAGGTTGGGCGTATGGTCTTCACTGGCATTCAGCGAATAATGTGCTTGGGCCAGTAGCTTAGTCATAGACTATTGCGTTGTAGTGAAAGTCACAGCGCTTGTGAGTACAGTTGTACACCGTTCTGTGCCTATTCTCCCTGAAATGCGGACCGTTTGTCTCTAGTAGACAAGTCTTAAGTCGATTCCTCCGACTGACCGTGCTCACTATTTTGAGCATTCAGCCAGCGTTCAAGTACTTTGTGCAGGTCTGCTCTTTTGAACGGTTTTGCAAGGTAATCGTTCATTCCCGCGTTCAAACAGGCCTCTCTGTCGCCCTGTAGCGCATTGGCGGTGAGCGCGATTATGGGCAACTTTTTGCAATGTTTTAGCTGACGTATCCGTCGCGTCGCTTCGTAGCCATCCATCACTGGCAAGCGGCAATCCATCAAAATGGCTGCGTAGCGTTGATGTTTTTGCATGCTTACAGCTTGGGCGCCATCTTCGACCAGATCAACCTTATAGCCCAGGCTGCGTAACATGGCTTCGATCACCGTCTGATTGACCGGGTTGTCTTCAACCAGCAGCACGTGGTGATGGTTATTAGGCAATGGTTTCTGCGATAAGTTGACCGGCTGTTGTGACTGGTGTGTGAATGGCAGCGGTAATTCGAGTGTGAATGTTGAACCATGGCCCTGCTTGCTCACGGCGACCAGGCTGCCGCTCATGCATTCTGCGAGGGTTTTAGCAATCGACAAACCCAATCCCGTGCCCCCGTAACGTCTTGATATCGAACTGTCCGCCTGCTGAAAAGGGCTGAACATATGCTCAAGCTGTTCGGGTGCAATACCAATGCCAGTGTCGCTGACCGAACAGCTGAACCACAGCACCTGATCGTCCAGCTGTTGCCACCGGGTCTTCAAGGTCACGCTGCCCTGTTGAGTGAACTTCAGGGCATTGCCGATCAGGTTGACGACAATCTGGCGGATGCGCGTTGGGTCCGCCTTGACCTCGATCAGTTCCAGCCCCGGTTGTGCGTCCATGATCAGCTCTAACCCCAACTGTTTGGCGGTGTGCTGGAATGCCTGCAGCGAGTTGTTGAGCAGTTGCTGAAGATTGAACGACAAATACTCAAGCTCGATGGCACGGCGTTCGATGCGGGAGAAATCCAGAATATCGTTGATGACTTTAAGCAGGTGCTCAGTCGACTCGACGGCAAGCGCGTTGTATTCCTGCTGCTCGTCGTTCATGTCGGTGGTTTCAAGTAGCTGCAACATGCCCAGCACGCCATTCATTGGGGTGCGCAACTCGTGGCTCATCATGGCCAGGAAATCCGACTTGGCGCGGTTGGCCTGTTCGGCTTCTTCGCGTGTTTGCAGGAGTTCGGCGAAGGCTTGCTGGTGTTCGCGGCCCGTGTGGTCGAGGCTCTTGGCCAGGCTGTTGATATGCCGCGCCAGAGTGCCGAGTTCGGTGTTGTCTGGCTCGGTGATATGCGCCTGGTAATTGCCTGCGGATATTTCGGTGACGGCGTTAACCATCGAGCTGATTGGCCTGGACAAGCGCCGGGCAAGATGACGCGCCACAATGAAGGCCAGAATCAATGCCATCAGCGCCAGCAGTGCAGCTTTGATTAGTGCATCGTGCTGTTGTTGGCGCAGCACCTCATCGCTCACGCCGACGGTGACCTTGCCCAGAACGTGGGGGCTGTTGCGAGTGTCTGTGGCCTTACCCAATGCCAGTGGGCTGTGCTCGACTGGCGCCTCAAATACCATCAGGTTGGCAGGCGCATGCTCAGTCGCCTGGCCCTTTTCGCGATAAAGCAGCACGTTGTTCCGGGCGTCGCGTAACTCGAGAAAACGCACATACGGATTACTCAGGGCGCTTTCCAGCAAGGCGTCGAGCGCGCCGAGGTTGTCTTCTTCCATGCCGTGTGCGGAGGCCGGGGCCAGGTGATCGGCAATCAACTGACCGTTGCTGCGCAATGTTTCGCGCAAATCCCCAAGGCGTGAATAAGTGAAATAACTGATCAGCAATATTGTGACCAGCAACGCCGGGCCGATGCTGATCAGCTGGATGCGCGTGTGTATGCTCCAGTGACGATTAAGTGTCATGGCTGAGCTGCACACCGGCGGGATTAGAGGCGTTGCGGGCGACTGCGCGCAGGTGCTGCGCCCTGGCAATACATGACAACCTTGCCGGCGTGTTAACGCGCATGGCACGGTTTGCCTGAGTTGAGTGTGCGAGCGGTACTCATAAGTGATCCTGATTATTATGCGTTTTCTGCCTGCGGGGCGCTTGTTTCAGCAGCCCTGACAAGCCGGCGTTCTATGTTGGCTAAGGCATTGGGTTAGAGCAAGTGCTGGCCGAGAGGTTTATGGCCCGTATAATGCGTTTAGATCGCCATGGCACATGGCTAACTACGGACTTGTTATGACTGAGCAGCAACCTATCGCCGTACTCGGCGGCGGCAGCTTCGGCACCGCAATTGCCAACCTGCTAGCCCAAAACGGTCAGCCTGTACTGCACTGGATGCGTGATCCTGAGCAGGTTGAAGCTATAAAACAAAATGGGGAAAACCCGCGTTACCTCAAGGGCATCAAGATATTGCCCGGCATTGAGCCATTGACCGACCTTGAACGCGCTGTGCAAAGCGCCGAGGTTATTTTCGTGGCTCTGCCGTCGAGTGCGCTGCGTCAGGCTCTGCAACCCGTTGCAGAGCAATTGGCGGGTAAGATTCTGGTGAGCACCACCAAGGGCATCGAAGCCAAGAGCTTCAAGCTGATGAGCCAGATCCTTGAAGATATTGCCCCAGATGCGCGCATTGGCGTGCTATCCGGCCCTAATTTGGCCCGTGAAGTGGCAGAAGGTGCGCTAACCGCTTCGGTGATCGCCAGTGAAGACGAGGCCCTGTGCCTGCAAGTGCAAGCCGTCCTTCACGGCCCTACGTTCCGCGTTTATGCCAGCGGTGATCGTTTTGGGGTCGAACTCGGCGGCGCGCTGAAAAATGTTTACGCGATCATGGCCGGCATGGCCGCTGCGATGGGCATGGGCGAGAACACCAAAAGCATGTTGATTACCCGGGCACTGGCGGAAATGACGCGTTTCGCCGTGCAGCTGGGCGCCAATCCAATGACCTTCCTCGGCCTTGCCGGGGTTGGCGACCTTATCGTCACCTGCTCGTCTTCGAAAAGTCGTAACTATCAAGTTGGTTTCGCGCTGGGCGAGGGCTTGAGCCTGGAAGAGGCCGTGGATCGCCTTGGCGAAGTGGCCGAGGGCGTGAACACCATCAAGGTGCTCAAGGAGCGTGCCGAGGAACTGGAGGTCTACATGCCTTTGGTTACTGGCTTGCATGCGATTCTTTTTGAAGGGCGAACGTTAAAGCAGGTGATCGGCGCCTTGATGCTTGCCGAGCCGAAAACCGACGTCGACTTCATTCCAGCAACCGGCTTTTAAGAGGGACACTCAATGAGCAATCAGGCCCAAGAGATCGACCGCGAATCCATTTTGTTGCGGATATTGTGGATGGTGATCTTCACCATTATCTGGCAATTGGCCGTGTTTGTGCTCGGCACGGTTGTGCTGGTGCAGCTGGTTTACCGTCTGTTCTACGGCGCACCGAATGCAACCTTGCTGCGCATCGGGGACAGCACCAGCCAGTATTTGGCGCAGATCGGCCGTTTCGGCACCTTCAATACGAATGAGAAGCCGTGGCCATTCGCCGATTGGCCAGTGGCTCAGCCGGCTGAAGGTGAAGCGGCGCACAGCGTACCGCCGGCGCCACACCCAGTACGCGACGAAGAACCCAAACTGTGAGATCGCCGCTATGCGTTTGTGGCTATTAAGGCACGGCGAGGCGCAGCCTTATGCGCCCAGCGATGCTCAGCGTCCGCTAACAGCTCGGGGCAGGGCGCAAGTCTTGTTGGCCGCGGAGCAACTGCGTGGCCGACCCTTGCAGCATATTTTGGTGAGCCCTTATGTGCGCGCCCAGCAAACGGCTGAGATCGTCCGCGAGGCCATTGGTTTCGCGGGCGATTTGCAGACGGTGCCGTGGCTGACGCCCGATGATGATCCCCGTGAAGTTCTGGCGCAGCTTGGGCCTTTTGAAAGCCGCGATTTATTGCTGGTGACGCATCAGCCACTGGTCGGTACGCTTGCGGGCTGGTTGATCCATGGCCATCGCCAGCAGCCGCTGCCGATGCAGACCGCCAGCCTTGCCGAGCTTGAAGGTGAGTTTCTTGCTGCGGGCGGTTTTGATCGGCTGGCGTTGGTGCATCAGGATCACTGAGCTAAATAGGTGAAGATTCAATCGTAACTAGCCCTTGCGAGTTGTGTTTGTGCGTGGAATAGTCAACCAAGCAATTGCTTGGTTCGCCCTCACAACAATAACAAGCGAGGTGGTTCGATGGCTGATGCAACGTGTTTACCGCTCGAGATGTTCTACCGGCGTGAGCGTCTTCACCCGGAAAAACTCTACATGGTTCAACCGCAGGACGACGGCACGGTTGAAAACCTGACCTGGCAAAACGTCGGTGAGCAGGCCAGACGCGCCGCGGGTTGGCTGCGCGAAAGGCAACTCCCCGCCGGAAGCCGCGTGGCGATTATCTCGAAAAACTGTGCGCACTGGATTATCGCCGATCTGGCAATCTGGATGGCCGGACACGTATCCGTTCCCTTGTATCCCAACCTCACGGCCGACTCGGTGCGTCAGGTTCTGCAACACGCCGAGGTTGAGCTGGCGTTTGTCGGCAAGCTCGACAACTGGGCGGCCATGGCGCCAGGTGTACCTGAAAACGTGCCGACTATTGGCTTGCCGTTGTGCCCCAGCGAACCCCTCAACTACAGCTGGCATGACCTGCAGCAGTGCGCCCCCATCAGCGACTCGCCCACGCCTGCCGCGGATCAGCTGGCGAGCATTATCTACACCTCCGGCACCACAGGCATGCCCAAAGGGGTGATGCACCACTTCAGTAATTTCGCTTTCGCCGCCGTTCATTCAATTGAGATGTTCACTATCGATGAGAGTGACCGGGTGCTGTCCTATCTGCCGCTGTGCCATATCGCCGAGCGGATGTTCGTCGAAATGTCCTCTTTTTATGGCGGGCAGACGGTTTTCTTTGCCCAGAACCTCGATACCTTTCTCAACGATCTCAAGCGCGCCAGACCGACGCTGTTGTTCGGTGTGCCGCGAATCTGGACCAAGTTCCAGATGGGCGTATTCAGCAAAATGCCGGCTGAGCGGCTCGACTTCATGCTCAAACTGCCCCTAATCGGCAAACGCGTGGGTAACAAGGTGCTCAGCGGTCTGGGGCTCGATGCAGTGCGCCTGGCCCTGTCGGGCGCCGCGCCGGTCCCAGAAGCCTTGCTCAAGTGGTATCAGCGCCTCGGCCTGGATGTACTTGAGGTGTACGGCATGACCGAGAACTGCGGTTATTCGCATGTGTGTCGCAACGGCAAGTTCCGCCAAGGCTGGATTGGCCAGAACAGCATTGGCGTTGAAGTGCGCATTGATGACAACGGCGAGGTATTGGTGCGCAGTGGCGCCAATATGCAGGGCTATTACAAAGAGCCGGCAAAGACCGCCGAAGCGATGACGGCTGATGGCTTTTTGCGCACCGGTGATAAAGGCGAGCAGGATGCCGAAGGCTATCTGCGCCTGACCGGCCGGATCAAAGAGATATTCAAAACCAGCAAGGGTAAATATGTCGCGCCCGCGCCGATTGAAAATCGCCTGGCGGTTAATACACGTATTGAGCAGGTTTGCGTCATCGGTGACAGCATGGCCAAGCCTTTGGCCTTATGTGTGCTTTCAGACGTGGGCCGGCACGAGGCCGCCAATGGCGCACGGGTCGAACTTGAGCAGAGCCTGAAAAGCCTGCTGGAGGAGGTCAACGCTAAGCTGGACCAGCATGAGCGCTTGCAAAGCCTGGTGCTGGTGGGCGATGTCTGGAGCATCGAAAATGGCTACCTGACGCCGACCCTGAAAATAAAACGCACGGTGGTGGAGGATGCTTACAAAGCCAACTTCACCGCCTGGAGTGAACGCCAGGAACCGGTCATCTGGGCTTGATAGTCTGACTGGATTGGATGGAAACCCTAAGGAGCAATTATGAGTGTGTGGCAACGGAATCCGGAAATCAGAGAGCTGAATGACACCCTGAAAAATACCATCGGTGAGGTGCTCGATATTCGTTTCGAGGGTTACACCGAGAACAGCCTCACGGCCAGCATGGCGGTCGATTCACGGACTCATCAACCCTACGGCTTGCTGCACGGCGGGGCGTCGGTGGTGCTGGCGGAAACACTTGGCTCCACCGCCAGTTACCAATGCATCGACCCCAAGCAGTTTTACTGCGTTGGCCTTGAGGTGAATGCCAACCACCTGCGCGGCTTGCGCAGTGGCCGCGTTACAGCAGTTGCACATCCCGTGCACATCGGCCGTACCACGCATGTATGGGACATTCGCCTGAGTGGTGACGATGGCAAGACCAGTTGTATTTCAAGGTTGACCGTTGCGGTGGTGCCATTGGGCAGCCAGCCGCCGAAATCTTGATTAGCTGACGATGCGCGCGCCATGGTGCTCTGCCATGGCGCAGTTGGCATCATCACTGGCGTTTACAGTGGTTGTCAGCACCTTGGAGCTGCCGGACAATTTGCGCAGTTAATACAAGGTTGAGTGATTGATGAGTCAGGCTATTTTCTTTGCCCACGCCAATGGTTTCCCGTCGGCCACTTACAGCCCGTTGTTCGCCGCGCTGGCGCCTGAGTATCAGGTGAATTACCTGGCGCAACATGGCCATGATCCGCGTTTTCCGGTCAACGCCAATTGGCACAGCCTGGTCGAGGAGTTGATTCATCACCTGCAAGACCGAGTTCAACAAAGCGGCGAGCCTGTCTGGGGCGTGGGGCATTCCCTCGGCGGATTGCTGCACTACCACGCCGCCTTGCTCCAGCCGCAGCTCTATCGTGGCGTGGTGATGCTCGATTCGCCCGTGCTGACTACCCTTGATCAGGTGGTGCTGCGTGCAGCCAAACGCTTTGGCTTTATTGATCATCTGACCCCTGCCGGGCGCACGCTGGGCAGGCGTGAAGAGTTCAGCGACAGCCAGGAAGCGCACCGTTACTTTGCCGGCAAAAGCTTGTTTCGCGGGTTTCATCCCGACTGCCTGAATGCTTATATCGAGCACGGCCTGCACGAGGTGGATGGGCGCTTGCGGCTGCGTTTCGATCCGGCTACCGAGATCAGCATTTACCGCAACGTGCCGCATACAAGTCCAGGCCAACCGCAACATTTGCAGGTGCCGCTGGCCATTGTGCGGGGCGAGCAGAGTCGGGTGGTATTGCCGCATATGAGCCGCAAGGTTCGCCGTGCGGCCGTGGGTGAAACCTTCACGCTCCCGGGCGGGCATATGTTCCCGCTCGAGCAGCCGGATTCCACCGCGCTTCTGTTGAAGAACCTGCTGACCCGTTGGGCGCACACTGCGCAGCATAAGGAGAGCGCATGAGCGCGACTGTAGAAGAGGTACGCATCAGCCTGCCGCACACCGAACTCGCGGCGCACATTTACGGCCCTGAAGATGGCCTGCCGGTGATTGCGCTGCATGGCTGGTTGGATAACGCCGCCAGCTTTGCCCGGTTGGCGCCGAAGCTTACCGGCTTGCGTATCGTCGCCCTCGACTTCGCCGGTCATGGTCATTCTGATCATCGCCCTGCGGGAACCAGTTATGACATCTGGGATTATGTTTATGACGTGCTCGCCGTTGCCGACCAAATGGGCTGGCAGCGGTTCTCCCTGCTGGGTCACTCGATGGGCGCAATCGTATCGGTGTTAATGGCCGGTGCATTGCCGGAGCGAATAGAGCGCCTCGCCTTGATTGATGGTCTTGTGCCTTTTACCGGTGAAGCCGATGAGGCGCCGGAGCGCATGGGCAAGGCATTGCGCGATCTTATGACCGTCGGCAACAAGCGCAAGCCGGTTTACCGAGAGTTTGACCGGGCTGTCGAGGCGCGCATGACCGGTATGATCGGCGTCAGTCGTGAGGCTGCCGAGTTGCTGGCCCAGCGCGGACTGATGCCGGTCCCTGGCGGCTATACTTGGCGTACGGACAGCCGTTTGATGCTGCCCTCGGTGATGCGGCTGACACAAGCGCACGCGCGCGCCTTCATCAGTCGGGTGCAGTGCCCGGCACATCTGATCATTGCCGAAAGCGGCTCGTTGAGCCGTCATGAGACTGTGCTGGAGTGGTTGGACGCTGCGTATTTCACTGTCACCACGTTGTCGGGCGGGCACCATCTGCACGTGGATGACGAGGCCGGAGCGCAACGTGTAGCAGACTGTTTCAAAGGATTCTTGCATCCATCTTGACTTGGTCAGGGCAACTGGGGAAAGGTGGGGGCGAATGCAATGGAGAAACGCATGATCGATTTTTACACCGCCGCCACACCCAACGGTCAAAAAGTGGCAATTGCACTGGAAGAACTGCAACTGCCCTATGAAGTCCATGCGCTTAGCTTCGAGCAAAAAGAGCAGAAGTCGCCCGCGTTTCTGAAGATCAATCCGAACGGACGAATCCCGGCGATCATCGACCGTGAGAATGATGATTTTGTGGTGTTTGAGTCTGGCGCGGTGTTGCTCTATCTCGCCGAGAAAACCGGCCAACTCATGCCGACCGACGCCAAGGGACGCTCGCAGGTGATTCAGTGGTTGATGTTCCAGATGGGCGGGATCGGTCCGATGCAAGGTCAAGCCAATGTGTTTTACCGCTATCTGCCGGAAAAAATTCAGGTTGGCATCGAGCGTTATCAAAACGAAACCCGCCGCCTGTATGAAGTGCTGAATACCAAACTGGGCGAATCCGAGTTTATTGCCGGCGACTACAGCATTGCGGACATTGCAACATTTCCCTGGGTGCGCCAGTACGACTGGGCCGGCGTCTCGGTTGAGGGCCTGAATAACCTGCAACGCTGGTTGAAAACGGTCGATCAGCGTGCTGCGGTGCAGCGCGGTTTGCTGGTGCCCAAACCTGCGGATAAAGCGCAGTCCACTCAACAGACGATGGCCCGCTAATGGTGCGCTCAACTGGTTTGAAACTGCTCTGCGGCGCGTTGTTGGCAGCCGCCTGCGTGAGCGCAAATGGCGCGGCGAATGATGTCGCGGGCAGTCGTGATCTTGAGATTTTGCCGCGCTTTGCGGGCAGCAAGATTGTTAATTTTGACGAAGAGGCCGAGCAGGAGCGGATTTATCCGCAAGGTTCCATTCGCCGCATCAGCGGGCGGCTGCGTTATGAAAATTCGATTGAGGCCACCGGCACCCGAATTGCGCTGACCTACCAATTGCCCTCCACACACAGCTCCGATGAGGTGTTCAACAAGGCCCGCGAAGATGTGCTGAAACAAGGCAGCGAATTGCTCTATTGGTGCCAGGGGCGTGATTGTGGCGCCAGCAGCCTGTGGGCCAACTCGGTGTTCGGCGAGTCGGGTTTATACGGTCCGGATGATCAGCAGGCGTATGCCTTGCTGAAACTGGCAGCGCCGCACGACAACCAACTGGTTGCGCTGTACAGCATTACCCGGGGCAACCGCCGGGCCTATCTGCACGCCGAACTGTTCACGGCCAATGCGACGCTGGCCGAAGTGCTGCCAACGCCGGCAACACTCATGCGCCAACTGCGTGTGACCGGCACGCTGGAATTGTCTGCACATGAACAGCCAACCGAGGATTGGGTGACTGTGGTTGCCCGCGCGCTGAATCTCGACAGCACCATGCGCGTGACCTTGGCAGGCCCGCAGGCCGAATCATGGCGAGAGGCGTTGGTCGAGGCGCGGGTTCGTGCTGCGCGCCTTGAGCTGGATGATGATCAGGTGCAAGGGTTACGGCTCAACGTACTGCGTTGAACCCGCAGGCTCAATCTGCATCAAATTGCCAGTAGGCGACTGTCGCTTCACTGGCGGTTAGCACTACTATTGCGTACTTACCCCTAAAAGCCCTGTGCATTCGCATGGGGCTTGTGCGTTGTTAATCTGCTGGAGCGGTGCATGCTCAATAATGATCGATTGCTGGTGCAAATCCTTTTGCTTGGATTGCTGGGCGCCAGCTTGTGGGTGCTTGCGCCGTTTTGGGGGGCTTTGTTCTGGGCCGCAGTTCTGGCGTTTGCGAGCTGGCCGGTCATGCGCTTCATGACTCATCTGTTGCGCGGTCGCGAGGCGCTGGCAGCGGCCATCCTGACATTTTGCTGGTTTGTGCTGGTGGCCGTGCCGCTGGGCTTTCTCGGATTCAATTTGGCAGATCACGTGCGTGAAGCCGTCACGCTGGTCAAAAGCCTGCAGCTTACCGGCTTGCCACCAGCGCCCGACTGGCTGGCGAGTATTCCACTGGCTGGCGACTGGATGATCCGCGCCTGGAATACGGTGGATGAGCAGGGCGCCCAGTTGTTTGCCACGCTGCAACCGTACCTGGGGCAGATCGGCAACTGGCTTTTGGGCCGCAGTGCGCGCATTGGCAGTAACGTGCTCGAACTCGGGCTGAGCTTGATTCTGTTGTTCTTCTTCTATCGTGATGGCCCGCGTCTCGCGGCATTTGCCGAAAGCCTGCTGGAGCGATTGATCGACGAGCGCGCCGAACATTACCGGGACTTGATTGCCGGCACCGTGCAACGCGTCGTCAATGGCGTCATCGGTACTGCCGTAGCTCAAGCGGTGCTGGCGTATATCGGCTTCTTGATTGCCGGGATTCCGGGCGCGTTGCTGCTCGGCGTGCTGACATTTGGCTTCAGTCTGATCATGGTTCCGCCACTCATCTGGGGCCCAGCCGTTGCATGGCTGGCCTGGCAGGGCAGTGTCGGCATGGCGATTTTTCTGGGTGCATGGGGCGTGCTGATCATCAGCGGCGTCGACAACATTCTCAAACCGTACCTGATCAGCCGCGGCGGCAACCTGCCATTGGTTGTCGTACTGCTCGGGGTTTTCGGCGGCATATTAGCCTTCGGTTTCATGGGCCTGTTCCTCGGCCCAACCCTGCTAGCAGTAGCCTACAACCTGCTTACAGACTGGGTGGCTGGCAAACCAGTCGCCGGCAAACCAGTGCCCGGTAGTCCGGTCGCCGGCCCCCCAGTACCAAGCGTCATTCTGCCCGGCGATTCAGCCCTGACCACTCCGACACCCACTGAAAAGCAAATCTAAACCCACCCAGCAGACCAACCGGCAGGCTGAACCCCAGCCTGCCAAACCACCATTAGCCGTGGTAGTTGCCGCTCTCGTAACGGTCCAGCGTGTCGCTGGCAATCTGCCGTCCGAGCATGATCAGTTCCGGTGCCTTGTAGAACTCGAAGAACCGGCATGCACGCTTGGGCACGTTGATCAGGATATCGGGCGGATAGCCCGCAATCTTGTACTGCGCAAGCGAGGTCTGCATGACTTCAAAGCTCTGGTTGATCAATTCGAGCAACGAGGCGGGTCCGGAAATGTCCGCGACTCGTGAGCCGCTGGCGGAAACCGGCGCGCCTTCTTCCTCGGGCTCGGCACGCACTTTACCGGGTGACCGGTAAACCGCATCGGCTTCACTCTGATCTTCGAGCAGCAACAGTTCGTCATCAGCACCGCCTTTGCGCCGGAACTGCGGCAGTTTGGTGCTCAGCGACAGCATCAGTTGATCAAAGCGGCCCTTGAAGGCGTCTGGGCGCTCAATGACTGGCAACTGATAATTTTGCTGATTGGTCGAGTTGAGATTGACCGCAATGATCAAATCGCAGTGGCTGGAAACCACCGGCACAATAGGCAGCGGATTCAGCAGGCCGCCATCGACCAGCATGCGCTTGCCCTGAATCACCGGCGTGAACAGGCTGGGGATTGCCGCCGATGCACGCATGGCCTGATGCAGTGAGCCTTCCTGAAACCAGATTTCCTGTTGGTTGGTCAGGTCTGTGGCCACTGCCGTGAAGGGAATGGCCAGGTCTTCGATATTGATATCGCCGACGATTTCGCGGATATGCCCGAACACCTTTTCTCCGCGGATGGCGCCCAGCCGGAAACTCACGTCAATCAGGCGCAATACATCGAGATAATCCAGGCTCTGGGTCCACTCGCTGTATTCCTTGAGCTTGCCAGCCGCAAAAATGCCGCCTACCACAGCTCCCATCGAACAGCCGGCTACGCAGGAAATATCATAGCCGCGTGCTTGCAACTCCTCGATCACGCCAATGTGCGCATAGCCACGAGCCCCGCCGGAGCCGAGTACCAGTGCAACTCTTTTCTTGGTCAATTTCGTCCCCTAAATAACAAACGCGCAGAGACGCGGGCGCAAAAATATAGTCGTTCAGCAACCCGCCGCGCCAGAGGTAAACCGGCACGCATGCGCGATATTGCTGCAGATAATGGGCCAGAAAACCAAGCCCACGCGTCATCATACGCGTCATTATCAGATTAGCCTCGCCACGCATCACCTGATCTTTGTTCTGCACGCAAACGCCGTCCCCGTTAACATAAAGATTTGGCCCAGACAGGCGCTTGAATCGCGAGCGTTGTGCGCGTATTTGCTAGAATGCCGCCGCCCGTCGACGAGAACAGAGGATTTATGAGCGAGCCCATTCGTTTGACCCAATACAGCCACGGCGCCGGTTGTGGTTGCAAGATTTCTCCCAAAGTCCTCGATGTCATCCTCGCCGGGAGCGGGGCGCAGAACCTCGACCCCAATTTGTGGGTGGGCAATGCCTCGCGCGATGACGCGGCGGTCTACGGCATTGATGGTGAGCGTGGCGTGGTCTCGACTACCGACTTTTTCATGCCGATTGTCGATGATCCTTATGACTTCGGGCGTATTGCTGCCACCAATGCGATCAGCGATATCTACGCCATGGGCGGTGATCCGTTGATGGCGATTGCCATTCTCGGCTGGCCAGTCAATGTGCTGGCCCCTGAGGTTGCCCGTGAGGTCATCCGTGGCGGCCGTGCGGTCTGCGACGAAGCCGGGATTACCCTCGCAGGCGGCCATTCGATTGACGCCCCCGAGCCGATCTTCGGCCTGGCGGTAACTGGCCTGGTCGAGAAGCGCTACATGAAGCGCAACGACACCGCGACATTGGGCTGCAAGCTGTACCTGACCAAACCTCTGGGCATCGGCATTCTGACCACGGCCGAGAAGAAGGCCAAGCTGCGCGAAGCCGACATCGGCCTGGCACGCGACTGGATGTGCACCCTGAACAAGGCCGGGAGTCATTTCGGAAAATTGGCTGGCGTCACCGCCATGACCGACGTCACCGGCTTCGGCCTGCTCGGTCACCTGCTGGAAATCGCCGAGGGCAGCGGTCTTACGGCCGAGGTCGAATACGCCCGTGTACCGCGTATTGAAAGCGTTGAGTATTACCTCGATCAGGGCTGCATTCCGGGCGGCACCTTGCGTAACTTCGACAGCTACGGCGAAAAAATTGCGCCGTTGCCTGAGTTGCACAAACTGCTGCTGTGCGACCCGCAAACCAGCGGCGGTTTGCTGGTTGCGGTAACGCCAGAAGGTGAGGCTGAGTTTCTCGTCTGTGCGCAAGGGCTGAACCTGCAATTGCAGCCGATTGGCCAGCTGCGCGAGCGACAGACATACGCTGTCGAGGTTATCTGATGCGCGACAATTGCAGCGATTACCGGCAGATATTCCTCAACGACAGCCCGATGATGGACGCCCGCGCGCCCGTGGAATTCAACAAGGGCGCGTTTCCCAACGTGGTGAATTTGCCGTTGATGACCGACATCGAGCGGCAGAAGGTCGGCACCTGCTACAAACAGCACGGCCAGGACGCCGCTATCACGCTGGGCCATCAATTGGTGCAAGGTAAAACGCGCGAGGAGCGGGTGCAGCGTTGGGCAGAGTTTGCCACTGCCAATCCTAACGGTTACCTCTACTGTTTTCGCGGTGGCCTGCGCTCGCAACTGGTTCAGGAATGGCTGAAAAGCGATGCCGGTATCGAGTATCCGCGCGTTGTGGGCGGCTACAAGGCCATGCGCAATTTCCTCATCGACACGACTGATCAGGCCGTGACGCAGTGTAATTTCGTGTTGGTCGGCGGCATGACCGGCACCGGCAAGACCGAAGTGATCGCCCAGCTCGGCAACAGCCTTGACCTTGAAGGCCATGCTAATCACCGGGGCTCAAGTTTTGGCAAACGCGCTACCGGGCAGCCGATGCAGATTGATTTTGAGAATGCCCTGGCCATCGACATTCTGAAAAAGCGCAACGCTGGCATGGAGCAGTTTGTTCTTGAGGATGAAGGACGCATCATCGGCAAGTGCTCGTTACCGCTGCCATTGTACGAAGGCATGCAGCACTTTCCGCTGGTATGGCTCGAAGACAGCGTCGAAGGTCGAACAACGCGCATTCTTCAAGATTATGTCATCGACTTGAGTGCAGAGTTCATTAACCTGCAGGGCGCTGAAGAAGGCTTCAAAGCCTTTGCTGAGCGTTTAATGCAAAGCTTGACTAACATTCAAAAGCGTTTGGGCGGTGAGCGTTATCAACGTCTGGCCGCCATTATGCAGCAGGCGCTGCTGGAGCAGGAAACGCAGGGCGATGTAAGCCTTCACCGGCAATGGATAGAAACTTTGCTGGTTGAGTATTACGACCCGATGTATGTGTTTCAGCGAGAGAACAAAGCGGGGCGTATCGAGTTCGTTGGCGAGCAAGCCGCAATTGTCGAGTTTCTGCAACATCGCGCTGCTAAATGAACCTCAGGTAAACACTGCTGGTCAATGAATCATCACAATTGCTAAACGGAGTTGCACACATGAAATCGATTTTTTGCATAGCGCTGATGGCTGCCGCACTGGTTGGCTGTGCAGGTAAAACTGATTATCGCAATTCGTGCGGGAGCCAACTGGATGCCGCATGGCATGATCTGGATTTGGCCAAGGCTGAAGGTTTTGCTGGCACCGTCAGCTATTCCAAAGCACTCTCGCTGCTGACCGCCGCGAAAACCCAGCAGCAATTTGAAGCCTATGAAGGCTGCACCAGCAAGGCCAAAAAAGCCCAGTTCTACATTGATGAGTCCCGCGCGGGTCGTTAAGCCCCGGCAATTGTTTAATCCGTCGGAGGAAAACTGGATGGAGTTGGATTTTACCCAGTTGGCGCCCCTCGATGCTTATCGCTGGCTGGCCTCGACCGTTACCCCAAGGCCCATCGCCTGGGTGTCGAGTATCTCCCGGGAAGGCGTCAGCAATCTGGCTCCATTCAGTTTCTTTCAGGTGATCAGTGATGAGCCACCCACGCTGATGGTGAACGTCAACCATCACGGTGACGGCAGCCTCAAAGACACCTTGCGCAATGTGCAGGCCACGGGTGAGCTGGTCATTCAATTGGTCAGCTTTGCTCAAGCCGAGCAAATGAATGCCAGCTCTGCCGGGTTTGAGCACGGCGTCAGCGAGTTCGAGCGGTGCCAGATTGGCAGCACTGCCAGCCGCCTGATCGCACCGCCACGGGTGACGGACTCGGTGATTGCATTCGAGTGCAAGGTTGCAGAAATCCAGCCGTATCCGCGCGACAAGCCGAACTGCCACATGATTTTCGCGCAGGTACTGTTGGCGCATGTCAGCGATGCCGTACTCAATGACAAGGGCCGCGTAGACCCGCACAAGATGGACCTGGTTGGCCGTTTGGGCGGCGCTGCCTATACCCGCACCCTTGAAACATTCGAAATGGTCAGACCCGGCTAAAGTTCACTGTTTTGTGATTAATCATTACACGGGCCTTTGCCCCGGACGCGGCTGCCAGTAGCATCGAGACACTTGCATAAGGAGTGTTCGATGCGCAGAAAACTGGAAGCTTGCCTTGAGGCCGTCAATCAGGTCTTGCTGGGTAAAGAACCACAGGTAAGGCTGGCGCTGGCTTGCTTGTTGGCGCGGGGCCACCTGCTAATCGAAGACTTGCCCGGCATGGGCAAAACCACCCTCAGTCATGCTTTGGCCAAGGTGCTTGGCCTGAGCTTTCAGCGCGTGCAGTTCACCTCCGATCTATTGCCGGGCGATATCCTTGGCACCTCGGTTTTCGACAAGGACTCCGGTCAGTTCACCTTTCATCCGGGGCCGATCTTTGCCGAGTTGGTGTTGGCTGATGAAATCAACCGGGCGACACCAAAGAGCCAGAGTGCATTACTTGAGGCCATGGAAGAGGGGCAGGTCACCATTGAGGGCGCCACGCGGCCATTGCCCGATCCTTTCTTTGTGATTGCGACGCAGAACCCGGTCAGTCAGGGTGGTACTTTTGCCTTGCCCGAATCACAGCTGGATCGCTTCCTGATGCGTCTGTCGCTCGGATACCCGGCGCGTGGCGCTGAAAAGGCGTTGTTGCTGGGTGATTCACGACGTGCGTTGCTGCCGCAGATATCGGCCGTTCTGGATCACAGCGAATTGGCCGCGATTCAAGCCGAGGTGCCCAAGGTGCGGGTCAGCGATGCGCTGGTGGAATACGTACTGCGCCTGGTTGAGGCCACGCGCACGCAGCCGCAATTCGCCTGGGGACTGTCGCCACGGGCCAGCCTGGCATTGCTCGCAGCCTCTCGTGCATGGGCGTACCTGGCCGGTCGCGATTATGTGATCCCGGAAGACGTGCAAGCGGTGCTGCCTTCGGTAGTGGGCCATCGGCTGCGTGAGCGCGCAGACCCTTCCGGTCATGGCGGCAGCACGCTGGTGCAAGGCTTGCTGCGCGAGGTCACACCTCTTTGATCGCCGCTGTGCAGGCGCGCTGGAATCGCTGGCTGACCCGGCGCTTGCCGGCTTCCAGCCGGGTGCGGCTCACTCAGCGGCGGATATTCATTGTGCCGAGCAAAGTTGGTGTGATGTTCTTGCTGGCGCTGACGTTGATGTTGCTGGCGGCCATCAACTATCAAAACAGCTTGGCCTACGCGCTGACCTTTCTGCTCGGCTCGGTGTTCATCGTGGCAATCCTGCACACCTACCGTAATCTGTCTGGTCTGGTGCTGCGCGCCGCGGGGGTTAACACCGTGTTTGTCGGTGAGCATGTGCGTTATCAGGTGACGCTGGAAAGTCTTAACCACGCGCATCAGGCGATTAGTCTGGGGTTCGCAGATGAGCCGCCATTGATTGTGGATGTGCCGCTACAGGCGAGTACGCCGGCAGAACTGTCGCTGCTGACCACGCAACGGGGTTGGTTGAAAGCGCCAAGAATGCGCGTCGAAAGTGGCTTTCCGTTGGGCTTGTTGAAAGCTTGGAGCTGGGTCGATCTCGATCAACAAGCGCTGGTTTACCCGCAACCGATCGCCGCTGATTTACCGCCCGTGATGGCTAGCATTGGCGATGAAGACGAGCAGGGGCTGCGCGTGTCGGCCGATGGCGCCGATGATTTTCAGGGATTGCGCAGTTATCAGGCTGGCGATTCACGCAAGCGCCTGCACTGGAAGGCCTATTCGCGGGGCATGGGTTTACTGGTAAAGGATTTCGCCAGCCTCGGCGGCAGTCAAACGTGCCTGGACATCGCCGCGCTGTCGGGCGATCAAGAGTATCGGCTTTCGGTGCTTTGTTATTGGGTGCTGCAATATACCGAGCGCCAGCAACCGTTTTCGCTGCGCCTTGATGATAAGCAAATTGCGGCAGACACCGGTGACGTTCATTGTCAGGCCTGTTTGCGCGCATTGGCCCTGACAGGGCTCAGCCAATGAGCCAGATTCAGGTTATTCCGCGCATCAGCCTGACGTGGCTGTTGGTGGCGCAGGTATTGGTGATTCTACCGCACCTGAGTCACTTGCCGCTGTGGGTGATCGGCTTGTGGTTGGCTTGTGCGGCTTGGCGCGTGCAGATATTTCGCATGCGCGCCAATTACCCGAGCACGCTGCTCAAGTTAGGACTGATGATCGCCACTGGTTGCGGGGTGTTTCTCAGTCGGGGTAGCTTGATTGGCCTGGATGCCGGCGTGGTGCTGTTGGTGGGTGCGTTTATTCTCAAATTACTCGAGATGCGCACGCGCCGTGATGCTCTGGTGCTGATATTTCTGGGCTTCTTTGTGGTGGTTACTGCTTATCTGTTTGATGACAGCATCACCGCAGCGCTGTACAGCGTCCTGCCGGTCACCGCGCTACTCGCCGGACTGATCGGTTTGCAGCAAAGCAGCCTCGCCAGCCGTCCGTGGGACACGGCAAAGTTAGCCGCAGGACTGATGTTGCAGGCGCTGCCGATCATGCTGTTGCTGTTCGTGTTCTTTCCGCGCATCGGTCCACTCTGGTCGTTGCCCATGCCCGGTGGGAATGCGGTAACCGGGCTGTCCGACAGTATGACGCCAGGCGATATTGCCGATTTGAGCCGCTCCGGTGCGTTGGCGTTCAGGGCCAGTTTTGACGGCGAGGTGCCGCCGCGAACCGAGTTGTATTGGCGGGCGCTGACCTTGGACCGTTTCGATGGCAGGCGCTGGTCGCAATCCTCAACACTGAATTATTCGCCCTCGCCAGACTGGCAGAAGGTCGGTGATCCAGTGAGCTACAGCATCGTCATGCAGCCCAGCTCTCAGCCCTGGCTATTTGCATTGGATGTGGGCGAGACGTCATTGCCGCAGACCCGGCAATTGAGTGATTTCCGCTTGCAGCGCAGCAAGCCGGTCGAACGCAGTTTGCTCTATCAAGTGACCTCGTGGCCGCAAGCCCTGCGCGAACCGCACGGCTCAAGCACCGGCTTGCGCCGCGCCCTGCAATTGCCCGCCAACGTCGATCCGCGCAGCCGCCAGTGGGCGCGTGAGTTGCGCCAGCAATATCCGCAGGATGAGCAGTTGGTCAATGCGCTGCTTAAGCACTTCAATCAACAACCGTTTGTTTACACCTTGCGGCCGCCGCAGATGAGCCGTGACAGTGTCGATGACTTTCTATTCGACGCGCGCCGGGGGTTCTGCGCCCACTATGCGGGCGCCATGACCTTTGTCCTGCGCGCCGCCGGCATCCCGTCCCGCGTGGTGGCGGGGTATCAGGGCGGCGAGTACAACCCCAATGGCAATTACGTGCAGGTTCGCCAGTTCGACGCTCACGCCTGGGTTGAATACTGGCAGCCAGATCGCGGTTGGGTGAGTGTCGATCCGACGTTTCAGGTGGCGCCCGAACGGATAGAGTCCGGCCTTGAGCAAGCGCTGGCCGGGGAGGAGAGCTTCATGGAAGGTTCGCCGTTCTCGCCGTTACGTTTTCGCAAGCTGGCCTGGCTCAACCAAATCCGTCTGGCCTGGGATAATCTCAATTACAGCTGGCAGCGTTGGGTGCTTGGGTATCAGGGCGCACAGCAACTTGAGCTGTTACAGCGCTGGTTCGGGCGTGTAGAGGCGCGTGAGCTGATCATCAGTCTGGTCGGCGGTGGCGCACTGTTTTTAGCGTTCATTGCTCTGTGGTTATTCAAACCATGGATACGCAACGGCGCGCCTGAACAGCGCTTGTTCAGCCAGTTCGAGCGCTTGCTGAGGCGCCACGGGATTTATCGCAAAGCTGGTGAAGTGCCGGGGCACTTTGCCCGGCGTGCAGCAATTGCCTTGCCGCGTCAGGCGCCAGAAATCATTCAGTTCTATCGCTCATTCGAGGCGCAGTATTACGCGGGTCAGTCGATTGATCCCAAGCTGTTGCGCAGTCAGTTACGTCAATTACGCCGCGCGCTGCCACTGCGCCTGAGCCGGCTTGATCGCCATCAATGAGCCCGTGCTGGCAATGAGCTAGTCTGATGCAAGCATAATGTTGCGAGGGAGTGACACTTGAGCGCGTTGACCAAGGATTTACGGGAGCAGGTGATTCGTTTGCATGTGGCAATTATCGCCTGTGTTGAACGTGTCAGGGCAAGAACCGATGCCGAGGCTTTGCACGATCTGCGAATCTATCTGCGTAAGCTGCGCAGCCTGCTCAAACCGGTGGGGAATCGCGCCAGTTGCATGGCACTGCAGAGAAGCGCGGCGGCGCTCGGCACCCTTACCGGCCCATTGCGAGATCTTGAAGTGCTTGAGACCGAGCTGTGGCGTTTGGGCGACCAGCAGGCGGCTCGTGCCCGTGCTGAGCGTGTGGTGCAGGGCTACGCAGGTGTTGCTTGCAGTCAGCAGACGCTTGAGTTATTGCAGGCTTTAGAGGCCTGGCCGGCAGACTGGTTGGCCAGCGAGCTGCAAGGCGAGCTCAAGCAGCTTCGCGCGCATCTTCACAAGCGTTTACGCAAAGACCAGCAGCGCCTGCGTACGCTGCTGCACAGCGAAGCACTGGACTGGCATGAGCTGCGCTTGCTGGTCAAACGTGTTCGTTACGGCGCCCAGGCGTATCCACAACTCTGCGGTTTATCGGCCCGCCAGCAGGCAACATTGAAGCGGGCGCAATCTTCCTTAGGCACTTGGCACGATCACTTGCAGTGGTTGCACCGCGCTGAAACCGAGCCAGATCTGCAGGCTTGCGCCGGCGTCTGGTCTGCCAGCCTGCAAGGGTGCGAGCAGGCATGCACGGATGTCGTGGTGCGGTTACAAGCGCAAATGGCCTGAATCACTGGCGCACAAACAGAGGGCTTTTAAGCCTTTTGTCCGGCGCATCCGGTCAGCCTTGGCATGCCCGGTAATCTGCACGCCTTAAGCGACGTGGCTTGTCCTGCATACCGCGAATTTGAGCCTTTTCGAGATACCTTCGCAAATGCCCTGAAGTCTCATAGACTCGCGCAATGGATCAGGACGAGGCTTTTATGACTTTCACGCAATTGCTGACAGCCGTTCGCGGCGGTACTAACGAGGTTGTTATTCCTTCGCTTTGGGCGCAGGGACGTGCCAGCTTTGGTGGTTTGGTCGCTGCCCTCGTGTATCAGGCCATGCGCAATAAAGTGGCGCAAGGGCGACAGGTTCGCTCGCTGGCGATTACCTTTGTCGGTCCGGTTGCGCCCGATGTGCCGGTGAGTTTTGAAGTTGAAGTGCTGCGCGAAGGCAAAGCGGTTTCTCAGGTCATGGGCCGTGCTGTGCAGAACGGTCAAGTGATGACGCTGATTCAGGGCAGCTTTGGGGCCGCGCGCGAATCCATTATCAGCGTCGGCGCGTTGCCAGCTCCGCAAATCGCAGCGCCAGAGGCCTGCACCGAGTTGCCCTATATCGAAGGCGTTACCCCCGAATTTATCCGTTTTCTGGCCATGCGCTGGGGGATTGGCGGTATGCCTTACACGCGCAATGAAGACCGTGAAATGGGCGGCTGGGTGCGGTTGCGCGGTGAGGATCAGGTTTGCAGCATTGATGAGGCGCACATTCTGGCGCTGGTGGATGCCTGGCCGCCGGCCTTGCTGCCGCGCCTGAGCACGCCTGCGCCCGGCAGCTCGCTGACCTGGACCATCGAATTCATGCAGCCGGTTGCCGAGTTAACAACGCTGGACTGGTGCTTGTACCGCGCGCAGATTGAATATGCCCGCGACGGTTATGGCCATGTCGCTGCGGCGATGTGGACGCCCAGCGGCGAGTTGATGGCTATCAGTCGACAGACAGTGGCTGTGTTTGCTTGAGTGTCGGCGCTGGGCAAATGCTAATGCGGTTGCGCCCGGCGGCTTTGGCTTCATAAAGCGCCATGTCTGCGCGGTTGAGCAACTGATCGAGTGATTCATTTGGGGTCATGCTTGCCAGCCCGATACTCAGGGTCATGGAGTGGCGCTGACCGTTGTCCAGTTGCAAATGCAAAGCTTCGATACTGCTGCGTAAGCGTTCGGCAATTGGCAGCGCCTGTTCGGCGCAGGTGTGCGGTAACAGCACCACGAACTCCTCGCCGCCAATACGGCCGAGGATGTCATCTTCACGCACACCCAACTGCAGTGTGGTTGCAACCAGTTGCAGGGCGAGGTCGCCGGCCTGATGCCCATATTTGTCATTGATCTGCTTGAAATGGTCGATGTCGAGCATCAACGCTACGCAGTGCTGCTCGAGTAATTTTGAGTAGTGCAGCAACTCTTCAGCTTTGCGCCAGAAAGAGTGGCGATTGTCGAGGCCTGTCAGGGCATCGGTATTGGCCAGTGCCAATAACGACTCTTCCATTTTTTTGCGCACGCTGATGTCATAACACCAGATCAGGTGTGCAGGGCGGCCTTTATGCTCAAGTACCCGCCCTGAAACTACCGCGCAGTATGGCGCGCTTGGGCCGCGGAGCAGCGCCTCCAGATCATCGACGTGCTTGGCATTAATCAAGTTGGCGTAAAAGCGTTCAGCATCGGCGGGGTCGGCAAAAAACTGCGCATACTCGAAGGTGTTTGGCGGGCCCTGTGGGTTCAGGCGCAAGCCTTCGCTCATGAAGTAAATTTCGTCGCCGGTGGCACTGAAAAACGCCACATCACTTGGACTGGCTTGAAGGATCTGGTTCAGAACACGTTGTTCTTCGCTGAGCTCAAGGGTGCGCATAGCGACCCTGTCTTCCAGTGTATGGTTAAGCTCGCTCAGCCGGCTCGACAGTTGTCGGGCTTCGCGATAGTTGTAAATCAGTTTTGCCACCAGCAAGGCCGAGCCAATCAGCAAACTAATCAATGTCCAGCCGATGTAGCAGAAGCTTTTGTACAACAGCTGGCGGTCGTGATCGAGTTTGTTGGCCAGGGATATATTGCTGGCGATCATCACCTCGTGCATGGGTTTGATCAGTGGGGTCATCTCGCGGTTTATCTGGATTGCCAGGCGCTGCGCGGCTTGTTCATCCGCGAAGTGTGCCTGTTTATTCCAGGTGGAGCTGAGGCTGATAATTCTTGCCAGCGCCTCATCGGCGCGCGGACGCGGCAAGGGCAGGGCACTGAACATTTTGCCGTCCTGGAGCATGCGGGTACTGCTGCGCAGAACCTGCACACGGACCACCAAATCATCGGCGCTGATTTCACCCTGTTGGAATTGCCGGGCCGCCTCAAGGGTGCGCTCCATCTCGCGGGTGGTTTGATACGAGCGCCAAAGCTCGCCGTGCAGGTTGGGCGCGGCGAGTTGGTTGGCTTGCTGTCCTGCGAGTAACAACGCGGCGGTCAGCAGCCCGAGCATGGCTACCACTATTAGTACCAGCACACTCAAGGCAATGTTCTTGTGGGATCTGCTCAGCATCCATGCAGGCATCAGAAACTACTCAAAATATATGTCACTCAATTGCCAGACCGCACGGCTGTAATAAATTTGCGTGCGCAGTTCGGGGTAATCATCGAAGGGATAGATCCAGAACAGCGGGCCGGACTCGTGGACAGGCACTGATTGGCCATCGCGGGAATAGGCAATGATGGGGTGGAATTGCTCGATGTCCGAGCGCGGCAGCAGTGCCGAGTACAAGTTGAGTGCCTCCAGGCGCAGACGCTTGAAGGGCGGTAACTGAACATTGAGGCTGTTGAACAGTGCGTCGGCATCGACCCCGGTCCATACAACTGGCGCTGAGTCGGGGCTGTCTTGAACCGTCAGGCTGCGCTTGGGTAGCTTGGCCAGATCCTGCAAGGTGAGCTGGACCGTCTGGTTATCGGTCAGGTGCAGAACCAGCGCGGGCTTGTCGAGTGGATAGGCATCACCGCCCGCGAGTACAAGCGCAGGCAGCATTACAATGGCCATCATGGCCCAGAAATGTCGCTGTAGCGACATACGTCGTCCTCGTTGACTGCGGCGAACAAGCGGCGATCAGCCACTAACTAAGGTTCAGATGCCGCTAAAAACAAGAATGCTATTGCATTTAACGATCAGATTGCCATTCGTATCAGACGAAACGAAATAGCCTAAAAGTGACAACGTGGGTGAAAGCGCCCTAAATCAGCAGCTTGCGGGCTGGCGGCCAGTCGGTTTCAAGTTGCTACACGGTATGATAGCCAGCGCGGCGGCGCCACCTAACAGGGCCAAGGCGACGTTGGTTGGCTGAAGGCTGAGCAAACCATCAATCAGGATCAGGCTCGCCGTGAGCAGCAAGGCGCCAGCGCAGAGACGCTGCGCATGCTGTTGGGTCGAACTGGTTGGGGTATCAATAACGGCTTGGGCGGTGCTGGGCATGAGCGTTCTCCTGTGGCTGGATAAAGCTTATGCGTGAGGGCAGCGCCAGGGCGAATTGAACCTGGCTATCGACGAGATAGACCGCCGCAGCCGGCCCGGTCAGTGCTCGATATTTTGCGCGGCTGGGATAGCCGGCAGCGAGAAGAATTGCCTTGCGGTTGCAGTGGTGTGCGCGGCCAGTGCTTCGAGGCTCTCGTTGCGGTGCAGCGCGACTTCACGCAGCACTTCAGTGAGGAATGCCGGTTGGTTGCGACCGTTCTTGGGTTTCGGGCGCAGGGTGCGCGGCAGCAGGAACGGCGAGTCCGTTTCCAGCATCAGGCGTCCTTTGGGGATGTTGGGCACCAGCGAGTGCAGGTGCGTACCGCGGCGCTCATCGCAGATCCAGCCAGTGATACCAATGTGCAAGTCGAGGTCGAGATAATTGAACAGCGCCCGCTTTTCGCCGGTAAAGCAATGCACCACGGCCGCTGGCAGATGATCGCGGTAATTAGCCACTATTTCGAGCAGTCGCTGATCGGCATCGCGTTCGTGCAGGAACACCGGCATGTTCAATTCGACGGCCAGTTCAAGATGCTCTTCGAGCACTTTCTCTTGTTGCGGGCGAGGCGAGAAGTCGCGATTGAAATCCAGTCCACATTCGCCAACGGCTCGCACTTCGGGTTCACGGAGCAAATTGCGCAATTGCTGGCGGCAATCGCTGTTCCATTCACTGGCAGAGTGTGGATGAATTCCCGCCGTGGAAAAAAGTTGCTGGCCATTGGCGTCGAGTGCGCGACAAAGTTCTAGACTCAGTTCGCTTCCAGCGAGATCGGTACCGGTCAGAACCATTTGCATGACATTACTGTCATACGCGCGGCTGATTATGCTGTCCAATTGCTCGGCAAGGCTTGGGTGGGTCAGATTGACGCCGATGTCGATGAGTTGCATGGTGCTACCTGTAGGTCAGGATGCGCAGCATAGCAGAGCTTTTGTAAAATAAAAAAATTGAATAAATACAGTAAGTTGCATTGTTTTGGTGATGTTGTTTGTCGGGTTGGTCTGGCGTCCTTTGCCCGGCTGTGAGAATCTCCGCGCCCCTTGAAGCGGGCGCAAGCGGTTTATCCCCGCATTTATGATGCAAGCAAACCCTGTCCTGGAGCCTTGATGGCGCGATTTTTGTTGGTCTTGAGCCTGCTGTTGCTGCCATTAGTGGCGGCTGCGCGCGTGGCTGGACCTCTGGAAATTGGCAAGCCCGTGGCGACGCGCGATCTCGAAAACATTCGCGCCAGCGGTGAATTGCGCGTTTTGATCAACCAGAGCCGCAACAGCTCTGGCGAGGTCAAGGGTGAGAGCATCGGTGTTGAGTATCATCGCCTTCGGGCTTATGAGCAGTTTCTCAATCGTGAGTCGCGTAACGGCAGGCAGCTGAAGCTGAAAATTATCCCCAAGGCCAAGGATCAGTTACTGGGTGCTTTGCAGCGCGGTGAGGGTGATCTGGTCGCGCCAGGTGAACTGCTGGATGTGCGCGGGGGCGCGCAGGTGACGGCAAGTAAGCCTATCCGCGAAAACGTCCTGGTGGTTCTGGTCGGCCGGGTTGGCGATCGCCGTTATACGCGCTTGGAGCAATTATCCGGGCGCAGCATTGCCTTGCCGGCAGGCAGCGTAGCGGGCACTGCGATTCAGGCGCTCAATAGCACGCTTCTGATGAAAAAAATGGCGCCTATCGTGATCGAATGGGTGGACCCGACGCTGGCCGTTGAAGATGTGCTGGAGATGGTCCAAGCCGGGATTTTCAACGTCACGGCAGTCGAATTGCCAATTGCCCAGCGCTGGGCCAAGGTCATGCCCAAACTGCGCATCGAGTACAAACTGGTGCTGTCCAAAGATGGCGATATGCGTTGGTTTGTGCGCCGTGATGCGCCGTTGCTGAGTGCCAGTATTGACCGTTTCTTTCGTGCCTACCGCAGCCCCGTCGATCCGGATACGGCATTCCAGCGCGTCTACCGGCGGCTCTACAAAGTGCATTACCCGCTGGGCAGAACCGAGCGCAAGCGTTTGGAGTCGGTGCGCCCAGTGTTGCAAAAACATGCGCAAGAGCAGGGCTTCGACTGGCTGACGCTGGCAGCGCTGGCGTTCAAGGAATCAACGCTAAATCCGGCTGCGCGAGGCTATGGCGGCGCGACCGGGTTGATGCAGGTGACGCCAATCGCGGCACGCAGCGTGGGCGTGAGCAATATCGGGGTGCTCGATAACAATGTGCGCGCCAGTGCCCGCTATCTGGCGAAGATTCGCCGCGGCTTTTTCAGCAGCGCTCAACTTAACGAACGTGAGCGGATGGCCTTTGTTCTGGCGGGCTACAACCTGGGCCCGCAACGTGTACAAAGCATGCGTGCCGAGGCCAAGCGGCGCGGTCTGAATCCCAATCAATGGTTCTTTCAGGTTGAGCGGATCGCGATGGAACAGATGGGAATGGGCGTGGTGAGCTATGTTAATAGTGTGAACAAATACTATTTGGCATTTTCCCGTGAGCGGTACCTGCTAGAGCCGCACAAGGGTGAAGTGAGTTCGCGTAAATAATCGAATAATTTGATTTTAATTAGCGATTTTATCCGCTTTGATTATCTAATTTTGTGGTTAGTATAGCGTCCATCAACTCTCACTCAGGGCAATAAACATGAACAACCTACTGCACAAAATCACCGCTACCCAAGCCGGTTATGGCCTGACAATCTTGCGTATTGTTGTGGGCTTGATCTTCGCCGCGCACGGCGCTCAAAAACTCTTTGGCTGGTTTGATGGCCCAGGCCTGGCCGGTGTCGCGGGATGGCTGGAAAGCCTTGGCATGACGCCTGGCTACCTGCTGGCTTTGCTCAGCGGCAGCGCCGAGTTCTTTGGTGGCCTGGCTTTAGTTATCGGCTTGCTGGTGCGCCCGGCTGCTGTAGCGCTGGCATTCACAATGGTGGTGGCGATTTTCTCGGTGCATATCGACAATGGCTTGTTCATGAGCAACAACGGTTACGAATTCGCCCTGACCTTGCTGGTCGCAAGCCTGGCGATTCTGCTCGAAGGTGCCGGCAAGTTGTCTGTCGATCAGCAACTGGCTGACTAACCTCAACCTGCCTGGCAAAAGCCCGCCCCAGCATGAGTCCGTGCCGGGGCGGGCTTTTTAATGCTTGCTTTTTCGGGTTGTTGGGTGATTGTGCTGGATTGACGATTGACAGTTCGCGCCAGCTTTCACTAGGATTGCCACAAGCGCCGATTTAAACAGCTACTTGCGGGGCGCCGGGACCATCGATTTATCGACTCCCTGAGGAGCGCTCAGCCGAGACTCCGAAATACCGCTAAAGCGCTGGTTCGGTGTCGCCTCCCACCGCTGCCCAGCGGAATCTCTGAGGCGAAGAGTCGAGCATGAACTGTCCCCAAACGCTGGAACGTTGCACCCCGGTCACCTCTGATCGGTCACTCCCCACTCCGAAAATTCTCCTTGCAGGCAATAATCAGCCCGGCTTGTTACGCCATCTCGATGGCTGGCCAGCGCGCTGGGGCGGTTCGCGGACGTTTCTGATTCACTTCGCTGAAAATACCCAGGGCCTGGCCAAATTCGCCAACAACAGTTTCGATATGGCGGTGCTGCAGGCGCCTGCCGCCAGCGAGTTGCAAGAGGCGGTGAAGCAACTGGTGCGAGTCGCCAAGCAAGGCCTGATAACCCGCAACTGATTGCGCGGATCAGGGATACTCAATGGCGATGATGTACCAGTTCTTCTCGCCAGTCGGGGTCTGCACGCAGACCTCGGCGTCGAGTGACTTGCCGATCAGGGCGCGGGCCAAAGGCGAGTCGATGCTGATCAGGTTGAGTTTCAAGTCCAGCTCATCAGGGCCGACGATGCGGTAGCGAGATTCGTTGCCGTCATCATCTTCAAGTGTCACCCAGGCGCCAAAATACACTTTGTCCGGATCGCTCGGCTTGGCGTCGACCACTTTCAGGCTTTCGAGGCGTTTGGTCAGAAAGCGCACGCGGCTGTCGATTTCACGCAGCATTTTCTTGCCGTAGGTGTACTCGGCATTCTCCGAGCGATCGCCCTGCGCTGCGGCTTCGCTGACCGACTGAGTAATTTGCGGGCGACGCACATGCCACAGTTCGTGCAGCTCGGCGCGCAGGCGGGCCTCGCCTTGCGGGGTGATCAAGGCGGTGCCTGCAGTGCGGGGAGGGCGATAACGGCTCATGCTGGAAAAACTGCGCAGTGGAAAATGGCGACGATAGTATCAGCCCTCACGCAATACTGTGAGCGGGCTGCTGTTGAGGGCTTTGCGGGTGCCCCAAATGCCGGCCGCACCGACTGCCAATGCGCCGATCACCGGCAGAATGAGCAGCCAGGGATGGGGCGACCACTCAAGGTTGAAGGCGTAGCGGTAAAGCAGGTAGCTGATCAACTCACAGCCAAGTGCGGCCAGCACACCACTGGTGGCGCCCAGCATGGCGAACTCCGCGCGGCGGGCATTGATCACTATCTTTCGTTCCGCGCCGAGAGCACGCAGCAGCGCGCCTTGGCGAATGCGTTCATCAAGGGTGGTTTGCAAACCGGCGAACAGCACGGCAAAACCCGCGGCCAACACAAACGCGAGGACAAACTCGATGGCCAGTGTCACTTGCGCCAGAATGCTGCGCAGTTGGCTCAGCAATGCATCCACCCCGAGCAAGGTCACCGCCGGGAAGGCACGGGACAATTCGACCAGCTGCTTGTCGTTGCCCGCTGGCAGGTAGAAGCTGGTGAGGTAGGTCACTGGCATGTCCTGCAACGTGCCTGGCTCGAAAATCATGTAGAAGTTCGGCTGGAAGTTGTTCCAGTCCACGCTGCGCAAGCTGGTTACGCGCGCTTCACGGTTTAGCCCGCCGACATTGAACGTTAGGGTGTCGCCAATCTTCAGTTCAAGGTTTTCGGCGAGCTTCTCTTCGACCGAGACGCCGGGTATTTCGCGCTTCTCCTGGCCCCACCAACTGCCGGCAACCAACTGGTTGTCACCCGGCAGATCCGCCGCCCAGGTCAGGCTCAGATCACGCTGGGTCGCCTGCTCGCCACGGCTGTCCTTGCTCACGAGTTGGCGTACGGCTTGGCCATTGATCGCAGTCAAACGGCCTGGAACAACGGGATAGAGCGGGGCTGCGTGCGGTGATATGGCTTGCAACTGTTGGGCAAACGCCTCTTTCTCGGCCGGTACGATATTCAGTGCAAACTGATTGGGCGCGTCAGCTGGCAGTTGGTCTTGCCAGGTGCTCAGCAACTCAATACGCAGCAAGGCAATCAGTGCCATCGCCAGAATGATCAAGCCGAATGCCAGCGATTGCCCGGCAGCGGCGAGCGGGTGGCGCAGTAGTTGGCCCAAGCCAAGGCGCCACGGCAGGGAGGCCTGCGCCATGATCCGGCGCAAGCTGCGCAGGGCTAAAAGCAGCAATCCGCCCAGCAGACATGCTGTTAGCAGGCCACCGCCAAGCAGTGCCAGCGTCAGGGGTAAATCCAGGCTCAGGCGCCACATGATCAGGCCAAGCGCCAACAGCGCAGCGCCGTAGACCAGCCAGGAGCTTGCCGGCACGGGCAGCATGTCGCGCCGTAATACGCGCAGCGGAGGGACGCGGCCCAAGGCGGCAAGTGGCGGCAGGGCAAAGCCTGCAAGGGCGACCAGACCCGTTGATATTCCCGCCAGTGCAGGCCAAACGCCCGCAGCGGGGATTTCACCTGGCAGCAGGCCGTCGAGCAGGAAGAACAAACCGTACTGGGCGAGCCAGCCGACGAGTGCGCCGCACAGGCAGGCGCTGAGTCCCAGCAAACCCAGTTGGATGCTGTAGAGCGTCAGCGCTTGCCGGCGCGACAGGCCGAAACAGCGCAGCAGGGCGCTGGCATCAAAGCGCCGCGCGGCAAAACGTGTGGCGGATAGGGCGACAGCAACCCCGGACAACAGCACTGCGGCCAGACTGCTGAGGTTCAAATAGCGTTCAGCGCGCCCCAATGCACCGCCGATCTGCCGATTACTGTCGCGGGCGCCCTGGATGCGTTGGTTGGCTGCCAGTGTCGGCTGTAATGCCGTCTTGTACTGCGCCAGAGCGTCACTCTCGCCGCTCCATAATTCAAAGTATTTAACCCGACTGCCCGGCTGCACCACACCGGTAGCGTCGAGGTCGGCAAGATTGATCAGCACGCGCGGCGTCAGGCTGTAAAAGTCACCGCCGCGATCTGGCTCGTAGGTCAGCACACGGCTCAGGCGCAGGGTTTTGTTGCCGACATCGATGCTGTCGCCTGCTTTGAGATTGAGCGCGGCAAACAGGCGCGCCTCGGCCCATGCCTCGCCAGGCTTTGGCCCGGCAGACACTTGCTCTTGCGCGTATGGTTGCGCCGCACTTTTTAGCCGGCCTCTTAATGGGTAGGCTTCATTGACTGCCTTGACGCTGGCCAGCTGGATGCCGGTATCGGTGGCGATAACGCTGGAAAATTCGACGCTGCTGGCGTGGTTAAGACCGAGCGCCAGACCTGCCTCGATTTGTTCAGGGCTGGCCTGCGTGCTGGCACTCAAGCGTAAGTCGGCGGCGAGGAATTCACTGGCGCGCAATTGCATGCCGCTGTTCAGGCGCGCACTGAAGTAGCCAATCGCGGTACTCGCGGCCACTGCCACCAGCAGGGCAAAGAACAGCACGCGGATTTCTCCGGCGCGCGCTTCGCGAAGTAATTGGCGTAAGGCAAGTTTGAACAGGCGCAGCAGCGGCAAGTTAGTCATCAGCAGGCCTGTTGGCCAACCAACTGGCCCCCTTCGAGGCGAATCAGGCGGTTGCAGCGTTGCGCCAGATGTTCGTCGTGGGTGACCAGCACCAGTGTCGCGCCTCGTTCCTTGTTCAGCTCGAACAACAGGTCGCTGATATGCGCGCCTGTGTGGCTGTCGAGGTTGCCTGTGGGTTCGTCGGCGAACAGCACATCCGGTTGCGCTGCAAACGCACGGGCAATTGCGACGCGCTGTTGTTCACCACCGGAGAGTTGGCGGGGGTAATGACTGAGGCGCTGGCCCAGGCCGACCCGGTCAAGCAGCTCGGCGGCTTGCTGGCGCGCATCGGCTCGGCCTTCAAGTTCGAGTGGCAGCATTACGTTTTCGAGCGCATTGAGGCTGTCGAGCAACTGGAATGACTGAAACACAAACCCTACATGTTCAGCCCGGACGCGGGCGCGCTGGTCTTCATCGAGGCTGGCGAGATCATGCCCGGCCAGATCAATCGAGCCACTGCTGGGCAAATCAAGGCCGGCTAGCAGGCCGAGCAGGGTGGATTTCCCCGAGCCGGAACTGCCGACAATTGCCAGGCTGTCGCCCGCAGCAAGTTGCAGTGATAAATCGTCAAGTATGGTTAACTGGCCTTCAGCGCTGGGCACCACTTTGCTAAGGTTTCGCGCGCTGAGAATGTGTGAGCTCATGGAGAATCCAATGCAGAAAAGGTTAATCGGCTTCGCCCTGATCATGTTGCTTTGGGGGCAAACCGCCGCGGCCAGTACAGTGCTGGTGGTTGGAGATAGTATCAGTGCCGCTTTCGGGCTGGATACCCGTCAGGGCTGGGTTGCTTTGCTGCAGGAACGGATGGCTGCCGAGGGGTTTTCCGAGCAGGTGGTGAACGCCTCAATCAGTGGCGACACCACGGCTGGTGGGGCTTCGAGGCTGCCTACGCTGCTTCAGGAGCATAAGCCTAAAGTGGTTGTGGTGGAGCTGGGCGGCAATGACGGCCTGCGCGGTTTAGCCCCTGTGCAAATGCAACAAAATCTTTCTTCGATGATTGAGCAGTCGAAGCAGGCCGGTGCCGAAGTGCTGCTGCTGGGCATGCAGTTGCCCCCTAATTACGGCAAGCGCTACACCACGGCTTTCGCCAAAGTGTTCAGCGACTTGGCCCGTGAACAGCAGGTGGCGCTGGTGCCGTTTTTGCTTGAAGGGGTGGGCGGCGTGCCGCGCCTGATGCAGGCGGATGGCATTCATCCGGCCGCCGAGGCGCAATCAATACTGCTCGAAAATGTCTGGCCGCAACTTAAGCCACTGCTCTGAGCCGAGGCTTGCGTGCACTGGATTTGTGTGGGCGCTGGCTCGTTGATACGGGTGCTGCACAATCAATGCGCAAAAAATACGCTGGATGGCAGTGAAAGACACTGAAAATGGGCTTTTCTGTCACCCGTCTTTCGGCTAATGTTGCGCGCCCATTCAGGAGCCCTTGATGTCGCGCCATTCTTGGTCTTTGCACGCTTACCATTTGATCGAGCCTGACGAGCAGCTGGACCTGTTCGCCTGCCGTGAAGTGCGCGTGCACCTGGCAGCTCGCCAGATTGAGCTGGGTAGCGTGGCCGACCGGACTCTGTGCGGCGGCTTTCTGCCGGCGCGACCGCTTTGGAAGCCCGTTGACAAGCCGACGCTGCGTGACAAACGCCTCTGTGTCGCGTGTCGCGAGGTGCTCGAGGCCCAGCGCAGGGGTGAACGACTCGGCTGGCCAGAGGTCTGAAATTCTCCAGCGGTATCGGCGCAGGTGTACACTTAAATGCTTTCTCCCAACCATTCTTTAATCAAGGATTTCCGGATGTTGTCGCGCATGCATGCCGTCGCCCGTTGCCTCTCAGTTGCCTCGCTGTGCCTGGCGGCTGGTTCTGCCTTTGCCCTCGAGTTTCCTCTGCCGCCAGCTGGTGACGACATCATCGGCGAAGTGCGGGTGGTCAAGGCAAAGTACGAAGACACCTTCGCTGACCTCGGCACCGCCAACGACCTCGGTTATTCGGAAATGCTGGCGGCCAACCCGGGCATCGATGCCTGGCTGCCGGGTGAGGGTTCAGAGGTTATCCTGCCGACGCGCTTCATTCTGCCGCCAGGCCCGCGTGAAGGGATTGTGATCAATCTGGCTGAGTACCGCCTGTACTACTTCCCCAAGGGCCAGAACAAGGTTTATACCTACCCGCTGGGCATTGGTCGTGAAGGCTGGGGCTCACCCGTGGCCAACGCGCGTATTACTGACAAGATCGCCAATCCGGCCTGGTATCCGCCCAAGTCGATTCGCGAAGAACACGCTGCCGATGGCGATCCGCTGCCAACGGTCGTGCCGCCAGGCCCGGACAATCCATTGGGCCCGTACAAAATGCGTTTGTCTGTACCGGGTTATCTGATTCATGGCTCCAATAAGAAGTTTGGTATTGGTATGCGCGTCAGCCACGGCTGTTTCCGCATGTTCAATAACAATGTCCTGGAATTGGCGGCGATGACCAAAGTCGGTACTTCGGTGCGCATCATTAATGAGCCCTACAAGTTCGGCCGCAGTAACGGCAAGATCTACTTAGAGGCGCATGAGCCGCTGGATGACAGCGGTAATACTTCGATCGTTGACAAGCACACGGCCGTTATCAATGCCCTGCTGAAGAGCGATGAATTGAGTGGCCTGCATCTGGATTGGGATGTGGTGCGTGAAGTGGTTGCAGCGCAGGATGGCTTGCCCATCGAAATCGCTGAACAGAGCGTAGCCCCGCAAGCGGAGCAACTCGGCGCTTATTAAGTAAAGCGGCGTAAACAAAACCCGTAGTGCTCAACAGCCTGCGGGTTTTTTATTACACGGCTATTAACCCCGCCCGCTGTTTTACGCTTAAACGCCAGGCAATAAAAAAGCCGACCCATAAACTGGGTCGGCTTTCTTTAATAACCCGGGGGTTATTACTTGCGGCTGGCTTTGTCCAGCATACGCAGAGCGCGCTCATTGGCTTCGTCAGCAGTTTGCTGAGCCTTCTGAGCAGCTGCCATAGCTTCGTCAGCCTTGCGATAGGCTTCGTCAGCACGGGCTTGTGCACGAGCAGCGGCGTCTTCAGTTGCGGTCAGACGTGCTTCAGTTTCTTTGGACATGCTGCTGCAACCGGTAGCCAATACTGCGGCCAAAGCCAGAGCAGAGAATTTCAGAACGTTGTTCATCGTGTTCCCCTTAAGAGAGCGAGTTTTTCCATAAGAGCATATTCCCAGTAGCGGGAAAATAGCCGCGTACATACTACCCATAACTTGTAGTAAGTAAACGGAGAAGACGCAAGTCAGAGCACTATTTTTTTCACTTCCGGGGAAAATTTCATCTTTACCGAACAAAGTGGGTGAAAAGTAATCAAAGGCCGTTGGCCTGTCGCGTTAGGGGCGCTTTGTTGATATAAAACAGCTGTTCGATTTTTCTTCGGAAGAGTCCGCGCTAGATAACAATAAGATTGAATTGGAGAGCAGTATGTTAGGGAATTTTGGCTTGCTTGCAGGCTTGGTCTTACTGATGTTCATGGCCCTGCGTGGGGTCAATATTTTCATCGCGGTTGTACTTTGCTCGATTGTCGTTGCGCTGACCAACAACTTGCTCGTGCCGCAGGCCCTGCTCGAGTTTTTCCCCTTCGGGCCGCTGGGTGCATTCACCTTTGCCGGTAAGTTCTTTCTACTATTCGTTTGTGGCGCCATCTTTGGCAAAGTGATGGCCGTAAGCCAGGCGGCTAACAGCATTGCCATGATCATCACGCGTAAGCTTGGCGTTGAGCGCACGCTCTGGGTGGCGATGCTGGTGTGTGCCTTGCTGACTTACGGTGGCGTGGTGGTGTTTGTGGTGATCTTCACCATGTATCCCCTGGGCGTGAGCATGATGCGCGAAGCTGACCTGCCGAAGCGTCTGTTTTGTGCGGCTACAGCGCTCGGGGCGGGTACGTTCACTATGACGGCCTTGCCCGGCACTCCTTCGATTCATAACGTCATTGCCGCGACAGCATTGGGCACCGACCTGTTTGCAGGTGCCTGGATTGGTCTTTTCGCCAGTGCGCTGATGATTGTTCTGGGCATGGCCTATGTGCAGCGCGAGTGGCGCCTGGCTAAAGCGCGCGGGGAAGGCTTTGAGGCCAATGCGCAGGATGAGCGCATGGAGCAGCTGGCCAACACCTCCGGCAGTGGCCCACATTGGGGGCTGGCGCTGGTGCCGATTGCGCTGGTATTGGGGATTATCGTGTTGCCGCGCCTGTTCTTGCTGGCCGGTATTGATCCGGCAGGGTCCGGTGCCTTCGCGCAGGTACTGAACTTTAGTCAACGCCAACCGATTCTCTGGCCGAGCCTTGCTTTGATTGTCGCCACGCTGGTTGCTATCGGTTTGTTTCCAGGCCTGCGCCGCAATACTCTGGCTACTTTGGGGCAGGGCGCTGACGATGCGATCATGCCGCTGCTAAACACCGCAGCGGTTATCGGCTTTGGCGGTGTGGTGACCCATACCGCTGGCTTTTCGCAGTTCGCCAGCTGGATTCTTGAGGTCGACATGCCAGCCTTGCTCTCCGTGTTCACGTCGGTGAGCGTGGTGTCCGCCATCGTCGGCTCATCGTCGGGCGGGTTGCAAATCTTCATGCAGACGCTGGCGCCCAAATACCTGGACATGGGAATTGAGCCTGAGGTTTTGCACCGGATCGCCAATATTGCCTCGGGCGGCTTTGACTCGCTGCCGCATTGCGGCGCCGTGATCGCCATGTTGATGATCATGGGGCTCACCCACAAACAGGCTTACAAGGATATGTTTGTGGTGACTGTGTGCATACCGGTGGTGGCGGTGCTGAGTTGCATTGCCGTTCTTAGCATTGTCTAAGTTATTGATTCTATTTGGTTGTTAGGGAGGCTGGTGATAAGCTCGGGGTGATTTTTGACGGCAGCGCCAGAAAGCGCGAATATATTGCCAATAATTACCCCGCCAGATAAATGCACAAACGCTGTGTTTATCAGCGGAGTTGGCAGCGCAAATGCGCTGCTTCCGACTTAGCGTATTTGGCAATCTGTATTGCCTGTTCAGACGCACACGTGCCGGTTGATCCGAGCAAACCCTGGCAGAACATTGCGTCTTACCGAGCAGTCGTCGCCCAAATAATTAGATCGACGCGGATGCAGTATCAGTCCGCCAGAGGAGTAACAATGAGCGAGGCGTTATCCATTCTCCATGACCAGGCAGGTCACCAGTTTGAGACCACAGTGGACGGTGATCGTGCTTATTTGGCCTATATGGACTTGGGTAAGCAAACGCTGGATATCTACCGCACATTCGTGCCCAACTCTTTGCGCGGGCGCGGTATTGCCGCTGCATTGACTGAGCATGCGCTGCAGTATGCTGATCGCATGGGTTACTCGGTGATTCCGTCGTGCTCGTATGTAGAGCGCTACATGGAGCGCCGTCAGCGCGACAATGCCGAAAGCTGATTGGTTTACCTACAAAAACGCCGGGCAATGCCCGGCGTTTTTGTAGGTGCTGAAAACTCAGGCGCGGTCACGCTTGGGCAGCACGTCTTTGAGCTTAGTACGCATGTCACGCAGCGTCTTGGCCGTTGTGTCCCAGTCGATGCAGGCATCGGTGATCGAAACACCGTACTTGAGCTGGTCGAGATCTTTAGGGATCGACTGGCTGCCCCAACCAATGTGGCTTTCCACCATGAGGCCGACAATCGACTGATTGCCTTCAACAATCTGGTTGGCAACGTTGTCCATGACCAGTGGTTGCAGGGCCGGGTCCTTGTTGGAGTTGGCGTGGCTGCAGTCAACCATCACATTCGGGCGAATGCCGGCTTTCGTCAGCTCTTGCTCGCAAACAGCAACGCTGACCGAGTCGTAGTTAGGCTTGCCGTTGCCACCGCGCAGGACCACGTGACCATAGGCGTTGCCTTTGGTGGTGACGATAGACACGCCGCCTTGTTGGTTGATGCCGAGGAAGCGGTGCGGGCTGGAGACTGACTGCAGGGCGTTGATTGCCACGGTCAGGCCGCCGTCGGTGCCGTTCTTGAAGCCGACCGCCGAAGACAGACCCGAGGCCATCTCGCGGTGAGTTTGCGATTCGGTGGTGCGTGCGCCGATTGCCGACCAGCTGATCAGGTCCTGCAAGTACTGCGGAGAGATCGGGTCGAGTGCTTCGGTTGCGGTTGGCAGGCCCATTTCTGCCAGATCGCGCAGCAGGGTACGGCCAATGTGCAAGCCATCCTGAATCTTGAATGAGTCATCCAGATACGGGTCGTTGATCAGGCCTTTCCAGCCAACGGTGGTGCGCGGCTTTTCAAAATAAACGCGCATAACCAGATACAGCGTATCGCTTACTTCAGCTGCCAGCGCCTTGAGGCGTTCGGCGTAATCATGAGCCGCTTTGATATCGTGAATAGAGCAGGGACCCACCACCACAAACAGACGGTGATCTTTGCCATCCAGAATATTGCGAACAACTTCGCGGCCCTCAGAGACGGTTTTCAGCGCTGCTGCCGTCAGGGGAATTTCCTGCTTGAGTTGTTCGGGGGTGATGAGCGTCTCGTTGGAGGCAACGTTAAGGTCATCAATTGGTAAATCAGCCATCGTGCTTCTCATCAGTCAGAGTCATCAGGTCACGGGTGCCGGCCGCCAGCGTTCCCCGTGTGGCGGAGCACAGCAATTTGGGCACAGCGGGGAACCAGAACCTTAGCGCGTAACAGGCGCGGGAGACAATGGGTTCAGGGGCGATTAATCCGGCTAATGGCGCGGAATTTGATGATGCACAGGCTTGATCGTAAAAAATTGGCCGCTTTGGCCTGATTCTGCAGTCGTTTTGCGCGGCTATCATCGGTTGAATAAGGCGTTTCGGTGGTGGATGCTGTGCCGCAAAACGTCACAATTGCTGCTGGCCGGGCTGCCCAAACTGGGCTGCGTGTTCGGCAACCCACTCAGCGGCGATACTTTCGCAGCACAGCGGCACGCCGAGTTCCTGTTCGCGCTGCAGGCGGTAGTGCTCAATCTGGCAGACCTGCTCCACCATGCGCGCGCGAAACAGGGTGTCCTGATCTGTAAAGGCGACCCCGACCAGATATTCAGCGCCTTGTTGCTGGCACCACGCGACAACACCCGCGCAGAACACATCGTCACCGAGCAGGCGAATGCGCAATTCAACGGCCGCGCCACGGCGAAATGCACGCGGGGAGTTACAGGCGATCCCGCCAAGACTTATATTGTGCAGGCGCTGGCGAGGCGGTGCGGGTTGCCTGCACAGGCGCAACTCGACAGGAATACTGCTTGGATGGCGCAAAAAACTCCGCATTCGGGAACACTCCACATGTATCGACTGCAAGCAAATCAAGGGTCCAATTTTGCCGGAGCTTGAACTCACAGATTTTGATGCCGATCAGCAATTGCTGGCTTTGCCAGGCATCTCCCTCGTGCTATTTACCAGCATAGGTTGTGCCAGTTGCCGATATGCGCGCGCTCATTTACCGCACATGGCGTTACCTGTTGACCGGCTGGCGTGGATCGATGCGGCTGACAACGCGGGGCTGGTGCAGCGCTATGAGGTATTTCACTTGCCCGCGCTGTTTGTTGTGCGCGATGGCGACTTTTACGGCGCCGTGCAGGCGCGTTTGAATCTTCACGAATTAACGAACGCCGTGGACGGCGCATTAAGCCGTCCGGCTGAGGAGCTTCCCTGATGTCGAACAACACAAAACCGCGTATTGGCATTGTCGGTACCGGCGCAATTGGCGGTTTTTATGGCGTAATGCTGGCGAAAGCGGGCTTCGATGTGCACTTTTTACTGCGCAGTGAATATGCCGCCGTCGAGCAGAACGGCCTGCAAATCAATAGCCAGGTACATGGCCCGATGACGCTGGCGCCTGTGCAGGCTTACCGCTCAGTTGAGGACATACCGGCGTGCGACTGGCTGTTGGTGGGGGCTAAAACCACCAGTAATGGGGAACTGGCCCCAATTATCAGCCAGCTCGCCGGGCCGGATTGCAAGGTGATATTGCTGCAAAACGGCTTGGGCGTCGAAGAGGCCCTGCGTCCACTGCTGCCGGATACGCTGCACCTGTTGGGCGGGCTTTGCTACATCTGCGTGGCGCGATCGGCGCCGGGCGTGGTTGAGCATCAGGCGTTAGGCGCAATCAATCTCGGTTACCACTCCGGGCCTGCTGACGCGGCGCAGCGTCAGGCGATTCTTGAGCAGGGCGTCGGGTTGTTCAAAACTGCCGGTATCGACAGCGCGCCAATGGCCAATCTGGAGCAGGCGCGCTGGCAAAAGCTGGCCTGGAACGTGCCCTACAACGGCTTGTCGGTGCTGCTCAATGCCGACACCAAAGCCATGATGGCCAACCCGGACAGCCACGCACTGGTCGCTGCCATGATGCAGGAAGTGGTCGACACCGCTGCTGCCTGTGGCCATCAGTTGCCAGAAGGCATTGTCGGCAAATTGTTGGGCGCGACTGCGCGCATGCCCGAGTATTTGCCTAGCATGTACCATGACTTCGCCCATCGCCGTCCGGCAGAGCTGCCAGCGTTGTATGAGGTGCCTCTGGCGGCGGCCAAAGCGGCGGGCGTGAGCATGCCCAAAGTAGAAGCGCTGTATCAGGCTTTGCGGTTTCTCGAGCAGCGCAACAATAGATAACGAGGTGGCAATGGCCAAGGTAATGAGCGACAAACTGGTGCTGGCAATTTCCTCGCGGGCATTATTTGACCTCAATGAAAGCCATCGCGTTTACGAAAGCGAAGGCGTTGAGGCGTACCGCCAATACCAGATCGCCCACGAAGACGAAATTCTTCTGCCGGGCGACGCCTTTCCTTTGGTCGAAAAGCTGCTGGGGCTGAACAAGGCGCTGGGTCAGCCACGGGTCGAGGTGATTCTGGTCTCGCGCAACAGCGCTGACACTGGCCTACGGGCGTTCAACTCGATCCAGCATTATGGGCTGGGCATTTCCCGCGCTGCATTTGTCGGCGGCCGCAGCCCGGACCCGTATTTGGCGGCGTTTGGTTGCCACCTGTTCTTGTCCACCCATGCTGAAGATGTGCGCAGTGCCTTGCGGGCCGGTTTCGGCGCCGCGACGATTTTGTCCGGTGGGCCGCGACGGGCCGCCAGCAATGAGCTGCGGATTGCATTCGATGGCGATGCGGTGCTGTTCTCGGATGCCTCCGAGCGGGTGTTTCAGGAAGCCGGGCTGGAGGCATTCCAGACCCACGAACGCAACTCCGCCAGAGAACTGCTACCCGGCGGCCCGTTCAAGCCGTTTCTGGCGGCGCTGCACCTGCTGCAGCAGGAATTCCCGGAGGAGAGTTGCCCGATCCGCACTGCGCTGGTGACCGCGCGTTCTGCGCCGGCTCACGAACGCGTTATCAGAACCTTACGCGACTGGAATATCCGTCTTGACGAGTCGTTCTTCCTGGGCGGATTGGAGAAATCGAAAATTCTCGAAACCTTTGCCGCCGATGTGTTTTTTGATGATCAGGCCGGGCATTGCGAGAAGGCCAGCAAAGTAGTCGCCACTGGCCATGTGCCGCATGGCATCAGCAACGAGCCACACCTCTAAACGGCCGCCACGGCTAGGTTTGGCGGCCTTTATTACCATCGCCTTATAGCCACTTGTCCTAAAAGCTGGGCTTTTTGTTGACTTGTTGGTAGCGCTGCTAAGCTCAAGAGCAAGGGTTCGTTGGCAGTGGAGGCCGTATGGTTCGAACGATTTTATATGCCACCGATCTAGGGCTCTACGCCCCGTATGTGTTGCAACATGCACTGGGGTTGGCGCGCAGTTTTAACGCCAGGCTGTATGTTGTGCACGCGGTCGAGCCAATCGGCTTGTTTGCCGAGTCGGTGTTGAAAACCTACCTTGATGAAGAGCGGATGCATGAGTTGCGCACAAGCGGCTTGAGCACTGTTATGGCGAGCATTGAGACGCGCGTGTTAGAGGGTTTTCGCGACGAGTTGGGCGAGATGTCCGATGATCTCGACTTGATTACCGGCGTGCGCGTTGTGCAGGGCGACCCACCGCTGATGATTCTTGAGGAGGCGCAGAAACTCGACGTCGACTTGCTGGTCGTAGGCAGTCACAGCCACGGCACGGATATGGACATTCCGATGGGGCGCACAGCCCTGAGGTTGGTGCAGTTATCTGAAGTTCCGGTGTATATGGTGCCCATGCTGCAACACCGGGGTCGCCCTGATCTTTGAGCGATAGCGGATAAAAATTAAATTTATGGTCAGTTTGGATCAATTGAACCATTCTTATGGTTATATGCGGCAGCCGCCAATTGAATGGCTGCTCAACTGCTTTGAGGGATAGTTATGAAGCTTCAGCAATTGCGCTATATCTGGGAGGTTGCGCACCATGATCTCAACGTTTCCGCCACTGCGCAAAGTCTGTACACCTCTCAGCCCGGCATCAGTAAACAGATCCGCCTGCTCGAAGACGAACTAGGCGTTGAGGTGTTTGCCCGCAGCGGTAAACACCTGACTCGTGTTACGCCGGCAGGCGAGCGGATTATCACCACTGCTGGTGAGATTCTGCGCAAGGTTGAAAGCATCAAGCAGATCGCCCAGGAATTCTCCAACGAGAAGAAAGGCTCGCTGTCTATCGCCACCACCCACACACAGGCGCGCTATGCCTTGCCGCCGGTGATCAGCAGCTTTATCAAGCAATACCCGGATGTTGCCCTGCACATGCACCAGGGCACGCCGATGCAAATTGCCGAAATGGCCGCCGACGGCACGGTGGACTTTGCCATCGCCACCGAAGGTCTTGAGTTGTTCAATGATCTGGTGATGATGCCGTGCTATCGCTGGAACCGCTGTGTGGTCGTACCGCAAGGCCACCCGCTGACCAAACTGCCGAAACTCACTCTGGAAGCCCTGGCTGAGTACTCGATTGTCACCTACGTGTTTGGTTTTACCGGCCGTTCCAAACTGGACGAAGCTTTCAGCCATCGCGGCCTGTCGCCCAAGGTGGTGTTCACCGCCGCCGACGCCGACGTGATCAAAACCTATGTGCGCCTTGGTTTGGGCGTGGGCATTCTTGCCAAGATGGCGGTGGATGCTGCGCACGATCCGGATCTGGTGGTACTCGATGCCAGCGAATTGTTCGAGTCGAGCGTCACCAAAATCGGTTTCCGTCGCGGCACATTCCTGCGCGGCTTTATGTGCGATTTTATCGAGAAATTCGCCCCGCATCTGAGCCGTGACATGCTCGCCAAGGCTGTGGCTTGCCACAATAAATCCGAGCTGGAAGAGCTGTTTGCCGACGTCGAATTACCGACGTACTAAGACCTGAGATGCAACAAAGCCCTGATCGTAAAATCAGGGCTTTGTCGTTTACAGCGGGTTAAAACCCGGCGAGCGCCCCACGTAGAAAACGCGGTGCAAGAAAACTCAGCGTGCTGGTAACGCGCTCATCCCGCAGGCGCATTTCTAGAACGAGTCGCCGGGCACCCGCACCCAGCCTTCCATCAGTACCCGTGCACTGCGGCTCATGATGGCCTTGGTGACTTTCCATTCGCCGTTCTCTTGCGTGGCTTCTGCGCCTACACACAAAGTGCCGGACGGATGCCCGAAGCGCACCTCGTTGCGCACCTTGGCGCCGGCTGCGGTATTCACCAGCGTGCCGGGAATAGCCGCTGCAGTACCGATAGCCACCGCTGCCGTGCCCATCATGGCGTGATGCAACTTGCCCATCGACATGGCGCGTACCAGCAGTTCGCAGTCGCCCGCATTGAGCAACTTGCCGCTGGACGTGGTGTAGGCGGCCGGCGGTGCAACGAATGCAACCTTGGGCGTGTGCTGGCGTTTGACGGCTTCATCAATGTGGCTGATCAGGCCCATGCGCAGCGCACCGTGAGCGCGGATCGATTCGAACATGGCCAGCGCTTTCGGGTCGCTGTTAATCGCTTCCTGCAACTCGGTGCCGGTGTAACCAATGGCTTCGGCGTTGACGAAGATGGTCGGAATGCCGGCGTTGATCATTGTCGCCTTGAGCGTGCCAATACCCGGCACTTCCAAGTCATCTACCAGATTGCCGGTGGGAAACATTGAACTGCCTGCGCCGTCATCCTCATCGGCAGCCGGGTCGATGAACTCAAGCTTCACTTCGGCGGCAGGGAAGGTCACGCCGTCGAGTTCGAAGTCGCCGGTTTCCTGGACTTCACCGTTGGTAATCGGCACGTGAGTGATGATCGACTTGCCGATGTTGGCCTGCCAGATGCGCAGCGTGAGGATGCCGTTCTGTGGAATGCGGCTGGCATCGACCAGGCCCTTGCTGATCGCGATCGGGCCAACGGCGGCTGAGAGGTTGCCGCAGTTGCCGCTCCAGTCGACGAAGGCTTTGTCGATGGATACCTGGCCGAACAGATAATCGATGTCGTGATCCGGCTGGCTGCTTTTGCTGATGATCACGGTTTTGCTGGTGCTGGAAGTGGCGCCGCCCATGCCGTCAATTTGTTTGCCGTACGGATCAGGGCTGCCGATAACGCGCATCAGCAAAGCGTCGCGCGCAGCACCGGCGACCTGGGCCGATGGCGGAAGCTCTTGCAGGCAGAAAAACACGCCTTTACTGGTACCGCCCCGAACGTAAGTGGCCGGGACTTTGATTTGCGCTACATGAGACATGTGGGTTATGTCCTCTGAAACTGCGTGAAGTGAGGGCCGCTACGCGCTGAACATAGCGCCGCGAACCGTCACTGAAAGAAGAGGGCGGTCACGGCGAATTGCTCCGCCGTGACCGCGACAGGCTTACGAGACGTTTGCGGACTCTAGGAAGTCCTGCGCGAAGCGTTGCAGCACACCGCCGGCCTCATAAATCGACAGCTCTTCAGCGGTGTCGAGGCGGCAAGTCACGGGCACCTCAACGCGGTCACCGTTTTTGCGGTTGATCACTAGCGTCAGAGTGGCGCGTGGTGTGCGCTGTCCAATCACGTCGTAGGTTTCGCTGCCATCAATTTCCAGCGTCTTGCGGGTTGTGCCCGGCAGGAATTCAAGCGGCAACACGCCCATGCCGACCAGGTTGGTGCGGTGGATACGCTCAAAACCCTCAGCGGCAATGGCTTCTACACCGGCCAGACGCACGCCTTTGGCCGCCCAGTCACGCGATGAGCCCTGGCCGTAGTCGGCACCGGCGATGATGATCAGCGTTTGCTTGCGCTCCATGTAGGTCTCAATCGCTTCCCACATACGCGTGACCTTGCCTTCCGGCTCAATGCGCGCCAGAGAACCTTGTTTGACCACACCGTTTTCAACCACCATTTCATTGAGCAGTTTCGGGTTGGCAAAGGTCGCCCGTTGTGCGGTCAGGTGGTCGCCGCGGTGGGTGGCGTAGGAGTTGAAGTCTTCTTCCGGCAAACCCATTTTGTGCAGGTATTCACCGGCCGCGCTGTTGAGCAGGATCGCATTCGACGGCGACAGGTGATCGGTGGTGATGTTGTCTGGCAGCACGGCGAGTGGGCGCATGCCTTTAAGCGTGCGCTCACCAGCCAAAGCGCCTTCCCAGTAAGGCGGACGACGGATGTAAGTGCTCTGTGCGCGCCAGTCGTACAGCGGCTCGACCTTCTCGCCATTGTCGGCTTCGATGGCGAACATCGGGATGTAGACTTGGTTGAACTGGGCCGGTTTGACGCTGGCATTCACCACTTCATCAATCTCTTCATCCGATGGCCAGATGTCTTTCAGGGTAACGGCGTTACCGGCCTGATCGATGCCGAGCACGTCTTTTTCGATGTCGAAACGAATGGTGCCGGCAATCGCGTAGGCAACGACCAGCGGCGGCGAAGCCAGGAAAGCCTGTTTGGCGTACGGATGGATACGCCCGTCGAAGTTGCGGTTACCCGACAGCACTGCGGTGGCGTAGAGGTCGCGGTCGATCACTTCCTTTTGGATTACCGGGTCCAGTGCGCCGCTCATGCCGTTGCAGGTGGTGCAGGCAAAGCCGACGATGCCGAAACCGAGCTGTTCCAGTTCGGTCAGCAGGTTGGCTTCTTCAAGGTACAACTGCACTGCTTTCGAGCCGGGCGCCAGCGAGGTTTTAACCCATGGCTTGCGGGTCAGACCGCGCGCATTGGCGTTGCGGGCGAGCAGGGCAGCGGCGATGACGTTGCGCGGGTTGCTGGTGTTGGTGCAGCTGGTAATGGCCGCGATGATTACCGCGCCATCCGGCATCAGCCCGGCTTCGTTCTCAACTACGCCAGAGATGCCCGCTGTGGCGAGGTCTGTGGTGGCGACGCGCTTGTGCGGGTTGCTTGGGCCGGCGATGTTGCGCACCACCGAAGACAGATCGAAGTCGAGAACGCGCTCGTACTTAGCGGTTTTCAGGTCGTCCGCCCACAGGCCTGTGACCTTGGCGTAGTTCTCGACCAGTTTGACTTGCTCCGGCTCACGGCCTGTCAGCGTCAGGTAATCGATGGTGTGTTGGTCGATGTAGAACATCGCCGCTGTCGCACCGAATTCCGGGGTCATGTTCGAGATAGTTGCCCGATCACCGAGGGTCAGAGCGTCGGCGCCTTCACCGAAGAACTCAAGGTACGAGGAAACAACTTTCTGGCTGCGCAGGAACTCGGTAATCGCCAGCACGATATCGGTGGCGGTGATGCCCGGTTGGCGCTTGCCCGACAGGCGTACGCCGATGATATCTGGCAGGCGCATGTAGGAGGCGCGGCCGAGCATTACGCTCTCGGCTTCCAGGCCGCCTACACCAATGGCAATCACGCCCAGCGCATCGACGTGCGGGGTGTGGCTGTCGGTGCCGACCAGCGTGTCCGGGAAGGCAACACCTTCACGTGCGTGAACCACGGGCGACATCCGCTCGAGGTTGATCTGGTGCATGATGCCGTTGCCGGGCGGGATCACGTCGACGTTCTTGAAGGCCTTTTTGGTCCACTCGATAAAGTGAAAGCGGTCTTCGTTGCGACGGTCTTCGACGCTGCGGTTTTTGGCGAAGGCGTCTTTGTCATACCCGCCAAATTCGACGGCCAGTGAGTGGTCGACAATCAGCTGAGTAGGCACAACGGGGTTAACTTGCGCGGGATCACCGCCTTTCTCTGCGATTGCATCGCGCAGGCCCGCCAGGTCGACCAATGCGGTTTGGCCAAGAATGTCGTGGCACACCACGCGCGCCGGGAACCAGGGAAAGTCGAGGTCGCGCTTGCGCTCAATCAGCTGGCTCAGGGCCGCGTTGAGCATGCTCGGGTCACAGCGACGCACCAGGTTTTCAGCCAATACGCGAGAGGTGTACGGCAGTTTTGCATAGGCACCGGGCTGGATCGCATCAACAGCCGCACGGGCGTCGAAGTAATCCAGCACGCTGCCGGGAAGATTCTTGCGAAATTCAGTGTTCATAGCGTTGGGCTCAATCAGGTAATCGACAATGACCGGTCGGGGAGGGGCTTATAACGCCACCTCCCCGCTAGCAATTAGCGCTGCTCTAGCGGCGTTACTGCGCGTTGCTCTACACCGGTGTATTCCGCGCTGGGGCGAATAATCCGGTTGTTGGCGCGCTGCTCGAATACGTGTGCGGTCCAGCCACTCACCCGCGAGCAAACGAAGATCGGCGTGAACAGCTTGGTCGGGATGCCCATGAAGTGGTAAGCCGAGGCGTGATAGAAGTCGGCGTTGGGGAACAGTTTCTTTTGCTCCCACATGACCGCGTCAATGGCTTCGGATACCGGGAACATCACAGTGTCGCCCACTTCATCGGCCAACTGCTTGGACCAGCCTTTGATGACCTCGTTACGGGGGTCTGAGTCTTTGTAGATCGCGTGGCCAAAGCCCATGATCTTGTCTTTGCGGGCGAGCATGTCCAGCGTGCCAGCAGTGGCGGCCTCGGCCGATGCGAACTTCTCGATCATCTCCATTGCCGCCTCGTTGGCGCCGCCGTGTAGCGGGCCGCGTAGGGAGCCGATGGCCGCCGTAACGCAGGAGAAAATGTCCGACAGGGTTGAGGCGCAAACGCGTGCGGTGAAGGTCGAGGCGTTAAATTCGTGCTCAGCGTAGAGAATCAGCGAAACGTTCATCACCTTAACGTGCAATTCGCTCGGCGCTTTACCGTGCAGCAACTGGAGGAAGTGGCCGCCAATAGTGGCCTGGTCGCTGTTGCAGTCGATACGCACGCCATCATGGCTGAAGCGATACCAGTACGTCATGATCGCCGGGAACGCGCCGAGCAGACGATCAGCCTTGTCGCGTTGCTCGTCGAAGCTGTGCTCTGGCTCCAGATTGCCAAGCATCGAGGCGCCGGTACGCATGACATCCATCGGGTGAGCTTGCGCCGGAATGCGCTCAAGCACTTCCTTGAGCGCCTGGGGCAGATCGCGCAGTTTGTTCAGCTTGCTCTGATAAGCGCTGAGCTCGGCCTGATTTGGCAGCTCGCCGTAGAGCAGCAGGTAGGCGACTTCTTCAAAGATGCAGCTGCTTGCCAGGTCGCGCACATCATAGCCGCGGTATGTCAGGCCCGCGCCGGTCTTGCCGACGGTGCACAGTTCGGTCTGGCCGGCGACCTGGCCACGAAGGCCGGCGCCACTGAGTACTTTTGCTTCAGCCATTGTTAGATCCTCATCATCTTGAAATTGTTGTTCGGGTCGATGTTGGAATGCGCGGCTCAGTTCTTTTTCTGAGCGAACAGGGCATCCAGGCTTTGCTCGAAGGCGTGGTAGTTGATGCGATCGTAAAGCTCCATGCGCGTTTGCATGGTGTCGATGACATTCTTCTGGGTGCCATCGCGACGCACGGCCTCGTAGACGTTTTCGGCAGCCTTGTTCATGGCGCGGAATGCTGAGAGCGGGTAGAGCACCAGGGATACATCGGCAGAACGCAGCTCGTCGGTGGTGAACAGCGGGGTCGCGCCGAACTCGGTGATGTTGGCCAGAATCGGGGCGTTGACCTTCTGCGCAAACAGCTTGTACATCTCAAGTTCTGTAATGGCTTCCGGGAATACCATATCGGCGCCGGCTTCAATACAGGCGGCGGCGCGGTCCAGCGCAGACTCCAAGCCTTCAACGGCCAGGGCGTCGGTGCGCGCCATGATCACGAAACTGTCATCGGTGCGTGCGTCTACAGCGGCCTTGATCCGGTCGACCATTTCCTGCTGCGAGACGATTTCCTTGTTCGGACGATGGCCGCAGCGCTTGGCGCCCACCTGATCTTCGATGTGAATGGCGGCCGCGCCAAACTTGATCATCGACTTGACCGTGCGTGCAACGTTGAACGCTGACGAGCCAAAGCCAGTGTCGACATCGACCAGCAGCGGCAAGTCGCAGACATCGGTAATGCGGCGCACGTCGGTGAGCACGTCGTCCAGCCCGGTGATGCCCAGATCCGGAAGCCCCAGCGAGCCTGCAGCAACGCCGCCGCCCGAAAGGTAAATAGCTTTGAAACCGGCACGTTTTGCCAGCAGTGCGTGGTTGGCGTTGATCGCGCCAATGACCTGCAACGGGTGCTCTTCGGCTACGGCATCGCGGAAACGCTGGCCTGGGGTTTTCAAACTCATGACTCACCTCTGGTTTTGGCTGTCTTGGATTCTGCGTCTAGATAATGACGCTCAATGTTGCGCTTCGATGCGCCGATGTGACGGCGCATCAGCAGTTCCGCCAGCTCACCGTCACGGTCAGCAATGGCGTCGAGAATTCGGTGGTGTTCGGCAAACGCCTGGCGCGGGCGATTGGGGGTGGCGGAAAACTGAATGCGGTACATGCGCACCAGTTGATAAAGGTCGGAGCAGAGCATTTGCGTCAGCGTTCGGTTGCCACTGCCCTGAATGATCCGGTAGTGGAAATCGAAGTCGCCTTCTTGCTGGTAATAGCCATTGCCCGCCTGAAACGCTTCATCACGCTCATGGGTGTCGAGTACGTGGCGAAGCTCATCAATTTCGGCCTGGCTCATGCGTTCGGCAGCGAGCCGGCAGGCCATGCCTTCCAATGATTCGCGTATTTCATACAGCTCGATCAGTTCGCTGTGGTTCAGAGACACCACGCGCGCGCCGACGTGAGGGATGCGCACCAGCAGGCGTTGGCCTTCCAGCCGGTGAATGGCTTCGCGCAGCGGACCGCGGCTTATGCCATAGGTGCGCGCCAGCTCAGGTTCGGAAATTTTGCTGCCAGGGGCTATCTCGCCCTTGATGATTGCAGCCTGAATGCGCCGGAAAACCTGCTCTGAGCGCGTTTCAGAATCTTCGCCATGATTTAGAGGGACTTCGACGGTATCGAGCATATTGTCAACAATGGCTGTTTTATTTAGGCAAAAAATACCTTTTTGAGCGGTAATGGTCAATCGTGTGATTAGGATTGTCGACAGTCCTCTGACTGGTAGACGCTGATTGCTAGCCCAACCCCAACAAACTTACTGGGTCGCTATCTGTTGTCCGCCAAATGCGCCATGTTAGACTTCGCCCCGTTTGAGCATGCTTTTACGCATGCCTGCTAAACTTCAGCGCATATACCAGCCTGCCGGGTAGATGCGTGCGGGTCTTTAGCCTCATTGATAGAGAAAAATACTAACGGGATTTATGAGACTCACGCCTAACCTACTGTTTCTATGGCTATTTATTGTTCCCTGTGTAGCAGTTGCAGCGGACAAGTCTGTCTACGGCCTTAATGAATACACCCATTTGGTGAATCTCAATATTGAGGTTGCCGCCAAACTCGATACCGGGGCCAAGACCGCCTCTCTCAGCGCACGTGATATCAAACGCTTCAAGCGTGACGGCGAGACATGGGTGCGCTTTTATCTGGCCATAGATGATGCGCACAGCAATCCTATCGAACGTCCTCTGGCCCGTGTCAGCAAGATCAAACGCCGCTCCGGCGACTATGATCCAAATGAAGAAAAAACCTACACCGCCCGACCTGTAATCGAGCTGGATATCTGCATGGGTGAAGCGCTTCGCAAAATTGAAGTGAACTTGACCGACCGAAGTGCATTCCAATATCCGCTTCTTATCGGCTCGGAAGCACTCAAACGCTTCGGTGCTATGGTAGATCCAAGCCTTAAATATGCAGCAGGCAAGCCTGACTGTGCCAATGACGTAACCCCCGGCGAGTAATGCCCATGCGCTCTCTTAACTTGCACCTTAAAATTCTGATTTTGCTCACTGTGAGCTTGGGCATTTTGATTACTGCCTATCAGATATTCATTTTGGGTATTCCCCTTACCTCGGATGAAACTGACGACTTGTGGAACATTGACGCCAAGGTCGAGTTTCAGGCCAGCCCTCGCGAGCCAGTCAAACTGCAGATGTTTGTGCCTCCTCTCAATCAGGATTATGTAAGCCTCAACGAGAGCTTCATTTCCAATAACTACGGCGTGAGCATCAATCGCGCCGATGGCAATCGCAAAGCCACCTGGTCTGCACGTCGGGCAAGTGGCAAGCAAACCATTTATTACCGCCTGGTACTGACCAAGCGCTACAGCGGTGAGCAAGCCAAGGCCAAAGGCCCGATTTTCCGCGACAGCCTGCCGGTTGAAGGCGCCGAGAAAATCGCTGCAGAAGCATTGCTTGCACCGATTCGTCAGCATTCCGCTGATGTTGAAACCTTTATCAGTGAAACCATCAAGCGGGTGAACAACGAAGCCGACGACAACGCCAAGTTGTTGCTCGGTGGCGATGCCTCGACTGAAAACAAGGCCAAGGCGGTCGAGTTGCTGTTGTCCATCGCGCACGTGCCGATGGAGCGGGTACACACCATTCGCCTGGCCGCTGAAATTCAGCAGGACCCGGAGCTTTGGCTGCGCAGCTTTAACGGCGAGAAGTGGCTGTATTTCAATCCGGTGAGTGGTGAGCAAGGTTTGCCGTCGGACCGACTGGTCTGGTGGGTGGGCAATGACCCGCTGATGAACCTTGAAGGCGGCAAGCAGGCCAACGTTACATTTAGCCTGAACAACAGCGAAATGAATGCAATTCGTCTGGCTAAACTGACCGACGAAAGCACCGATGCCGGCTTCCTGTCCTATTCACTGTACGGCCTGCCTTTGCAGACTCAGCACAACTTCCAGATCATGGTCATGATCCCGATCGGGGTTCTGCTCATCCTGATCCTGCGTAACCTCGGCGGCCTGCAAACCCTCGGCACCTTTACGCCGGTTCTGATCGCACTGGCGTTCCGCGAGACGGGGTTGGGTTTCGGTATCGTGCTGTTTACCTTCATTACCGCGCTGGGCTTGTCGCTGCGTTCCTACCTTGAGCACTTGAAACTACAGATGTTGCCTCGACTGTCGGTGGTGCTGACCTTCGTGGTTGTGCTGATCGCAGTGATCAGCTTGTTCAGTCACAAACTGGGTATGGATCGCGGCCTCTCGGTAGCATTGTTCCCGATGGTGATTCTGACCATGACTATCGAGCGTCTGTCGATTACATGGGAAGAGCGTGGCGCTGGCCATGCCTTGAAAGTGGGTGTGGGCACACTGATCGCCGCATCGCTTGCGCATCTGTTGATGACCGTGCCTGAACTGGTTTACTTCGTGTTCACCTTCCCGGCAATCCTGTTGATTCTGGTGGGCTTCATGTTGGCAATGGGTCGCTATCGCGGCTATCGCCTGACTGAGCTGTTCCGCTTCAATGCCTTCCTCAAGGAGTGACCTATGTTTGGCCTCTGGAAACGTTGGAAGGCTCTTGAAGAACTGGGCATCATGGGCATCAACCGACGTAATGCTGATTACGTGCTCAAATACAACAAGCGTCACCTGTACCCCTTGGTGGATGACAAGATCATCACCAAGGAACGGGCGATTGAGTCGGGCATTAACGTGCCCGAAATGTATGGGATCATCTCGACTGAAAAAGAGATCGATAACCTTGAAAAGATCATTGGTGAGCGCAGTGATTTCGTAGTCAAGCCCGCGCAAGGTGCGGGCGGTGACGGGATTCTGGTAGTTGCTGATCGCTTTGAAGACCGCTTCCGTACCGTCTCGGGCCGGATCATCAGTCTTGAAGAGATCCAGCACCAGATTTCGAGCATTCTCACCGGTCTCTATTCGTTGGGCGGCCTGCGTGACCGCGCGCTGATCGAGTATCGTGTGGTGCCCGATCAGATCTTCAAAAGCATCAGCTACGAAGGCGTGCCGGATATTCGTATCATCGTGTTGATGGGCTATCCGGTCATGGCAATGCTGCGCTTGCCGACGCGTCAGTCAGGCGGCAAGGCCAACCTGCACCAAGGTGCGATTGGTGTAGGCGTTGATCTGGCGACCGGCATGACACTGGGCGGGACCTGGCTGAACAACAAGATCTCCAAACACCCCGATACAACCAATGCCGTGGACGGCGTTCAGTTGCCGAACTGGAAAGGCTTCATGACCTTGGCTGCAGGCTGTTATGAGCTGTGTGGGCTGGGTTATATCGGTGTCGACATGGTGCTCGATCAGGAGAAGGGTCCCTTGATCCTGGAGCTCAATGCGCGTCCCGGCTTGAATATCCAGATCGCCAACAACAGTGGTTTGACCCTGCGCGCGCATGCGGTCGAAGAGCGTTTGGCTGAGTTGGCAAAAGACGGCATCACGGAGTCTGTCGAGGAGCGGGTACGCTTCACTCAGGAAGCCTTCGCGTACATGGCACCTGTGCAGGTCTGAGTTGAATAAGCCGCTGGGCAATCCAGCGGCTTAGCTACTTGCCAAGATTCTGTAGGGTACTCAGCAACACATTGACCTTGGTTATCGACTCCTGATATTCCGCCTGCCACTGTGAGTCAGCAACAATCCCGCCACCGCCCCAGCAACTGATAACGCTATCGCGAGCCAGCAGGCTGCGAATGGCAATCGAGCTGTCCATTTCGCCGCGAATATCCAGATACATCAATGAACCGCAATACAGTGCGCGACGGGTAGGTTCGAGTTCGTCGATGATCTGCATGGCGCGAATCTTGGGTGCGCCGGTGATCGATCCGCCGGGAAAGCTGCCGGCAAACAGGTCCAGCGCGTCTTTGTCTGCGGCTAATTCACCGGTTACTGCGCTCACCAGATGATGCACATTGGGGTAGCTTTCGAGCGCGAACAGTTCAGGCACGCGCACTGAGCCAATCCGGCAACTGCGGCCCAGATCGTTGCGCAGCAAATCAACGATCATCAAGTTTTCAGCGCGATCTTTACGGCTATTGAGTAGCTCATCTGCCTGCGCTTTGTCTTGTTCTGGCGTGTGCCCGCGCGGGCGTGTGCCCTTTATCGGTCGGGTTTCCACATGGCCCCGGCTAACGTGCATGAAACGCTCAGGCGATAAACTGAGAATGGCGTTGTTTTCGCCCAGCCCCAGATAGCCGGAAAACGGCGTAGGGCATATCTCACGCAACGCCTGATAGGCGCCCCACGGATCACCCTCATACTCGGCCTGAAAGCGCTGAGCATAATTTACTTGGTAGCAATCACCCGCTGAAATGTAACTTTGGATCCGCTCGAAGGCCTGTTTGTAGTCCGTTGATCGGATATTGGCTCGAAAATCACCGGCCAATTTGAAGTTTTGCGGGCTGCTTTCGCGCTTTTTTTCAAATAGTGCGATCAGTTTTTTGCGTTGCTGTTCATCCACGCTCGGATGAAACACCAGTTGGCTGGTAAGTGCTTGATGGTCGGTAATCAGCGCCCAGTCATACAGGCCAAGGCGGGCATCCTGAAGCCCAAGATCGTCACAACTTTTCGGCTGCTGAGGTTCGATTCGCTGACCGAAATCGTAGCCGAAATAGCCCATCAGCCCGCCACTGAATGGCAGCTCAAAGCCTGTCGGATAGTCGCACGCTTGAAGCCTTGCAAGGCCCGCACGCAGTCTCTGGTTGTAATCTGCCGCCGACTCGTCGGGGGCAGGTACAAAGGTTTCAAGCGGCCACGCACTGAGCAGGTCGAAACGCCCGCGCTCGGCATTCGGTCGACCCGAGTCGAGCAATATCGCGCCGCATTCCTTATGGATGGCATCGAAGTAAACGCACGGCGAGGCTTGATACGGCAGCGGATGGATTTCGCAGATATTCATTTCGGACTTTCACGAGCGTGGATGGCGATTGTAGATCGCCCAAGCGATTGATCCTAGTCTCGTTCAAAGTTTACGCGGGGTTGGACAGCCGATTACTATGGCTGAGAACCAGGAAGGTAACTGTTACAAATCCAGCACTGTGTATAAGGAAAACATCATGGATGATGTTATTGAATTACCCGTACCGGGTATGACGGCGGCTGCGCAGGAATCTGCCAGAGCCGCTACTGCCCACTTCTGTCGGCAGGCTGTAGACGATTCGCTTCAAGCCCACCCCCACGCCAAGCTCATTCAGTTTTCGGCCCCTGCAGGCTTCGGTAAAACCGTGTCCATGCAAATGCTGGCGACGAGCAGGATGGAGCAAGGAGCGCTTGTTGCCTGGCTTAATATCGTCGATGCAGACAATGACCCGGCAAGTTTCTTTGCTCATCTGATCGCGACTATATCCGCTCATTCTCCAGGTTTTGGCAGCAATGCTCAGGACTATCTGCGCAACTCTCTGCATATTCCCGTCGACATTGTCATGGAATCACTGCTCGTCGAGTTGGCTGAAACGGTATTACCCATGTTGCTGGTGCTGGATGACTTGCATCGCATCAGCAATGTGCAGTTGCAACAGGCGCTGAACCGGCTGGTTGAGTTCTCGCCGCAAAATTTCACCCTGGCGATTGGCTGCCGGTCGCAACCCCGGATGCAACTGGCTCGCCTGCGGGCCAAGGGATTGTTGCTCGAAATAGGTGAGCAAGAATTGCGCCTCACTAAACTCGAGACCCAGGATTATCTCAAGCAGCGCGGTCACGAACTCAGTGGCCAGGTCCTGGAAAACTTATACACGCATACCGGTGGTTGGGTGCTGGGTGTGCACTTGGCCAGCTTGTGGCTGGGGCATCGCGCAGACGCCTACGACGGCAATTACGAGCGCCCGGAAGAGCCTGACACTGTCGCCGAATACCTGTTGCATTCGGTTCTGTCGACACTACCGGCGGATGAACAAACCTTGCTGATGACCTTGGCTGTGGCGCAGCAAGTGAGCGGTGAGTTGGTCGATTATCTCACCGGCGGCACTGGCGGCCAGACGACGCTGCAAGCATTCGAAGCGCGCCAGCTGTTTTTGCGTCCGCTGGACCATGAGCGGCACTGGTACCGTTTCCACGATGTGTTTGCCGACTTCCTGCGTAACCGTCTGCAAGCGCAGGATCCTGCGCGTTTCAAGCAACTGAATTACAGCGCCAGTCACTGGTTTGCTGCTCATGACATGCAGGCCTTGGCAATTCGCCATGCGCACCTTGCCGATGATCCGCGGCTGTTGGCTGAGCTCATCGAAGCGGCCGGCATGCAGATGATCAACCAGGGCGAACTCAGTCTTATCACCTACTGGCGCCAGCACGTGCCTTACTCGATTGCCAGCGAATATCCGGTGCTGATGCTGGTCGATGTGTGGACACGCGCCACGCAAATGGGGCTGCAAGAGGCCAATCGCAATATCGACGACCTGTTGCAAGGCTGGGGTGAGCTGGAGGTGACCACCGACCTGAGTGACAGGCATTTGGCAGCACTGGCGATCAAGGCGGTGATTGCGCTGCAGAAAGATGATTTGGTGACCTGTGTGCTGCTGGCCCGGCGGGTTGAGGTGCACCTGGGTCAGCACTCGGCATTTGTCGAGGTGACAATGCTGATCGTCGGCGCCATTGCACACGTAATGATGGGCGCGCCGCAGTCGGCGCACCGGCTGTTGGCGCTGGCGCAGCAGCGTAATCATTTCTTGTCCGGGCGCTACCTCGAAATGCAGCTGGCCAATGTCGAGTTGCTGTTGAGTCTTGAGCAAGGGCAAATTAAGCAAGCGGCATTGCTGTATAGCCACCTGCGCCTGCACAGCATGCCGTGGTTTGCCGAGCGCTCGCAGGCATTGGTACTTTCGACCGTTACCGGGGCTGTTATCAAGTGCATTCAGGGTGAGTTCGAAGGGCTGGAAAGTCGTCTGCGCTGGGCGCTCGATACTGTCGATCTGATCAGCCCGATCGATGTCTACGCGCAAGGGCTGTTGTGTTTGTCGCGCTTGCAGCGCATGCAGGAAAATCCCAAGGAAGCACACGCCACACTGGTGATGATGCAGAACATGGCGGCCCGCCATAAAGCCTGGCGCTTCTATGCGCTGGCAGTGGGCGATGAGGTTGCGCAAATCCTCCAGGAGACGGCAGTCGACCGCATCAAGCGGGCCGAGTTGAGACTCAAAAGCGTCGACTGGGACAGCCTCGCGGCACCTTACCTGCACATGCGCTTCAATCCGGTGAAATGGATGCAAGGCCTGACACGCGTGCGCTTGCAACAAGCCCGTGGGCATTCCAGCGAAGCCTTGCATGAAATCACCCATCTGCGCGCATTGCTGCTTCCCGACTGGCATGGACTGCACCGGCTGCGTTTGGACCTGCTTTCGGCGCTCAGTTATCAACGTCTGGGGTATCAGGAGCGTTCACAAACCTTGTTGGTGCAGTGCTTGATCGATGCCGAGCGCGAAGGCATCCGAACGCTGTTTATCGAGGAGGGCGACAGTGTCCGGCTGATGCTGCAGCAGCTTGAAACGGCTGAGCGCCAACCGGCGCTGCAGGGTTTTATCCGCCAATTGTTGGCGATCTGGCCGGGTTACAGCGCAAGCCAAACGCTGCTTGAGGTGGACGAAGGCCTGACTGAGCGTGAACGTGAGGTGGTGTGTCTGGCTGCACAAGGTATGTCTAACGCTGAGATCGGCGAACAGCTTGAGTTGGCGTTAGGCACTGTCAAATGGCACCTGCACAACATTTACGAAAAACTAAAGGTTCGCAATCGCACCCAGGCGATTCGACGTGCCCGCGAATTGAGTCTCTTGTAATGAACAAAATTGTTGAATATGCCACTGCTCCGGCTCAGCCTCTGCTGCGCACTAAAATTGCCCCCGTTGCGATCAATCCCGAACTGCTGGTGCCACGCGAAACCCTGATCGAGCGCCTTGATGCTGCATGCCAGGGGCCATTAACTTTAGTGTGCGCGCCGGCAGGCTACGGCAAAAGCGTTTTGCTTGAGCAGTACCGTGCGCACTTGCTGGCGGCCGACTTACAGGTTGCCTGGCTGGCGTGTGACGAAACTGATACTGATCCGCTGCGGGTGCTCGACTATCTGAGTGCTGCTATCGAGAGCTGCTACCCGCAGTTTGATTACTCCCTGCATATTCCGGTGGGCGTTGATGCGGCTGCGGTAGACCAGGCGATTGATGAGTTTGCCCGCGCTCTTGGCAAGCTTCCGGCTGATCTTTACCTGCTTATCGACGACATGCACCGCATCGCCGTGCCGGGCGTGAACGTGCTTTCTCAGCGGCTGATCAGCCAGTTGCCCGCGCATGTACACCTTATTGGCAGCGCCCGCAGTGGTGCGCTAATTGAGGGGCTGGCACCTGAGCTGCAGGCTCAGACTTTCATGTTGAGTTCTGCGGATCTGCGATTCACTGCGGCGCAGACGGCCAATTATTTACAGGACATCAAGCAGCTGCAACTGAGTCGGGAAGAGTTGGCGGTGCTGCATGGGCGTAGCGAAGGCTGGGTTACTGCACTGCAACTACTGGCGCTGGCACTCGGTACAGTGGCTGACCGCACCCTGTACATGCAGCAACTGACCGGCAGTGAACGCAATATTGCAGATTATCTGCAAGCTGATGTACTGGCGGACTTGCCAGATGTGGTGATCTGCTTCTTGCAACAAACCGCCGTTCTCGACGAGTTCAACGCTGAGCTTTGCGATGCGCTGTCCGGTCGCGATGACTCAGCGCAGATGCTGGCCTTTCTCCGGCGTAATCAATTGTTCGTCAAACCGCTCGAAGGGGCGGGCGGGTGGCTGCGTTACCACGGTCTGTTCGCCGACTTCAATCGCACTGGTATACCCAGCAGTGGCGAGCTGGCGACACTCCAGCGCAGCGCCGCACGTTGGTGTCTCGATAAGGGGCATTACGCCAAGGCGATCAAGTACCTGTTACGTGCTGGCGACTTTGCCCGTGGCGCCGAGCTGCTTGAGCTGCACGGTGGCAGTCTGGTCTCCAGCAACGAGGTTTACAGCGTGCTCAAAGTGCTCAAGCAATTACCCAGTGAGGTGATTCTTGAGCACGCCGTGTTCCAGATTTTTTATGCCTGGCAGCTGGCCTTGGAGCAGCGGTATGCCGAGGCAGAGGCGCTGATTGAAGATGTAAGCCTGCGTCTGCCACATGGCCAGAGTGGTGCTTTGCATTACGGTCTGGCGGAATTGATGGTTGCTGCACAAGTGCTCAAGGCCCTGATCCTGCTGTATCAGGACAAGCTGGAGAGCTGCCTGAAGGTCGCGCGTCATTGGTTGCGACTGGTGTCCGAGAATCAGCCGGTATTCAGTGCCAGTCTCTTGTGCATCCAGGCCGCAGCTTACACCTTGCTGGGCGAGGTGGATGAAGGGGTCAAGTCGATTGCCCGCGCACGCCAGTATCTGAGCCAAAGCGCAAATACCTACTTGCTTGTGGTTACCTCACTGATCGAGGCGCTGGTGTGTAAAGAGGCCGGCGATCTCCTGCATGGCAGTCAGGTTGCGGACGAAACCCGCGCCCGGGTCAAGAAGGTTTACGGGATGGACAGCCGCGTGGTGGAGCCGCTGACGCTTGTCAGTGCCGATCTGCTTTATGAGCGTAATGAGCACGCGCAGATCATCGACAAACTGCCCGATGCGATCACCTGGCGCGATGTTGCAACGCCGATTGAGCTGATAAGCCGGGGCAAGCTGGTGATGGCGCGGGCCTATTTCTATGCCGGTGACACGGATAAAGGCATGGCTGTGCTGGACGATTGGCTGGATGGTCTGCATGCGCCAGGCTATGAGCGGGTATTTGCCCTGGGCATGAGTTGTCGGGTGCAGTTCCTGTTATGGCTACGCCGCCCCAATGAGGCCGAGCGCACGTCCTTGCAACTGCAACGGCACATGGCTGGGATACCGGACGGTCGGTTCAGTGAGGCGCAAACCGCTCGTGTGCTCACCGAAGCCCGTCTGGCCTTGGCCGAGCGCCGCGCGGATAAAGCTCAGGCCGTGTTGGAGAACTGTCTCGGTAAGCATCTGGCTGAGCATCAGCGCGAGCGGCGGCTACATATATCCTTGCTATTAGCGGTAGCTCATTGGCGTAAGGGCCACACTGACAAAGCTTTTGAATTATTTGGCGAAAGCCTGGAAAAAGCCTGGCAGTGTGGCTATCGGCGGATGTTCCTCGATGACGCCAATTGGCTCTATCCGTTGATGGGTGCCTGGTTGGCGGCAGAGCCTTCCCGCAAGGAACGCTGGCTTACAGTTGCCGAGCAATGGCGCGAGCAATGCAAGGTGCTAAAACTCGACCCTGACAGCGCGGAAGATAATCAGGACGTCAGCCGCCGTGAACGGGAGATCCTGCGTTTTGTCGCGGCGGGGCTTTCGAACCGGGATATTGCTCAGGCTGTGCACCTGTCGGAGGCGACAATCAAATGGCACCTGCATAATCTGTTTACCAAGCTGAGTGTTCGCAGCCGTACTCAAGCCGTGTTGAAGGGCAAGAGTCTGGGATTGTTGAGCGAGGCGTGAGTCCAGCGTTGCACGCAAATTGGCAGTAAACGCTGCAACCTTGTGTAACGGCGGCGGGTGTTTGAGGTCTACAGCTAAAATCGCCCTCAGCCGTTATTTGGGTTTGTTGCGCTATGCTGTCAAGCTGCCACTTTAGGGGCGCCAGGCATTATACTGAGCGCCTATTTTTTGCAGGGCTGCGCAATACAGGCAGCCCTCAACGGGCTATGCGGTTTTGCTGGCCAGCCGTAATTTGAGGAGTGATGGTGATGCACGAGTCTGGAGCGCCGGTATACAAGCGCCTTTTGAAATGGGCTGCTTGCTGCAGTATCTCGGTGCTGCCTGTTCTGGCTCACGCCACTGAGGATGATCCGTGGATTGGCTATAACCGTGTGATGTTCGACATCAACGACACGATCGATGCATATACCCTCAAGCCCATTGCCAAAGGCTATAAGGCTGTCACGCCGAGTTTCATCCGCACAGGCGTGCACAACTTTTTCAACAACGTCAGTGATACCCGCAACTTCGCCAACAACTTGCTGCAGGGCAAGGTGCGCGACGCCGGCGTAGACACGACGCGCTTCATCCTAAACACCACGCTGGGTGTTGTCGGCGTGTTCGACGTGGCAACCGCCATGGGCTTGCAGGCCAATGATGAAGACTTCGGCCAGACGCTGGGTGTCTGGGGCGTGCCTAACGGACCGTATGTTGTGTTGCCGCTGTTGGGGCCAAGCACCGTGCGCGACAGCTTAGGCAAATTGCCAGACGGCTTGCTGGCAACCGGCCTGTTTATCGACCATGTGCCAACACGTAACGTGACCTTTGCGGTCAACCTGGTGGATGTTCGTGCCGAGCTGCTCTCTGCTGAACGCCTGATCAGTGGTGATCGCTATACGTTCGTGCGCAATGCGTATCTGCAGACCCGTGAGTTCAAGATGAAGGATGGCGATGTCGAAGACGACTTTTAAGCGTCTGCTCCATCTGCCGTTTTGCTGAATACAGCCAATAAAAAACCCATGCATGCATGGGTTTTTTATTGGCTGACGCTAACCTGTTTGGCAGGCTTTAGCGGATCAGTTGTTGATCAAGCTGAGAAACTCGCTGCGCGTGGCAGCATTGCTGCGAAACTCGCCAAGCATGACCGACGTCACCATCGAAGAGTTCTGCTTCTCAACGCCGCGCATCATCATGCACATGTGCTGCGCTTCAATCACCACTGCAACGCCCATTGCGCCCGTTACTTGCTGAACGGCATCGGCAATCTGGCGGCTGAGGTTTTCCTGAATTTGCAGGCGGCGTGCGAACATATCGACAATTCGCGCCACTTTCGACAGGCCCAGAACCTTGCCGCTTGGAATATAGGCGACGTGAGCCTTGCCAATGAATGGCAGCAGGTGATGCTCGCAGAGCGAGTACAGCTCAATGTTCTTTACTAGGACCATTTCACTGTTGTCTGAGCTGAACAGTGCGCCGTTGGTGACTTCTTCGAGCGTTTGCTGGTAGCCACGGCAGAGATACTGCATGGCTTTTGCGGCGCGCTTGGGGGTGTCAAGCAAGCCTTCGCGAGAGGCATCTTCGCCCAATTGGCCAAGAATCTCGGTGTAGTTTTGTTCCAGGGACATGGAGCTTCCTGTGAATTAGCGGATAGGCACAGACGGGCAGGTTAGGGCGCTGACCCGAAACTGGCAAGTGTTGTATCAATCGGTGCGCGCATTCGGGGTGAATGCGCGCAGGCAATGGCGATCACAATTACTCGTCGCGGCCGTCCATCATGGTGCGTTTGAGCATCACATAAACTGCGCCAGTGCCCCCGTGTTTGGGCAGGCAAGAGGTGAAGCCAAGCACCTGCGGATGCTGGCGCAGCCAGGTGTTTACATGGCTCTTGATCAGGGGTTTGCGACCGTCTTTGCGTGCAGCCTTGCCGTGGGTGACGCGCACACAGCGGACTTCGAACTTGTTGGCCTCGGCCAGAAACTCCCACAGGGTGTCGCGGGCTTTCTCGACACTCATGCCGTGCAGATCGAGGCTGCCGTCGAAGGCAATCTGGCCCAGCTTGAGCTTGCGCATCTGGCCTTCCTGCACACCATTGGCCGCCCAGTGCAGCGGATCTTCAGCGCCAACATCAATAACAAACTGGTCGGAAAGGCCGTCGACCTTGATCGACTCAACCCGCGTTGCCGCCGCTTGGCGCAAAGTGGCCAGGCGTTTGACATCCGGGCGCGATTTGCCGGTATCGGCACGATCTTGCGTTAAGGGTTTAACGCCGCGCAGCTCGGCTTTGAACAGGGAAAAATCGTCGTCTTGCATCGGGACCTCCTCCAAGGCCGATAGTGTACCGAAGGATGCCGGATGTTTGTTGCAGAGCCGCGTTAATCGCGCTTTTTCATCAGGTGCGAAGGCATGCTGAGGTCGCTGGGACGACGCAGGCGCCGACGACACATACGCCATACTCCGATACCGGACCAGAGCAGAATCAGGCCGATAACCAGCATGGTCACCGAAGCGCCGACTGAGTCGTTGAGTGGGCCGAGTGCGGCCGGCTGGCCGAGTAGGGTCGCTGCGCCGGCCATCGCCAGCAATATGCCGAATGCCGCCAGTAACGCGCCTAAGGCAAAGGCTGCGCGCAGGCGCCAACTGCGCGGCTCACGCGGACGCAATCGGCGTGCATCAAAACCATTGGATAGTTTCATCCCGATTTCCTCTTGGGTTATCGAGTGTGAGACCGGCAGTCTCGACAGTGGTTCACACTGATAGCTCAGTGTGAACCGCAAGCCGGATCAGATCAGCGCGCTGGCGTTGGGGACGATCGCGGCAAAGTTGTCAGCAAGGGTGACAATTTCAGCATTGTGGATGTCAGCAGCGCTCATCACTTTACCGTCTGGTGTCGGCAAGTCGCGGGTTGCGCAGGCTGCATCGACGATGGTGCAACGGTAGCCGTAATCTTTGGTGGCGCGCACCGTGGTGCTGATGCTCGAATGGGTCATGAACCCGCAAACAATCAGGTCGAGTCGGCCGAGTGCTTGCAAACGCTCGTGCAGGTCGGTGCCCGAGAACGCGTTAGGCAGGCGCTTCTCGACGACGGTTTCACCGGCAATCGGTGCTGCTTCAGGAATGTGTTCACCACGCGGGCCGCGTGGATCGAGCACGCCGCCTGGGATTCCCAGGTGTTTGACGTGGACCACAGGAATGCCGGCAGCGCGGGCCGCGGCCAGCAGATTGGCGATTTCGCTAAGGGCCGATTCTACGTTAGGCAGTTGCAGAACGCCGCTGCGGTATTCTTCCTGGGCATCAATAATCAGCAATGTGGCATTGCGCATCGTGGCCGGAGCAAAACTACGCCCGGTGAGTTGAAGCAACGTTTGTGGATATGACATTGAAGGGTCCTTGCTGCGCATACGACAGTGATCATTCTCCGCTTGAATATAACGACTGTGAACCATTTAAAGGTTTCGGCAGGTTAAATTCAGCGAGCGACTTTTATTGCGCCGGGTATTCAGGGCTCGTTGGGTCTTTGAGCCGGGACGCGCTCTATCCCCTGTATTCTTACGGATAATTGCCGCGCTGGGTAGGGTTAGTAGCGAAATGCCTTCAGCGGTTATGCGAACAGGTGTTCAACCTGAGCGCATAACCGCGCAGTGCGGTCAGTACAGCCCGAACACCTGGAACTGTATATACCAGATGCCCAGAGAGCCGAAGAAGTTCAGCAGGATCACCGGCAAAAACTTCATGTGCACGCCGAAGCTGTAAGTCTTGTCGAGCGACATGGCCATAACCCCGGCAGCAGAGCCCACTACGGTAAGCGAGCCGCCAATGCCTACCATCAGTGCATTCAGTGCCCACTGGTCGAGGCCCAGTTGCGGGTTGGACATCAATGCAGCGGCTTCTACCGGTACGTTGTCCATCACGCCAGAGGCGACGCCCAGAATCATGTTGACGCTGGTGGGGTGCATGATCTCGAACAAGCGCGAGATATACGACAGCCAGCCAACATGGTTAAGGCATGAAACAGCGGTGATGATGCCGATGAAGAACAGCAGGGCGTTCCACTCGACCTTCTGCAGTTGATCCTGCCAGGGCATTTCAATGCCCTGGCGTATCAGCCACCACGCGTAGATCGCGACCATGCCCAGGCCAATACCGATGGCGAATTCGATGCTTACACGCAGGAATACGTTGCACAGAACCGCGCCGACAACCGCGAAAAAGCCAACCACTGCCAAGCCCGCGCCGCCGGGCTTGAGCGCCGTCTCCGACTGGTCGGCAATGTGAATCAGTTGCTCGTCACTGAGTTTGCGCAGATAGAAAAAGTGCAGGGCAGCGGCAAAGATCAGCCAGCCGATGAGTGCAGACGGGATCAGCAGGAGCAGCCCGGCAATGCTGATTTTTCCGGCAAGAACCACCATCAGGCTGGTCGAGGTTCCCAGGAACCAGACGCCTGAGTTTGAGGCAATCACGATGTTGCACAGGGCAATGTGGGTGTAGCGCTGGTTGACCGAAATATTCTTTACGGTTTTACCGAAAATCATCGCCGTGGTGATGTTGTTGAGGAACGGTGAAAGCAGGGCGGACAGCGCCCCCGTCGCCCAGAACATGCCTCTGGCGCCCAAACCTTTACCCATCAGGTAGCCGTTAAGCGCGGTGAACACGTTACGTTCATTGAGCAGTTCGACCACCATCCACATGAACGCCATGAAGGCGATCAGGCCGAACAGTTCGCCTTTGGTTTCGCTTTGGGCGTGGAGGAAATACTGGAAGCCGTTGGGGTCGGTGAGGGCGTAATGAGCGCCGATGACAATCAGGCCAGACATCATGAACATGGCGGGCTTGAACTTATCCATCTCCAACTGTGCTTCAAAAACGATTAGCGTCATGCCAATAAGGAATATCGCCAGCACGAGCAAGCCCGTGAGCGAAAAAGGGTCTATGACCATTTTGTGAGATTTCTCAAGTCGTTAAGTGGGTAGGAAGGGTTAAAAATTCGTTGCGAATTATAACGGTGCCCTTGGGGGATTGGCAGGTCAGCACCGCTGCTTTAGCGGCTTAAATGGGCAAATAAGCGCCCTGACTGAGCAGTCCGTTTGCGCCTTGGTGTGCAGGGGCCTGCCGGTAGATTTAATGTTCTGTAAACTAGTGGCTCTTTTCGCCGTTCTTGAGAGTGCCGATATGTTTGCAGCAACCACCCGCTTGCGCACTTTGCGTGACTACATTCGCTGGGCTGTCAGCCGCTTTCAGAGTGAAGAACTGTTTTTTGGTCACGGCACAGACAACGCCTGGGATGAGGCTCGCCAGTTGGTCCTCGGCGCATTGCATCTGCCTTGGGAAATTGCCGATAGTTACCTCGATTGCCGCCTTGAAGATGACGAACATGCGCATTTGCAGGCGTTGTTGAAAAAACGCATCGAAGAACGAGTGCCTACCGCCTACCTGCTGGGCGAAGCCTGGTTTTGCGGCCTGCCGTTTCTGGTGGATGAGCGGGTGCTGGTGCCGCGCTCACCGATTGCCGAGTTGATTGATAAACGCTTCCGGCCTTGGCTGGTCAAAGAGCCAATGCGCATTCTTGATCTGTGCACCGGCTCGGGCTGTATTGGTATCGCTTGTGCCTACGAGTTCATGGACGCCGAGGTGGTGCTTGCCGACCTGTCTTATGACGCCTTGGAGGTCGCCAATCAGAACATCGAGCGCCACGGTATTGAGGAGCGCGTTTTCACCGTTCAGGGCGATGGCTTCGAGGGCTTGCCGGGCCAGCGTTTCGACCTGATTGTGTCAAACCCGCCTTATGTGGATGCGGAAGATTTCGCCGATATGCCAGCCGAATACCATCACGAACCGGAACTTGGCCTTGCCTGTGGCAATGACGGCTTGGATTTGGTGCGCAGAATGCTCGCCGAAGCGGCCGATCATCTGACCGAGCAGGGCACGCTGGTGGTTGAGGTGGGCAATAGCCAGGTCCACGTGCAGGCGCTATACCCAGAGGTGGACTTTACCTGGCTGGACTTCAGCAACGGCGGGCATGGCGTGTTCTTGTTGGCGGCCGAGCAATGCCGCGAGCATCAGGCGTTGTTCCGTGAGCGCGCTGGCGGTTAACGACAGCGCTTCAATGGGTGGCGATCCAGATCAATAAGCCTGCCTGAAACAAACTGAAAGTCACCAGGCAGGCGATAGTGAAGCGCAGGCCTGAGTCTTCACGCTTGAACTGCTCCATGCGCTCTTCAACCTTGCGCAGTTTTATAGCCTGCTCGAGCAGGCTGCGGTCGGCTTGTTCGAGCATCTGGGCGGCCTCGATGACTTCGATGATTTGCACTTTCTGGACATTCCAGTCGCTATTCAGGCTGCCCACACGTGGGGCGCTGTATTGAGCCTTGAGTTGCTGCGCATCGCTGTACTCAAGGGTGAAGCCGAGCATTTGCAGCATATGGGCGCGCAGTTGCCGGGCCGCCGGTGTAGGCGACTGTTTGGCTGAGAGTGCGCCACCTTCAATCATGTAATGAGCGCAATGTTGTTGCGCCCAGGCAATGCCCTGAGCCAGCAGAAAGCGGCCCAAACCACGGTTTTGCGGCTCGATGCGTAAACCGTTGTCCGGGCCAAAGCGCACTTCTTTGTTGCGATGATCGATCCACACTTCCAGGCAGTTCTGCGCTTTGCGTTGCGCCAGTTCCGGCACCTGTACGCTCAAACGCAGCAGGCTCTGGCCATTGCCATGGCGCTCGGCCCGGCCGTATTGGACAAATCTCAGCGGTCGCGCGCCCGTGTGGCTGTCCGCGTTGAGCGCGCTCAGGCGCAGCAAGCGGAACTGGCTGGGAGCAATGTTGGCCCAGGGATGTGGCTGCTCGACGGCAGGCGCCTCTGGGGCGGTCGGTTCTTCAACTGGGCTGTCGAGCATGATAGGCGATCCTGTGCGCTATACCGGTGGAGGCATTTACGCTATCGGCCGCTGTTAAACATTCTTAAATGGCTACTGTTCAGTGTGTTCAATGAACTGGCTCAGCGCGTCGATCAATTCACGCGCCAGCGGCAGTTTTGGATTGTCGTAAGAGGCCAGCTGCGCCTTCATGTCCAGCGGGACAATGCGCAGCACATGGTTCATGCCCTTGATGACCACCAACTGCGCGTCGGGGCGTGCTTCCTTGAGGCGCAATGCGTCGGCGACATCGACCTGAATGTCATGATCACCCTGAATAATCAGCGCCGGTGCGTTGGCCTGGCTGAAGGCCTCGGCCGGATCCTGACGGAACAGGCTGATCAGATACGGCTGTACCGTGGGCCTGAACAACACCTCAAGTTCTTGCGGCACATCCAGTGTCGGTTTACCGGCAATCAGCGAGTCGAGAATGGTCGAGCTCTTGCCCAGCAGGGCAGGTGGCAGGCGATAGCTGAGCTGTTCGCGCAGGACCTGATCAATCGGCCTTGAACTGCCGGCAATTGAGACAATACCGTCAACCTTGAACCTATCGGCGCTCAGGCTGGCGATCAACGCGCCTTCACTGTGGCCTGCGACAAAAACCTTGTTGAAGCGCGCGTCGCCTCGCAGCATTTTCAGCCAACCTTGCGCGTCGGCCACATACTGCTCGACGCTGAGATCACGCTCATTGGGCGTCGCGGGGCGGCTGGCAGCGACGCCGCGCTTGTCGTAGCGCAAGGTGGCGATACCGCGCTGCGCCAATTGCTTGGCCAGCCGACGCAGCGTGTCGTTGTGGCCGCCACCCGGATTATTGCCGTTACGGTCGGTTGGGCCGGAACCTGCAATAAGCAACACCACGGGCATTTGCGCGTCGGTCTTGGGCAGTTCGAGCGTGCCAAAGAGTGTGCCCTGGCTGGTCTGCAAGTTCACTGGGCGCTGCAATACAGCTTGCGCCGCCTGGGCGAGTGGGGCGAACAGGGTGAGGGTCAAGAGGAGAACTCGCAACATATATAGGCACATTGGCATCGGGTGATGATTGGATAGTCGCAGTGGCGGAAGGTTCTATGCAGGCAACAAATACTCCGGGGCGCGAATGCGCCCGTGAAGCTTGTGCGGCACTTGTGTGGCCAAGGGTGAACTGCGCGTGCTGCACGGGTATACTCGCGGCCTGCATTTTTGGCTGTTATCGCATGGCTGTGCAAACTGGGGCTTCATAGCCCGCGCAGACTACAGGAATGGCCCCTGAATTGATTCACGTGGAGTGTTTAGCACATGTCAGGCAATACTTACGGCAAGTTGTTCTCCGTTACCACCGCGGGCGAAAGCCATGGCCCGGCGTTGGTGGCGATTGTTGACGGTTGCCCGCCTGGGCTTGAGCTTTCACTCGAAGACATGCAGCGGGATTTGGACCGGCGCAAGCCGGGCACCAGCCGTCACACGACGCAGCGTCAGGAAGATGACGTTGTAGAGATTCTGTCTGGCGTGTTCGAGGGCCGTACCACGGGTTGCTCGATCGGCTTGCTGATTCGCAACACTGACCAGAAGTCCAAGGACTACTCGGCGATCAAGGACACCTTCCGTCCGGCCCACGCCGACTACACCTATCACCACAAATACGGCATTCGCGATTACCGTGGCGGTGGCCGCAGCTCGGCGCGGGAAACCGCCATGCGCGTGGCCGCCGGTGCCATTGCCAAGAAGTATCTGGCCACTCAGGGCATCGTCATTCGCGGCTACATGAGCCAGCTTGGCCCCATCGAGATTCCATTCAAGAGTTGGGAACACGTCGATAACAACGCATTCTTCAGCGCCGATCCCGATAAAGTGCCCGAGCTTGAGGCGTACATGGATCAACTGCGCCGCGATCAGGATTCCGTGGGCGCAAAGATCACCGTTGTTGCCGAAGGAGTTATGCCCGGTTTGGGCGAGCCGATTTTCGATCGCCTCGATGCCGAATTGGCCCATGCGCTGATGAGCATCAACGCGGTTAAAGGTGTCGAGATTGGCGCCGGTTTTGCCAGTGTTGCCCAGCGCGGCACCGAGCACCGCGACGAGCTCACGCCGCAAGGTTTCCTCAGCAACAACGCCGGCGGCATTCTGGGCGGTATTTCATCCGGCCAGCCGATTGTTGCGCATCTGGCGCTCAAGCCTACTTCGAGCATCACCACGCCGGGCCAGTCGATTGATATCAACGGCCAGCCGGTAGATGTGATCACCAAGGGCCGACACGACCCTTGCGTCGGCATTCGCGCGACCCCGATTGCCGAGGCGATGATGGCCATCGTGCTGATGGATCATCTGTTACGCCATCGCGGTCAGAACGCGGATGTGCGCGTGAACACGCCGGTAATCGGGCAGTTGTGATCACCTGCGGTTCAACCGGACTTGTTCGGGCCGACCTGTTGGCGGCCCGCCAAGTTATCAGCCAATTTTGAGCCGTTAGCGATGCCCGGCGCATTGCCGTATTGGCGGCTTTCAGGTTTCTACTTCTGCTATTTCGCCCTGCTGGGCGCCACGGCGCCATTTCTGGCGCTGTACTTCGATTACCTTGAATTCTCTCCTGCGCGTATTGGCGAGCTGATCGCCATTGCCATGCTGATGCGTTGTGTGGCCCCGAACGTGTGGGGCTGGCTGGGCGATTACACCGGCCGCAGGCTGGCGATCGTGCGCTTTGGCGCGGTGTGCACACTGATTAGTTTTGCCGGAATCTTCATCAGTAAAAGTTATGCATGGCTGGCGCTGGTGATGGCCCTGCATGCGTTTTTCTGGCATGCAGTGTTGCCGCAGTTCGAGGTCATCACCCTGGCGCATTTACGCGAACAGGCTGCCAAATACAGCCAGATCCGTCTCTGGGGCAGCATCGGTTTTATCGTCGCGGTCGTCGGCCTCGGGCAATTGTTCGAGCACCTGAGTTTGGGGGCCTATCCGCTGGCAATCGTGCTGATCATGGCGGCGATCTGCATCAGCAGCTTTGGGGTGCCGGATGCGCAGCCTCGTCATCGCCCCGAGTTTGCGGGCCAGGGCCGGTTCATCGAGCAACTCAAACGTCCGCAAATATTGGGCTTCTACTTCAGTGTGAGCCTGATGCAATTGAGCAATGGCCCTTACTACACCTTTCTCAGCGTGCACCTCGAAGCGCTCGGTTATGCGCGTGGCGCAATCGGTGGCTTCTGGGCGCTGGGCGTGCTCGCCGAAATCGTTCTGTTCATGTTCATGGCGAAGTTGCTGGCCCGTTTTTCACTGCGCCGGGTGTTGTTGGCCAGTTTTCTGATAACCGCCGTGCGTTGGATCTTGCTGGGCAATTTTGCCGATCACGTGGTGGTTTTGATCATTGCTCAGCTGATGCACGCGGCCACCTTTGGCAGCTTCCATGCCGCCTCGATTCATTTCGTGCAACGTAGCTTCGGTGACCGCCAGCAAGGGCAGGGCCAGGCCCTTTACGCTGCATTAGCCGGAGTGGGTGGTGCACTGGGTGCCCTGTATTCGGGTTACAGTTGGAGTACTTTGGGCTCGTCCTGGACATTCACGCTTGCCAGCGTCGCGGTTCTCGCCGGCGCGGCAGTCATCGCTACTTGCCTTAAAGAGGAGCGGCCATGAGCCAGACTCGCGAAACACTTGCGCAGCAGATCATCGAAGCGGGGCAGTTCCTTTACGCACGCGGTTGGTCCCCTGCCACCAGCAGTAATTACTCGGCGCGCCTGAGCACCGACTCGGCGTTGCTAACCGTTTCTGGCAAGCACAAGGGCCAGTTGGGCGTTGACGATGTGCTGGCCACCGACCTGCTTGGCAACAGCCTTGAGCCCGGTAAAAAGCCCTCTGCCGAAACGCTGTTGCACACGCAGCTGTACAGTTGGAGTGAGGCGATTGGCGCCGTGTTGCATACTCATTCGGTGAATGCGACGGTACTCTCGCGTCTGACCCTGAGTGATTCGCTGGTATTCGCCGATTACGAGTTGCAGAAAGCCTTTAGCGGTATCACTACCCATGAATGTCAGGTTGAAGTGCCAATCTTCGACAATGATCAGGACATCGCGCGCCTCGCCAGCAAGGTGCAGGTCTGGCTGGATGAGCACCCGGACTGCGTCGGTTATCTGATCCGTGGTCATGGGCTGTATACCTGGGGCGCGCAGATGAGCGATGCCTTGCGCCAGATTGAAGCCTTTGAGTTCCTCTTCGAGTGCGAACTCAAAATGCGCGCGCTGCACAAGATCTGACTTCGTTAGCCGTTTTTTAGTTATTTTCTGAGGAATCGCCATGAGCATCCTGAGCGTATTTCATGAGTCATCACCCGAGTTGCCACACAAGGTTCTGACCCACGCCGAAGACATCAGCAGCACGCTGGCCGAAGTGGGCGTGCGTTTCGAACGCTGGCAGGCCAGTGCGCCGATCAAGCCGGGCGCCAGCTCCGAAGAGGTGATCAGCGCCTACCAAAGCCAGATCGACCAACTGATGAGCGAGCGAGGCTACGTCACCGTTGATGTGGTGAGCCTGAGCGAAGATCACCCGCAGAAGGCTGAGCTGCGTGCCAAGTTTTTGGATGAGCACCGTCATGCAGAAGACGAAGTGCGTTTTTTTGTGGCGGGTCGTGGCTTGTTCACCCTGCATATCGATGATCACGTCTACGCCGTACTGTGCGAGAAGAATGACCTGATCTCAGTGCCTGCCGGTACGCGCCACTGGTTCGATATGGGCGAGCGCCCGCACTTTGTGGCGATTCGTCTGTTCAATAATCCCGAGGGCTGGGTTGCCGAGTTTACCGGCGAAGACATTGCCAGCCGTTTCCCGCGTATTGATGACTAACTCAAGCGCCCGCTGCCTATTCGAGAGCTCTGATCATGCCTGTTAAAGCCATTCTTACCGATATCGAGGGCACTACCAGCGCCGTCAGTTTTGTCTTCGATGTGCTGTTTCCCTACGCGGTCGAACATTTGCCGGCGTTTGTGCTTGAGCATGCGCACGAGCCCCAGGTGGCGCAGTTACTCGATGCAGTACGTGAAGACAGCACTGAGCCTGAGGCCGACACAATACGGGTTATCGAGATACTCCTGCAGTGGATCGCCGATGACCGCAAGGCAACGCCGCTCAAGGCATTGCAGGGCATGATCTGGCAGCAGGGCTACGCCAATGGCCAACTCAAGGGCCATGTCTATCCTGATGCCGTGGAGGCGCTGAAGCGCTGGAAGCAGCAGGGCTATGCTCTGTACGTTTATTCGTCCGGCTCGATTCAGGCGCAGAAACTCATTTTTGGCTGCTCCGAAGCCGGCGATTTGAGCCCGCTGTTCAGTGGCTACTTTGATACCATCTCCGGTCCCAAGCGAGAAGCGGGCTCCTATCAGCGCATTGCCGAAGCGATAGGATTGCCTGCGGAGGCGATCGTGTTTTTGTCGGATGTCGTCGAAGAACTCGACGCAGCCCAGCAAGCCGGTATGCAGACTATCGGCCTGGTACGCGAAGGCGGTGAGCTTGCAGGGCATGAGTGCGTGGCCAGTTTTGCGTTGATCAATCTCTGATTGGTCCTTTGCCTCACGCCAGCAAGCTGTTATCTCTGAGACCGTGCCGGCGTTCGCTGGCTGAGTCATAAGGAGATAACTCATGTTGAAACGGACAATCGCGCTGCTGGGGTTTTGCATTGCCAGTTCGGCAAGCGCTCAGGCCGAACTCGGCCAAGCCAAGTCGGCCACTGCCACCTGCCCGAAAACCGGGGTTTATCTGCAGGTTCTGGGTTCCGGTGGGCCGGAGTTGAACGACAAGCGCGCCTCCAGCGCTTACGTGGTGTGGGCAGACGGTGTGGCGCAGGTGCTGGTCGACCTCGGTAACGGGGCGGCAAACAATATGGGCCTGGCCGGCGTTGATATCAGCCAGGTGCCTATTGTGCTGCTGACCCACTTGCACAGTGATCACAGCGCCGATTTTGCACCGCTGATCAAGGCGCTGTTCTTCACTGAGCGGCAGACCGACTTGCAGGTTTACGGGCCTACAGCGAGCAAATTCTTCCCGGATACCGAAACCTTCGTGCAACGCTTTGTTGGTGAGCAGGGCGTTTACCCTTACTTGCAGGGATTTGTGAACGGCAATGCCAGTTACCAGATCAAGGCGCATAACCTGACGCCAAGCCCGCAAATACAAACGCTGGACACCAGTAAGGTGAAAATAACCGCGATTGATGCCGAGCACGGGCCGGTGCCATCGCTGGCTTATCGTGTCGAGATCGATGGCAAGTCGCTGACGTTTTCCGGTGATAACGGCGGCCACAGTGACAACCTGATCCGCCTCGCCCAAGGCAGCGATCTGCTGGTTGCACACAACGCCATTCCCGAGGGCGCACAGGGCGTCGTGGTGCGCCTGCACATGTTGCCGAGCCGGATTGGCGAAATAAGCCGTGATGCGCAGGTCAAACAGGTGCTGCTCTCGCATTTCATGAGCCGCACGGTAGATCAGCAGGCGCAAACGCTGGCGGCGATTAATGCGTTCTATAAAGGCCCGGTCGAATTTGCCAGCGACATGCAGTGCGTCGAGCTTTAAAGCGAGAGCCGCGACTGCTCGGGGAATTGCGCACCTTCGAGGCGCAGTAGCAGGGCTTTGCGTTGCAGGCCGCCGGCATAACCGGTCAGGCTGCCATCGCGGCCGATCACCCGATGGCAGGGAATAATCAGCGCAATCGGATTGGCGCCATTGGCAGTGCCCACAGCACGCACTGCTTTTGGCCTGCCAATAGCGGTGGCCAGCTCGGCGTAACTGCTGGTCTGGCCGTAACCGATACCTTGCAGGGCTTGCCACACCGTGCGCTGGAACTCGGTGCCGCGCGGCGCCAGCGTCAACTCGAACCGTTTGCGGCGACCGGCAAAGTACTCGTCGAGTTGCCGGCACACGGCGTCGAGTTGCTTGCCAGCAGGCTGCCAGTTCTCGCCAATTTTCCACGGTTTGCTGTCAATTTCCATCAGCAGTTGTTGCAGCCCGCTTGCGTCGCCCGCGATAAGCAGTTGGCCGATTGGGCTGCTGTGATATCGATAGAACACCACTTATGCTCCTGAGTAATTTTCCCAAAGATGCGCTGCGGCATAAGCACGCCACGGCCGCCAGGCCTCTGCCAACAATTTGAGCTGTTTGGCCTTGATGCCATCATTACCCCACACCGGCGCCTTGAGCAGGCCGAGATCACTGTCCGGAAATGCATCCGGTTCGCCAAACGCGCGCAACGCTATGTATTCCGCAGTCCACGGGCCAATACCGGGGAGGGCGCAAAGGCGTTCGACCAGCGCCTGATAGCCCAGTTGCATGCTCAATTGCAGGTTGCCACTGGCAATCTCGCGGGCAAAGTTCTGCAAGGTTTCAACGCGCTTGCCCGGCATGCCGATGCCCTGCAAGTCTGCTGCAGCAATTGCTGCGGCCGTTGGAAACAAGCGCTCGACGCCTGGCATTGATGGCCCGGATAACGGCCTGCCCAAACGCTCGACCAGACGACCGGTAACGGTCACCGCCGCTTTCACCGTAACCTGCTGACCGACTATGGCGCGCACGGCCTGCTCGAACGGATCAAATGCGGTGGGCAGGCGCAATCCGGGATTGCGCGCCAATAGCGGCGATAGCGTGATGTCGGCACTCAAGTGCTGGTTGATCAGCGCAGGGTTTGCATCAAGGTCGAACATCTTGCGAACGCGCTGTGTCAGCGCCGGTATACAGGCCTCGGCCGCCGGACTCACCCGAAGAATCAGTGCAGGTGCTTCTGCGGATGGCGCCACTGATAACCAGCCGTCAGTACCGTCGATATGGAAGCTGCGGCTGTAGCGGTTGGCTTGCAGGGATTCGACGCCTTTGAGCGCGCGCAAGGCAAAATGGCTGTGGAATTGCTGCCATTGCCACGGCGCCTGATAGGGCAGAACCAGCTCGGTGAATTGATCGTTTTCCATGCGCTGACATTACCCGCACGCGGCGCAATTGTCAGGGCTGAAATGACTTTCAAACATTCATTGTGCATTTAGCTGCCATTGAGTGCTGGCGTGCTGTTGAGAAGGTTCGACCTGTAACCCGCTGCCACGTAGAATGCGCAGCCTTATCGATTGGCCGTGGTTGAATTTGTTAGCCTCATGGCCATCAAAATTTTTAAGGCGTCTGCCACAAGCGGGCGCATCGAGGTTACAGGACAGGCGGGAATTCCGCGTTCAACTCATTGCTAATAGGAGCACTGTCATGAGCGATTACCAAGAGACGCTTTACGAAGGTTACGGTCAACGCTTTCGTATGGATAAGTTGCTGCACGAAGTGCGTACCGAGCACCAGCATCTGGTGATTTTCGAGAACGCACGCATGGGCCGGGTAATGGCGCTTGATGGCGTAATCCAGACCACCGAAGCGGATGAGTTCATCTATCACGAAATGCTCACCCACGTGCCGATTCTGGCTCATGGCTCAGCCAAGCGCGTGTTGATCATCGGTGGCGGTGACGGCGGCATGCTGCGCGAAGTGTGCAAGCACGCAACGGTTGAGCACATCACCATGGTCGAGATCGATGGCACTGTGGTCGATATGTGCAAGGAGTTCCTGCCGAACCATTCAAGTGGCGCGTATGAGGACCCACGCCTGAATCTGGTGATTGATGACGGCATGCGTTTCGTGGCCAATACCACCGAGAAGTTCGACGTGATCATCTCCGATTCGACCGATCCGATTGGCCCGGGCGAAGTGTTGTTCTCCGAGAACTTCTATCAGGCCTGCCGTCGCTGCCTGAATGATGGCGGTATTCTGGTGACCCAAAACGGTACGCCGTTCATGCAGTTGAGCGAGGTGCAAACCACTGCATCGCGTATGCATGGCCTGTTTGCCGACTGGCATTTCTATATGGCAGCAGTGCCGACTTACATCGGTGGCAGCATGACATTTGCCTGGGGCAGTACCGATGCCGAGTACCGCAAGCTTTCGCAGGAAACCCTGTGCGCGCGCTTTGCAGGGAGTGGAATTGTAACGCGCTATTACAATCCAGCGATTCACAGTGGCGCTTTTGCGCTGCCGCAGTATGTTCTGCAGGCTGTCAACAAGCCGAGCAACGACTGATTCGATGTAATACAACTCAAGGGCCACACGGCCCTTGAGTTGTATTCGGGCTTCTCAAAAGTCGTTGTCTGATGTCAGATTTCACACTTTGTTGAGTTTTGTTGCTTTAAGATTTCCGATTGCTTCGCCGCTCACCCAGATGCCACAGCATCCCTGAAAGGGGCGTTGTTGACGCGTTCAGGTTGAGTGACCGACACCCTATTGCCCTTACTAACGGATTATCAGTCAATGGCCAGTGTGCAAGACCATAAGAAAACGCCTTCGAAGCGCTTCACACCCACGATCAAGAGTCATCTTACGTTCACCCTGTTAAGTGCTGTCGCGCTGCTGGTGATGTATGCGTTATTACGTGTTGCACTGTTGGTCTATAACCGCGAGCTGATCGGCAACGACACGGTCTCGACCTTTGTCGAGGCGTTTTACAACGGTTTCCGTTTCGACCTGCGGCTGGTGGTTTATGCGCTGGTGCCTTTGCTGCTGTCGCTGCTGAGTGTTCGGGCCATGGCCGCACGGGGCTTCCATCGGGCCTGGCTGACTGCGTTTGCGAGCATCACCCTGTTTCTCGGGATCACCGAGCTGGACTTCTACCGCGAGTTCCACCAGCGTCTCAACAGCCTGGTATTTCAGTACTTCGAGGAAGATGTTCATACCGTTCTGAGCATGCTGTGGAATGGCTATCCGGTGGGTCGTTATCTGATCTGCTGGGCCATTGCGACCTGGCTGCTGGCGAAAATGTTCAAAGGCCTGGATCTGCTCAGCCGGCCCAAGGCCGTGCTGCAATCGAGCCCGAACAATGGCCCGGCTTGGTACTGGCGCACCTCGGTGTTCATTGTTTGTTTGCTGATTGCGGTGATTGCCGCACGCGGCCATTTGCGCCAGGGCCCGCCGCTGCGCTGGGGTGATGCTTATACCACTGATTCAATGTTCGCCAATCAGCTGGGCCTTAACGGCACGCTGACGCTGGCATCCGCCGCTTCGGCGAGCATGTCGTCGCACCGCGATAACGCCTGGAAGTCGACCATGTCCGATGCCGAGGCGTTGGAAGCGGTACGCAAAATGCTGCTGACCCCGCACGACAAACTGGTCGATGCCGACACAGCCGCCATCCGCCGCGATTTCACCCCGCCTGCAGACGGTACATTGCCGGTGCGTAACGTGGTGGTGATTCTGATGGAAAGCTTCGCCGGGCATTTTGTCGGCGCCTTGGGCGCACCGGGTGATATCACCCCGAACTTCGACAAACTGGCCAGTGAAGGTTTGCTCTTCGACCGGTTCTTCTCCAATGGCACGCATACTCATCAGGGCATGTTTGCGACCATGGCGTGTTTCCCGAACCTGCCGGCATTTGAATACTTGATGCGTACCCCGGAAGGCTCGCACCAGTTCTCCGGCTTGCCGCAGCTGTTGAGTGCCCGTGGCTACGACAACCTGTATGTCTACAACGGTAACTTCCAGTGGGATAACCAGTCGGGCTTCTTCAGTAATCAGGGCATGACCAACTTTGTTGGCCGCGAAGATTTCGTCGACCCGGTGTACATGGACCCAACGTGGGGCGTATCCGATCAGGACATGTTCGACCGCGGCGCCAAAGAGCTGGAAGAGAACTTTGCCGGCAAAGACAAGCCGTTCTATGCCTTGCTGCAAACCCTGTCCAACCACACCCCATACGCATTGCCAAAAGACCTGCCGGTCGAGCCAGTCACCGGGCATGGCTCGGTAGACGAGCACCTGACTGCCATGCGTTATGCCGACTGGGCGTTGGGCCAGTTCTTTGAAAAAGCGCGTAAGTCGAAGTACTACAAAGACACGCTGTTCGTGATTGTCGGTGACCACGGTTTTGGTAGCGACGAGCAACTGACCGAAATGGACCTGTTCCGCTTCAACGTGCCTTTGCTGTTGATTGCCCCAGGCATTCAGGACAAGTTCGGCAAGGTCAACCATTCGGTGGGCACCCAGATAGACATCGTGCCGACCATCATGGGCCGTCTTGGCGGCGAAGTACGCCACCAGTGCTGGGGCCGCGACTTGCTCAACTTGCCAGAGGGCGATCATGGCATTGGTGTGATCAAGCCATCGGGTGGCGAGCAGACCGTGGCAATCGTTACGCCTGAGCGCATTCTGATTCAGCCGAAAGGATTCGAGTCGCGCCTGTACGACTATCAGCTGGGTGCCAACCCAAGCGCTGAGCGTCTGCACGTCGACATTGATCCGCTGTTGAAGAAGGATCTCGAAGCCTTCCTGCAGACCGCAACCAAGAGCCTGCTGGATAACACCACCGGGGTTAAGGACGCGCATCACCTGCAACAGTAAACGCTAAACACCGGGTAGCTGCGGCTACCCGGTATTGCGTGAAAATCCTGCCAATATCTCGCCGACCGGCTTTTGCTCAGTACAAAGCTCGCGCCGCGACTCGCAGCGTTCGCTGCAGCAATGCTTACCTGGTTTGCCGCGCCTTGTTAAACCTGCAGGCGCTGAGATTTGCCCGCTCAGGCCGCGCTTCTGTGCTGCGGCGCCGAATCCATCAGGCTCAGGCCGTTATCCAGATGCTGGTCGACCAGCCATTTACCGTGGGCGATCGAAGCATGTTGAGCTTTATCCAGCTCATCGAGAAAAGCCTGTTGCATGGGCAAGGGCAGCCGTCGGGTGACCTGGCCGTTGGGCAGGGTGATGCGACAGCCGCCAGCCCAGGGCGTTGGAATGCCCGGATGCTCCATCACTTCTGCCTGAATCAGATGATCGCGGTGAGTGCACTGTAGGGTTGTCATGATTATTACCTCGCTGTATCGAGGCTGGCTGCTGCTAAAGGGCGCATTGGCGTGCCTGTACGCAGATGCCAGCTAAGAGTCCCCAGCACCATTAAGCCTAGTTCACAGCTTTTCGGTTTTCAGGCTGGCACGACATGCGGTTGCACAGCACGAGGTGGCATTCTTGCCTATTTAGCCGATGCTTTGACCGAAAATAACAATTTTAAAGTCAGCTGTGCGATAACCCTGAATAAGCCATTTGCTTAGCATCGGGCTATTGTTGGCGAGTGTTTCAGGGAGTTAATAATGTATAATAAATCCCATCGCGTACTCATCATTGGCACAGGGTTTGGCGGCGTTGGTCTGGCCATCAAACTCAAGCAGGCGAGTATCGACGATTTTATTTTGCTTGAAAAGGCCAGCGGTGTGGGTGGCACCTGGCGTGAGAATTCTTATCCGGGCGCTGCCTGTGATGTGCCTTCGCATCTCTACTCGTTCTCGTTCGAGCCCAAGCTCGACTGGTCACGCAAGTTCGCACCGCAAGCGCAAATACTCGGTTATTTGCAGCACTGTGTAGCCAAGTACAAGTTGACTGAGTCGATTCGCTTCAATGCCGAAGTGGTGAGCGCCGCCTTCGACGCGAGCGCAGGTGAGTGGCGGGTGAACCTGGCGGATGGCGAGCAACTGAGTGCGACGGTGCTGGTGAGTGCCTGCGGGCAATTGAGCCGGCCCATGTACCCAAAACTTGCGGGCATCGATGCATTTAAAGGCCCGGCCTTTCACTCGGCCTGCTGGCGCCATGATCTGGATCTGCACGGCAAGCGCGTAGGGGTGATTGGCACGGGGGCTTCGGCGATCCAATTTGTTCCGCGCATCCAGCCACAGGTTGAGCACCTCACCTTGTTTCAGCGCTCGGCAGCTTATGTAATCAGCAAACCTGACCGACTGTACCGCGCCTGGGAATTGGGGCTGGTCAAGCAGATGCCCTGGCTGCAGAAGATTGACCGTGGCCTCAAATACATCCATCACGAAGCACGTGGCCTGGCGTTTATCAGCATGCCGAGCTTGATGAAGCCCATGCGCTACCGGTTTGTGCAGAACCTCAACAAGGCCATCCGCGATCCGGCCAAACGCGCTGCTTTAACGCCAGATTATCCCATGGGCTGCAAGCGGGTGCTGATCAGCAATGACTACTACCCGGCGCTGGCGCAGGACAACGTCACGCTGGTTAATCAGGCCATCAGTCACGTCAGTGAGCGCGGCATCGTCACTGAGGATGGCCAGGAACATGCCTTCGATGTGCTGATCTACGGCACGGGTTTCAAGACCTCTGAGTTTCTCGCGCCCATGCAGATTACCGGGCTCGATGGCGTGTCGCTCAATCAGGCGTGGCAAGAGGGCGCGCAAGCGTACAAAGGCATCAGTGTCAGCGGGTTCCCGAATTTCTTCATGCTCTACGGGCCGAACACCAATCTAGGCCATAACTCGATCATTTATATGCTCGAAAGCCAGTACCGTTATGTGCTCAGCGCAATCAAACAGCTGCAGTCAAAGCAGTTGCGTTACGTCAATCTCAAGCCAGCAGTCGAGACGAACTACAACAGCGGCGTTCAGCGCGCGATCAAACATACGGTGTGGGATCAGGGCTGTACCAGTTGGTACATCAGCGCTGCGGGCAAACACACCAATAACTGGCCGGGTTACACCTTCAGTTACCGGCAACTGACACGGAAGATGGAGCTGACCGATTATGAATGCGTACGCTGAGTTTTCAGCCCCGGCCGTCACTCAGCCGACCCTGCGTCGCTGTTTGCGGTTCGCTCTCAAAGTTTGCTTTCGCAGCGTTATGCGCCCGCCGGTGCCCATCGCCATTCAGCGCGGCACGATCAATCTGCTGACCGCAGTCAATCTGGCCAAGCTCGATGGCACGCGCACGTTGCGTAACATTGCCGGCCGTCCTTGCGAGTGGTATCGACCTTCGGTGCCGAACGGCAGTGTGATGCTCTATCTGCATGGCGGCGCTTACCTGGTGGGTAGCCCGCGTAGCCACCGTTCCATCTGCACGACATTGGCACGTCTTGGCCAGATCGAGGTTTGCGCGCTGGACTATCGCATGGCACCGGAACACCCGTTTCCGGCCGCGCGCGATGATGCGCTGGCGGCTTATCAGGCGTTGCTGGCTCAAGGCTACGCCCCCGAGCAAATCGTGGTGGCCGGTGATTCGGCCGGTGGCAACCTGAGCCTGGTGCTGGCGCTGAGACTGCGCGAGTTGGGGTTGCAGCAGCCAGCGGCGCTGGTGTGCTTTTCGCCGCTGACCGACTACACGGGATTGCAGCACCACACGCCAGAAGGCGGTGACCCGATGTTGCATCCGGCGTGGCTGCAGCAATCGGCGCAACTCTACTGCCCGATGGAAGTGGCGCTCGAGAGCCCTGAGCTGTCGCCGGTTTATGCCGATCTCCAGGGCCTGGCACCCATGCTGATTCAGGTTGGCGAAGATGAGGCGCTGCTCAATGACAGCGTGCGCCTTGCAGAGCAGGCGGAACGCGCAGGTGTGAAGGTGGAGCTGGAACGTTATCCAGGGCTTTGGCACGTGTTTCAGGTTTACGCAGGCGTGTTGGAAGTCTCTGATTTTGCCTTGGAGCGGGCCACTGCGTTTCTGAAATCACGAGGTTGCTGATGAACAATATTCTGATCACCGGGGCGGCTTCGGGCATTGGCGCCGCCACGGCGCGAATCTTTCACAAGCGCGGCTGGAAGGTCGGTCTGCTGGATGTCAACGAAGCGGCGTTAAGCCAGTTAGCTGCCGAGCTTAACGGCGCCTGGCATCAGCCTTTGGATGTAACCGACCTTGCGGCTGTACAAGATGCAGTAAAGCTTTTTGCCGAGGCCCACGATGGGCAGTTGCGTCTGCTTTTCAACTGCGCGGGGATTTTACGCTTTGGCTATTTCGCCGAGATCGAACCGGCCGCGCATTCGCAGTTGTTGCAGATCAACGTGCAGGGTGTGATCAACATGACTCACGCTGCGTTTACGTACCTGAAGCAAACCAGCGATGCCCAGGTGATTAATATGGGCTCTGCTTCGGGGCTCTATGGCGTGCAGCACATGGCCACGTACTCGGCCTCAAAATTTGCCGTGCGCGGGCTTACCGAAGCGCTGAATCTGGAGTGGGAGCGCTACGGGATCAGCGTTGGCGACCTGATGCCGCCATTCGTTAACACGCCGATGGTGACTAGCCAGACGTTTTCACCGCCTGTCCTCAAACGCCTCGGGGTTAATCTGGCTGCTGAGGATATAGCCGAAGCCTGCTGGCAACAGGCGCATCAACCGCGCGTACACCGGCCGATCAGCTTGCAGTTCAAGTTGCTTTATTGGTCCGGGCAAATTAGTCCTGTCTGGCTCACGCGTCTTGTCATGCGCTGGCTAGGACGCGACTGATAGTCGGCTGCAGTGCCGCACAGCGGGGTTTTGCTGCTTGTTATCAGGAGGCTATGCAAGCTGTACAAGTTGGCGCTAGGATGGAATAGACGCCACTGGATTGTTTGTCATGAATTCGTGCGCGTTGTCCGGGTTTGATTCCAAGCCTGGCTTATGACACATCAAGTAGATCCTTGCTTGATTCTCGGGCGCCACCTGTTTGGGTGTCGCGACACCGCAGCTAGATGTGCGGTTGCTTTGGAACAGCGTTAATTTCGTCCATCGCCTGAGGGGGTCGTTTCATGAGCACAGCCATGCATGATGATGTCAGCAGCAATGTACTGCAGCGGATGAAAGAGGGCGGTTTTGATTTTTCGGCCTTTCACCCAATCGAGTTCTACGCCATTTTCCCGGATGAGGAGCGGGCCCGCACAGTGGCTAAAAACTTTCGTGGAGAGTCATGCAACACCCAGATTACCGTGCGAGAAGACGGTGCCTGGCACCTGCAAGTAAGCAAGGTGATGTTTGCGACATACCACGGTATTGGTGACTTTGAACAAGACCTTGAAGCGCTGGTAATTCCGCAGGGAGGTAAACTTGAAGGCTGGGGTGTGACGCAGGAGCTCAAGCGTCTAAACCCTTGATTCAGCGACATCCGCGTCACCACACCGGCTGGTTACAGGCCAGCCGGTGTATCACCCAAAGCTCGACCGCACCGCCTGCATGCCGCAAACTTGGCGCAGGAGGCTGTTATGACCGATATAGTAATTCTGACCCACATTGATTATTGCCACCCTGGCCACCTTGCCCGGGTGCTGGATGAGGCGCAGCTGGATTTCAGCGTGCTGCGTGTTGATCTGGGTGAGCTCGACGGTCTCGATCTCGACCGGCCCAAGGCGGTCGCCATCATGGGCGGGCCCATGAGCGTTAATGATCCGTTGCCGTGGCTGCAAACCGAAGTCGCTGCGTTGCAGCACTTTATCCGGCGCGACATACCCATGATCGGCCATTGTCTTGGCGGCCAGTTGCTGGCCAAGGCGCTCGGCGCGCAGATCCACAAAATGCCCTACACCGAGAGCGGCTGGCAAACCCTTGAGCGTACGCCCACGGCGGCGCAGAGCCCGTGGTTGAGTCATCTGCCAGAGCAGTTTGATATTTTCCAATGGCATGGCGACACCTTCATGCTCCCCGACGGCGCGCAGCCTCTGCTGCGAAACCCGTGGTGTGAGAATCAGGCATTTGCCTGGGGCGATAAGATTCTGGCGCTGCAAGGTCACCCCGAAATGACCGAGGAGCTCGTCCGCCAATGGCTGGGTGACTGGTCGCACTTGCTTGATCCATCCGAGCCGAGCCAGCAATCGCTGGACACGATGCTGAGCAATCTTCAGCAACGCGTGCGTGATCTCAATCGCACCGCCGAGGGTTTTTACCGGCATTGGCTGGCCATGATGGCGGCTTGATCTGTACGGCAACGGCTCGGGTTTGTGCGTGCCCGGGCCTGCCCATTTACCCAATCAAAACGGTCGGCAACAACGCTGAGCGCAATGCTCCCAAACATCAGGTCGGTCAGTCTTGATGCAACATCCAGCTATGCTCCTGCTGGGTGTTGGCGCCAATTATGAAACTTGCATGAACCTAACGAGTGGTTTGTTGCTGCAAAAGTGGCTGGCGCGTACAAGTAACACCTTGATGCAAACCTTCTGCGCAAAATGTGCTTTGGTTTGGAGCATTGGCTTTGCTGGGCGCAGTTCACGTGGGCTGTTTTGGTGCGGCTCTGTTTTTCGTGGGCTATAACTAATTGATTAATAACAATTAATCAGACTGGCTCAGGCCTTGCAATGCTCCACATCAATCGGGTGACAAGGAGCAGAGCATGGCCCGCAGCTTTTATGACGAAATGTATATGGCCAATGGTGAGTGCCGTTCACATTATCGTGACTTCACCCGCTGGTTAGCCGAAACCCCGCAAGATCTGCTGGCGCAGCGCCGCCGTGAAGCCGACCTGTTATTCCACCGTGCCGGGATTACCTTCACGCTTTACGGCGATGATCAGGGCACCGAACGGCTGATCCCATTCGACATCATCCCGCGCAGTATCCCAGCCAGTGAATGGGCCGTGGTCGAGCGGGGCTGTATCCAGCGTGTTCAGGCATTGAACATGTTCCTTACCGATCTCTACCACGATCAGAGAATCATCAAGGCCGGTGTGATTCCAGCCGAGCAGGTGCTGGCGAACGACTGTTACCAGTTGGCCATGCAGGGGCTCGATTTGCATCGCAACACCTATGCGCACATTGCCGGTGTCGATCTGGTGCGCGATGGCGACGGCAGCTATTACGTCCTCGAAGACAACCTGCGCACGCCCAGCGGCGTGAGCTACATGCTCGAAGACCGCAAGATGATGATGCGCCTGTTTCCCGAACTGTTCGCGGCGCAGCGGGTAGCACCAATTGATCATTACCCGAGCCTGTTGCTCGACACGCTGCGCGCCTCATCACCGCTCGACAATCCGACCGTGGTGGTGCTCACGCCGGGGCGCTTCAACAGTGCCTATTTCGAGCATGCGTTTCTGGCGCGTGAGATGGGTGTAGAGTTGGTCGAAGGCGCAGACCTGTATGTGCGTGACGACAAACTGTTCATGCGCACCACTTCGGGTCCCAAGCAGGTCGATGTGATTTACCGACGCCTCGATGATGCCTTCCTCGATCCGCTGGCATTCAACCCGGATTCAATGCTCGGCGTACCCGGGCTACTTTCGACCTATCGCTCGGGCAATGTGGTGCTGGCCAACGCCATTGGCACTGGGGTGGCGGACGATAAGTCGATCTACCCCTACGTCGATGAAATGATTCGTTTCTATCTCACTGAAGAGCCGATTCTCAAAAACGTACCGACCTGGCAGTGCCGTAAACCGGCTGATCTGTCACATGTGCTGGCTAATCTGAGTGAGCTGGTGGTCAAGGAAACTCAAGGCTCGGGTGGCTATGGCATGTTGGTGGGCCCGGCTGCCAGCAAGGCCGAGATTGAGGCGTTCCGCGCCCGCCTGATCGCCAAACCACATGCCTACATTGCTCAGCCAACCTTGTGCCTTTCGACCTGTCCAACCTTTGTTGAGCAGGGCATTGCACCGCGGCATATCGACTTGCGTCCATTTGTGTTGTCTGGCCGCGAAACCCGGCTGGTGCCGGGCGGTTTGACGCGTGTGGCGCTGCGTGAGGGCTCCTTGGTCGTCAACTCATCGCAAGGCGGTGGCACCAAGGATACCTGGGTCGTCGAGGACTAGAACAAGGGCATTGCGCAGACTGCATTGCGGGCTATCAACAAGACAACAAGGAGGGTTTATGCCAGGCATTGATCACACCACGTTCTGCACCGTTTTGGCTGCAGGCCTCCGCGTTGGCACATTACTGTGAGCATGGGCTGATTATGTTGAGTCGAACTGCCTCGGATTTGTACTGGATGTCGCGTTATCTGGAGCGTGCCGAAAACCTCGCACGGATGCTCGATGTCAGTTATTCACTTTCTCTGATGCCACAAGACGGCAGCAAACATGGCCTCGATGAATTGGCCATGCCGTTGCTGATTACGGGCACGCTGGACGAGTACCTGGAAAAGTACGGACAGATGCATGCCGAACGCATGCTGACCTTTTTCGCCCTCGATCCGCAGAACCCGGCGAGTATCTATTGTTGCCTGCAAGCGGCCCGTACCAACGCGCATGCAGTGCGTGGGCGCATCACGGCGGACATGTGGGAGAACATCAACTCAACCTGGCTGGAGATTCGCGGCATCTCCGAGCAGGGGCTTGGGCGTTACGGCATCAGCCACTTTTGTGAGTGGGTCAAGCAACGCTCGCACCTGTTCCGTGGCGCTACGTTCGGCACCATCATGCGGGGCGAGCCGTACCGGTTCATTCGACTGGGCACCTTTATCGAGCGCGCCGACAACACCTTGCGCCTGCTCGACGCGCGCTATGAATTGCTGGGCGAGGACATCGACGAAATTGACGGTCGACCGGCCCGCAGCTATTACCAATGGACCGCTTTGCTTCGGGCGTTGTCATCGTTCGAAGCCTTTGCCGAAATCTATCGAGGTTCACCCAACTCGAGACGGGTGTCCGAGTTATTGCTGTTACGCCCAGAACTTCCGCGCTCATTACGAGCCTGTGTAGACGAGTTGAATCTGATGCTCAGTGGCTTGCCGGGTGACAACGGCCGGCCCGCACAACGTCTGGCCGCCGAATTGCTCGCGCGGCTGCAATACACCGTCATCGATGAAGTGCTTGAAGAAGGGTTGCATACCTGGCTGACGGATTTTATCCAGGTGGTCCGCGAATTGGGCCAAACCATTCAAGCGTCCTATCTGGAGGTTGCATGAGACTTTCTATCAGCCACGACACGACCTATCACTATGAAGATCAGGTGCGGGCGAGCATCCAGTATTTACGCATGACCCCGCACGACAGTGAGCGCCAGCAAGTACTCAACTGGCAGCTGAATCTGCCGCGGCCGGTGCGTGCGCAGGTCGATCCGTACGGCAATATTCTGCATGTGCTGACCATGGACGAGCCGCACGAGTCGATCGTAATCGGCGCGCAGGGCGTGGTCGAAATCAACGAGACCCTTGAAGCCGAACACGAAGCGCTTTCAGCGTATCCATTCTTGCGCTTCACCCAATTAACCGAGGCGGATGATGCATTGCGCGAATTCAGCCTCAAGCAGTGTCACGACCGGCGTGACCGCAGTGCTCTGATCGACCTGATGCACGCGCTCAATTCGCATATTGAATATGTGCCGGGCACTACGGCGATTGAAACCAGCGCAGCGCAGGCATTCGCCGGCCGCCAAGGGGTGTGCCAGGACCATGCGCATGCGTTTCTTGCCTGTGCTCGCGCGTTGGGGATTCCGGCGCGTTATGTCTCGGGTTATCTGTACACAGACAGCAGTGATCATCTGGCCAGCCATGCATGGGCCGAGGCCTGGCTGGATGATGCCTGGTACAGTTTTGACGTCACCAACTGCCTGGATAAACCGTCGCGTCACTTGAAGTTGGCGGTCGGGCTGGACTATCTGGATGCCTGTCCGGTACGTGGCATGCGGCGCGGTGGCGGTATCGAGCAAATGCGCGCCCGGGTCGAAGTTGCATCGACGCCCATGGTGCAAGAACAGTAACCACTTTGTAGCCTCAACACGCGCTCAGCCCGGCTTGTCTGGTCTGAGCGTTTTGTCTTTTTAAGGGATTAATCATGACCTATTGCGTGGCAGCCAAACTCACAGCCGGACTGGTGTTCATCTCGGATACCCGCACCAATGCCGGTATCGACCATATCGCGACCTTTCGCAAGCTGCATGTATTTGGTGTGGCGGGCGAGCGGCTGATTGTCCTGCAGTCGGCTGGCAATCTGGCCACCTCGCAGGCGGTCATCAGCTTGTTGCAGCAGCGGCTCAACACGGACTGGGTCAACCTGAACAGCGTGAGCAGCTTGTTTGCTGCGACCACGCTGGTGAGTGACACCATGCGCGAAGTGCTCGAGCGTGATATGCAGGGCGTACTGGCCAAAGGCGTGGACATGAGCTGCTCGTTCTTGCTTGGCGGGCAGATTCAGGGTGGGGCGCCTGAGCTTTACAACATCTACCCGCAAGGCAACTTTATTGCCGCCACCGAAGACACGCCTTACTTCCAGATTGGCGAGAGCAAATACGGTAAGCCAATACTGGATCGCTCGCTGGACTGCTTCAGCAGCTTGCAGGATGCGCTGCGCTGCGCCTTGATCTCGTTCGACTCGACCTTGCGCAGCAACTTGTCGGTAGGCATGCCGCTGGATGTGTTGGTGTATCACAGTGACAGCCTGAATATCCCGGCTGGCTTTCGGGTTGAAGAAGATGATGAGTACTACAACCTGATCCGCCAGCGCTGGAGCGCGGAGCTGAGCAAAGCCCTCACTGAGTTGCCCGAGCCGAGCAACTGCTATGGCTTGTAGTGGCTAGGGCAGTTGAACCTTGTGCTGCACCATGTGCGCCAGATAGGCGATCAGGTCATTGAGTTGCTCATCGCTGATGGCGCGGCTGTCGAATCCGGGCATCTTGCCTTGTGGCCAGCGGCGCAGGCTCTGCGGGTCACGGATGTAGGACTTTAGAAAATCCCCGGCCAGATACTCGGTCGGATTGTGCGGCACGTTCAGATCGGGCCCGAACTGCGCATCGCCAGCGCCGTTGAGGCGGTGGCAGGCCAGGCAGTTTTTCTGAAACTGGACGAATCCACGTTCAACCGCTGCGCTCGCATCCTCACCCGGTACCAGCGCAGGGTAACGCTGCGCCACTGAGGTTTGCTGGCGCAAGGTCGCGATTTGAAACGGCCACTGTTCCGCGCCAATGCCGCTGGCTTCGGGGTTCAGCCAGACCAGATAAAACGGCCCGGCGCTGGGCTTGCCCGCAGCCAGTGCGGGCCACGGGTCTTTAGGGTCTTCCACCGCCAGCCAAGCCTGTGCTGCTGTGTTGCCAAGGATAACCGGCAGGGGTAATTCGGCAGCAAAGCCGTCCAGTGCGATCGCCTGTAGATGATCGTGCGGTTGCAGTTCACCCAGCAGTGCCTTGAGCGGCACAGCGCGGTATTGCATGGGTTTCTTGTAGCTGACATCGGCCGGGATGCTGACAGTTTGCACCTGCGGATGGGCAAGCAATTGTTCACTTGACCAGTGCTGGGTGCCGATATTGGTTTGCACACTGAGCTGCGCGCTGTGGCTGGTGGTGCTGAACAGCGAAGCGGCGAGGAATATCCCGAGCAGGCGCGTCATGGCTGTGACTCCAGCGCCTTGGCCAGCGCTTCGTAACCGCCGGCATTGATCACATTGCGAAAGCCCATGGCTTGCAGGGTGTTTTGCGCAATGCCTGAGCGTGCGCCGCTGCGGCAATAGAGAACAATCGGGGTGTCTTTGTCCGGGCTCAGTTGGCCTATTTGTTGGGCAATCTGCTCGTGGCCGATGCGTGTGGCGCCGGCAATTGAGCCCGCCGCGAATTCAGGCTGGGTGCGCACATCTATCAGGACTGTTTGCGGGGCGTTGAGCGCCTCAAGTGCGGCGTTTAGCTGAGTATCGCTGGCCTGAGTCATCAGGCTGAAAAACATGAGGGCAAAAGCACAAAGAATACGCATGGCGTCTCTCAACTGAACGGTGAGAATCACCCTAGCATATTGCGCTTATAGGCCGAATGTCAGGCGGGAATTGCCAAGCCCGGTTAATTAACCAGGCGCGTGAGATTGGGCAGAATCAGCACCACGGTAATCGCAAAGACGATGAGACCTGCCTGACGGTACTTAGGCTGTTTGAACATGGCCAGATACCCTTTTTGTTAATGGGGCGACTTTCAAGCAAAAGCCAGTGGCTCTTTAAAGTGCCCAGTGTGGTGCTAACCGCTCCGGCAAAACCCGGCAGCGAATCATGCGCAGAACCGCTCTCGCGTTTACTGCCAGCACGGGTAACTGTAGGGGGCCTGAGAAGTTCTATTTATAAGATTTGGTTTCTAAAGCCACACGTTCTTGGGTTTATGGTTATTAATTGATGCGCGAGGAATTGAGCAGCCCTTGCGCTAGACAGGAAATTCCAGAGCTGGCCACTAAAGCGCCAGTATTTGACCGTTCGTCTGAGCGCTCAGGTCAATTGGCCTGAGCAGTTCTGTCATTGAGTCCGCTGGGCTGGCGCGTATGGTGGAGTCTGAACCGGTAGAGTGCCAGCCAAAGCTGGTGTGACCGCCGCCAAAGGAATGAGGACGACATGAACGAAGCATTCATATTCGATGCAGTGCGCACGCCCCGTGGTAAAGGCAAGAAAGACGGCGCGCTTTACAGCGTCAAGCCCGTGAATCTGGTGGCTGGACTACTGCGCGCGTTGCAGGCGCGCAATAACCTCGATACCAGCCAGGTCGATGACATTGTGCTCGGCTGCGTAACGCCGGTCGGAGATCAGGGCGCAGACATAGCCAAAACAGCAGCCATGGTTGCCGACTGGGATGTCAGCGTTTCCGGCGTACAGCTCAATCGTTTTTGCGCCTCCGGGCTCGAAGCCGTGAACTTGGGGGCGATGAAGGTTCGCTCCGGCTTTGAAGATTTGGTCGTAGTTGGCGGTATCGAGTCGATGTCGCGCGTGCCGATGGGCTCTGACGGCGGCGCGTGGGTGATGGACCCGCAAACCAACATGCACACTCATTTCACCCCGCAGGGTATTGGCGCCGACCTGATCGCAACCCTCGAAGGCTTTAGCCGCACAGATGTCGACAGCTATGCCATGCGCTCTCAACAGAAGGCCGCACGCGCACGCGGTGATGGCTCATTCGACAAGTCGCTGATTCCGGTCACCGATCAAAACGGTGTAGTGCTGCTTGATCATGACGAGTTCATCCGCGCGGACTCGACGCTTGAAGGCTTAGGGAATTTGAAACCGAGTTTTGCCATGGTCGGCCAGATGGGTTTCGACAGCACCGCGTTGCAGGTTTACAGCCACCTCGAAAAAATCGAGCACGTACACACGCCAGGCAACAGCTCGGGCATTGTCGATGGCTCGGCGCTGATGCTGATCGGCTCCAAGGCCAAGGGCGAGGAGTTGGGCTTGAAACCGCGCGCACGGATTGTTGCCACGGCGGTGACCAGCACCGACCCGACCATCATGCTCACTGGCCCGGCGCCTGCTACGCGCAAAGTGCTGGCCAAGGCCGGGCTGCAAGTCAGTGATATCGACTTGTTTGAAGTCAATGAGGCGTTTGCCTCTGTGGTCATGAAGTTCATGAAGGAAATGGCCGTCGATGAGTCGCGGGTCAACGTCAACGGTGGTTCGATTGCCATGGGGCATCCGCTCGGTGCGACCGGCTGCGCGATTCTCGGCACCTTGCTCGACGAACTCGAAGCGCGTGAGCTGCGTTACGGCCTTGCGACGCTGTGTGTCGGCGGCGGTATGGGTATCGCCACCATCATTGAACGTATCTGATCATCACGCCAAGCCGTGCGCCAACTTGAGCGGCGCAGGCCTGCACAGTGTCGGGGAAAGAACAGCATGACTGAAGCTATTCGCTATGAAAAAGGCCCGGACGATATCGTCGTCCTGACCATTGATATGCCGGGCCAGAGCGCCAACACCATGAATGCGGATTACCGCAGCGCCATGGCGGCGACTGTGGAACGCCTGGAGACTGAAAAGGAGCAGATTCGCGGGGTGATTATCACCTCGGCGAAGAAGACCTTCTTTGCCGGCGGCGACCTCAATGAACTGGTTAAGGTGACTCAGGCCGATGCGCCGCAGTTCTACCAGATGACGCTTAACATCAAGGCGCAATTGCGCCGCCTTGAAACACTTGGCAAGCCGGTAGTGGCGGCAATCAATGGTGCTGCGTTGGGCGGCGGTTGGGAGATTTGCCTAGCCTGTCATCATCGTATCGCGCTGGACAGCAGCGCGGTGCAGATCGGCTTGCCGGAAGTCACTCTCGGTTTATTGCCGGGCGGCGGCGGGGTGGTGCGCATGGTGCGTTTGCTGGGGCTGGAAAAAGCCCTGCCGTACCTTGCCGAAGGCAAGAAGTTGCGCCCTGATGCGGCCTTGAAGGTCGGCTTGATCGATGCGCTGGCCAGTGACCGTGAAGACATGATGGCCAAGGCCCGTGCCTGGATCATGGCTAACCCAGAGGCCAAGCAGCCCTGGGATCAGGCCGGTTACAAAATGCCGGGTGGCACACCGGCAACGCCGAGTGTGGCGCAAATGCTCGCCATCGCGCCTTCGGTATTGCGCGATAAAACCCGTGGCTGCTACCCCGCGCCAGAGAAAATCATGTGCGCTGCGGTCGAGGGCGCACAGGTCGATTTCGACACCGCGCAACTGATTGAGGCGCGCTACTTCACCGAGCTGACCACTGGCCAGGTGGCGAAGAACATGATTGGCACCTTCTGGTTCCAACTCAATCAGATCAATGCCGGTGGTTCGCGCCCCAAGGGATACGAGCCGAGCAAAACCCACAAGGTCGGGGTGATCGGCGCCGGCATGATGGGCGCAGGGATTGCGTATGTTTCGGCGGCAGCCGGTATCGAGGTGGTGCTCAAAGACGTATCCATCGAGGCGGCCGAGAAGGGCAAAAGCTATTCGGCTGCGCTGCTGGATAAGAAAGTCGGTCGCGGCCAGATGAGTGTCGACAAGCGTGATGCCTTTCTTGAGCGCATTCGCGCAACCGACAAGGATGCCGACTTCGAAGGCTGCGATCTGATTATCGAAGCTGTGTTCGAAGACCGTGATCTGAAAGCCAATGTCACCGCAGCCGCTGAGGCCGTAGCGCTGAATGATGCGGTGATTGCCTCGAATACCTCGACCCTGCCAATTACCGGGCTGGCTACCGCTGTGGCCGGACAAGACAAGTTCATCGGCCTGCATTTTTTCAGCCCGGTCGACAAAATGCCGCTGGTTGAGATCATCAAAGGTGAGCAAACCAGCGATGCAACTTTGGCCCGTGCGTTTGACTACGTCATGCAGATCAAGAAAACCCCGATCGTGGTGAACGACAGTCGCGGCTTCTTCACCTCGCGGGTGTTCGGCACGTTTACCAACGAAGGGCTGGCGATGCTTGGCGAAGGCGTTGCGGCGCCGCTGATCGAGAACGAGGCGCGCAAGGCTGGCATGCCGGTTGGCCCTCTGGCGATCAGTGACGAAGTCTCGATGAGCTTGATGAGCCACATTCGCAAGCAAACCATCAAGGACTTTGCCGAGGAGGGGCGAACCCTGCCGGAGCACCCGGCGTATGAGGTAATTGAGCTGATGCTCAGTGAGTTCAAACGCAGCGGCAAGGCGGCCGGTGGCGGCTTCTATGAGTACCCGGCCGGCGCCAAGAAGCATCTATGGTCGGGGTTGAAGGAGCACTTCGAGAAAGCGGACGGGCAAATTCCGGCGGTTGATGTGCGCGACCGCATCCTGTTCATTCAAGCTATCGAAACGGTGCGCTGCCTTGAAGAGGGCGTGTTGCTTTCGGTCGCCGACGCCAACATCGGTTCGATCTTCGGCATCGGCTTCGCTGGCTGGACGGGCGGCGCGTTGCAGTTTATCAACCAGTACGGCATCAAAGACTTCATCGCCCGAGCCGAATATCTGGCTGAGCAATACGGTGATCGCTTCCTGCCGCCGGCGCTGCTGCTCGACAAGGCTGCCAAGGGCCAGTTGTTTCAGTAGCTGTTAAATCGGCGCAATAAATGGCTGCAGTTAAACGCTGCAGCCATTTTTTTTAGCTAATCAGAAAATATGATCTGCGATCGCAGATTTTTCTTGTAATATTTTGCCCGACGGGCGCCCCTGCCTATTGCCTAGTTGCGCCTGGCAGGGCACGCTATTACACGGTTTATATCAATCACCTGCGTTTAGGGATTCTGCCTAATGCCGTTGCAAATCTGTATTTTGGAAACCGATCATCTTCGCCCGGAGCTGGTTGACCAGTATCAGGGCTATGGCTACATGTTTCAGCAGCTGTTTGCTCAGCAGCCGATCGCTGCCGAGTTCACGGTTTACAACGTGGTGGCCGGTCATTACCCGGCAGACTCCGAGGTTTACGATGCGTATCTGGTAACAGGTAGCAAGGCAGATTCTTTCGGCACTGATCCTTGGATTGAAACCCTCAAGACCTACTTGCTTGACCGCTATCAGCGCGGGGACAAGTTGTTGGGCATCTGCTTCGGCCACCAACTGCTGGCGTTGTTGCTAGGCGGCAAGGCTGAGCGTGCGACTAACGGCTGGGGTGTTGGCGTGCATAATTATCAATTGGCCAATAAGCCTGCCTGGTTGCAGCCGCAGACCAATGATTTTTCATTGCTGATCAGCCATCAGGATCAGGTCACTAAACTGCCGGAAAACGCCACGTTGTTGGCATCCAGTGAGTTTTGCCCAATCGCCGCCTACTCGATTGATGATCAAGTCCTGTGCTTCCAGGGTCATCCCGAGTTCGTGCCAAGCTACTCACGTGCGCTGCTCGATCTGCGCCAGCAGTGCATCGGCGAAAACAGCTACCGCAAAGGCATCGACAGCTTGCAGCAGCAGCATCAGGGCAGCACTGTTGCTGAGTGGATGATGCGTTTTGTGGCCAATGGCCGTGACTCTGCCGCGCTTTAGCCGGTGAGCAAAGACGCGTAAAAAAGCCCGATGCAGTTGCCTGTATCGGGCTTTTTCATAGGCGCTGGATTAACCGGCTGCCTGCTCGGTCAGCTCGCGGGTCATCTGGTCGATGCAATCTTGCATCTGCACGCGGCATTGCTCGATCAATGCTGGCATGTCGCTGTGGGTCAGGTGCGCCGTTTCAATCGGGGCCAGCGAGCGGATCATGATTTTCCCCGTGTTCCAGCGACCGAGTTTAACCGTGCTCGCGTAATGGCTGGTGCACACCGGAATAATCGGCACGCCAGCGTCAATCGCCATCTGGAAAGCCCCGCGCTTGAATGGGAACAACTGCTGGCCCGGATTGCGCGTGCCTTCAGGAAATACCCAGATCGAGGTGTCGCGGTTCTTCAGGGTTTCGGTGGTGGTTTGCATCGCCTGCTTGGCCTTGCGCGCATTGCCGCGATCCAGCAATACATTACCTGCCAACCAATAAAGCTGACCAAAGAACGGCACCCACTTAAGGCTTTTTTTGCCCAGGCTGACGGTACGTTCAGGAACGACGCGGCCAAGTACATAAAGGTCATAGTTGGATTGGTGATTGGCAATGATCACGCACGCGCGTTTTTTCGCGAACAGCGTGGAGACCTCGGTTTTCAGGTTTATGCGCAAAATCCACAACGCGGGTATTGAGTAGAGACGGGCGCAAAGGCGACTGTTGTCGGGGTTAAAGGGACGGCAGATGCACAGCAGCAAACCGGCTACACCGGCAATTACGAAGTGCAGCCCCATCAACAGCATCCGGGCAATAAAAAGCATCAGCTACGACCGACTTAAAATAAGGGCGCGCAGTGTACGAGGGCCGCTTGGGAACAGCAATTGGCCATAGACAACAGGTTGTTACCAGCACAATCGAGGGCAAGGCGCAGAGGCTCTGGCCTGATGCTTGCGGGGGGAGTGGGGAGGCGCAAAACCCTGCACAAACATACCCTCAGGCATGTTCATGCAGGGCAGAAGCACTTAGAAGCTGAACGATTTGTCCAGTTCGATTGCCTTGTCGAGCGTTTCAAGCAGCGCTTTGCGCACCTTCAGCTTGGTGTTTTTATGCGCCTTCATATTGATCTTCTTCATTTGTTCGGCCGCGGCCCGTGCCGTTGGCAGTAGCGCGTCGGCGGCGACAACCTTGTCGAGGAAGCCGGCTGAAAGCGCGCCCTGCGGGTCGAACATCTCACCGTTGATGACGGAGCGTTGGAACGCCGATTTGCGCAGGCGATCACGCGCCAGTTCAATGCCGACGTGGTGCATGGTCATGCCGATCTGCACTTCGTTGAGGCCAATGCTGAACGCACCTTCAACGCCAATCCGGTAGTCGGCAGAGAGCAGAATGAACGCCCCTTTGGCTACCGCGTGACCGCCACAGGCCACGATAATCGGATAGGGGTGGGCGAGCATGCGTCGGGCCAGCGTCGAGCCAGCGGCGACCAGGTCAATTGCGTTCTGAGGACCGGATGTCATTACTTTGAGGTCATAGCCGCCAGACAAAATGCCTGGCTGGCCAGTGATGATGACGATGGCCTTGTCTTGCTCGGCTTGATCCAGTGCTGTGTTGAACGCGGCGATTACGTCTGGAGAAATGGCGTTGACCTTGCCATTGCTCAGGGTCAGGGTGGCAATACCGTCTTCAAGTTGATAGCTAATCAGGTCGCTCATGCTCGGGTTTCCTACTCAAGAAGTTGGCTGACGTTACCCATACAATCGACGCCGGTAAAGTGCGGTGACTGACTGATGGGTCAGCGTACAGCTGTTCCACCTGCGATTGCGCAGCAGGCCGTGCCGATATGCGGGGCGATTCGGCAGATTCGCCTGCCAACAGATAGCTAAATGCCCCGTGATCAGAGAAAAATCTCATAAGCGCATGAATAGCCTGAAAAAACTTTTGCGTTTAAATCCATCTTCGGCTACATTAGCGCGCCTCGACAGACAGCAATGTCTTCGAGATCCGGTGAAGTGTCCGAGCGGTTGAAGGAGCACGCCTGGAAAGTGTGTATACGAGAAATCGTATCATGAGTTCGAATCTCATCTTCACCGCCACTTTCTCAAAAAGCCCCGTAAATCTTAGATTTACGGGGCTTTTTGCATTCTATGGGTGCTATTTCTGCGGTGCCCGCGCCACGCATTACCCAGCGTCCTGGCTTTGCGCACAGATCCTCTGCAAAGCGCAATCTTAAAAAGCCATAACCACTATTAATCCTGCTGATTGTTCATTCCTGCGGGGGTGTCTGAAAATAGACCCATCCAAAGTTATGGAGGTTCGTATGCCCCAACTCAGCATTATGTCCCTTGTCGGCAGTGCCGTTCCTGAAGCGCTTCGCGCCAGAGGTGCGTTGGCTTGTTGGTTTATTGTGGTTGATGGTGTGCAGATGTCCGGTCCATTCGCGTCCCGTGAGGATGCCGATCGCTGCAAAGCTGCCTGGGCGTCGCAACTGTCCGAGTTCGAGCCCGGCAATTACTCGATGACCATGTAAATACCTGTTTCCTCCCTTGAGCCGAGTTGCTCCTTCGGTTCACTTTAACCCACCCCTTGCGGTGGGTTTTTTCTGTCTGCAGCTTTTTGCCGGATACCCGTAGCCTGCGGCGAAAGGCTAAACTGGGCGCTGTTGAGTCAAGGGCGCAAATTTGTGAAGTGGGACATTTTCTGTAGTGTTGTCGATAACTTCGGCGATATCGGGGTTACTTGGCGTCTTGCCCGGCAATTGGTAGCGGAGCATGAGCTGCACGTACGCTTGTGGGTCGATGATGTCGCTGCATTTGCACGTATCTGCCCTCAGGCCAGTCCGGACGCCAGCGAGCAGGTGCAACTCGGAGTCGAGGTGCGTCAATGGGACAGTCAGTGGCAGCCGGTCGAACCTGCTGATGTGGTAATCGAGGCGTTTGCGTGTGAATTGCCTGCGGCCTATGTGCGTGCGATTACCGAGGGCAAGCGGCGGATTCTTTGGCTTAACCTTGAGTATTTGAGCGCAGAGGACTGGGTGAGTGGTTGTCATGGCTTGCCATCGTTACAGTCCGGGGGCGTGCAGAAGTATTTCTTTTTCCCAGGCTTTACTGAAGGCACCGGTGGTTTGCTGCGTGAGGCGGGTTTGCTTACACAGCGCCAGGATTTTGTGGCGAATGAGCAGGCTCGTCAGCAGTTCTTGCGCTCGATAGGTGTTGAGCCCATCGCCGGTGCGCGGCTGATGTCACTGTTTACTTACGAGAGTGCAGGTCTGTCCAGCTGGTTGGATGTGCTTGAGCAAGATTCGCAATGCACCCAGTTGCTGGTGCCTGAAGGGCGAATTCTCGCGGACCTTGGTCGCTGGCTGGCAGTTGATGATCTGAAAGCGGGCGACTCGCAGCGTCGGGGCGCACTGCACATCAACATCTTGCCGTTTATAGAGCAGCGCCAATACGACCAGTTGCTCTGGTGTTGCGACTTTAATGCGGTGCGGGGTGAGGACTCGTTCTTGCGCGCGCAATGGGCGGGCCGACCGCTGTTGTGGCATATATATCAGCAGGAAGAAGGCGCCCATTGGGAAAAAATGCAGGCCTTTTTGTCGCTTTACTGTCGCGACTTATCGCCGCTGGCTGGCGCCGCAATCACCTCGCTGTGGCAGGCTTGGAGTGCGCAGGAGTCGGTTGCAGAGCCCTGGCAGGCGGTGTTGCTGCATTGGGATGAGCTGTCGGAGCATGCCGAAAAGTGGTGTGAGCAGCAGGCCGAATATCAAGATCTTGCGACGACGCTGGTGCAGTTTCAGCAAAATTGGCTATGATACGCGGCTCAGAATTCTGTAACTCCATTCAAATCCGGATATTAGTATGAAAACCGCACAAGAAATGAAGCCCAACAGTGTGGCTCTGATCGACGGCCAACCTTGGCTTATCCAAAAGGCCGAGTTCACCAAGTCCGGTCGTAACAGTGCCATCGTTAAAATGAAGCTGCGCAACCTGTTGACCGGTTCCTCGACTGAAACCGTATACAAGGCTGACGACAAGCTTGAGCCGGTTATCCTCGATCGCGTAGACGTAACCTACTCGTACTACAGCGAGCCGAACTACGTTTTCATGGACGAAGAGTTCAACCAGTACGAGTTGAACAAAGACGACCTGGAAAGCGTTATGCCTTTCATCGTTGACGGCATGACCGACGTTTGCGAAGCCGTATTCTTCGAAGGCAAAGTTGTTTCTGTTGACCTGCCGACTACCATCGTTCGTCAGATCGCTTACACCGAAGGTTCTGCACGTGGCGACACGTCTGGCAAGGTGATGAAGCCTGCCAAGCTGAGCAACGGTACCGAAGTTAAGGTTGCTGATTTCTGCGAAATCGACGACTGGATCGAAATCGATACCCGCACTGGCGAGTACAAGTCGCGCGCTAAAGCACCGGTCTAAGACCTGCTTTAACCAGCGATCAAAAGAGCCCGGCCACTGCGCCGGGCTTTTTTTCGGCTGCAATTTGGCTTCGGTCGTAGGGGCGACGAGGTTTGGGCGTGACGGGTTTTTGCGTTCGGTTTTGGCAGTTTGCCGGATGATGAAATGCCACGCGCGGGAGATGCGGCGTTGCACACATTGCTATGACGGATTGCCCCGAGGGGCTATCCATCCTCCGGTTTTGGTATTCCCCGAGATTAGGGTGGAGGATGGATAAACCGCAGGTTAATCCGTCATGGCGATCTTTGGGTGTGATGGGGTTTGTGCTTGGTTTTGGCGATTTGCCGGGTTATGAAATGCCACGCGCGGGAGGTGCGGCGTTGCACACATTGCTATGACGGATTGCCCCGAAGGGGCTATCCATCCTCCGGTTTTGGTATTTCCCGAGATGGGGGAGGATGGATAAACCGCCGGTTAATCCGTCATGGCGATCTCTGGGTGTGGTGGGTTTTTGCGTTCGTTTTTGGCGATTTGCCGGATTATGAAATGCCACGCGCGGGAGATGTGGCGTTGCACACATTGCTATGACGGATTGCCCCGAAGGGGCTATCCATCCTCCGGGTTGGTGTTCCCCGAGATCGGGGGGAGGATGGATAAACCGCCGGTTAATCCGTCATGGCGATCTTTGGGTGTGATGGGGTTTGTGCTTGGTTTTGGCGATTTGCCGGGTTATGAAATGCCACGCGCGGGAGGTGCGGCGTTGCACACATTGCTATGACGGATTGCCCCGACGGGGCTATCCATCCTTCGGGTTGGTGTTGTCTGTGATCGGGATGTGGAGGATGGATAAACCGCAGGTTAATCCGTCATGGCGATCGTTGGGCTTGGGGAGCTTTGTGTATGGCTTTTGCGGCGGTATTTAACCCGCGGCGAACAGGCTTTGCAGGGAAAGGTCCCATGGCGCTACGGGGGCGAAGCGTTGTTTGAGAAACTCCAGTAGCAAGCGGCTGCGTGAGGTGCTTTCGCGGTCCAGGCGCAAGGCGTAGATACCGCTGGGTTCGGCGGGCGGCAGGCCGTTTTGGCAAAACAACGCCTGTAGTTCACCGCGCAACAGAGGTTCGTGAATCAACCATGTCGGCAGGTGGGCGATGCCAAGGCCGCCTATAGCGCTGAAGAGCAGGGCTTCGGCGTTATTGGCGGTCATGCGCAGGCGTTTGGGGCGGTACACGCTGGTTTTCCCTGAGTCTTCAAATCGCCACGCGTGCGGCGGGGCGAGGCTGCTCCAATCGAGTCCGTGATGCTCGGTCAACTCCGAAGGGGACTGCGGTGTGCCGTGTTGCGCCAGATACTCGGGGCTGGCGCAAGCAACGCGTACCAGCGGTGAGAGCGGCGTCGCCACCAGGCGAGTGTCGGCCATTGGGCCGATGCGCAACACCAAATCAACTTCGCCCAGATGCTCGCCCTGCAAATCAACAAAACTGTCGATCAGGCGTAACTGCACATCAAGGCCCGGATAGGCTTTGAGAAAGTCGGCGATGGCCGGCGCCAGATGCCGGCGGCCGAAGGGTGAGGGCGCATCAATGCGGATCAATCCCTCTGGCTGGGTTGTCAGCGATACCGCTTCGGCGCGGGCCAGATTCAGCTCGCCCAGAATGCGTCTGGCGCGCTCGGCAAAAGCTTGGCCGGCGGGTGTGACGCGCACGGAATGGGTGGTTCGGTTAAACAATACCGTGCCAAGCGAACGCTCAAGCGAATCCATGCGCCGGGCCACGGCTGACGGTGTTAACGGGTGACGTCTGGCGGCGGCCGAAAAACTGCCGGTGTCGAGCACATCGAGAAAAAGGCTGAGTTGAGTGTTGAGTGCATCCGGATTCATGGTTGTCCTGCTTTTGCATGGTGCGCATAGCCATTGTGCGCTGTTGTGCGTTTCCGGGATAGTCGCGAGCCGTTAATCTGGCGCCACCTGCTGCTTGAGTAAGCGGCATTTTTACGTGTTAGCTCTTTTGACCCTGAGGCCTGTGTGATCGATTTTGTTCTAAACCTGTTATTAGGCGCTGCACTTGGCTCTCTCGGCGGCTTGTTCGGCATCGGCGGTGGTCTGATTGCAATCCCGGCGATGGGGGTGTTGTTCGGTCTCGATCAGCAGATGGCTCAGGGCACTGCGCTGGTCATGGTTGTGCCTAATGTGCTGTTGGCGCTGTGGCGTTATCACCAGCGCAACCGGATTGATATTCGCCATGCGCTGGCGCTGGCCATAAGCAGCTTCATTTTTGCATTGATGGGCGCGAATTGGGCGGTCGGCCTCGATGCCGGGCGCATGCGTTTGGCATTCGTCGGATTTCTGATTGCCTTGGCCCTCTACAACTTGGCGCGGATCTATTTTCGCCCACCTGCTGGCGGCACCGAGTTGCGCTATCCGTGGCCTTGGCTGGCTGCACTCGGAGGTGGTGCGGGATTGCTCGGCGGCCTGTTTGGTGTGGGTGGTGCGGTGCTGGCAACGCCAGTGCTGACCAGTATTTTCGGCACTACACAGGTAATCGCGCAGGGCCTCTCGCTGGCGCTGGCAGCTCCGAGCACCGGGGTGACGCTGGTCACCTATGCGTTGCATGATCATGTGGACTGGGCGCTTGGTTTGCCGTTAGCAATCGGCGGTCTGCTCAGCATCAGTTGGGGCGTGAAGCTTGCCCATGCGTTGCCAGAGCAGGTTCTGCGCGGCTTGTTCGCGGGTTTTCTGTTGGTTTGCGCGGCTTCGCTGTGGCTTAAAGTCTGAAACCTTCAACAATCTGTTCGGCCAGTGCTTCGGTCACCGGAGACTGGCTTTGCTCATTGCGCAGCAGGACGATGCTGGCTGATGGCATCGGCGGTAAACCTTCTGCTTCGCCGATAATGCGCATATCGGGCGTAATCAGGCTTTGCAGTTGCGCGGTTACCGCAAGCCCCGCGCTGACGACGGCCATGATTGCCGACAGGCTGGGGCTGGTATAAGCCAGCCGGTATTCGCGACCGATTGCGTCCAGTGCATTACAGGCCCAGGACCGGCAAAAGCATTGCGAATTGAACATGGCTAACGGCAGCGGCTCCTGCTCATGCGGGCTGAAGCCCTGAGCCTCGGCCCAGACAATGCGCTCCTGGCGGAGTAATTGGCCAATCTCGGTGCCTGGCTCGCGGGTGACAATGGTCAGGTCGAGGTCGTGGCGTTGCAGAAGCTGAAAGGAGGGCTCGCAATGCAGCTCTACCTGAACCAGCGGGAACTCCTGGGCAAAGCGCGACAGAATCCCCGGCATAAAGCGCATCACATAATCATCCGGTGTACCGATTCGCACGGAACCGACCATGTGCGGCTCGCGCAATGTGTTCATGACTTCACCGTGCAGCTTGAGAATGCGCCGCGCATAGCCCAGCAGCACTTGGCCTTCTGCGGTCAGCTTGACCTGCCGGCCGTCGCGCTCAAACAACGCGCGCTGCACGACATCTTCTTCGAGGCGCTTCATCTGCATGCTGACAGCCGACTGCGTGCGGTTCACGGCATCGGCTGCGCGCGTAAATCCGCCGTGATCGGCGATGGCGACGAAGGTGCGCAGCAGCTCGCTGTCGATGCTGGGGTAGTTGGCCATTGATCAATCTCAGAGATGTAAGACATAAGAAACATTCGTTAGATTGATCATAAGCCCGGAGTGAAACTGTCGCCAACCCCACAGGAGGGCGATGAGATGAAAGGTCAAAAAGGTTATGCGATTGTCAGTGTGCCGGCTCATGCGTCTGTCGGTCTGTTTTCAGCTTTGCGAGCCGTCTTTGCGCGGCTTCTGCGGTGGCGGCAGCTATCGAGCCAGCGTCGGCGTCTGTCTGCATTGAGTGATGCCGCACTCAAGGATATTGGCTTGAGCCGGGCCGATATCATGCAAGAAACCCGGCGGCCGTTCTGGGATGATCCTTTGAGTAAATGAGTGAAGGTTGATTGCTTGCTGCGCCTGAGAGGGTTTCTCGGCATCATGGAGAAATCCCACAAGGAGGCTGGTTAATGCGCAGCGAGCAGTCACTTTCTCTCAAGCAGGCGCGCCGCCTGGCATTGGCGGCGCAAGGGTTTCACGGGCGCGTAACTGAGCGCGTGCAGGCGCCGAAGGCGACGCAGATTCGGTCTGCCTTGCAGCGATTGGCTGTGGTGCAAATCGATTCGGTGAATGCGCTAGTGCGTTCGCACTATTTGCCGCTGTTCTCGCGATTAGGTGTTTACCCGCAAGTACTGCTTGAGCGCGAGGCGTGGGGGCCTAAACGCAGTCTTTTCGAGTGCTGGGGGCACGAAGCCTCGTTAATGCCGCTTGAGCGTTATCCGCTGATGGTCTGGCGCATGCAGCGTGCCCGAGCCGGAACGGGGATTTATAAACAGTTGGCCGCTTTCGGTCGCGAGCAACAGCCGTTGATCAAGCAGGTGCTGCAATAGGTGCATGAGCGTGGCGCTTTAGGGGCGGGCAGTTTGGCTTCGGGCGGTAAAGGAGCTGGCGGCTGGTGGGGCTGGAGTGCAGAAAAGCATGCACTTGAATGGTTGTTTGCCGCCGGTGAGGTAACGGTTGCGCAGCGTAAAGGCTTTGAGCGCCTGTACGATCTGCCGCAGCGCGTCCTGCCCAAGTCCGTGCTGGAGCAGCCTGTGCCGGATGAGGCTGAATCGCAGCGCCAATTGCTGATGATTACAGCGCAGGCATTAGGCGTGGCAACCGAGGCGGACCTGCGCGATTACTTCCGCCTCGATGCTGTCGACAGCAAAACGCGCCTTGCCGAGCTGTTGGAGGAGGGTGCGCTGCAGCGGATGAGTGTTGAGGGTTGGACGCAGACCGCTTATGCGCCGACGCAAATCAGCATCCCGCGCAAGGTGCAGCGCAGTGCGTTGTTGTCCCCGTTTGACTCGTTGATCTGGGCGCGACCGCGTACCGAGCGGCTATTTGATTTTCGCTATCGGTTGGAAATTTATACACCGCAACACAAGCGTGTGCATGGCTATTACGTGCTGCCGTTTCTGCACAATGAACAGCTTGTGGCACGGGTGGATCTGCGGGCTGAGCGGGCGGCAGGGGTTCTGGCTGTGCATGCGCTGCACACTGAGGTGCATGGGCTGGATGAGGAGGCGCTGCGGGCTATGCAGCAAAACTTGCTGGTAATGTGCGACTGGCTCGGGCTGCAGCGTGTGCAGATCAATTGTCCGTCAGATCTCGCCCGGCGCGTGCAAATGTTGAATGTTGATTAGCGGGTCAGCAAGGCGCAGCGCCTTACGCTACAATGCGCGGCGAAATTGACTGACCCGAGAGAACGCCCATGCCTGCTTGCCAGACGCCGATTATCGTTGCCCTGGATTTCCCGACTCGTGATGCTGCCCTGGCACTTGCCGATCAGCTTGATCCTGCTCTGTGCCGGGTCAAGGTTGGTAAAGAGTTATTCACCCGTTGCGGGCCAGATATCGTCGCGGCATTGAGCGCAAAAGGTTTCGAGGTGTTCCTTGACCTGAAGTTTCACGACATCCCCAATACCACGGCGATGGCGGTCAAGGCAGCGGCTGAAATGGGCGTGTGGATGGTCAATGTGCACTGCTCCGGCGGCCAGCGCATGATGACAGCATGCCGCGAAACCCTTGAATCACTGAATGGTCCGAAGCCACTGCTGATCGGCGTGACCGTGCTGACCAGCATGGAACGCGAGGATCTTGCAGGCATTGGCCTGGATGTTGAGCCGCAGGAGCAGGTTCTGCGTTTGGCCGGTTTGGCGGCGCAGTCGGGGCTCGATGGTTTGGTCTGCTCTGCGCAAGAGGCGCAAGCCCTGAAAATCGCTCATCCGCAATTGCAGTTGGTTACCCCGGGTATTCGCCCGGCAGGCAGTGCGCTGGACGACCAGCGGCGGATTCTCACGCCAAAGCAGGCGCTGCAGGTTGGCTCCGACTATCTGGTTATCGGTCGCCCGATCAGCAAGGCGGCGTCACCCGCACAGGCGTTGGCAGATATTGTCGCTGAGCTGGCTTGAGTCTTTTAACGTAGCGTTCTGATTGGGTTGCCGTCATGCATCACTCTGCTGAAAATTCGCCGCTGGGCAAGTCCAGTGAATACATTGCCACTTATTCGCCGCAGCTGTTGTTTCCGATACCGCGTGCGCCGAAATGGGCCGAGTTGGGGCTGACGGCTGAGACGTTGCCCTATCAGGGCGTGGATTACTGGAACTGCTTTGAGTTGTCGTGGTTGCTGCCGAGCGGCAAGCCGGTCGTGGCGATGGCCGAGTTCGCGATTCCCGCAGACTCGCCCAATATCATCGAATCGAAGTCGTTCAAGCTGTACCTGAACTCACTCAACCAATCCGTATTCGCCGATGCCGACGCTGTGGCGGCGGTTATGGTCAAGGATTTGTCTGCTGCTGCGGGCAAGCCGGTGGCCGTGCGCGTGCGCAGCCTGAATGAGGTTGCATCCGAAGGCGTCGCGCAGTTGCCTGGCACTTGCATTGACGAGTTGGACGTTGCGATAAGCAATTATGCGCAGCCGCGTCCGGAATTGCTGGCTTGTGACGCGCAGCGGGTGGTGAGTGAGACTGTATACAGCAACCTGCTCAAATCCAATTGCCCGGTAACCGGTCAGCCGGATTGGGGCACGGTGGTGATCGAATACCGCGGCCCGGCCATTGATCAGGCCGGTTTGCTGGCTTACCTGGTGAGCTTCCGTCAGCATGCTGATTTTCATGAGCAGTGCGTCGAGCGCATCTTTCTGGATCTGCAGCGTTTGCTCAAGCCAGAATCACTCATCGTCTATGCGCGCTATGTGCGCCGTGGCGGGCTGGATATCAATCCGTATCGCAGCACCTCGCCTATTGCGCCGGATAATCGCCGTCTGGTGCGTCAGTAGGTTCTGCTATCGCGCTGTTGAAACAAAAACGCCCCGAACTGCAAGCAGTCGGGGCGTTTTGCTGTACGCGCCAAGCTAATCAGTCGTGCAGATGCTCAGCAGCGTGCAAGGTGTTTTCCAGCAGGCTGGCGCGCGTCATGGGGCCAACGCCGCCTGGAACCGGGGTAATCCAGCCAGCGCGGGGCAGGGCGGTTTCGTACACCACGTCGCCAATCAGCTTGCCGTCTTCCTGGCGGTTGATACCGACATCAATGACGATCGCGCCCGGCTTGATCCATTCACCCATAACCAGGCCCGGCTTGCCGGCGGCTACCACGACCAGATCTGCATCGCTGACGTGGCGAGCCAGATCTTTGGTGAAGCGGTGAGTGATGGTCACGGTGCAGCCTGCCAGAAGCAATTCCATCGCCATCGGACGACCGACGATATTGGAGGCGCCGACAACCACCGCGTGCAAACCATAAAGATCCACGCCTGTGCTGTGCAGCAGGGTCATGATGCCTTTCGGTGTGCAAGGGCGCAGCAACGGCATGCGTTGAGCCAGACGGCCAATGTTGTACGGGTGGAAGCCGTCGACATCTTTGTCTGGGCGGATACGCTCGAGGATCAATGATGAGTCGAGGTGATCCGGCAGCGGCAATTGCACCAGAATGCCGTCGATGCTCGCTTCGTCATTAAGACGGTCGATCAAGTCGGCAAGGTCTTGCTGGCTGGTGCTAGCTGGAAGGTCATAAGCCTGGGATACAAAGCCGACTTCTTCACAGTCCTTGCGCTTGTGTGAGACATAAACCTGAGAGGCCGGATCGCTACCGACCAAGATTACTGCCAGGCCTGGTGCACGAAGACCCTGCTCGCGGCGCTCGGCGACACGGTGGGCTATCTGCTGGCGTAGGCTGGCGGCGATCGCTTTGCCGTCAATCAGTTGTGCAGTCATTGCGCTTGGTTAACCATTGAGGGGGGATGGAAAAGGGTGTGTATTCTCGCATGTAGAAGGTGTCGGGCAAAGGCGCGAGCCTACTATTTTCATGTAACTCCTTTATCTAACTGATTTTTTTCGATTTTAGTGTTGACGGGTACGAGAACACTCATTAATATTCGCCCCGCTGTCGAACACAGCCAGTTGCTGGATAAGACGGCAAACGCAGAATCTCCTAGTGATAGGCTGTGACTGCAGATGCCGAAAGACTTAAAGTCTGCTTGCAGATTGATAAGCGCCCGTAGCTCAGCTGGATAGAGCATCCGCCTTCTAAGCGGATGGTCGCAGGTTCGAGTCCTGCCGGGCGTGCCATTAGGCAGCTAGGCGCAGCAGATGTAGATGTAAACGCAATATGGTGGGCGTAGCTCAGTTGGTAGAGCACAGGATTGTGACTCCTGGTGTCGTGGGTTCGATCCCCATCGTCCACCCCATATTCGAAAAGAGCGCTGGGTCTTAAAAAGCCCGGCGCTTTTGTTTCAAAGGTTAGACCACGCGGACGTGGTGAAATTGGTAGACACACTGGATTTAGGTTCCAGCGGCGCAAGCTGTGAGAGTTCGAGTCTCTCCGTCCGCACCATCTAAGCTGCTGTTATCAAGCATCGCTTCGGTCACAGTAGTACAAAAGGCAGTTCCGAAAGGGCTGCCTTTTGTCGTTTCTGGGGTTTGTGTTTTAGCGCTTCCGGTGTTTGCGCAAATCCAGATCCGGTTGCGGTTTCGTGTGGGGGTTGTCTCCCTGAGTTGAGCATTCGCGCCCTGCAGATCGCGTCGCCATCATTGTTCGGGTTATAACCCGGTTCTGGCTGGTAACTGTTTGATTTATAGAGGGTGTCGCTGTTCAAATTTCGGATAGGTGTGCAGGCCTTTTCCACCAGTTAATGCCTTAATGCGTGTATAGTGGCTATCGGCTGTGTCTTTGTAGCTGCCTCCGGCAATACTCAGGCGCACTCTGGGAATATCAACACGCTGATTAATGACCCTGTAGCCTGCTGATGAACGTGGGCTGCAGTAAATGGGTGATCTTTGCATGAGCTTGAGTCTCTGCATTTTCACCATCTTTTAGCTCCCTCCCGATTGCCGCCTGCATCTAGGGTGACTTCTTCTACTTGACCCTCTAGAATGCATGCCCTTGATCTGGGGCCGGTAAACGGCCGGCTTATGTCTGTGCAACGAGGAATATCCATGCAAGTTTCTGTTGAAAGCACTTCCGCTCTTGAGCGCCGTATGACCGTCGGCGTTCCCGTCGAGCGCATCGAGACTGAAGTCAACAAGCGTCTGCAACAGACTGCCCGTCGTGCAAAAGTCCCGGGCTTCCGCCCTGGCAAAGTGCCGATGAGCGTGATCCGTCAGCGCTATGAAGACGCCGCACGCCAAGAGGCGTTGGGTGAATTGATTCAAGCTACCTTCTATGAAGCCGTAGTTGAGCAGAAGTTGAACCCAGCTGGTTCGCCTTCTGTAGAGCCTAAGAGCTTTGAAAAAGGCCAGGGCCTGGAATACGTTGCAACATTCGAAGTTTTCCCAGAATTCGAAGTGCAAGGTCTTGAGACTATCGCTGTTGAGCGTCTGCAGGCTGAAGTGGCTGAAGCTGACCTCGACAACATGCTCGAAGTCCTGCGCAAGCAGAACACTCGCTTTGAAGCTGTTGAGCGTGCCGCTGAAAATGGCGACCAGCTGAACATCGACTTCGTCGGCAAGATCGATGGTGAAGAGTTTGCCGGTGGCGCTGCCAAAGGCACTCAACTGGTTCTCGGCTCTGGCCGCATGATCCCAGGCTTTGAAGATGCACTGGTCGGCGCTAAGGCTGGCGAAGAGAAAGTCATTAACCCGACTTTCCCGGAAGACTACCAAAACCTTGATCTGGCCGGTAAGACTGCCGAGTTCACTGTGACTGTAAACAGTGTCTCTGCTCCTGAGCTGCCAGAGCTGAACGAAGAGTTCTTTGCTCTGTTCGGTATCAAGGAAACAGGTCTGGAAGGTTTCCGCACCGAAGTTCGCAAGAACATGGAGCGTGAACTGCGTCAGGCAATCAAATCCAAGGTCAAGAATCAGGTAATGGACGGTCTTTTGGCTGCCAACCCGATCGAAGTGCCTAAGGCGCTGCTGTCGAGCGAAGTTGATCGTCTGCGCGTGCAGGCTGTTCAGCAGTTTGGCGGTAACATCAAGCCAGACCAACTGCCAGCTGAGCTGTTCGAAGAACAAGCCAAGCGTCGCGTTGTACTGGGCCTGATCGTTGCTGAAGTGGTCAAGCAGTTCGAGCTGAAGCCGGATGCTGACCGCGTTGCTGAAATGATCAAAGAAATGGCTTCGGCCTACCAAGAGCCTGAGCAGGTTATTGCCTGGTACTACAAGAACGATCAGCAGATGAACGAAGTTCGCTCTGTTGTGCTCGAAGAGCAAGTTGTAGATACTGTTTTGCAGAAGGCTAATGTGACCGATAAATCGGTCTCTTACGATGAAGCAGTGAAGCCGGCTGAAGCTGCAAAAGCCGACTGATCAAGCGCCTCGTTCGAACACACCATAAGCCAGCCTTCGTGCTGGCTTATGCGTATTTGAGATATGACTATTTAGGGAGCGAGTGAAAGCATGTCGCGCAATCCTTTCATGCAGCAAATGCCAGATATCCAAGCTGCCGGCGGCCTCGTGCCAATGGTGGTAGAGCAGTCGGCCCGCGGTGAGCGTGCTTACGACATCTATTCACGCCTGCTTAAAGAGCGCGTGATTTTCCTGATTGGTCCGGTCGAAGACTACATGGCCAACCTGGTGGCGGCTCAATTGTTGTTTCTTGAGGCTGAAAACCCGGACAAAGACATCCACCTTTACATCAACTCGCCAGGCGGTTCGGTAACAGCAGGTATGTCGATCTACGACACCATGCAGTTCATCAAGCCGGACGTGTCGACTACCTGTATCGGTCAGGCTTGCAGCATGGGTGCTTTCCTGCTCGCAGGTGGCGCGCCAGGTAAGCGTCACTGCTTGCCGAACTCGCGCATGATGATTCACCAGCCGCTTGGCGGTTTTCAGGGCCAGGCGTCGGATATCGACATCCACGCGCGTGAAATCCTGCAGATCCGTCACCGCCTGAACACGCTGTTGGCTCATCACACCGGTCAAAGCCTCGAAACCATCGAGCGTGACACAGAGCGCGACAACTTCATGAGTGCTGAGCGCGCGGCTGAATATGGCCTCATCGACTCGGTAATGGCCAAGCGCAATATGCCTGCTTAAGATGCAAGCGACACAAGCAGTCAGACTATCTGACTGCTTGTGGGCTTGAAAAAGCCCGCGTTTGCCTTCATCTTGTATTTCAAGCCTACGGTATTGGATTGAACGAATGACTGACACCCGCAACGGCGAGGACAACGGCAAGTTGCTTTATTGCTCCTTCTGCGGCAAAAGCCAGCATGAAGTGCGCAAATTGATTGCCGGCCCCTCGGTCTTTATCTGCGACGAGTGCGTCGACCTGTGCAACGACATCATCCGCGAGGAGGTGCAGGAAGCCCAGGCCGAGAGCAGTGCGCATAAATTGCCTGCTCCTAAAGAAATCAGCGCAATCCTCGATCAGTATGTGATCGGTCAGGAGCGTGCAAAAAAGGTTTTGGCGGTAGCTGTTTATAACCACTACAAGCGCCTTAACCAGCGCGAGAAGAAAGAAGAAGTCGAGCTTGGCAAGAGCAACATCCTGCTGATCGGTCCGACTGGCTCGGGTAAGACTCTGCTCGCGGAAACGCTGGCGCGTCTGCTCAATGTGCCGTTTACCATTGCCGATGCAACCACGCTGACTGAAGCGGGTTACGTAGGTGAAGATGTTGAAAACATCATTCAGAAATTGCTCCAGAAGTGCGATTACGATGTTGAGAAGGCCCAGATGGGTATTGTCTACATCGACGAAATCGACAAGATTTCGCGCAAGTCTGATAACCCGTCAATCACCCGCGATGTATCGGGTGAGGGCGTGCAGCAAGCATTGCTGAAGCTGATTGAAGGCACGGTTGCCTCGGTTCCACCACAAGGTGGCCGCAAGCATCCGCAGCAGGAGTTCTTGCAGGTAGATACCCGCAGCATCCTGTTCATCTGTGGCGGCGCGTTCTCTGGCCTTGAAAAGGTCATTCAGGGGCGCTCAACCAGAGGTGGCATCGGTTTCAACGCTGAAGTACGCAGCCAGGACCTGGGCAAGAAAGTCGGTGAGTCGCTGCGTAGCGTCGAGCCGGATGATCTGGTCAAGTTTGGCCTGATTCCTGAGTTCGTCGGGCGTCTGCCGGTTATCGCAACCCTGGATGAGCTTGATGAGGCTGCACTGGTGCAGATCCTGACCGAGCCGAAGAATGCGTTGACCAAGCAATACGCCAAACTGTTCGAGCTTGAAGGGGTTGATCTCGAGTTCCGTCCTGATGCACTCAAGGCGGTTGCTCATAAAGCTCTGGATCGCAAGACCGGTGCGCGTGGCTTGCGTTCGATTCTCGAAGGTATCTTGCTTGATACCATGTACGAGATCCCGTCGCAGACTGATGTCAGCAAGGTGGTCATCGATGAAAGCGTCATCGAAGGCACTTCACAGCCGCTGTACATCTATGAAAACACCGAGGCTCCGGCCAAGGCTGCGCCAGACGCCTGAGTGTTTGTTACATCGTGAAAGCAAAGGGGCCTGCGGGCCCCTTTGCTTTTCTTGCGGTAGCGCTTGTTTTTTCCGATGGCTAGCCCCATCTTAAATACCAAGGGTTACCCAAACTGTTTAGGACCGTAAGGTCGCTGTAGAGTCGAAATCATGAAGACAACCATCGAATTGCCTCTCCTCCCGCTGCGCGATGTTGTGGTCTATCCGCACATGGTCATCCCGTTGTTCGTCGGGCGTGAGAAATCCATCGAAGCACTTGAAGCGGCGATGACGGGCGAGAAGCAAATTCTGCTGCTCGCTCAGAAGAATCCGGCCGATGATGATCCTAGCGAAGACGGACTCTACCGGGTCGGTACTGTTGCCACCGTATTGCAACTGCTGAAGCTGCCAGACGGCACCGTCAAGGTGTTGGTCGAGGGTGAGCAGCGCGGCGAAATCGAAACCTTCATTGACGCCGACAACCACTATCGTGCTGAAGTCCAGTTGCTGGACGAGATCGATATTGTCGAGCGCGAGTCGGAAGTATTTGTTCGCAGCCTGTTGGGCCAGTTCGAACAGTATGTGCAGCTGGGCAAGAAAGTCCCCGCTGAAGTGCTGTCCTCGCTCAACAGCATCGATGAGCCAAGTCGCCTGGTCGATACCATGGCGGCGCACATGGCGCTAAAAATCGAACAGAAACAAGAAATTCTTGAAATCATTGATCTGGCTGCACGTGTCGAACATGTGATGGCACTGCTGGATGCGGAAATCGACCTGCTGCAAGTCGAGAAGCGCATTCGTGGCCGGGTCAAAAAGCAGATGGAGCGCAGTCAGCGTGAGTACTATCTGAATGAGCAGATGAAGGCCATCCAGAAAGAGCTGGGCGACATCGATGAAGGCCACAGTGAACTCGATGAGCTGAAAAAGCGCATCGACACCGCTGGCATGAGCAAAGAGGCGCATGCCAAAGCGATGACCGAGCTTAACAAGCTCAAGCAAATGTCGCCGATGTCGGCAGAAGCCACAGTCGTTCGCTCTTACATCGATTGCCTGGTCAATGTGCCGTGGACTGCACAGAGCAAGGTGCGTCTGGATCTGGCCAAGGCCGAATCTATTCTCGATGCCGATCACTACGGTCTTGAAGAGGTCAAGGAGCGCATCCTTGAGTATCTCGCGGTGCAAAAGCGCGTGAAGAAGCTCAAAGGCCCTGTGCTGTGTCTGGTGGGCCCGCCGGGCGTGGGTAAAACCTCGCTGGCCGAGTCGATTGCTGAAGCCACCAACCGCAAGTTTGTGCGTATGGCGTTGGGCGGCGTGCGTGACGAGGCCGAGATTCGCGGCCATCGCCGTACCTACATTGGCTCGATGCCGGGTCGACTGATCCAGAAAATGACCAAGGTAGGCGTGCGCAACCCGCTGTTCTTGCTCGATGAAATCGACAAGATGGGCCAGGACATGCGCGGTGATCCTGCCTCGGCACTGCTTGAGGTGCTCGACCCCGAGCAGAATCACAACTTCAACGATCACTACCTTGAGGTCGACTACGACCTTTCCGATGTGATGTTCCTGTGTACCGCCAACTCGATGAATATTCCGGGTCCGTTGCTCGACCGTATGGAAGTCATCCGTTTGCCCGGCTACACCGAGGACGAGAAGATCAATATCGCCATCAAGTACCTGGCGCCTAAGCAAGTTCAGGCCAACGGCCTGAAGAAGGGCGAGCTGGAATTTGAAGTGGAAGCGATCCGCGACATCATTCGTTACTACACGCGTGAAGCGGGTGTGCGCAGCCTTGAACGGCAAATTGCCAAGGTTTGCCGCAAAGCAGTCAAGGAAAACTCCCGGGTCAAGCGTTTCCAGTTGGTGGTTACGGCTGAAAACCTCGAAAATTATCTCGGTGTGCGCAAGCACCGCTACGGTTTGGCCGAGCAGGAAGACCAGATTGGTCAGGTCACCGGACTGGCCTGGACTCAGGTCGGCGGCGAATTGCTGACCATCGAGGCGGCAGTGGTTCCGGGTAAAGGTCAGTTGATCAAAACGGGTTCATTGGGTGAGGTCATGGTCGAGTCGATCACGGCTGCACAGACCGTCGTGCGCAGTCGCGCTGCGAGCCTGGGGATTCCTCAGGACTTCTATGAGAAGCGCGATGTGCATATCCATATGCCGGAAGGGGCAACGCCTAAAGACGGCCCTAGCGCTGGCGTAGGCATGTGTACGGCGTTGGTTTCGGCGCTCACTCACATTCCTGTGCGTGCAGACGTTGCGATGACCGGTGAAATCACCCTGCGTGGCCAGGTTTTGGCTATCGGCGGTTTGAAAGAAAAACTGCTGGCGGCGCACCGCGGTGGAATCAAAACTGTGATTATTCCGGAAGAGAATGTTCGCGATTTGAAAGAAATTCCGGAAAATATTAAACGCGACTTACAGATTAAACCTGTTAAATGGATTGACGAGGTCCTGCAAATTGCGCTGCAATACGCCCCGGAGCCCTTGTCTGAAGCGGCTCCTGACTTAGTTGCAAAGGATGAAAAGCGCGAGTCTGATTCCAAGGAGCGAATTAGCACGCATTAACTTGGAGGCTTTCTTGACATGATTTTAGAGCCCTTGTTATAAAGCGGCTCTAGTTATGTTTGCTGGCCTCCCAGCACCCGTTTTGCTTACACTAAAATCAAGAAACAACTCAATAGAAATTAAGGGGACTTAGAGTGAACAAGTCGGAACTGATCGATGCCATCGCTGCATCTGCTGATATCCCGAAAGCTGTGGCTGGCCGTGCGCTGGACGCAGTCATTGAATCTGTCACTGGCGCCCTCAAAGCTGGCGACTCCGTAGTGTTGGTTGGCTTCGGTACTTTCGCTGTTAAAGAGCGTGCTGCACGTACCGGTCGCAACCCGCAAACTGGTAATCCGATCAGCATCGCTGCTGCTAAGATCCCTGGTTTCAAAGCTGGTAAGGCTCTGAAAGACGCTGTTAACTAAGCGTTTCTCACGTCTTGCCTTCCTGAGTGGTTCGCCACTCAGGACGCGGAGCGACCAGTAAAGTTAGTTAGCGCTGATCTGTTACTGCAGTGGCCTCAAGGCTGCCAACGCTCCGCCAGTTACGAGAAGGCGCATCTTAGGATGCGCCTTTCTTCTATCCGGACATTACCCACACTGCGCGGCTGCTGTTTTTGTACAGTCGTTCTGGGGGAAGCATGCTGCAGAACATTAGGGACAATTCACAAGGTTGGATTGCCAAGACCATTATCGGTGTCATCGTCGCGCTGTTGGCGCTGACCGGTATCGATGCCATTTTCACCGGCACGAGCAATGCTCAGAACGCTGCTGATGTTAACGGCGACAAGATTTCCAGCAACGAGCTGAGTCAGGCTGTAGAAATGCAGCGTCGCCAGCTATTGCAGCAACTGGGTAAAAACTTCGACGCCTCGATGCTGGATGAAAAGCTCCTGCGCGAAGCCGCGTTGAAAGGCCTTATTGAGCGCACTTTGCTGCTGCAAAGCGCTCAGGATGCAAACTTCTCTTTTTCCGATGCCGCACTCGATCAGGTGATTTTGCAGACGCCTGAGTTTGCCGTCGATGGCAAATTTGACGCCAACCGTTTTGATCAGGTTATCCGTCAGTTGGGCTTCAACCGCATGCAATTCCGGCAGATGCTCAAGCAGGAAATGCTGATCGGCCAAATGCGTGCAGGCCTGGCTGCGAGCAGCTTTGTGACTGACGCAGAAGTGACTGAATTCGCCCGCATCGAACGTCAGACGCGTGATTTCGCGACCATGACGATCAAGGCGGATGATGCTGCCGTGACGTTGAGCGATGACGATGTCAAAGCTTACTACGAAGCGCAGAAGAGCCAGTTCATGAGCCCGGAACAGGTCGTTCTGAGCTACGTCGAACTGAGCAAGGATTCGTTCTTCGATCAGGTAAAGCTGGATGACAAGGATCTGCAAGACGCCTACCAGGCCGAGATTGCGAACCTTGTCGAGCAGCGTAATGCAGCGCATATCCTTGTCGAAGTGAACGACGACACCAGCGATGCCGATGCCAAAGCGAAGATCGAAGCCGTGCAGAAGCGTCTGCAGGCTGGTGAAGATTTCGCCGCGCTGGCCAAGGAAGTCTCGCAAGACCCGGGCTCTGCCAACGAAGGTGGCGAGCTGGGTTACGCCGGTACTGGCGTTTACGACCCTGCGTTTGAAAAGTCCCTGTATGCCTTGAAAGAAGGTGAAGTCTCTGCACCGGTTCGCAGTGAGTTCGGTTGGCACCTGATCAAGCTGCTGGGTGTTCAGTCGCCGACTATCCCAAGCTTCGACAGCCTCAAAGACAAGCTCGTGCACGACCTCAAGTCGCAGCAAGTCGAGCGCCGTTTCGTTGAGGTCAGCAAGCAACTTGAAGACTCGGCTTTTGAAGCCTCTGATCTGGCTCAGCCAGCTGAAGAACTTGGCTTGAAAGTACAGACCACCGAAGCATTCGGTCGTGAAGGCAGTGCCGAAGGCATCACGGCTAATCGTCAGGTTCTGCAGGCTGCATTCAGCCCGGAGATTCTGGAAGATGGCCGTAACAGCAGCGTGATCGAACTCGATCCCAACACCGTTGTGGTTGTGCACCTGAAAGAGCACAAGAAGTCGCAGCAACTGACACTTGAGCAAGTCGCCGACAGCATCCGTGTGCAGCTTGCGCATGTACGTGCTACCGACGCTGCGAAAGCTCAGGGCGATGAACTGATCGCGGCGATGTCTGAAGGTAAAACCCCGGTTGAGCAAGCAGGTGAGGGCGGCTGGAAAGTTGTTGAAGCCGCTACCCGTAATCAGGAAGGCGTAGAGCCGGTTGTTGTGCAGTCTGTGTTCCGCATGCCTAAACCTGCCGACTCGAACAAGCCTAACTACGCTGGTGTTAGCCTCGATAACGGTGATTATGTGGTGATTCGCCTCAACGGCGTGGCTTCACCGTCCGAGCCGCTGACAGCTGAAGAGAAGGCTGCATACGCCCGTTTCCTCGGCTCACGTGCGGGTCAGGAAGACTTCGCTGCTTTCCGCAAGCAACTGGAAGCCAAAGCTGATATCGAGCGCTTCTAAGCAGTACCGACAGTGCATTGGGCTCACGCGATGTGAACCCAATGATTAAACGCAAAAGCCCCGACTTGTTCGGGGCTTTTGCGTTTCTGACGGGTGCATTGTCTGGGATGTGATGACCTGCGTAGACGCCTTTGCAACTTGCATCGCGTTCAATAAAACCCTGGCGCTGTGGACTGTTATTACCCGCTGAGGGGCGTGAGTGACACGTAGATCGGCAGGATCACTGATACTGCATCTGCGCGTTGTGATCGGTGCGTTGGGATTTCTGCGTATTGAAGAAGAACCAGTGCACCCGAGAGCTCGTGTTGGCTCCGAACACGTTCACCCATATAGCCTGCTGGCGTGTGCAGCCAAGACGCGCGTCAGCTTTGCAGAGCAGGTGGGTGATGGCATGGCTGCCGTGGCCGGGTGCAGTACGCATCAGCAAGCGTGGCGTGTTGGGGAGGGTTTTGAGGCGTTGAAACAAAATCAGCGCCCGATTGGGCGCTGATCTCTACGGCTTTGCAGGTCAGTCGTGCGGGTACTTGTTGCGCATCAGCATCGAGGCAATGGCGGGCAGTAACAGCAGCGCGCCGACCATGTTCCAGATGAACAGCAGAACCAGCAGCAAGCCCATGTCAGCCTGGAACTTCAATGCTGAGAACGACCACGTTACGACACCCATTGCTAATGTGATGCCGGTAAAGGCCACTGAAGTACCTGTGGTTTTCAGGGCTTCGAAGTAGGCGTCACCAAACTTCATGCCTTGATTCAGGAAGCCTTCCAGGCGGCTATACAGATAGATCCCGTAGTCCACGCCGATGCCCACGCCCAGTGCAATCACCGGCAATGTGGCGATCTTCACCCCGAGGCCCATCTTCGCCATAAAGGCTTCGCAGAGCACGGTTGAGATGTACAGCGGCAGCATCAGCGCGATTGTCACTTTGATCGAGCGGAACTCCCACAACACAACCGCCGAGATGATCACGAACACCAGCAACAACATGAGCTTTTCAGAGTGATCAATGACGATGTTGGTCGCTGCCTCGATACCGGCGTTCCCAGCCGCCTGCAGAATCTCGAAGTCGCCAAGATCATAGCGCGTGCTGAAGGCCTCGACCGCGTTGACCACGCGTGTCAGCGTTTCGGCCTTGTGATCAGCCAGGTACAGGCTGATCGGTGCAACGCTGCAGTTCGGGTCTACCAGTTCGGACGGCGCGCCCACGCGTGCGGTGTTCATTACATACTGATCACGCGAGAGTTCAGCCCACTTCGGGTTGCCTTCGTTGTGTGCCAGGATCTTGAAGCGCATGGTCTTGTAAAGTGACTGGATCGACTCGACCCCTTCAACTTCCAACAAGTTGAGTTCCATCTGGTTGGCGAGGTCTGCTGCGTTGAAGCGTGCGCATTGCTCTTGTGGGGTTTTGAAGATCACCACAAAAACATCGGTACTGGTGGTGTAGTGGTCGAGCAGGTACGCGTTGTCTACGTTGTAACGTGAGTCGGCGCGGAACTCTGGCGCACCTTTATCAAGGTCACCGATCTTCAGGTCTTCCCGGGCGTAGTAGCCATAGCCCAATAACACCAGGCTGAATGCGATTAGCGGCAGGGCGTTGCGCGGCTCAACCACGCGGGCAACGCGGCGGAAGATCGGCCAGGAGGAGTTCGCACGCTTGTGCTGTTGCGCCATGCCTTTGGGGCTTACACCCACGTATGACATAAGCACTGGCAGCAGGAACATCTTGGTGAAGATGGCCACGAACACACCGATACTGGCGGTGATTGCGAGCTGCTGAATCACCCCGATATCAATCACCAGCAAGGTCATGAAACCGACAGCATCCGCCAGCAACGCCGTAGAACCCGGAATGAACAACGCGCGGAATGTCCGCCGTGAGGCTTCCAGTGGAGTTGCGCCTTGACCCATCTCGCTCATCATCAAGTTGATGTTCTGGACCGCGTGACTGATGCCGATGGCGAATATTAGAAACGGTACCAGAATCGAGTATGGGTCGAGGCCATAGCCGAGCAGGCTGAGCAGACCAAGCTGGCAGACGACCGTCAGCAAACAGGTTAATACCGTGACGGCGGTGCTGCGCCAGCAGCGGCAATAGAGGTACAGCAGGACCGTAATCAGGCCGACGGTAATGGCAAAGTAGATCGCGATATCAGTGGCGGCGGCGAGCAAGTCGCCAATGATCTGGGCAAAACCGATGACGCGAATCGTCACCCCTTTGGCGTCGAAATGATCGCGTACCTGCTTCTCCAGTTCCTGGGTGAAGGCGCCGTAATCCAGGAGCTTGCCCGTCTCTGGGTCGCGCTCAAGCAAGGGCACACGAATGATGGTCGACTTGAAGTCATTGGCCACATAGCTGCCAATCATGTTGGCGCGCTGGATATTCTGTTTTACCTGCGCAAGCGACTGCTCGTCACCGTTGTAGTCGTCCGGAATAACACGCCCGGAACGCATGCCATCAGTGGTGACTTCAGTCCACAGTGCGTTCGGGGTCCACAGGGATTTCAGGTTGCCGCGGTCGACGCCCGGAATATAAAAAACCCGGTCGTTGACCTCGCGCGAGGTCTCCATGAACTGCTTGTCGAGGATTTCACCGTTGGGGTTTTCGACCAATACACGCAAGACGTTGCTTTGCGAGCGCAGTACGTCCTCGAACTTGAGGTAGTTGGCGATGAACGGGTGGCCAGTCGGAATCATCCGGGTAAAGCTGGCATCCGGTCGCAATGACAAGGCGGCGTAGCCCAGAATCACTGACGCGAGGAGAAAGAAAATCAGCACCGCAATTCGGTTGTGGAACAGGGCGCGCTCAAGGTAGCCGACCACGCGCTGCATGCTGGTTGGATTGTGTTCTGGGCGCTCGGGTTGTTTGGGTGTCTGGGTGCTCATTATTGTAATTGCTCCTTGAGCTCACTCAGCGAAAGGCGCTGCAAGCCTTTGCTGCCGATCAACATCAGCATCTGCGGGGAACTCTCGGCAACACCCAACCATGAAGCGCTGGACTTGGATTTCCATACGTTGAAGTGCTTGCCGTCGCGGCTATATAAAAGGGTGCCTCTTTGGCCTGCCAGCAGAACGCTGCCGTCAGCCAGTTGGGTGCCGTTATAGAGACTCACGCGCGTCTGTGATTGCAGTTCAGTCCAGCTGGCGCCCTGATCCTGGCTGTTGAGCAACTCGCCACCAAAGCCAAGGGCCAGCAGGCTGCCGTCCTTGAGTTCGAGGATCTTGTAGATAGAGGCCTGGCTGGGATTACGGCTAGCGGTCCAGCTTTGGCCATTGTCTTGCGAGCGATACATGCGACCGCCTTCGCCGCCCACCAGCAGGGTGCGATCGGTTAAGCCGAGCACGGTATTGAGGTGCATGCGATCCGGATTGGGCAGCGCTGCTACGTAATTCCAGGTGCTGCCACCATCGGTTGTGTGGATGAACATACCGTAGGCGCCGACTGCCCAGCCTTCATTGACATCACGGAACCAGACATCGAGCAGGGGACGTGACGGGCCCGCCTCGCTGCCGGCCTCAACATCGTCCAGCGCGAAGTAGGCGTTATCCAAAGCAATCTCAAGATCCTCGTCATCGGGCGCGGCCTCGCTGGCTTTCTCAGCGTCGGCGAGGGCGGACTCAGCCCAGACCTGCATGGTCTTGCTTATATCGCGGCCATCGATCTGCTTGATCCAGTGTTGCCCACCATCGGTGCTGTGCAACACGACTCCATCGTGGCCAACCACCCAGCCATTTTGCGGGTCGACGAAATGCACTGCAGTGAGCAGCAGATCGACCGGAACATCGACCTGTTTGATTTTACCGTCGGCGGTCCCGAGCAATATGTGCCCGCTCTCGCCAACCATCACTTGGCGATCGTTGATCGACTGAATGTCAATCAGGGGAAATTGTGCCGCGTTGGCGGTCAGGTGCGAGGGGCGATCTACCCGATCGGTCAAGGGTGCGGCGTTGATCTGAGCCGCCGCAAGGCCCACACTCAGGCTGATCAGCAGGGTGAGTGCAGATCGGGAAAAAGTCTTCATGGGGTCTATGTCTCTGAACTGAAAATGGGGGTGGCAGACGGTCGCCTGCCACCCCAAACCATGGAGCTGTTTTGCTTAGCGGCCGCTGCGACGCAAGGCGGCGGTGCTGAAGTCCTTCAGCTTCGCCTTGATGCCGAACTTGGAGATCTTCTCTTCGTTTTCCAGGCCATAAACGATGTAGCGACGTGCTTGCAGGTCATAGGCAAGGTCACTGATGGCGATGCTTGAATTGACGTCGTAACGCTGCACGGTGTGAGCTTCCTGCATGCGCCACAGTTCGCCACGGCCGTCATACAGGTCTGTCGCCAGAATGCCCCAGCTGTCTTCGTCGATATAGAACACGCGCTTGGCGTAGATGTGTCGCTGACCCGGCTTGAGTGTGGCTTCAACGACCCAAACACGATGTTGCTCGTAGCGGAGCAGATCCTGATTGAGGTGGTTGGGCTTGATGATGTCGTCATACTTGAGCGTGCGATCAGCAAGCTTGTAGGTGTTGTACGGCACCAACATTTCTTTTTTGCCGACCAGCTTCCAGTCGTACTTGTCCAACGCACCGTTGTACATGTCTACCGAATCGTTGGTGCGCAAGCCGTCTGACGTGTTAACAGGCGAGTCGTATGAGACTTCTGGCGCGCGCAATACGCGGCGCTGGCCTGGATTGTACTGCCAGGCCAGGCGGGTTTCCTTGGTCTGGTCGATGGGCTCATGGACCAGCGTCTGCAAGCCGGCAACGCTTTCGGGTGAAGTGACTTTGCTGAGGTAGTAGAGCAGGCGGTTTTCTTCAGGGTTACCCAGGGACGATGCCATGACGATACTGACCGAGCGGCGTACCGGCGTGAAGTTGCCGTTGGCCTGAACCACCATCTCAGTCGGATGATAGCTGTAGCCGCCCGCGCGATAGCGTACGAGGTGGTTGAAGATGACCTCTTCAGCTTGTTTCGGCTCCGGGAATGGAACCGACGCTTGCTGGTAATTGACCATGCCGTTACCGCCGTCGGCCAACTTTACGGTGCCTGCAGTCTTGAGAATCTCATCGTATTCGGCTTGCGGCAGTGCAGCAGTGCGATGGCTTGGGTAAACCAGCATTTTGAAATCGGGATACTTGGCGAGCATTGCCTTGTAACCAGCGGACAGCAGGTCCGAGTACTTGGCCATATTGGGAGCGGTTACGGTGTCGAGAGGCTTTTCATCGGTAAACGGGTCGATGTAACCCGAAGTGGCGGTGTAGCCTGCCGGAGGCGTTGACAAGCCGCCGTCCCAGGCCGGAATCGTGCCGCTGGCATTGCCGGCTTTTTCAGCACCAACCGGCGTCAGGTCCTGGCCCAGGCGAGCGCCGTCTTGTGCAAGCGCGCCGGTACTTACCAGGCTCAATGCTGCGCCGACAACGGCCGCAGATAGTAAATCCATTTTCATTATTGCTACTCCTTAGCTTAGAAACCCATGCGCACGCTGAACGCGACAAAATCAGAATCAGTCGGTGCGAAAGGGGTGTTGCCAGTGCTTGCCCACGCCAGTTCTGCAGAGTAATCCTGCATATATTCAGCTTTTACACCCAGTGCCCCGAGCAGGCGGTCTTCAACAAAGTTGCTGTCGTAAGACCAGCCTTGAACGTCCTGGCCAAAGGCCACATACGGTGAAACGTTGACCCCTGCAAAAAGGCCTTGGTAGTTCAATTGTGCGCGCAGACGGTAGCCCCACGAGAAGTCGGTGGTATAGCCATCTTTCGAACAGGCATACTTTTTGTACTTTGCCGTCGGCACACCCACGGCGCAGCCTTTTGCACTGCCGGAAGCCAAGTCGCTGCCGTACAGATCGCGCTTGTTGTAACGGCGCTCCGAGAGGCTGGGCAGGTCGTGCATGTACTTCATGCCCACTTCACCTACCATCGCGAGGTTGTCTGCGCCGATGATTTGCGGGATGGATTTGATAAAGCTTATCGACGCTTGAGAGACTTCCAGCCGATCGTAGCCGTTGTATTTACTCCCGGGCGCTGCATTGATCGCATCCTGACCGAGGGCCAGATCGCCGCCGATCAATGCGCCCAAGCCTGCAGGATTGCCGGCAAATGCTGGAATCAGGTCAGCCGTTGCGAGTTGCACGGGCTGGTTCGGTCGATAGCTGTATTCACCGAATACTGAGGTGCCGAATACGTTGGTCGAAAAGCTAAGACCAAAGATGCGGATATCTTCCGGGAAATCTGCAAGGTAACTGAGATTCTTGTCCTGCTGGCCAGGGCGCCAGCCAGCACCTGTGGGCCATATTTATCGGTCATGACGCTCGCGTAGGGGGTACGCGAGTGAATATTCATCGCATAAGCGCCGAACTCGGTACCAATATCGTCTGCGAAGTAGCGAAATGCCACACCAAACTGGCCTGAGTCATCAGGCTCATTGTCGCCTGCGCGCTGAATATACAGATCGTTGGCGTACGTCTCATAGTCATTCGCGCCACCGCGTGGCACGCCGTAGCAGCCATCGGTAATGAAGTCGTTGTTTGAAAAGTAGGTGCCGCAACCCTCAAGCACAGTCTGGCGCCACTCCAGCTGGTAGAAGGCTTCCATGCTCAGGTTGTCGGTGACATCGAAATTGCCGTACAGCACCGGCACCGGCAACAGCGCTTCCTTGAGCTGCGATCCGGGGCGGCGCAGCGCGGCTACGTCAATCGGGTTGATAGAGTTGATGCTGTTCTGGAAAAACAGGCCTTCTCCCCAGGTGACTACCTGATTACCGAGACGGACATGCAAGGGGTGCTCGGCAATCTCGAAGTCTCCATACACATAGGCATCGAGCAGTTCTAGCCCCTGAAATTTGGCCAGTTCGTCGAAGTGGCTGTCGTCCAGTTTGCTGTTGGCTGAGTAGCCATTGGAGGAGTGACCGAAGTCCACATTTTTGTTGTCCAGCGTGTAGTCGTACCACGCTTTACCGCGCAGGAACGCGCCGTAGTTCTTGTAGCTGAACTCTGCTTCGCCGAGCAAGGTAATGGGGGATGAAACCAGGCCGCGTTTGCGAAAGTTCAAGCGGCCGTCATCGTTATTGCGTCCGCCAGATGGGTTCCAGCCATTGCCAGCGCCGGCTGCGGTGGCGTTGCCCTGATAGGCCCAGTTCTTGTTACGGTCCTCGGCGTTCCAGATGCCACCAACGTTGATGCTACCGTTGGCGCGTCCGCTTACTTCTCCCCATTGGAACTCGCTGGCTTGCGCTTGCAGGGAAATGGCGCAGGCGAGAGGTGAAATTAATAAGGCTGCACGTGCCAGCCATTGTGGACCTTGTTTATTCGTGTATCGAAGTGCTGACATAAGCAACACCCTCCTAGTTATTGTTGTCGGGGGGTATCGATCTGTGCGTGGTCTTGAACGGTTTTGTTGAATTGGGGGCAAGCTCCCCAGTAATGCGGCCGGAACAGTATTGGTGTGTGTTTGTTTAATTACTTGATAATTTACGCCATCAGCTTGACTAGTTACGCCAAAACTTTTGGTTGGGATTCGCCAGGTAAGGCTCTAGAACGCGGGTATAACGCGGGTTCAGGAAGGGATTGCAACTTTATTGCGATTGCATACTGTTGCATCAAAAGATTTCATTGTTGCAACTGTGTGGCCTGAGCTTGGGCCGCGCACGAATGGCCCTGTGCCAGGTTGCGACTACAGTTGCAGGCACGCCACCAGGCTCTCGGATGAGGCAAATTGAAGGGATTGGTGCGTGGGAAAATCGCTACCGGGTTCGCGCAGGCGGTGTTGCGATCGCAGGTTTAGGCGCGATTGACCAGCGCTCAGTTGTGGGTTTGCGAATGCGCACGCGAGGGCGCTTGGACGCATCGGTATTCTGGCGTTTCCATTCGCGCGGGCTCTGGCCGAACCAACGCTGAAAAGCCCTTGAAAATGCGCTCAGGTCTGAGTAGCCGAGCAGGGTCGCAAGCTGCGTCAGATTCACCGTAGCGTCACGCAGGTATCGCTCGGCCATGCTTTGGCGGGTCTCATCCAGCAACGTTTGGAACGAGGTGCCCTCGTCAGACAAGTAGCGTTGCAAGGTTCGCGTGCTGAGCATCATGTAGTCAGCAATTTGCTCAATAGTCACCCGGCCACCGGGGAGCAGGCTGCGCAATAGTTGGCGCACATAGCTGGGCAATTCTTTTATCGACATCTGATCAAGGTGGGTCAGATGTTGCTGCATCAGTCTATGCAGGGCTTCATCCGCGCTGCTCAACGGTATCTGCAGCAAACTCTGATCGAAGACCCAGGCGTTGTGCATGCTGTTGAATTGCGGCGAAGTGCCGAGTAAGCGCCGGTAGGCCTGCATGTCACTTGCAGGCGCGTGTTGCATCATCGCGCCGATCGGTTGCCAGCGATTGCCGATCAGGGTGCGCATCAACTCGGCACCCACTCCAAGGGCCAATTCAACGGCGTGGCGCAAGCCGTGGAAACTGTGCTCTTCAATGCTGTAGATAAGCAGAACGCGCGAGCCCTGGACTTCAAGCTTAACTTCAGCCGCGGCCGAATGCAGATGAAAGTACAGACCCAGTTCCTGCAGTGCTTCGCCAACATTGTTGGCGTTGCGCAGCAGATAGAGAATAGGGCCGAAAACACTGACACCCTGAAACAGGCCGTACTGCAAGCCAAACAGCGTGTTGCCGCTCCTCTGTGAGCTTATATCCAGCAGTTTGGCAAACTTGCGATAGGAGATCAGGCTTTCTGGCTGCTCAAGTACATCAGCGGGCAAGCCAACCTCTTTGAGCAACTCGACCGGGTTGAGTTTTTGGCTGATAGCAAATTCACGATAGCCTGATAGTGTGGATGCACGGGCAAAGTCGGTCATGGCGGGACTCGAATAGCAGAGGCGTGTTACAGGCTCAGGGCTGGGTGGCGTAGTTTGACGAGTGTTTGGCGTATTATGCCAAATGCAGCTCGCTTTGATAGCTCAAATAGGGCTGGTTTTGTATTTAGTCCCCAGCTAATAATTGTGGTTTTAAATGGCACGGCAGGGACTGCCTACCTGTGTCCAGCAGTCACGCAAAAAATTTAAGGATGCCGAGATGTTTTCTGCTCGATTGATATCACTGAGTTGGGCGTTGTGTGCATTATTCACGCAAGCCATTCATGCTGAGCCCGGCAAGGCGCCGGGGCTTGCCGAGCACTCCGAGGGATATGCCAGCGCCCAAACGTGTACTGCCTGCCATGTGGAGGAGACCAAAGCCTGGAAAGACTCCGATCACGCGTGGGCCATGCGCTTGGCGACACCGGAAAATGTGCTCGGTGATTTTGCCAATGCCGAGTTCACTGACGGTAAGGTCAACGCGCGTTTTTTCAAGAAAGCAGACAAGTTTTTCGTCAACACTGAAGGGCCGGACGGCAAGCCGACTGACTTCGAGATCCGCTATACCTTCGGCTTCAGTCCGTTGCAGCAGTATCTGGTCGAGATGTCTCGCGGACGCCTGCAGAGCCTGACCATTGCCTGGGACAGTCGGCCAAAGGCTGAAGGTGGTCAGCGCTGGTTCTCACTCTATCCCGGCCAACACTTCACCCCGGATGACCCTCTGCACTGGACCGGTCGTTATCAGAACTGGAACGCCATGTGCGCGGATTGCCACTCGACCAATCTCCTTAACAATTACGACGATAAAGCCGATGCTTTCGCGACCACCTGGAAAGAGCAGAATGTCGGTTGTCAGAGTTGCCATGGCCCCGCACAAGCTCACGTAGACTGGGCTGAGAAGGCTAAAGAGGAGGGTAAACCGGCTGGCGAATACAGCGCTCTCAAAGACATTGGCTTGCAGGTCGATTATGCCAAACTGGGTAGTCAGGGGCTGGTTGAGCAATGCGCGAGCTGCCACAGCCGCCGGCAAACACTCGGTATTGATGCGCACGTTGGCAAGCCGCTGCTCGACAGTGCCGTGCCTTCTACATTGCGTGAAAACCTCTACCACGCCGACGGGCAGATTCAGGGCGAGGTGTATGTCTATGGGTCATTCACCCAAAGCAAAATGTACAACGCGGGTGTGACCTGCACCGATTGCCATAACCCGCATACCAACAAAGTAAAAATCGAAGGCAATGGCCTTTGCATGCAGTGCCATACCGAAACGCCGCCCAAGCGGTTCCCTTCACTGCAGGCCAAAAATTACGACACGCCGGAGCATCATCACCACGAAGTCGGCTCAGCTGGTGCGCAGTGTGTAAATTGTCACATGCCTGAAGAAACCTACATGGTCATTGATCCGCGTCGCGATCACAGTATGCGCATTCCGCGTCCTGATCTCGCTGCACAAACAGCGAGCCCGGATGCCTGCACAACTTGCCATGAGGATCAGAAGCCCGAGTGGGCGAGCAAGGCAATTGAGGGCTGGTTTGGCAGCCCGGCGCGTCCTCCCCATTACGGCGAAGACTTCCACGCTGCGCGCACTGGACAGCCCGGCTCCATGGAAAAGCTCGCAGCGATCATCACCGACCTGGGTAAGCCTGCCATTGTGCGTGCGACTGCTGCCGATGAGATTGCTGCATTCGGCGCCCCGGCTTTGCCGACTCTCGAGCAGGCGCTAAAAGACAAGAATCCGTTAGTGCGTAACTATGCCGTGTCTGCATTTACCACGTTGCCGCCTGTTGAGCGGGTTAAGCGTTTGCTGCCCTTGCTCGATGATCCGCTGCAGTCAGTACGTGATGAGACCGTTCGCGCATTAGCCGGCATACCGACTATTGCCTTGCCCGAAGCCAGCCGTGAGCCTTTCAAAGCGGCTCTGGCTGATTACGAGAAGCGCCTGCGCAGTAATGCCAGTTTGCCTGGCAACCGGCTTAACCTTGCGGTACTGCTGGAACGCGAAGGGCGTGACCTGGAAGCAATGGATGAGTATCGGGCAGCCCTTAAGCTCGACCCGTACTTCACCCCGGCTCGGGTAAATCTGGTGACCCTGGCTAACAATTCGCTGCGCCCAGATGAGGCCGAGAAGTCTCTGCGTGATGGCTTGGCGCTGCCGGACAGCCCGGCACCGGATCGTGGCAATCTGGCTTATATGCTGGCCTTGTTGCTGGTTGAGCACGGCAAGCCTGAAGAGGCGGTGAAATGGTTCGGCGAGGCGGCTCAAGGCCTGCCGGGGAATCCGCGAATTCGCTATAACCAAGGGCTGTTGTTACTGCAGCTGAAACGTGTAGATGAGGCCAAGGAGGCATTAGCGGCTGGCTTGGAGCAAGCCGGAGAAGACCCGGATCTGCTCTATGCAATGATTTATCTGCATGGTTCAACGGGCGATCGTAAAGGGGCCATTGGCTACTTGCAGCGACTGATGACGGTTGCTCCAGATGATCCGCGTATCGAACAGGCCAAGAGTCAATTGGGTGTTAAAGCCGTGCGGATGTCTGATTTACGCTAAACGCTACATTGCTGTAACCCAGCCCTGGCTTGACTCAGCCGGGGCTGGGGTATCCCTTCGAGCGCATTGTCCGATGCGCTCACTTGGCCGCTGCCAGTGTGTGCCACGCACCTGATTTTTTCTGCCAGATAGCCAGTTAACGCCTATATTTAGACTGTTTTCGGCGACCTGATGCTGATGAATGGCGCTTATTTTGGCGCCGTTTACCATTATTGTGGCGCTGTTTGTCAAATCGCTCGACTGTGTAATAGGCACACTATTTCCACAAACAAAAATAAATCCAGTCGCTGTTTGCGTATGCAAGCTGACGACATGGCAGAGGAAATACAATGGCTCGTTATCTGCTCATTCTGCTGATTCCAGGTTTGGTGTTGGGCTTCAATTACGCCTCCAATACGTCATCCACAGAGCAATCTGCCGACAAGGTTGCCCGCAACGATGTACCCGCTGCATCGGTTGGCGATCTCTTCTCCAAGTAGCAAAACCCAAGTAAGCCAGGTTCCAGTCACGCATGCCGAACGGCTCAGCGACCGCATTGGTTAGCAGCGCTAAGTGCCTGAAGGTATTGTTGTCAGAGCGTTGCGCAGTGGGTTTAAAAACCGCTTTCGCGCACCAGTACTGCTAGCAGATGGGTGAGGGCATCGCCCAAAAGGCTGCGTTTGTCGCCTTTTATCTGCGCATCCCCGAGTGTCTCCTGCAGCCCTTGCGGCGGTCTTTCCAGCGTTATCACCACATGAAAAACCGAACTCTTCGGTGCCAGATTTTGCTCGTTCTCGGCGGTTTCCAGTGGTCCGCCGTAACGCGAAGCCAGAACAGGGTGGGTGAGATAGTTGGATTTAGTGGTGCTGATCGAAACAACTTTGCCCTCAATTGCTTCAAATTGCCCCTTCGGATAGAAGCGAACGCTATTGCCAGGGCTTAGTTTTGCCACCTGATCCTGCGCCACGTAAGCATCGACCTGCCAACTGGAGGGATCAATCAATACCCCGATCGCCTCTTTGCTGCCCAGCCATTGGCCTGGCCGCCAGTTGTCATCAATGTCGCGCCACTCGCCTTTGAATGGGGCCTGCAAGTTAAGCCGGGCGATCTCTGAGCGCGCCGATTTGGCTTGCTCATACTCCACCATCACCCGCTGTCGCGTTGCCATCTGTTCAGTCAAACCATCAAGCACTGCCTGCAAACCGATGAGGCGGTCTTGATAGCTGCGCATACTGCTTTCGCTTTGTGCCAGTTTGGAGTTGATGTCGGGTTGCTCAAGTGTTGCCAGTGTCTCTCCGGCAGCGACCGGGCCTTTGGCATGGACGCCAGTCAGTCGTGCTGGAAAGGGCGAGTACACGGTGAGTTGTTGTTCCGCGCGGGCGACGCCTGGCGCATGGATCTGCCACGACCAGGGCAGGGCGAGCAGAATCAGAAGCCCCAAGAGCACCGCGAGCATCCAGCGGCGCCTGTCGCTGCGTATGCTTTGGCGATTCTTCCACCAGTAACTCATTTCGCGCCATATCGGCATAAAGATGAACCAGGCCAGTTCGACAATGAACAGGGCGATGCCAAGCACCTTGAAAAACAGTAGATAGACAGCAATTGCGATCCCCAGAAAAAGTGCCAGACGGTAAATCCATGTGCCAAATGCGAACCAGATCAGCAAGCGCCTGCGTGAGGGGCTGAACGGCTCCGGCCAGTCTTCTTTGAACCCAAGAATAAAACGTCTGAGAAAGACCCGCGCCTGTGCCGATGAGCGTTCGTGCAGGTTTGGAAAATCGAGCAAGTCGCACAGAATAAAGTAGCCATCGAAGCGCATGAACGGGCTGGCATTCAGCGCCAGTGAAAGCAGCCAGTTGGTCGTTGCCAGATACAGCAGGGCGTTGCGCAATGCGCCTGGCTCACATAACGCCCAACCCAATGTTGCCAAGCCGGCAAGCGTTAGCTCGGTCATGATGCCGGCGCTTGAAATAGCCAGTCGCTGGCGCGGATTGCGCAGCTTCCAGCTTTCGCCAGTGTCGGTGTAGAGCATTGGCCACATCACCACAAAGGCGATGCCCATATGCGCAACATTAAGACCCATGCGGGTTGCGACCAGCGCGTGTCCCAACTCGTGCAGGGTTTTACCGACTATTAAAGCGAGCGCAAAGCCAAGCGCGCCTTCCATTGAGAACGAATTGACCACGTCGTGGGTGAAGGTGTCCCACTGGTGCATGACCAGAACAATTCCGGTCAGGCTCAAGACTATGATGCAAACGACGGCTGCCGGGGTGAACAGCCAATTCAGCTTTTGCGCCAGAGCGCGTAGCGCGTCTTGCGGATGAAGCAGCGGGATGCGGAAGAACAGGTAATGATGCAGCCACCATTTCCAGCTCAACCATGCATTGCCCTCGCTGCGCTTTTGCAGGCGTTCAACAGCAGCTGTCGTTGGGCGTAATAGTTGGTGCCCTTCAAGAAACTGACGAAATTCGAGGACTTGCTCCGGGTCGGGGTTAAGTGGCGTTTGTTCGGCGATTTCATTGCTGATCTGTCGGGCAGTTCCGCCCCAACGCAACAGGCATTCAAACTCGAGCCAACCGATTTGATAAAACCGGTTGATCACGGTGTCTTGAATCACCCACGACGGTTCACCATTAATACTGGTCGCAGACTCGCTGAGTTTGAGATCGTCACGCAGCGCCGGTAAAGGCGCATCAAACGGGCTGTCCATTACCAACCGGTCCAGGCACGGAAGGCGGAAAGTGGTCGGCGCAGCAGGTAATAGCCGAGCATCACATGGTCGCCATACAGCTTTGCGGTGCCGTGCAGGCCAAGACGTGTGTGCTCGCCTGCGCTCTCGATACTGGCGAGCAAGCGGTAGGCAACCACGCCGTCTTCGCCGGGTTTGGCTTTATAGCTGGTTTCCAGAATGCTGCCGCGCAAGGGCTGCAGCGGGTAAGTCGTCAGGTACAAGGTGACTTCCGCGCCGGGCTCCAGGGCAATCGCATCGGCGACAGGCAGTTCGATCAGCATGGCTGGCTTGTCTGGATCGGCAACCTGAAGAATGCGCTCTCCGGTGGAGACCGGCTTACCGATCCAGTCATTCGGGTCGCTGTAAACGGCCACGCCGGGGCTAGGCGCGGTCACGACAGTGCGCTTGAGTTGCGACTCAACGGCTGTCAGCTCGGAGCGCCGCTGTTGCACGCGGGCATTGAGCAGGGTCAGCTCACTCTTGCTCTGCGGGTTATCAAAGGCGCGCTGGCTCGCGGCGATCAGTTCAGCCTCGGCCACCGCCACTTCCTTGTCGAGCACTTCGGCGCGGTTGCTGAGGGTGGTTTTGTCCAGCGTGAACAATGTCATGCCAGCGCTGACCGTCTGGTTCGGGCGCACATCAATGCTGGCGATTACGCCATCAATCGGTGAGCTGATTATTTGCGTATTGCGCGAAACGATCTCGGCGGGTGCCAATGCTGTCTGGCGAACCGGAATAAGCAGCAATGCCAAGATAATTGCGCTGGCGATCATCACCTGCATACGGCTGGGACGCCAGCCTGCCAAGCGCTTGCTGCCGCTAAGCGCAGACCAACAATACGCCCATGTTTGCCACAGCCCTTCGAGTAGCTCGCTGAGGGCGTCGGCCGGAGGCTGTGCAAGCAGGAAGAAAACCACGCCGAGCAAATTATTTGAAGGGTCTTTGAGTGGCACACAATAGACCCCTTCAGGCCACCACTCACTCCAGCCGGTAGCCACTTCTTCAGGTGGGGTCACGTTAGAGCGGGAAACCCACTGAGGCTTGTCGCCATCGATCTGTGTAAGCAGCCATCGGCTCGCGCGCTCCAGCCAAATGAGGTAGGGCGAGGCTTCTGTCGGCTTGGCCAGTCCCGACACGCACAGGAGTTCCAGCCCCGAACCTTTCTTGGCCATGACCAGCGCCTGGCGATAGTCGAGCAGCGGATAAACATCGTTGGCCATCGAGAAAGCCAGAGCATTCAATGTAGTCGCCGCCAATGCACGGTCACGCAGCGCCGTCAGGCTCAGTAAAACCTGAGAGGGAGGAAGACGTTCACTCATCGCGTGTTGGGATACGTGCAGTGCCGCTCATGCCGGCAATCAGATCGGGGTATTCCTGATCGAGTCTGGCTTCGAGTTCGATGGTTTGTGCGACCGCATCGACCCGGGCATTGATTGCGCTGATATGGGCCGGATAACGCTTGCCTGTTTCGTGAACATCCACTGTCAACGCCATGCCTTCCTTCAGAGAAGGCAGCAGGCTTGAGGGAACGTTGAGGCGAACTTTCAATGCACCATCACTGACCAGATCAAACAAGGGTGTGCCTGCACTCACGGTCTGATAGGACTTCACATAGACCTTGGCAATTCGCCCGCTGAAGGGTGCAACTACCGAGCAATAGCCACTCTGGGCTTTGGCCATAGACTCTGCGCCTTGGGCTTTTTGTACTTCTGTCGAGGCAATGGCCACTTCGAGATCGCCAACTGCATCAAGCTTGCGCAGGCTTTTCTTGGCATTCAGATTTTGCCGCGCCATCGCCAGTTCAGCGCTCGCCACTTTGCTTCTGGCCTGCGCTTCTAGGCAGTTCAGGCTTGCGATCAGCTCACCCTTTTTGACTGTTTTGCCGAGCGATGCATTGAGCTCGCCGAGGGTGCCGTTCATTTGGCTGGACAGTGTGGTTTCCAGTTCGGAGCTGAGCAGAATACGGATGGCAGATGGGTTATCCATAACCTGCGGCAGCTCGGCTGTCGCGGCTGGGCTGACCATTATTGCTGCCATCAGTACGGTTAACATCAGTGGACTACGGTTTCTGTGGAACATTGACACTTCCTTGTTGGGCAGCCAGTAGGTTGACCTGCTCCTGTTGTTTCAGCGTGCGCTCGATTTCGCTGGCGAGGGTTTTGACGTCATAGTCCTTGATCGTCTCCGGCATCATATCCAGCCCGACCGAGTTATACAGGCGTCCCCAGGCAGCCTGAGTATTCGAATAAGCGGCCTCACGCTGGTAGCGCGAAAGCAGATAGCGTCCCTCTGCGCGAATGACTTCCAACTCTGAGCCGACAGAGCTGGTCTTGGCGGCGCGTGCGTATTGCAGCAAGCGCTCATCGACTTGCAGACTCTGTTGCGCGAAGTCCAGTTGTTCATGTGATAACTGATATCGCAGCGCGCCTACGCGAACTTGAGTCAGCACCGCCATCGACAGTGCAAGGCGGCGCATGTCATCCGTTTGGGTTTGTGATTCTTCTGCCGAGTTGAGCGCGGGTAACTGCAATAGGCGCATCAGGTTCATCGACACCTGAATACCGGTTTGCGACCAGCTGTTGTTGTACAGGTAGTCGTTGGAGTCGTACTGATAGCTCCAATTTACCCCGACATTTGGCCACAGTTGCGCTTTTGCAATTTTCAGGTCGTTCTGGTTAACCCGCTTGCGATACCACTCCTCATTAATCTCCGGCCGATTCTGCAGAGCCTTCTCTTCGAGCTGGGAAATATTGACGTTAAGACCGGGCATTTCTGGTTCTGATTGCTCGGCTAATTTAAGTGTCGAGCCAGGCGGGAGTGAGATCAAAGCGGCGAGTTCCGCCTGGGCAAATTCGAGGTCCTGGCGACGAATGCTCAGCAGGTCGATGGAGTCGAGCAGGGCGCGCTGATAGGCAAGTGCTTCCTGGCGCGGCAGCAGACCCTTGGACTCTGCCGAACGCGCCGCGGCTAGCGCATTCTGTGTACGTTCGAGCAGGCCATTAACTTCTGGCAACAGGCGCTGGGCGCCGAGTGCGCGCCAATACGCATTGCGCACGTCCTGCAAAACGTTCTGCGCGACTTTGCGGCGACGTTCTTCGGCCATCAGCACCTGATCGGTCTTTTGCTGGGTGCGATAGTAGGCCATGCCGAAATCTAGCAGGCTCCAACTGAGCCCGAGGCTGTCGATGGTGCGATAACGTTCTTCTGACGTCGACGCGCGCAAGCTCTCTTGGCGATCTTCAATACCAATTGAAGTACCACCGGAGTCATTATTGCGCCCTGCGTAACCTGCGGATGCAACAAGGCGGGGGAGCATCTCGTGGCTGCTGACGTCACGCAGGTCTGCGGCCAAGGCGGATTCCATCAGTTTAAGACGGTAATCCAGGTTGTATTTCAGTGCGCGCGCCACTGCTTCATAGAAGCTGATGGGGTGAGTCACTGCTTGCTGGCCTTCGTACATCTTGGCCTGGTCTTCGAGAATGCGTTTTTGCTGGTCATCAGCCGAGTAGGGCTGTGGCTCCATTGAGTTGCATGCGCTGAGAACGGCTGCGGCAACGGCTAGACTCAAATACCTGTATGAGTGCTTTAGCATAGCGGTCCTTGCTTATATACAGTGGTTTGTTGTTTTACAGCCGCGAACAGTTGCTCAATGGCTGTTGTCATGTTTGTCAGAGCGAAGTCTGAACGTGAGTCCTTGCCCTGGTTTGTCTGTGCCAGCGCAGGGCGACGGCACAGGCTGCTATACGCAGGTGCTATATGTGACAACCAAATCTGTCGCAGTGAACCAAGCAGAGAAATATAGATAGTCACTAGCGCGCCCCCCGGCGACTTAAACAGTTATAGCAAACGACTGCTCAATTGTCCTGTAAGCGTAGTCCAGTGTTTGCAGAGCGTCATCTAATGACAGCAGGTTTAAATTCAACCGCTTGGACATAAAACTGAAATTAGCAGTTGACGGCAAAACTGAGGTGCCTATAATGCGCACCTCTTCCGGCGTCGACCTCTCGGAAAACTTCTTAGAAAACAAGAAGTTAGCTTAAAAAGAGGGGTTGCAAAACAGCGAAAGCTGTGTAGAATTCGCCGGGCTCTGAAGGGTGGTTTAAAGCCTTTTAGAGTGATCGCCACGGTGATCGAAAGCGGTAGAAAACGAGGTGTTGACAGCGAGTTTGAACGCTGTAGAATGCGCCTCCCGCTGACGAGAAGCTGGTTTGATCGGAAGCGCAAGTGGTTGAGTAGATTGAAGAAATTCTTCGAAAAACAGCTTGACAGTAAATGAGGCTGCTGTAGAATGCGCGCCTCGGTTGAGACGAAAGACTTAACCAACCGCTCTTTAACAACTGAATCAAGCAATTCGTGTGGGTGCTTGTGAGGTAAGACTGG
>NZ_VBTO01000013.1:512793-530923 GCF_013277615.1 Pseudomonas sp. MS19 | reverse complement strand
GTTCTGACGAGTATTCTCGCCTAAATGGGTGTCCGGTTTCATTAGACCACTACATGACCGCACTGTCGTGGCTTAAGCGTGCCCAGTGATCATCTGTCCAGTAAGCGCCTTCTTTTTGCATTTCTGCTGAAAGTTTTAGTAAGTCAAAAAAAGCAGCTGCGGTGGCTAACGCTCCTGCAACTGCACCAAATAAGGTAATGACTGGTGATTTCATACCAAACTTACTTATTTCAACCTGTCCCGTAGCCTCCCAGGCAGTGCCTATCACCGCCGACAATGCAGCGCCGACTTTTAGGTTCTCAGCCATGTGTTCAAAATAACGTACGTCATCATCTTCACGCCCCTGATCTCGCTCATTTATCGACGCCACGTTACTCACGTGCAGCAACAAAGCCGCCAGCGGTAACAAGCCTCCAAACTTATTCAGGCTTTTAATTTGGTTAGCTACGGGCGTTAAGCCCTTTTGCAATTGTTTGCCGGCATACTGGCTCCAGTCCCATATTTTTTGGCCGGCACTTCCGCTTAAGTGAAGGCCCAGTGAGCCCGCTTTAAAGACAGTGTCTGAGCCTAAGCGCAGGATCAGCAACATGCCGCGAAGTGACGGTGGAAAGCGCTGAATCAGGTTTGATGAAGAGCCTGCCCCTGTGAGGTGTTCGGCTTGTAACGCAGTGAAAGCTGCGGATAATCGCGATACAGCTTGGCTCCAGTCAGTGCCGTTGGGGCCACCAAGGCCGCTCAGCCAAGTCATTTTGCCGGCAGCAACCAGGCTGCCGAGTAATTTGCCAACGGCCTCCTGTGTGGGACTTTCCAGCGCCGCTTGAACATTCACCGCCCGGTCAGCGAGATCCATGAGTGAGGGGCTAAAACCTGCGCTGAGCATGCTCAATGGCTGATTGACTGACGGGGCGCGCAATAAATTCATGGCCAGCTGTGTGCCGGGCCCAGTACTGCACAATTCACTTAAGGTATTGAGCGACAGCTCGCTGAGCCACGTGCAATGGTCTTCGCTGTCGAAGTCGGCATACCACAGGGTTGGCCCGTGGCGGTCGAGATAGGCTTCAGTATCGGCGAGTAGCACGCCTCGTCGATCGGCTAACCACTGTTGGTGCGGCTCAGCAGTTTGGCTGATCCATTGCTGCATACCGACCAGATCAACCCGCTCACTGACTTGCGCGCCGCTTCTGGCGTCGGTCATGTTGGTCGCTTTGGTTGTCACGTAGTTCATGATTACCAACTGCACCTGATTTTGCAGGTCCGCTGGAATAAATGCTCGAACCGGCGCCATCACTATTTCTTGCTCTTGCTTTATCTCAGCAAGACGCGCGTCCGCAGCGCTGTGGCCAAGCGTGCGGCGCATATCGCGATTAACTTGAGTCTCCTCGTCCATCAAGGCTTCAAGCTTGTGCCGCTGCTGCAATAAGGTTTCGCCCTGCTCAGGTGTCAGCTCTAGATCACGCTCGCGGTATATGTAATTGAATTGATTGCTGAGCTCTGCGCCATCTTCGTTAATCAAGCTGTTGATGAAGCCTGCGACCATGCCTTTGAGGGCGTTGTTATGGTCCCATTCTTCTTCCGCGAGGTTTACGCTGACTTGTTCAAAGTTCAAATCGCGCAGCACGCCTAGATCATCATCGACCGCTGCAAACACTGGCCATAAATCTGCCGCTTGGCTTTTGGCCTGTTGCAGCCACGCATCAGTACCGGCGACATCCCACGGCACGGCACTCCATTCACCGATGGGGTGTTCGCTGGCGTCGGGGTATTGGGTAGATGCTTCATCCAACTGCGCTTGCCAGAGCATGGCGTCGGTATAAGGTTTAATGGTTTCGTACGATGGGTTGTCCATCATCTGTTGGCTGAGTTGATCAATCCCTGCTTTATGGGCGGCACCATTCTTCTGCTGATCCTCCGCCATCGCTTGCTCGCGAACTTCGGGCATCAGCTCTGCAAGCAGTTTCTCGGCCTGGGTAAGTGGCGGGCAATGTTCGGTTTCAAGCTCGCGCGCGACGCGTGGCAAGGCAATTTTGCGCATGTGCGTTGAGCGCTGCTGCGGATCTTCCAGCTGATGATACTGCTCGGCGCCGATGGGCCTTTCGGTGAAGAGCAGCCAAGCGTCCTGATTTTTCTTAAGGCTAATGCCTGCATCACTGCCGCTTGCCAGCTCGCTGTGTGGCGCGTCCAGACTTTGCAGTTGCAAGCGGCCATCGGCGGCAACGGCATAGCGCTTTAACGGGCCTTGAGCATGCCAAAGGTACAAGTAACCGACCCGCAAACGACGCAATGCCATTGGGTGGCTTGCGGTCTTGGTGGCCGGACTAAAGCAACTGTGTTGCGCTGGTTTCTCAGACAAAGCGTAACGTGCGGGCACGATAAAAACATCGGGCTGCCGTGCGGGGCATAAGCTGATGGGACTTTTGACGTCACGGGTACTTTTATCAGCGAGGCTTGGGCTGCTCATCGAACAACTCCTTGGGAAAGTTGTTCCGGGATGGGCAATAATTTCTGGGCCCGCAACTGGGCGATCTGAGCGGCAAACTCAATACGCTGGGAAGGGGTTCTACTGGAGGGTTCAAGCACCAGCGCGGCAATATCGTGATGTTCCTGCAGCGCATTTTCACCCAGCAACGCATGGATTCTGGCGTACTGGGTGATGTCGAGCGCACTGCAGAACCCTTGAGCGTATGCCTGGGTGGCAAGGGTATGGATATGCTGCCAGCGTTGATCCAGCTCTAGATGTTCGGCATAGCCGGGAAAGCTTTGCAGCAGATAACTATTAAGTTCGATCACATTCTGGCGAAAACTGACTGCTCCTAAGGCGTTAATTTGCTCATCAGTAAGCGTGTATGGCGTTGGTATTTTGAGGGTTATATGGCGTTGCGATTGGGTGTGAATACGCCACTGGTTGCTGATGCGATCAGGCGTGACCACGGTGACGATAGGGCCTAGAAGATGGCTGCTACTTTCGAGCGTCAGCAAGGCGTCAATGGTGGCGGGGTCAGCGACGCGCAGGTACGCAGGTTGGCCGTTGACTTTAACGTGCAACAGCGCCCGCAAATGCGCCATTAGCTCGACTTGCGAGGCGTCTGAAAAAATCAGATAGCCCCATTCTTGCTGAGCATTGCTCAGAAATTGACGAAGCCCCGGATCATCAGGGCCAGACAAACTAATAAGGCACGGTGAGATATCCGCCAGTGGCTCCAGCGCGGTTGTACGGTAGAGCAATTCAAAGTCAGGGTTCTCGTACCATTGATAGATGCGCTGCAACAGCTGCTCAACGCTCACCCCATCAATCAACAGGTACGCCGATAGTTGCCACGGCAGGTCGCTGCTCAGGCTGGGCATTTCAACTCGCGCCATGGGTTGCCTCCTGCTCAGCCGCTTCGCAGGCTGCGCAAATCGATTGCTTTTCCAGCATTGTTTCTTTCTGTGCTGCAATTAATACTTCGCCAGGCACATCGGTATCCGCCGGTAAAACCAGCCCCGGTAATAGCGGTGCAGCGCCGGAGCCCATACCAGGACTACCGCCGCTGTTGAGATACACATCGGGACTGACCAGCGTGAGGCCGCTGGGGTCTATCTTGATGAAGCTGCCGCCAACTTTGAGCGTTAGCTCGCTGCCGGCCTCAAGCACTATTTTCTGGCCGCTGGACAAGTGGATCTCTTGGCCGGCATCGACGAACTGCGAGTTGTCGATTTTTACGTGTTGGTTATTGGCGACAGTCAGGTGGTCATTGGCGCGCACCTCAACCTTGCGGTCCGCATGGGTGGTGCGGTGTTCTTCGGCTTTGAATGCGCTGTAACTGTTGGCGGTGACGGTGTCGTGGCGCTCGTTGTGCACGGTGATTTTCTGGTCGTGCTCAATCGCTTGATCCCAGTTGCGCTCGGCATGTATGAAAATCTGCTCTTGGCCGGTTTTGTCTTCGATGCGCAACTCGTTAAAGCCAGCGCCACCCGGCGAGCTAAGCGTTTTGAAAGTGCTCACGGTTTTGTTGGCGGGCAGCGGATAAGGCACGCTGTTTTCCTTGTGGTACAGGCAACCGCTTATCAGTGGCTGATCCGGATCTCCCTCCAGGAAACTAACCAACACCTCCATGCCGATTCGCGGAATGACAATGCCGCCGTATTTAGCTCCCGACCAGCTGGATGAAACGCGCAGCCAGCAACTGCTTTTATCAGTAACGATGCCGGCGCGATCCCAATGAAAAACCACTTTGACCCGGCCGTATTCGTCGCAGTGAACCTCTTCCCCTTCGGGGCCGGTAACCACGGCACTTTGGCTGCCGAGAATGCGCGGCTTTTGATGAATTAGCGGCGGCCGATGAATCACCGCCCACGGCGTAGCCGTGAAGGTATTGCGATAGCCGTGGTCAAAATCATCTGGGCTATCGCCCGTGTCGCTGGTGACCGACTCTTCGAGTACTTGCGGCTGCTTGCCTTCGTGGCGCACCTCATTGATCAGCCACAAATCATTCCATTGTGCGTTGGGATGATTGCTCAATGTGATGAAATGGCCACTGAGCAAACTCGGCTGATCACTGCGCCCATGAGCTAATGCATAGTCACTGCGGTGGCGCTCAAGGGCACGACTGGCCAGCAGGTTGCCGCGCGCCTGCTTAGTAAAGCGACCGGGATAATCGTAATCCTCAAGGTCGGGTAATACTTGGGATTGCGCGGCACCTTCAAGCGTGAGGCGGGGCTTTTCAAAGTCATAATCGCGGCGGGTTACGCGAGAGGAGCGAGTTTCCTGACGCAAGCTGAAACGCTTGATCACCGGGTTGTCTGCAACCATGCCAGCCTCTTGCTGATAGGCGATGGGCGCTAGCGTTGGGAAACCGACTTGATCGTCGCCAAAGGCCAGAATGTGGCCCTGCGCGCTATGCTGAAAGTGGTAGTGAATGCCCTCTTCTTCACACAAACGCTGGATGAAATGCAGATCTGTTTCATCGTACTGCACGCAGTATTCACGCGGCGGATATGTTCCACCAAGCTGAAACTGGTAGGCCGTACTCAAGATGCCGTGCGCCTCGAGCACCTGCACGATAATTTGCTCAACCGTTAAGTGTTGGAAAATGCGCTGGTTAACACTGTGTTCGAGATAGGCCAGGTGTGGGCGCAGGGTGATTTCATAACGGGTTAACCGTTTACCCGCATCGCCCTGCGCCACACGGTACAACAGGCCGTGAATACCACTGCCGCCGGGTGACATCTGCAGGAACGCAGACTTGTGCAGCAGGCTCTCAAGCTCAAGACTGGGCTGCTCACTGACCAGCTCAATATCGAAAGAATACGGTTGATTAAGCGCTTCGCGGCCGGTGAACCCCAGGACTTTGAAGTCGTGATCTAGCCCTTCGATGGCCAAGGTGAACGAGGCCTGATTAGCTGGCGCGAACATTCCATGTTCCTTATCTGATACGCGGTAATCCACATCGGAAAAGCCCCATCCAGCCTAGTGCGTTCATTGCTGAACGCGGGCCAGATGAGGCGTAAGACTTTTCCGAAAGCGCTTAATTACTTAGCGCCTAGGCGGCGACAGGCGTGCGCCAATCGTCCGACCCCGAAGTGCCAGAGACTTCGTGGGTCCAGATGATTTTGCGGTAGGTGAAATAAACATCTTCAAGGTGGGTGAAATGCGGCAGGCCCGGGTCCTGACAATTTGGCATGCGTGACTGGATATCCACCAAGATGGCGTCTTCCAGTTCAATGGTGAAGTAGTGTTCCTGAGTGCCGGCTGCCGAGGTGCGGTACCACTCAAGGCGGCACTTGTTGAGTTTCTCGCCCGAGGTGAGTGCACTGAACAGCAACGGTGAAGACTTATCGAACACCTTGGTAATCATCAACGGCTTGTGCACCCGTTGGCCCGTCGGCTGACCGGATTGCGGGTCACGCGGGATAATCACCTGATGCTCAAAGGCCTCAACCAGAACCTGGTCTTCGTGGCCTTCTTGATAGATGTTGCCAACAGAGTCCTGAGTGAAGGTGCCAGCAGTAATCAAACCTTGCTTGGTGCCTTCGATGGAGAGATACGCGGGAGTAGGCATTAGTACATTCCTTGAACTAATTAAAGAGTGAACGTCGCCCTTAAAATTGGCTGACGTTGCCCACTTCAGTAACAAGAAATATGCCGCGCAATAAAAATATTATTCTAATCAGACGCTTACGATTGAACTGATAATTTGCAAGCAGCTATCACGCCCGAAACCGGTGAAAAGCGCGCAAGTTGTTGCTCAACAGCATACGAAAAATTGCCATAGTAATCCGGCTCAGTCATAGGTGCTTTGGGATGTGTATCTCAGCTGCAAATGACTGCACGCAGTTAGAAACTTGCACAGTAGTGGATCTGCGCGATTAGCCGAGCCTTGCCACGTTGAGCTCACACTCAACCTGCCGATTAACAGCTACAGTTCAATCTGCAGCAGTCATCGCCCGGCAGCTTTGGGAGAGACACTGCCGGGCGATATGCAGCGGTTTAGTTGATGGCTTTTTTCAGCGCTTTACGACCTGCGTCGTCTTTGGCGTCGCCGATATTGTCCTTGGCATCATCTACCGCGTCTTTCTTGTCATCCAGACCCATGGAGTCTGCTGCGGCCTCTTTCGCGTCACAGCGCCCGCCCACTCCAACGCTTGCCTTCATGGCAGCGCTTTTTGCGGCTTTCTCTGCCGTGCAATCCGGGTCAATCACGCCCGCCTGGGCGCTTAAGCAAACCAGACTTAAACTTGCTAACAGTAATACCTTACGCATTTTCGCTTCCTTTTCTGAGTGCATAGAAATACCGGAGCTTTGGCGCTCGCAGCAAACCTGTCCGAGCTTTGAGTGTGGCTGGCAACCTTTACCTTGGCCAGTCGAGCCGATTATTGGTGCGCACACACTGGTATGCGATTGGCGACAATAGCGGATTGAAGGCAATAAAAAACCCCGCACGATCAGAGCCGTGCGGGGCCAAAGGGACAAGCGACTAATAAATCAGATCAGCTTGCGGCCCTTGTTCGCGGCAATGCGCATGCGCAGTGCATTGAGCTTGATGAAACCTGCTGCGTCCTGCTGGTTGTATGCACCGCCATCTTCTTCGAAGGTCGCGATGTTGGCATCAAACAGCGACTCGTCAGACTTACGGCCAACAATCACCACATTGCCTTTGTACAGCTTCATGCGGACCACGCCATTAACGTTAGCCTGCGAAGCATCAATCATCTGCTGCAGCATGGTGCGCTCTGGGCTCCACCAGAAACCGTTGTAGATCAGGCTGGCGTACTTAGGCATCAACTCGTCTTTGAGGTGAGCGACTTCACGGTCCAGGGTGATCGACTCAATGGCGCGGTGGCCCTTGAGCATGATGGTGCCGCCCGGGGTCTCGTAGCAGCCACGCGACTTCATGCCGACGAAACGGTTCTCAACGATGTCGAGACGGCCGATACCGTGCTCACCACCAATGCGGTTCAGTTCAGCCAGCACAGTTGCCGGGGTCATTTCTTTACCGTCGATGGCGACGATATCGCCTTTGCGGTAAGTCAGTTCCAGATACTGCGGGGTGTCAGGGGCGTTCTCCGGGGAGACGGTCCAACGCCACATGTCTTCTTCGTGCTCGGTCCAGGTATCTTCCAGCACGCCGCCTTCATAGGAGATGTGCAGCAGGTTGGCGTCCATCGAGTACGGGGATTTTTTCTTGCCGTGACGCTCGATTGGGATGGCATGCTTTTCAGCGTAATCCATCAGTTTTTCGCGGGACATCAAGTCCCACTCGCGCCAGGGTGCAATCACTTTAACGCCCGGCTTGAGTGCATAAGCGCCCAGCTCAAAACGAACCTGATCGTTGCCTTTACCGGTTGCGCCGTGGGAGATTGCATCAGCACCCGTCTCGTTGGCAATTTCGATCAGACGCTTGGCTATCAGCGGACGCGCGATCGAAGTACCCAGCAGGTATTCGCCTTCGTAAACGGTGTTAGCACGGAACATTGGGAACACGAAATCGCGCACAAATTCTTCGCGCAGATCGTCGATATAAATCTCTTTGACGCCCATGGCCTGGGCTTTAGCACGGGCAGGCTCGACTTCTTCTCCCTGGCCAAGATCTGCAGTGAAAGTCACCACTTCGCAGTTATACGTATCTTGCAGCCACTTGAGAATTACTGAAGTGTCCAGGCCACCAGAATAAGCCAGAACCACCTTGTTTACATCGGCCATGCCATCAACTCCACGGGGTTGTACGGAAAACCGCCTATTCTACTGACCCTTAGCGTGAATTTACAGTGGCGCGACAGCTTCTGATCAACAAGCGACAATACCTTTCATCGGAGCGACCATCCGTCACAGCTCAGGAAGCGGTGGCCAATGCTTTGGTTTCGCTACTTTCAGCAGGTTTATCCGGGGTTTGCGGCAGGCGCTCAAGCTGGATCGCCACCCGGCGGTTTTTCGCCCGATTGGCATTGTTGGTGTTCGGCACCAGCGGATAACGTTCACCGTGAAAGCGCATGGTCAGTTGATCGTCTGCTACGCCATGCGCCTTGAGATAGTTGACCACCGCCTCTGCGCGGCGTCTTGAGAGATCGCGATTGGTCAGGCGCGAACCACTGTTGTCGGCATGGCCCTCAATCAGCAGATGATTGATGCTCGGATCGGCCTTGAGGTAGGCCAGCAGTGCATCCAGCCTGGCCTGGCCTGCCGGATCCAGATCCACGCCACCGCCGGGAAAACCGATGCGGCTCTGCTTGAGCTGATCAAAGTTTTCCGGCAGCAACTTGGCCGCGCAGTCCAGATATTTATCGTAGGCCTGGCTGAATCGCACCGGCAGCAAACGCACTTCAAGCGACTCACCACCGCGCGCGCTGTAGCGCACCAGCGGGCTTCGCCCTTCGAGCAAACCTGCCAGCAGTCGCCCACTCTGATTGAACGATGCATTGAATGGCGTAGCGCCGCCAGTCGCACGCACCACGCCCAGATTAATATCGCCACGACCGGGCTGCCAGGGCGCGGCGGCGGCAATCAGGGTGGCCGAACCAGCGCTCAGGCTATTTTGCGCCGAATGCAAACGAAACACCGCGCGCTCACCCGCCCGGCGCACAAACTCGCCACTGCCAAAACCAGTCACCGGCTGGCTCAGGCGACACTCGAACTGATCACCACTGACTGTCCACTCGGCCTTTTCCAGGCGCGTTTGAAAACTCACGCCCCAGGCACTCGCGACGAGTGGCAGGTTGAGTAATAAACAGCAGAGAGCAAGTCGCGACCGGGGCACGTTAAGTTCCACAATGACAGACAAAGTTGCCTGTACTGTCGGCCCTGCAACGCAAAACTTTAAACCGCAAACGCTGGCAACTTTGGCCTCGTTAGCCGGTAAAGCCATGAACAAAGACGCTCAGATGGCTCTGAAATGTACTAAATACTGATCCATATCGGCTTTAGTCGCCCGCCCTGCGTGCCCTGCATAGGCTTTTCCGGTAGCATTCGTGCCATGTTATACCCGCCTGGATACCTCCATGACTGACCGCCTTACTCTGCTGCGTCCTGACGACTGGCATATTCACCTGCGCGATGGCGCTGTGTTGAACCACACGGTGGCTGATGCCGCGCGTACGTTTGCCCGCGCCATCATCATGCCAAACCTGGTGCCGCCGGTGCGCAACACCGAGCAAGCCGACGCCTACCGTCAGCGCATTCTGGCTGCACGTCCGGCCGATAGCCGCTTCGAGCCCCTGATGGTGCTGTACCTCACCGACCTGACCAGCCCTGCCGATGTGCGCGCGGCCAAGGCCAGTGGTTTTATCCATGCGGCCAAGCTGTATCCGGCTGGTGCCACGACTAACTCGGACTCAGGCGTGACCAGCGTCGACAAGATTTTCCCGACGCTTGAAGCCATGGCCGAGGTTGGCCTGCCGCTTCTGGTTCACGGTGAAGTGACGCGTGGCGAGATCGATGTCTTCGACCGCGAAAAAGTCTTTATTGATGAACACCTGAGCCGCGTGGTCGAGCGCTTCCCGACACTTAAAGTGGTGTTCGAGCACATCACCACGCGCGATGCAGTCGAGTTCGTCAAAGCTGCTCCGGCCAACGTTGGCGCGACCATCACCGCTCACCACCTGCTGTATAACCGCAACCACATGCTGGTTGGCGGGATTCGTCCGCACTTCTATTGCCTGCCGATTCTCAAGCGCAACGTGCACCAGGAAGCCCTGCTGGACGCGGCCACGAGCGACAGCACCAAATTCTTCCTCGGCACGGATTCTGCGCCGCACACCCAGCAAGCCAAGGAAACCTCTTGTGGTTGCGCAGGCTGCTACACCGCCTATGCTGCAATCGAGTTGTATGCCGAGGCATTCGAGCAGCGCAACGCCCTACACAAACTTGAAGCATTCGCCAGCCAGAATGGCCCGGACTTCTACGGTTTACCGCGTAACACCGACACCATCACCCTGGTTCGCGAGCCTTGGCAAGCCCCTGCCACCTTGCCGCTGGGCGACAACAGCGTAATTCCCCTGCGAGCGGGCGAAACCCTTAACTGGCGCCTGCTGGAGGCAACCGAGTGAGTGAAGATCAGTACGACGACGAACAGGAAGACACCGGCCCAAGCGGCCCGCGTCACCCGATGGCGGCACGCTTTCGTGGTTATCTGCCGGTAGTGGTGGATGTTGAGACCGGTGGCTTCAATAGCGCCACCGACGCCTTGCTGGAGATTGCGGCGACCACCGTTGCAATGGACGAACAAGGCTTTCTCTATCCGGATCACACCCACTTTTTCCGGATTGAACCGTTCGAAGGCGCCAATATCGAACAGGCGGCGCTGGAGTTCACCGGCATCAAGCTTGATCATCCGCTGCGCATGGCAGTGACTGAAGAGCACGCGCTCACCGAGATCTTCCGTGGCCTGCGCAAGTCGCTGAAAGCCAACGGCTGCAAACGCGCCATTCTGGTGGGACACAACAGCAGCTTCGACTTGGGCTTTCTCAACGCGGCCGTCGCGCGTACCGGTATCAAACGCAACCCGTTCCATCCGTTCTCAAGCTTCGACACTGCCACACTGGCCGGCCTGGCGTATGGCCAAACCGTATTAGCCAAAGCTTGTCAGGCAGCAGCAATCGAGTTTGACGGACGCGAGGCGCACTCAGCGCGCTACGACACCGAAAAAACTGCCGAGCTGTTTTGCGGTATCGTCAATCGCTGGAAAGAAATGGGCGGTTGGATGGACTTCGACGACTAGTCTGAGGCCCTTACGCGTACATAAAAAACCGGCTTTGCGCCGGTTTTTTATGTCCATACCTTAGAACTTCACGCGTAAACCCACCGTGCCATTAACGCCGGTGCTGTCGCCGAAGTTATTCAAGCTGGTGTCTACCGAGACCTCGCCATACAACGACAACTTGTCATCGTTCCAGTTGTAGCTGCCGCCCACGCCTACATCCGCCCGCATGCGCGCTGCCCGGTTGTTGAATTTGACATCAGCAACATCGACTTGGGTGCCGTCTAAGAACTCGTAGTACAAGTTGGTAATGCCGTACACATGGCTGCGACGGAGTTTATCGGCATCGTCCTTCCAGGCGGCATTACGGTCGACCGAGATGCCCACGCGGGCTTCCAAGCTGTCAGCATCATCCATCGACACGTCAGCGCCGAAGGTGTCGTCAAAGCTGTCGAAGTCGACCTGCGAGTAAATCAATTGCGCCTGCGGGGTTAAGGTTGTCTCGTTGTCGACCACGTATTTCTTACCGCTCTCAATCGACACCGCGTAACCTTTGCCATCGTTATCACTGGTTAATGTTCGCTCGGCGGTATCCGAGTCCAGGTCAGAATCGAACCAGGTAACGGCCGCCTGCCCGTCGACATAAAAGCCGTTCTCCTTTAACCAGGTCAGCGTTAACCCGGCGCCATAGCCGCGAATATTAATATTGCCATCGCCATCCAAAGCATCGACGTCAGTACGCGAACCGCCGTAGTGAGCGGTCAGACCGCCGAATAACTTGCTGCCATCATCACGCTCTTTCAGCAGTGCATCGATGCCCGCTTGCGCCATCCAGTTATGGCTTTCGGTGTTGGCTTTAGCGGTGGACACGTTGTAGTGATCGCGCCGATGACTGCCTTCTACGCGAATCCAACTGGCACCGTCTTCAATGCTCGGCTCTTCTGCCTCAAGGCCTTCAGTATTAACAGCCAGTTCACTTTGATTAATCGCCACCGGCCAATAACGGTTACCAATTCGCTGCTGCATGGTGGGCAATGTTGCCAACCCCAAAAGCGCCTGGGCGTATTGTTCATACAAGGGCACGCCAGGGCTGTAACGCGGCCCGAGGTTCTCAATGGGAGCAGGCTCCGACGGTGCCGGCGGGGTAACGGGGTTGGTCGGCGAGCCTGGAGCTGTTGGATTGTTTGGGTCAACGGGCGCAGGCGGCAACGTGGGCGTTATCGGCGTCGCTGGACGCCGCTGCGAAGTCAAATACCAGTCACCGTCTGCCGGATCGGCCGGGCTATTTTTATGCAGGGTATATGCATAAGCGCCGCCCACAACGGCCTGTTGATTGTCCGGGGTAACGAAGTCTCCTTTCAACAGAAAACCGCCGTTCGATGCGCCATCAACCTGCACCACTTGAATACCGTTGGTGGTTAGCGCGCCTCTGCCGCCGAGGTTGTTGACAGTTAGCGTGGTATTGCCGGCAGTGCTGCCATTGACCACCAACTTATCGGTGGCCGAGTTGTCATTGCCGAGCACGGTATCAATCAACAAATCTGATCCGGCGCGATAATTGTTGGTCACGGTCAACACATTGTTGGCTGAACTGTTCTGCAGGTCGATGGTGCCTAAATTGGTAACATCGCCCATCACAGTGGCCAGTGTGGATGCCAAGCGCAGCGTCGAACCATCCTCGATCCACAAGCCCAAACCGTCCGCACCAAGGCCTGCGCCAGTACCGGTTGCCAGCGTGCCTGAAAGCGCCAAATTGCTGCCATTCACCAGCCGGACCCGTTCCCAGTTGGTCAGCAAGCTACCGTCGACTACGCGCGTGCCAGCAAGAAATTGCAGCTCATCTTCAGCGCCATCGGCAATACTGAGATCATCGCCACCGTTGGCCACCAGAAGGCCCGACATGTCGGCCGCTGCAGCTATTAATGCGGTGTCTGAGCCATCACCCATGTTTATGGTCGAGTCGATAGCGCCCGCATTCCAGTTGAGAACATCAGCCCCGGCAGCCGTGGTAATACCATTACGAATAGTGCCCGATGTGGTGATGGTGGCCGCGCCGCCTTCAGCGACAATACCGGCTGCACCTGCTGAACCATCTATGACAGCTGCTTGAGCAATATCGATATTACCGCCCGCCGCCGCGACGCCACGAATACCGGCACCACCTGCACTGCCACCCGTTGCCAGGCCTCCGGTTGCGGACACCGAATAGCGCCCAGTACCCGTCACCTCAGCCCGCAGTGCATCAGCGTTGCCTCCGCTGGTAGTGATTGTGGTTTGGTTACTGACAACCGCATTTCCAGAGCCCGCGTTGGTAGCAAACAAACCATGTGCGAGCGCCCCCGAGGTATTTAAGGTGCCACCGGTTGCATTTACAGTTGCGGCAGCGCTGGAGGCTGCATTACTGACTTCTGCGGCCACGCCATACGCGGAGCTTCCTTGAGTGGTTGCAGTACCGCCAGCGAGATTGGCGGTTGCGGCACCCGCGCCCTCCGTTGTTGCTATTACGCCGTGGGCGGTGCTGTCCGCGGTGGTCAGCGTACCGCCATACAGTCCGGATATTGCCGCTCCCGCGCCTCGGTTGACTGCCCGAGCGCCCGCCGACCGTTGCCCGGTAGTTTGCACAGTGCCACCTTCAATACGCGACTCGGCTGTGCTGCCGTTGGTAGCAGCAGCAATAATGGTGGACAGACCATCGGCACTCAAGCCCGACGTGCTAACAGAGCCATCGGTTATCGTTGCAGTGGCCGAACCCACAGTGCCAGTACCAGCGTGATTGATATAAATGGCAGTCGCGCCTCGCTCCTTAGTCAGGACGCTCCCGCCGCTCATCAATATATTGGCGGAGCCGGTGGCAGTATCCGCCTACCCATGCTGGGCCGAAAGCCCGAACGCGGCACGCCCCTCAGTCGTGACGGCCCCGCCCCTCATATTGATGAACGTTGAGCCTCTGCTGCCAGTCAACGCTAACACTCCGGTGGACGAAGTACCGACCGTATCCAGGGTGCCACCATTGATATTGATGACTAAATTACCGTCGTGCCCGCCTGCTTGGTTGTCAGAGCGAAGAGTGATGCCGGTTCCGCCACCGGTGGTTGTAGTCCGTATTGAGCCTCCATTTAAAGTGACAATCATGTCACCCGGCCCTGACTTCACCGCATTTACCCCAGTTCTTACCCCGACCAATTCACCGTCATCAATAACAATATTGCCAGTGCCCACAGTATTGCTATTGATCATTGCCATCCTGACGGCACTGCCTTGGTCTGCAAATATCTGCCCCCCAGTGATATGAATAGTTGCTGAGCCCGTACCAGAGTTTCGTGCAGACACGCCGTTTGAATTGCCCTGCACTTCAATTTTTCCGCCCGAAAACGTAGTAATCGCATCCGCGGTACTTTGTCCGTTGCTTACGATTGCTTCGAGGCCATTGGCATTATCTCCTCGTAGCAAAATTGAGCCACCGGTCATGGTTGCGACCGCACCGCCTCCAGTGCGCGCTGACTCCGCGACAACACCACTCGAGGCGGTGCTTCCTGTGGTCTCAATTGAGCCACCGCTCATCAGCGCTGAGGCTAAACCTGCATTGACACTTTCTGCCCGTGCATAGGCGCCGAATGAACTGTTGCCTTCCGTGGTTAATGTGCCGCCAGCAACTTCTACCGATGCACCGCCCTCGCCCAAATTTCGGGCAAACACGGCATGAGCCTGTGATTGCGTCGGGCCTGTGATCGCGACACTGCCCCCCGTGACCGTGACCGACACATCACCCGTTCCGCGTTTGATGGCAACGAGGCCTGTGCCATCTACGGTGGTGACAAACGGTGCAAAATTGCGCGCCTCAATGCTGAGATTACCGGTTGAGGTGGCATCAGACTCGAGGGAAACACCGCCCTCACCCACGATGATGCCAGCATCATCCAGAATAAGTGTCAGGCCATCCGCGACCTGGTACTTGATACCCGACGCATACGGACCCGCACTGCAACTGATTGTGCTTTGACCTGCACCGTCAGCGCCACATTCGTCGGCGGCGAACGCGGCAACGGGTAGTGCTGAAACCACGATGAAAGTAATTGATTCGACTAGACAACTAGGGCCTTGGCGCAACAACATAAAACGGCTTACACAGGGGTTCCTTGTGTCGGTATCCATAGTACGTTTGCTCCATGCAGGCCGCGATTTAGCGCATGTTCAAAATGACATCGGCATAACGGTCGCAACCTGAGGCTAGTCCAACAACTTAATTTGTACGCATTTTCCGGGCGCACAACACTGCGAATTACCGACCAACGGGCTTACATTGGCATCCGATCCAGCCTTAAGGGTGTTGTCATCGCAAATGCTTTATAAAAATTATCGCACTGGCTTTGCGTGTGGGCATGACCAATACCCTGCCGTTCAAACAAAACATTCACGCAATAAAAAACCGGCACATGGCCGGTTTTTTATTGCGGTAGCAAGAGGCAACGGATTGTTACCCGTGCGTACTCACAGCGTCGAAGCGCTTACAGGTTGGAAGCGTTCTCAGACAGATACGCAGCAACGCCTTCTGGCGATGCAGTCATGCCCTTGTCACCTTTCTTCCAGTTAGCCGGGCAAACTTCGCCGTGCTCTTCCGTGAACTGCAGTGCGTCAACCAAACGCAGCAGCTCGTCCATGTTACGGCCCAGCGGCAGGTCGTTAACAATCTGCGAGCGAACAACACCGTTCAGGTCGATCAGGAAAGCGCCACGGAAAGCTACGCCGCCTTCGGACTCAACGTCGTAGGCCTTGCAGATTTCGTGGTTGATGTCGGCTGCCAGGGTGTAAGAAACCTGACCGATGCCGCCCTTGTCGACTGGGGTGTTGCGCCATGCGTTGTGGGTGAAGTGGGAGTCGATGGACACACCAACAACTTCAACGTTGCGCGCTTTGAATTCAGGAATGCGGTGATCCAGAGCGATCAGCTCGGACGGGCATACGAAGGTGAAATCCAGAGGATAGAAAAACACCAGGCCATATTTGCCTTTGATCGCAGTAGACAGGCTGAAATCTTCAACGATTTCGCCATTGCCCAGTACCGCTGCAACATTGAAATCCGGGGCTTTCTTACCTACGAGTACGCTCATTCGATATCTCCTTGGATGATTAGGTGAACGGCGAGCCGTTAAATTTGCATGATCGCAAGACAGCACAATGACACGGCCCGCGTCACTTGAACGAAATATGATACACCTCGATTTTAGGCCTCGCCCACCGCTTTTTGTGCCACTTGGTGTGCGATGCCCTAGCCGCGACGAAGCAATAGGTAATAAGCGCACGACCGTTAATCGAGTTTTGCTCTATAAATGAGAACGTTCGCATTCGGTCTTTGACAAGCATTCTCATTAGCATTAGTATCTTTGTCACTTACTACTGCTTAGCAGCGAGTCTTTCTTATGTATGTTTGTCTCTGCGAAGGTGTCACCGACGGCAAGATCCGCGAAGCCATTTATGATGGCTGCTGCAGCTACCGTGATGTCCGTGAAGCCACCGGTGTTGCCAGCCAGTGCGGCAAATGTGCATGCCTTGCCAAGAAAGTCGTTCGCGAAACACTGAGTGAAATGCACAGCAGCCAGAGCACTTTGGCCTTTCCGGCAAATTTTATTAGCGCCTGATTGAATGCAGTGAAAAAGACCGGATGCCATGTCCGGTTTTTTTATGCCTGAAATTCAGATACTTAGCGCTTTAATGCAGAAGTAAAGTATTCGTATTGCGATTAATTTTCACTTTACTTTCAGATACTTAGGTTTGACAGCTAGCAGAGTCAGGGCCAAAATCGATAGTCAAATTCCCTCGACACTCAGCAGGCCCGGACATGAAAGGCGACAAGAAAGTCATCCAGCATCTGAACAAGATCCTCGGTAACGAGTTGGTCGCGATCAACCAGTACTTTCTGCATGCGCGCATGTACGAGGATTGGGGTCTGAAGAAGCTTGGTGAGCACGAGTACCATGAATCCATCGACGAGATGAAGCATGCAGACAAGCTGATCAAGCGCATTCTGTTTCTTGAAGGCCTGCCGAACCTGCAAGACCTGGGCAAGATTCTCATCGGTGAAAACACTCAGGAAATGCTCGAGTGTGACCTGAAGATCGAACACAAAGCCCATGGCGACCTGAAAGATGCCATCGCCTACTGCGAGAGCATTGGTGACTTCGCCAGCCGCGAATTGCTCGAAGATATTCTTTGCTCAGAAGAAGAGCACATCGACTGGCTGGAAACTCAGCTGAGCCTGATCAAGGCAGTGGGCTTGCAGAATTACCTGCAGTCGCAGATGGACGAGTAAATCGTCAGCAACGTTAAAACAGGAGCCAATGGCTCCTGTTTTTGTTTGGGCTGAATGTGTTGAATGCGCGGATTGATTCGGTTGTATCTGCTCCTGTGCAATCGCCCGACGGATTGCGTTGCTGCGCACGCTATCCATCCTCCGGGATTGGATTGATTCGGCGACATCTGCGCCTACACAATCGCCTGACGGATTGCGTTGCTACGCGTCGCTATCCATCCTCCGGGGTTAGGTTTTCAACGGAGGATGGAATCCGCAACGCGGCTTCCGTCATGACGACTTTCCGGATTCACTCAGGCATCTGCGCCCGCACAATCGCTCGACGGATTGCGTTGCTGCGCGCCGCTATCCATCCTCCAGGGTTGACTCGGCGGAGGATGGAATCCGCATCGCGGCTTCCGTCATGACAATTTACCGGGTTCACTCGGGGGCATCTGCGCCCGCACAATCGCCTGACGGATTGCGTTGCTGCGCGCCGCTATCCATCCTCCGGGTTTGATTCGGCGGAGGATGGAATCCGCATCGCGGCTTCCGTCATGACAATGTATCGGACTTACTCGGGGGCATCTGCGCCCGCACGATCGCCTGACGGATTGCGTTGCTGCGCGCCGCTATCCATCCTCCGGGGTTGATTCGACGGAGGATGGAATCCGCA
>NZ_VBTO01000013.1:0-512693 GCF_013277615.1 Pseudomonas sp. MS19 | reverse complement strand
GCATCGCGGTTTGCGTCATGACGATTTGCCGGATTCACTCGGCGGCATCTGCGCCTGCACAATCGCTTGACGGATTGCGTTGCTGCGCGCCGCTATCCATCCTCCGGGTATAGGGTTGAGTTTTCGGGCGGGGCTGGAATTCGCGGCAATAAAAAACGGGAGCCATTGGCTCCCGTTTTTGTCTGAGTAACTTGTTACTCAGCTTGCTGAGGCAAACTTAGGCTTCAGCTTTTTGCACAGCGTCTTTGATCAGGGTCTGCAGCTCGCCCTTATCAAACATCTCGGCAAGGATGTCGCTACCGCCGACCAGCTCACCGCCAACCCACAGTTGCGGGAAGGTTGGCCAGTTGGCGTACTTTGGCAGGTTGGCGCGGATTTCCGGGTTTTGCAGAATATCGACGTAAGCGAATTTCTCGCCGCACGCCATCACAACCTGCGAAGCCTTCGACGAGAAGCCGCACTGCGGGGCATTCGGCGAGCCTTTCATGTAAAGCAGAACAGTGTTGTTAGCGATCTGCTCTTTGATAGTTTCGATGATATCCATTGGGCACCTCAGGTCTTAACTTTTCGACTCATACGTCGACACGGTGGCTGCATTGTAACGAAAAACCGAGCGCCATGCTCGGCTTTGAAAACGCCACGGCAGCCACCCTTAGGCAGCCACCACCTCGACTGGCACACCGTTCAATGCCGCGTTACCTGAAAGCTTATCCAACTGACGCTCATCAGTCAGGTCATTGGCGCTGGCACCTGGCTGTTCGGTCGCAGTGGCCAATTGCACACCGGGCCGCGCGTGTCCCCAGCCATGCGGCAGGCTGATAACGCCCGGCATCATGTCTTCACTGGCGACTACTTCGACCTCAATTTGACCGATGCGTGATCGCACTCGCACGCGCTGGTTATCAGTCAATCCCCGCGCCGCCATGTCTGCGCTGTTCATCAATAGTTGGTGACGCGGCTTGCCCTTCACCAGCCGGTGATAGTTATGCATCCAGGAGTTATTGCTGCGCACATGGCGCCGGCCAATCAGCAACAGTTGGTTCTCGGCCGGCACCGGCTCTGCGGCGAAACGTTGCAGGTCGGCAAGAATCACCTCTGGCGCGGCATTGATGTGTTTGTCCGCGGTTTTCAAGCGCCCCGCCAGATTCGGCTTCAGCGGCCCCAGATCCAGCCCATGCGGATGATCGGCCAGGGTTTGCAGCGATAGTTTATGCGCGGAACGGTCGCCGTAAGCCCCTGCCCGCAACCCCATATTAATCATTTGCGAAGGTGCCATGGTTGGCTTCAACTGAGCGTCGGTCTTCTCGGCGAAAGCCTTGGCCAGCCCGACGAATATTTCCCAGTCGTGCAACGCGCCCGCCGGTTTAGCCAAAACCGGCTGGTTGAAGCGGGTGACGTTACGCACCGCGAACATATTAAAGGTGGTGTCGTAATGATCATGCTCCAGCGGCCCGGTTGGCGGCAGAATCAAGTCGGCGTAGCGCGTGGTTTCGTTGATGTAGAAATCGATGCTGAGCATGAACTCCAGACCATCCAGCGCCTGCTCCATCTGCCGGCCGTTAGGCGTCGACAACACCGGATTACCGGCCACAGTGATCATCGCCCGAATCTGCCCTTCGCCTTCGGTGAGCATTTCTTCTGCCAGCGCCGCCACGGGTAATTCGCCGCCGTATTCGGGCAAACCGGACACGCGGCTCTGCCAGACGTTGAAGTGCCCGCCGGAAGTGGCCGCAACCAGATCGACAGCCGGCTCGGTGCACAGCGCGCCGCCCACCGAGTCAAGGTTGCCGGTGACCATATTGATCAGTTGCACCAGCCACTGACACAACGTGCCGAATGCCTGTGTCGATACGCCCATGCGCCCGTAACACACCGCTTTTTCAGCGCTGGCAAAGTCACGCGCCAACTGGCGGATTGTTTGCGCGGGTACGCCGCAACGAACGCTCATGGCTTCGGCGGTGAAGTCTGCAATCGCCGTTTTCACCTGCTCGATACCGGCAATTTGCAGGTGGCTCTGACGGGTCAGGTTTTCACTAAACAAGGTGTTCAGCAGGCCAAACAGCAAGGCGGCGTCCTGCCCGGGACGGACGAATACATGCTGGTCGGCAATTGCTGCGGTCTCGCTGCGACGCGGGTCAACTACAACAAACTTGCCGCCACGCGCCTTTATCGCCTTGAGGCGTTTCTCCACGTCCGGCACTGTCATGATGCTGCCATTCGATGCCAGCGGGTTGCCGCCCAGAATCAGCATGAAATCTGTGTTGTCGATGTCCGGAATCGGGATTAACAGCCCGTGTCCGTACATCAGATAACTGGTGAGATGATGCGGCAGTTGATCGACCGAGGTCGCCGAAAACCGATTGCGGGTTTTCAACTGGCCAAGGAAATAGTTGCTGTGGGTCATCAACCCGTAGTTATGCACGCTCGGGTTGCCCTGATAAATGCCCACGGCATTTTTGCCGTAGCGCATCTGAATCTCGCTTAAGCGCTCAGCAACCAGCGTGAACGCCTCATCCCATTCGATCGCCTGCCACTCGCTGCCAACGCGGCGCATGGGGCGGTGCAAGCGATCAGGGTCATTCTGGATATCCTGCAGGGCCACTGCTTTTGGGCAGATATGGCCGCGACTGAAGGTGTCCTGCGCATCACCCTTGATTGAGACAATGCGCTCGGAGCCGTCTTCGGCGGGCGCAGTTTCGATAGTTAATCCGCATATCGCTTCGCACAGATGGCACGCACGGTGATGCTGGGTATGGGTCATGGCCAAGCCTCTGATTTTTATTCTGGCAGTTTCAGTACCGACTACAACAACTATGCCGCGCGCAGGGCCTCGCCGCCAGCAGCGTTCGTCTCATGAATCGACCTCTATCAGGCCAGCCGATTGCAGCAGTTATGAGCCCGACATAAACAGCCCAACGGCGGGCTATAACACGCTTTATTGCTGGGTTTAAGCCGACAATTTGCGCCGGATCGCCATTTCCTTATAAGATTTCGCCTTTCCCCGTTTCGTCGCACGCTGCGGCCTTCTGCTGCTGGCTCTGCTATTCCCGGATTACCACCGGCCCAATGAGCCTGCACCCTGTTGCAAAAAGGTATGTGAGTTATGAGCGCAAGACACTTTCTCTCGATGATGGATTGCACACCAACCGAGCTGGTGAGCCTGATCCGCCGAGGCATGGAGCTGAAGGACTTGCGCAATCGCGGCGTCTTGTTCGAGCCTTTGAAAAACCGCGTACTGGGCATGATTTTCGAGAAAGCCTCGACCCGCACCCGCGTCTCGTTCGAAGCCGGCATGATCCAGCTGGGCGGCCAGGCGATCTTCCTTTCGCCGCGCGATACGCAACTCGGCCGTGGCGAGCCAATAGGCGACGCGGCGATTGTGATGTCGCGCATGCTCGACGTGGTGATGATCCGCACCTTCGCCCACAGCACCCTCACCGAGTTTGCTGCCAACTCGCGCGTACCGGTAATCAACGGCCTGTCGGATGATCTGCATCCGTGCCAGTTGCTGGCCGACATGCAGACCTTTTTTGAACATCGCGGCAGCATTGCCGGCAAAACCGTGGCCTGGATCGGCGACGGCAATAATATGTGCAACTCCTACATCGAGGCCGCCGAGCAATTCGACTTCCAGCTGCGCGTTGCCTGCCCGCAAGGCTACGAGCCCAGCGCTGAGTTGCTGGCCAAATACGGCGATCGCGTATTGGTCACTCAGGACCCGATGGAAGCCGTTCGCGGCGCGGATCTGGTCAGCACCGACGTCTGGGCCTCGATGGGGCAGGAAGAAGAAGCCGTGCAGCGTATGGCGCGCTTCAAGCCTTACCAAGTGACCCGTGAGCTGCTCGACGCGGCCGCCGAAGATGTGCTGTTCATGCACTGCTTGCCGGCACACCGTGGCGAGGAAATCAGCGAAGACCTGCTCGACGATCCGCGCTCCGTGGCGTGGGATCAGGCCGAGAACCGCCTGCACGCTCAAAAAGCGCTGCTGGAGTTCCTGGTAGAACCGGCGTACCACCACGCATGAGCCAGTCATTGCTGCTCAACCTGCACAACCTGAGCTGTGGTTATCACGAGCACAAGGTTGTGCAAGACCTCAACCTGCACCTCAATGCTGGTGACATCGGCTGCCTGCTCGGCCCATCCGGCTGCGGCAAGACCACAACCCTGCGCGCAATCGCAGGCTTTGAGCCGGTTCATACAGGCGAAATCCAGCTGGCTGGCGATGTTATCTCCAGCCCGGGTTTCACCCTCGCCCCGGAAAAACGCCGGATTGGCATGGTGTTTCAGGATTACGCGCTGTTCCCGCACCTGAGCGTCGCCGAGAACGTCGCATTCGGCATTCGCAAGCTCGCCGACTGTGCGCGCAGAACCGAAGAGCTACTCGAACTGGTCAACCTTGCGCACCTGAGCAAGCGCTATCCGCATGAGTTGTCTGGCGGCCAGCAACAGCGCGTATCGCTGGCCCGTGCCCTGGCACCGGATCCAAGCCTGCTGTTGTTGGACGAGCCGTTCTCTAATCTCGATGGCGAACTGCGCCGCCGCCTCAGCCAGGAAGTTCGCGAGATCCTCAAGGCACGCGGCACCAGCGCCATTCTGGTCACCCATGATCAGGAAGAAGCCTTTGCGGTTAGCGATCACGTTGGCGTGTTCAACAACGGCAAACTCGAACAATGGGATACGCCCTACAACCTTTACCACGAGCCGCACACGCCGTTTGTGGCGAGTTTTATCGGCCAGGGCTACTTCATTCGCGGCCAGTTGCTCACCCCGGACACGGTGCAAACCGAATTGGGCGTGATTGGCGGCAACCGCGCCTATATCTGGCCAGTGGGCAGCGCAGTCGATGTATTGCTGCGCCCTGACGATATTGTCTACGCCCCCGACAGCCAGCTGCAGGCACGCATTATCGGCAAGACCTTCCTCGGCGCAGCCACCCTTTACCGCCTGCAAATGAATACCGGCAGCCAGCTAGAAGCCATCTTCCCCAGCCATGCCGATCACCAGCCCGGTGAAAACGTAGGCATCCGCGTAGCAGCCGATCATCTGGTCGCCTTCCCCGCGCCGGGCAGCATTGCCGCCCACGCCGACCTCTCGGAATCCGGCGTTCGCCGCTACAGCAGCTCCACACGCTAACGCACAGCAATACATACCTGCGAGGCCTGCAAAGGCTTCGCAGAATACTGAACTGTGGAAATGATAATCACGATGCGCAGAGATGCGCCGGGCAGTGATTGCTGCATTTTTCGTGCAGCAATGCACCTGAAAGATGGCGTCCCCTACTGGAGTCGAACCAGTATCTAACCCTTAGGAGGGGTTTATTCTATCCATTGAACTAAGGAGACGAGGTATTGCAAACAACGGCCGGCATCTTAACCATGATCGACCGTTTTGTCATGCCACTGCCACAACACAATTGCCATACTGAGAACACTCACTGGAGGAAATCAGCATGTCGCAGCCAATTGCCCAGCTTGTCCCCGACTCGCCCTTCGCCAACTTCAGCGTGCGTGCCGCCTGCGCGACCGACGCCCATGCGCTCGCCTCACTGCTCCAGCAGTTGGGGGATGATGAGCCAAGGCCAGATCCCGTCATTCTGGCGATGCGCCTCAACGAGCCAAATCAGGGCCGTGTAGTGCTGGTCGCCGAACGCGAAGGCAAACTATTGGGCACCTGCACCGTACATTTAATAGAGCATCTGGCCCACAACTTCGCCCGCTCGGCGATCCTTGAAGATGTCGTGGTCGATGCCAATATGCGCAGTTTGGGAGTGGGTCAGGCTTTGGTACACAAAGCCGCTGAACGAGCGCGCAACTGGGGCTGTTACAAATTGGCGCTTTCCAGCCGGAACAACCGTGCCGATGCCCAGCGCTTTTATCAAACGCTGGGTTATCAGTTGCACGGCGTTAGCCTGGCGCTGGAGCCTGTTTAAAGTTGCAGCGGCTCGTTTAGCGAACGCTGAATCTTTGCACGGCGATGGCATCAGCCACAGCAGTGGTGGTTCTGCCCTGCTGCTGCGCCTGTACGAAGACCTGTTTAAGGGTGTCGCCGATACCGTCCAGATGCGCTTTTAATTGCTCAGTAGTCCCGCCACTGCGCTCGTAGTAAATATCGATAATACCGCCCGCGTTAATCACGTAATCCGGCGCATAAAGCACGTTATTGAGCTGCAATTCCTCTGCGACGGAGGCATCGGCCAACTGGTTGTTGGCCGCGCCGGCGATGATGGGAGCGCGTAATACTTCAAGCACCTGACGATTGATAATTCCGCCCATCGCGCACGGAGCGAACACATCGACATCAAGGCCGTAGATATCCGTAGCGCTGACTGCAATCGCGCCTAGCTCCGTAACAGCGTGACGCATGTTGGCCTCGACGATGTCGGTCACCCACAGTTCGGCGCCAGCCTCTTTAAGGTGCCTGGCCAGCGTAAAGCCCACTTGCCCGACGCCCTGAATCGCCACCTTGAGCCCGTGCAGATCTTCACGTTGCAGACGTTGCTGCACAGCCACCTTGATCCCGCAAAAAACCCCGTAAGCCGTTGCTGGCGACGGATCGCCACTGCGCTGACCGCCACCGATCGCTTCACGCGCATTGGCGCCGGCCACATGGCGGGTACGCTCAGCCATTATCTGCATTTCGGCAACGCCAGTGCCCGAGTCGGCAGCGGTGATATAGCGACCGCCGAGGCTCTCGACAAAGTCGCCCATCGCCTGAAACAGCGCGGTGCTTTTGCCCGTGTGCGGATCACCGATGATTACGGCTTTGCCGCCACCCAGCGGCAGATTGGCCATCGCCGATTTGTAAGTCATGCCGCGCGACAAACGCAGCACATCACGCAGTGCAGCTTCTTCATCGGCATACGGCCACATCCGGCAGCCGCCAAGCGCAGGGCCAAGATTGGTGTTGTGGATGGCAATGATAGCTTTCAGGCCGCTGGCCTTGTCGTGACCGTAGACAACGTGCTGATGCTGGTCGAAATCAACGTGTGTAAACACCGACATGGTGTACCTCGATAAATCAATAAAGTTAAAAATTGAAGGCTGAATAGAAAGCGTGAAGGCTGCGCTGGCAGCCCTCATGCATCACTCAAGCGGCGGGTTCGAATACCTGAACGGCAGGAATCTCGGCACTGCTCAGGCGTTGCTGCAACTGCTTGGCATGCTCACGAGCCTTGAGCAGTGCTTGCTCTTTAACGTGGCCATAACCACGAATGGACTCGGGCAACTCGGCAATCGCCACGGCTGTGCGGTAATTGGCGGGCGTAAGCACTTTGAGAAATCCATCGATGCTTTGCTCGTACTCAGCAATCAACTGCTGCTCCACCCGGCGCTCAGCGCTGTAGCCGAAGGGATCGAACGGGGTCGCGCGCAAGAATTTGAACTTGGCCAAAACTGCAAACGCCTTAAGCATCCACGGGCCGAATTGACGCTTGCGTGGCTGGCCGCTGAGCGGATCACGCTTGGCCAACCATGACGGTGCCAAGTGAAACTCAAGTCGCAAATCGCCCTCGAACTGCGCTTGCAGTTGCTTGACGAATTTACCGTCGCTATACAGCCGGGCCACCTCGTATTCATCCTTGTAGGCGAGCACCTTGAAGTAATAACGCGCCACGGCCTTGCTCAACAGCTGCTCTTCACTGACATCGGCCTTGCGCACGCGCTCGACCAACTTCTGATAGCGCCGCGCATAACCGGCGCTCTGGTACAGACGCAGTTGCTCGACCCGATAGGCAATGATTTCATCGAGGGTTTTGGCCATCGGCTCGTCAGCAATAGCCGGACGCGCCAACTTCTCGACCGCCGCCAAATCGTGTGCAGCGCGACGCCCCCAGAGAAACGCTTGCTGGTTGAGTTGCACAGCCACGTTATTCAACTCGATGGCCTTGTTGATGGCCTCGGCCGAGACCGGCACGAAGCCTTTCTGGTAGGCATAACCGAGCATGAACAGGTTGGTTGCAATGCTGTCGCCCAACAGGCGAGTGGCGAGACGCGTCGCATCAACGAACCAGGTTTTCTTCGCGCCAACGGCTTCAACCAAGGCCTCACGCATGGCGGCGCCTGGCACTTGAGCATCTGGGTTGCGGGTAAACTCTGCTGTGGCCGCCTCGAAACTGTTGACCACCGCAAAGGCAATCTGATCATTGAGCTTGGCCAGCGACTCCTCGCTCGCTGCCACCACCAGATCACAGCCCAGCAGCAAGTCAGCTTCACCGGCGGCAATGCGCACCGCGTAAATATCATCCTGTTTAGCCGCCACCCGGATGTGGGTAATTACCGGACCAAATTTCTGCGCCAGACCGGCCTGGTCGAGCACGCTGCAGCCTTTGCCCTCAATGTGCGCCGCCATACCCAGCAACGCGCCAACTGTAGTGACACCGCTGCCGCCAACGCCCGGCAAAAGAATATTCCACGGCCGCTCCAGGCTTGGCTGCTTGGGCTCCGGCAACGCAATAAACAGCGCATTGAGGCCCACGGCTTCAGGCTTGCGCAAAGCGCCGCCGTGCACGGTAACAAAGCTTGGGCAAAAGCCTTCAACGCAACTGAAGTCTTTGTTGCAGCTGTTCTGGTCAATCTCGCGCTTGCGTCCCAGCTCCGTTTCCAGCGGCAGGATCGACAGGCAGTTGGACTTTACACTGCAATCGCCGCAGCCTTCGCACACCGCCGAGTTGATGACCGCACGTTTAGCCGGATCGACCAGCTTGCCGCGCTTGCGCCGGCGACGCTTCTCAGTGGCGCAGGTCTGGTCGTAGATAAGCACCGACACGCCTTTGAACTCGCGCAATTCACGCTGCACCGCATCGAGATCACGGCGGTGATGGAAGCTAACAATCGGCGCGAAGGTGCTGCGGTCCGGATACTTCTCCGGCTCATCGGTAACCAGCGCAATGCGTTTCACACCTTCAAAGAACACTTGCTGGCTGAGTTGATCAACGCGAAGCTCGCCATCAATCGGCTGCCCGCCGGTCATGGCCACAGCGTCGTTGTAGAGAATCTTGTAGGTGATGTTGACCCCGGCAGCCACCGCCGCACGAACGGCCAGATGGCCCGAATGAAAATAGGTGCCATCGCCAAGATTCTGGAAAATATGCGGGGTGTCGGTAAATGCCGCCTGGCCGATCCAGGTCGCGCCCTCACCGCCCATCTGCGTGAAAGTATCGGTATTACGGTCCATCCATTGGGTCATGTAGTGACAGCCAATGCCGCCTTGCGCGCGACTGCCTTCAGGCAGGTTGGTCGAGGTGTTATGCGGGCAACCCGAGCAGAAATGTGGTGTGCGCACAGTCGTGTGCTTGGGCGCTGCGAGAGCAGCTTCCTTAGCCGCCAGGAACTCCAGACGCGACTGAATCTGCGCGCTGCTGTAGATCGGCTGAAGACGCTTGGCGATCACGCGGGCGATCATCGCAGGCGTAAGTTCGCTGAGGTTAGGCAACAGCGAACGGCCTTGTTCATCAAACTCACCGACGACCCGCGGGCGCTTGCCCACTGGCCAGTTATAGAGTTGGCCCGTGAGTTGGTCTTCGATGATGCTGCGCTTCTCTTCGACCACCAGAATCTCGTCCAGCCCCTCGGCAAACTCATGCACCGAAACCGGCTCCAGCGGCCAGCTCATGCCGATCTTGAGCACGCGCAGGCCAACCTTGGCGCACAGTTCGTCGTCCAGCCCGAGGTCTTCCAGCGCCTGACGCACGTCCAGATAAGACTTGCCGGTGGTGATAATGCCCAGCCGCGGGTTCGGCGAGTCGAGCATCAGCGGATTGAGATTGTTGGCGCGGGCAAAGGCGCGAGCCGCGTAGATCTTGAAGGTATTCAGGCGCTTTTCCTGCACCAACGGCGGATCTGGCCACCGGATGTGCACACCGTCTTCCGGCAGCTCAAAATCTTCAGGCACCTTGATGTTGATGCGCAGCGGATCAACGTCGACCACAGCCGAAGAGTCGACGTTCTCGGCGATGGTTTTCAGCGCCACCCAGCAACCGCTGTAGCGCGAAAGCTCCCAGCCGATGATGCCGTAGTCGAGAATTTCCTGAACGTTTGCCGGATTGAGTACCGGAATCGAAGCGGCAATAAACGCATGCTCGCTCTGGTTGGCGATACTCGAAGATTTGCAGCCGTGGTCATCCCCCGCCAGCAACAGCACACCGCCTTTGGGCGAAACACCGGCCGAGTTGCCATGCTTGAACACATCACCACAACGGTCCACGCCCGGCCCTTTGCCGTACCATAAGGCAAACACGCCATCGTAACGCGCGCCCGGAAACAGCGAGGTCTGCTGACTGCCCCACACGGCGGTGGCGGCCAACTCTTCGTTAACACCGGGTTGGAAGTGAATAGCGTTGGACTCAAGGAAGCTTTTGGCCTCCCACAAACTCTTGTCCAGATTACCCAGCGGCGAGCCGCGGTAACCGGAAATGAAGCAGGCGGTGTTTAAACCGTTGGCAGTGTCACGCTGTTTTTGCAGCATGGGCAAGCGGGTTAGCGCTTGGGTGCCGGTGAGGTACAGATGACCCGTTGCAAGACGGTATTTGTCATCCAGGCGGATCTCGGCCAGAGACATGCGGGCGCTCCTTTTATTTTTTTAGGCGACCTGTGGGCAATACGGTTAGGTATTCCCGATTACTCACCCGCAGGATCACTGCAGGTGGCTCATGGCAACAATATGACCGCTCGGTACTGATTTTTTATTTCTTTTTTGAGGGTAAAACGCTAATACTGCGCATGAACCTTCCAATAAAAACAAATATTCAGGGCTATTCATGCAGGAAAAATTGAGCAGCATCGATCGCAAGATTTTGCGCCTGCTGCAACACAACGCGGATTTGTCCGCTGCCGAGATCGCCGAGCGGGTTGAATTATCGCAATCGCCTTGTTGGCGACGGATAAACCGAATGCAGGAAGAAGGCCTTATTGAGCGCAAGGTATCGCTGCTCAATCACAAGCTGCTCGGTTTTAGCATCACGGTGTTTGTGGACATCAAATTGTCGGCGCACGGGCGCAGTAATCTGGACGAATTCGAGAAGGCGATTGTCGGGTATCCCGAGGTATTGGAATGCCACACGATGGCGGGAAGTTCGGATTATCTGCTCAAGGTAATCGCCAAAGACATCGACAGTTACGAGCGTTTTTTGCGAGATCATTTATTGCAGCGCCCACACGTGCAGGAAGCGCATTCGAATATTGCGATGAGTGAGGTCAAACGCACGACGGAATTGCCGTTGGATTAAGCGGCCATGTGCTGAATCGTCGACGGGGCGGAGGTTGGAATCCGCACCGCGGCTTCCGACATGACGATCTAACTGATTCACTCGACGGCATCGGCGCCTGCGCAATCGCCCGACGGATTGCGTTGCTTCGCGCCGCTATCCATCCTCCGTACGTTCGAGATGTGCGCCGAGTTTTCGAATGGTTGGCTTTCTGCCGGAGGTTGGAATCCGCGTCGCGGCTTCCGACATGGCGATTCGACGGGTTCACTCGGGTGCATCGGCGCCCGCGCAATCGCCCGACGGATTGCGTTGCTGCGCGCCGCTATCCATCCTCCGTACGTTTGAGATGTGCGCCGAATTTTTGAATGGTTGGCTGCTGGAGGTTGGAATCCGCATCGCGGCTTCCGACATGGCGATTTAACGGGTTCACTCGACTGCATCGGCGCCTGCACAATCGCCCGACGGATTGCGTTGCTTCGCGCCGCTATCCATCCTCCATTCGTTCGAGGTCTGCTTTATTGCGTTTGAACGCTGGCGCTAATCCGGAATGGTTGGTGTTCTCTGGTCACCTTTTCGCCTTTACGGCGAGTTACTTTCTCTTTGTTTGCGCAAAGAGAAGAGTAACCAAAGAGAAAGCGCACCCGGCATGCGGGTTTTGCTGCGCAAAACTTCCCTCGCTCCGGCGCCGTTCCGTTGGTCGCCATCAAGGGACGTCCCTGTCCCTTGATGGCTCATTTGGCGTCCTTGCCAAATGCCCAACTCCACACCACCTCCACTCAGCCTCCTGACGGGCCAGATGACCGAGTTGTTTGGGAAAACTCCTAACGCAGGGTTTGAAGCAAAGCAGTGCCTGCTCACCTGCATGTTTCCAGTTCGCTGTTCTCGCCCGCGCACGCGTACGCGATAGTCCAAACACCGCCAACGCCCCTTGCCAGCAGGCCAAATGCAATCGTTGTGCAGTGGGTTGAGCAGCATGGATGCTGCGAGAGTCGCGCTGGGCCAAGGACGGCCCATCGCGGCGTGCCCACGGAGCAACGATGGAATGCGGGAAGCCGAGCGCAGTGAGGCCCAATGGAGGGGCAAGATCTTTTGGTTACTTTTCAATCGATTGTGAAAAGTGACTCGCCGTAAGGGCGAAAAGGTGACTAAAGAGCGCCCAAAAAACCAGGCATAGCGCCAGCGTTAGAAATTCAAATATCCCGACACACTAAATCATTGTCTAGACCTTACAGGAACCTTACTCAGCCCCTCAAAAAACCAACCCCACCTCACCTCCCAACAACCAACCCATCTCTGGCCACAACCACCCCCTCCGGCAACGCCCGCGCATTCCCCAGCAACCAACTATCAAACGTATGCCCAACATGCGTCAGAACCGTTTGCTTCGGCCGTAAATCCTCAACAATAGCCAACGCCCGCGTCAGGTCATTATGGTTACGCGGCTCATGCGCCTGCGGCGGCAACGAACAATCCAGCACCAGCCAATCCAACAACTCCCCGTCACGTAAATACTCAGCTGTAGCCACCGGCAAACCAACCGTATCGGTTAAATAGGCAATCCGCTGGCCTTGCGCTTCAAACAGATAACCAAAGGTCATCTTCGAATGCTGCAGCGGCAAAGCGGTTACCCGCAAACAACCAAATGTTCGCGCTTCGAACGCGCTGAACGGCTGCGAGAAATCGAGGATTCCCGGGTGTTTGTACAAGTCGGCCAACCCTTCGGGATCGGCCGGGCCATGCACGGGAATTATCAGCCCCTGCCCCCAGCGCAACTGCAGCAAACCCTGCGCATGATCGGCGTGATAATGGGTCTGCAAAATACCGCTGAGTGCATGCGGTGCAAACCGCTCGGCCAGGTCCGTCAGGCCGCTGTCGATCAGCCAGCGCTGATCGTCCACCTCCAGCAACGCGCAACATGGGCCGCGCCGTAACGCGGGGTCTGAACGTGCGCTGCTACATGCAGCACACGCACAGTTGTATACCGGCAATTGTCGCGCATCACCGGTGCCGAGCAGGGTCAGGCGCATGCGGGCGCGCGCTGGACCAGCGCCAGCAGTTGCTCTACGGTTTGCTCAAAATGGCTGGAGTTATCCAACAGTTGCAGATTTGCGTGCTGCTTTAGCATATCACTCTCGAACTGCGCATTTCGTGCGAGACGCGCCTCGATCTCTGCCAGTGGCTCACGCCCACGTTCCAGCAACCGCTGACGCAGCACGTCCATTTCGACCGTCAGTAAAACCGCCTGCAGCTTTGGATAGCGCTGCAAGGCTTCGGGCAAGTATGCCCGCGAGCCATTTACCAACACGTCGTGACCTTGCATCAGCCAGTCGTCAATCTGCTTGGGAATGCCGTAAGCCAGCCCGTTGGCGCGCCAGCTCATGGCGAACTCGCCGCCCGCCTCCATGCGCTCGAATTCTGCCAGCGTAACGGCGACTGCATCTTCCCCTACCGCCTCAGCCGAACGGGTAATCACCCGCCGGGCGATCTTGCAGCCGCGCGCAGTCAATTGCGCGCGTGCTGCATTGAGCAGGCTGTCCTTGCCTGAACCGGAGGGGCCTATCAGATAGATCAATCTGGCGCTCATCAATACACCCTTTTGGCCTGACGCCACACTTGTTGCACCACCACTTGCTTGTCGTGCAGGCGTGCCTGAACCAGATCAGCGCGCAAGCCTGTACGAATTTCACCGCGATCATCCAGCCCGGCAGCGCGTGCCGGATTGAGGCTGACCGTGGCAATCGCCTTGGCTAAATCATAGTCGTTGTCGAGATCTGCAAGTTGCAGCGCCGCCTGCAGCAAACTGGCCGGATAGTAGTCACTCGAAAGGATATCGAGCACACCTAAGCGAGCTAATTCAGCGGCGGCTATGTTACCCGAGTGCGAACCGCCGCGAACGATATTCGGTGCGCCCATCAGCACACTCAAGCCGAGCGAATGGCTGGCCTTGGCCGCCTCCAGCGTGGTCGGGAACTCGGCAATGGCCATGCCCAGACTCGCTGATTCCTGCACGTGCGCCAGCGTTGCATCATCGTGGCTGGCGATCGACAGGCCGCGCAGATGGCACTCCTGCACAATCTGCTGACGATGACGGTCGCTGTACCGCTTGGAGTTGGCAATTTGCTCTTCAATGAACGCGTCCATCTCGGCGACAGAAAGATGGTATTTGCCCATGTAGTACTCGCGGTACTTGGCTTCCTTGGCAAACTGGCGCTGCCCCGGCGAGTGATCCATGACCGAAACGAGCTGCACTAGCGGGTCTTCGACCAGATCGCGGAAAACGCTGAGCACGTCCGGGTGACAAACCTCACAGCGCAGATGAAGGCGATGCTCGGCGCGGGTATTGCCCTGGCTTTGTGCCTGCGTAATCGCCGCGAGCATTTGCGGCAGTTGCTGCATGCGTTTGCCACGCGGATTGATGTCGCCGATCGACAAGGCATCGAATACCGTAGTGATCCCGGCGGCGATGATTTGCGCGTCATGGCTGAGCACTGCCGAGGCTGACGGCCAGTCGACGCCCGGCCGCGGGCTCATGTGTTTTTCGAGGTTATCGGTGTGCAACTCGACCAGCCCCGGCAACAGATAGCTGCCCTGCATATCTTCAGCGCCCGGCACCTGGCTGACACCCGGCTGCACATCGAAGACCTTGCCATCGCGCAACACCACGCTGCCATCGAATACCTCATTGGCGGTCACTACGCGGGCATTGCTGAGTATCGTTTCAACCGGCATAAACAAACTCCTGATCGGCGGTGCATGGCGCCTGCATGTCGAGATAACGGTCAGCGACGGCTTCACGTGCGTGACGGTCATGGAAGATGGCAATCAATGCGCTGCCCGCGGCCTTGGCCTCGTTGATCAGCTCGAGCACCACCCGCTGATTGCGCTCATCGAGCGATGCGGTGGGCTCATCCAGCAGCATCACCGGCCAATCGACCATGAAGCCGCGGGCGATGTTGACCCGCTGCTGCTCGCCGCCGGAAAAAGTCCCGGGCGCGAGTTGCCAGAGGGTTTGCGGAATATTCAGGCGGGTGAGCAATTCACTGGCACGCGCCTTGGCCGCTTCCTTGCTCCAGCCCCGCGCCAGTGCGGGCTCCATCACCACATCGAGCGTGGCGACACGCGGGATCACGCGTAAGAACTGGCTGACATAGCCAAGGGTTTGCCGGCGCACATCCAGCACCTGCAACGGCGCACCGCCGACCAACTCGACCCACTGCTGCTGATGACGCACGCGAATGCTGCCGCCAGCGGCCAGATAGTTGCCATAAAGCGTGCGCAGCAGCGTCGACTTACCGGCTCCGGAGTTGCCCATCAGCACCAGGCACTCGCCAGCTTCCACGCTAAAGCTCAGGTTGCGCAGCACCTTGAGTACGATGCCGTGTTGTTGGTGCAGGGTGAACGTCTTGCTCAGTTCGGTGACTTCAATCAGGTTATTCATGGCATCTGTCCTGGGCCGTGATATTCCGGGCATTGGCGCTGCGAGACTCATGGCTGCAGCACCGAGGAGACCAGCAACTGGGTATACGGATGCTGCGGATCATCAAGAATCTGATCGGTCAGGCCGCTTTCGACCACGCGCGAGTTGCGCATCACCAGCAACCGATCTGCGAGCAAACGCGCCACCGCCAGATCGTGGGTGACGATAACCACGGCCAGGCCCAGTTCGCGCACCAGCCCACGCAGCAGATCGAGCAAGCGCGCCTGCACCGACACATCAAGGCCACCGGTGGGTTCATCCATGAAAATCAGTCGCGGACTGGAGACCAGATTGCGTGCAATTTGCAGGCGTTGCTGCATGCCGCCAGAGAAGGTGCGCGGCAGGTCGTCGATCCGCTTCGGATCGATTTCCACCTGCTTCAGCCAGCTGATACCCGCACCGCGCAGCTCGCCGTAATTGCGTACGCCTTGCGCCATCAAACGCTCGCCAATATTGGCGCCGGCCGATACCCCCATGCGCAAACCATCGCGTGGGTTCTGCTCGACAAAGCCCCACTCGGTGCGCAGTAACGTGCGCCGCTGCGCTTCGCTACTGGCATACAAATCGAGCAGTTGACCGTCTTCACGCAAATAGCTGATCTGTCCTTCATCAGGCAGGCAACGTCCGGCCAACAGGCTCAATAGCGTCGACTTGCCTGAACCGGACTCGCCGACGATACCCAGTACCTCACCCGGATACAGGTCGAACGAAACCTGCTGGCAGCCTTTTTCGGGGCCATACAACTTGCTCACATTGTTGACGGAAAACAGCGGCTCGAGCGCTGCCAGCTCACGATTTACACGTACGGCGGCGGTCATTGTGCGCCCTCCCCGGATTGCTGCTGGTCACGGCGTTGCAGGCAATAGTCGGTGTCGGAACAGACAAACTGTTTGCTGCCGGCATCATCGACAATCAGCTCGTCCAGATAAGAATCAGCGCTGCCGCAAATCGCGCAGTTGTGTTCCCAGCTCTGCACCTCGAACGGATGATCCTCAAAGTCCAGACTCTCGACTCGCGTGTAAGGCGGCACGGCGTACAAACGCTTTTCACGCCCGGCACCGAACAGCATCAGCGCGGGGCTCATGTGCAGTTTCGGGTTGTCGAATTTGGGAATCGGCGACGGGTCCATCACGTAGTTGTCATCCACCGTGACGGGATAGGCGTAACTTGTGGCGATGTGGCCGAAGGTGGCGATGTCTTCATACAGCTTGACGTGCATAACCCCGTAATCACCCAGCGCGTGCATGGTGCGCGTCTCGCTTTCAGACGGTTCGATAAAGCGCAAAGGCTCAGGAATCGGCACCTGATAGACCATGATCTGATCGGCGCTGAGTGGCGTTTCCGGGATGCGGTGACGGGTTTGAATCACTGTGGCTTCAGGCGTGCGCAAAGTGGTTGCAACGCCTGCGGTGCGCCCGAAGAAGCGGCGGATCGACACCGCATTGGTGGTGTCATCTGCGCCCTGATCGATGACTTTAAGCACATCGTCGCGGCCCAGAATCGCCGCAGTGAGCTGCATGCCGCCTGTGCCCCAGCCATACGGCAAAGGCATCTCACGGCCGGCAAATGGCACCTGATAGCCAGGAATTGCCACCGCCTTTAACAGGCCACGGCGGATCATGCGTTTGCTCTGCTCATCGAGGTAGGCAAAGTTGTAGCCACTGTCGGCTTGTTGTTGTGCGTTGTGCAATGAGGTCATGGCGTTTGCTCCTGCTGAGAGCCTGGCTGAGCGCGTAATTTGCGGATCAGCTCGAGTTCGGATTGGAAGTCGACGTAGTGCGGCAGCTTCAGGTGCGAGACAAAACCGGCCGCCTCGACGTTGTCGCAATGCGCCAGCACAAACTCTTCTTGCTGCGCCGGGCCTTGTACCTCCTCGCCGAACTCCTCTGCGCGTAATGCGCGATCCACCAGCGCCATGCCCATCGCCTTACGCTCGGCGTAGCCAAACGCCAGACCGTAGCCACGGGTGAATTGGGCCTCGATGCCTTTGCCGCCGATGAACTGATTGACCATCTCGCACTCGGTCACTTCGATGTCGCCCAACGGCACGGCAAAATCCAGCTCCTCGGGCTCGATCCACACCTCAAGTTCGCCGATGCGTATTTCGCCGGCGAACGGGTGATTGCGACCGTAGCCGCGCTGCGTCGAATAACTCAGCGCCAGCAAAAAGCCTTCATCACCGCGCGCCAATGCCTGCAAGCGCTGGGCACGATTGGCCGGAAACTCCAGCGGCTCGCGGGTGATGTCCGGCACCGCTGCCGAACTGTCGCCGTCGCGGCTCATCAGCCCTTCATCCACCAGAAAGTCGAGCACCCGCGGGCATTTCTCAACAGCGGCTTGCGGGTCAATTTCTGGGCCAGGCTGCTCGCCTTCTGCGAGCAAAGCAAAGTCGAGCAAGCGGTGCGTGTAGTCATAGGTCGGGCCCAACAACTGGCCGCCCGGCAAATCCTTGAAGGTGGCCGAGATGCGCCGTGACAACTGCATGGCACTGGTGTCGATCGGCATGCTGGAGGCAAAGCGCGGCAACGTGGTGCGATAGGCACGCAAGAGGAATATTGCTTCCATCAGATCGCCCGCCGCCTGCTTGATCGCCAGCGCGGCCAATTGCGGGTCGTAAAGCGAGCCTTCGCTCATCACCCGTGAGACGGCAAACGGCATTTGCTCGCGCACCTGATCGACGGTCAGCTCGGGAATGTCGGTAGCGCCACGGCGCTTCTTGGCCAACAACGCATGGGCGTTGTCGATGGCGCGCTCGCCTCCTTTAACGGCAACGTACATCAGGCAGCCTCCTCGTGGTTGTTGTGCAGAACGTGGGTGCTGCGGGGCAAACCCATTACGTGCTCGCCTGCGGCAAAGAACACATCAAGACCGCGCGGGAAGTTGCTGCGCGCTTTGCGTTGTGCCCAAAACCCGGCAGGAACTGGCAATTCGACCGCCTGCACATCCTTGATGCCAGGGCCGCGCCAGCGCAGTTGGGGGCCGTTATCCAGAGAGGACAACTGCACCAGCAACGTGCAGGACTGATCGGGATAACGCTCGCTGCCGTTGTCGAAATCACTGAGGTCGAGCAACTCGCTTTCATCGAGCAAACCGAACAGTGCCATCTCGCGTTCGGCAACAATCGGGCAACCGCAATGGAAGGCCAGATTGGCGCGGATCATCGGCGTATCAAAACGCGGTGCCAGCCATAAAGGTGTGTCGCCATCCAAAAAGGACAGGCACAGGGCATAAGTCGCCGGCTGCAAACTGTCGAGTTCCAGTGCGCGATCCATGGTCTGTACCAGACCCGGTTCGGCCAGGGCTTTGAGCGCTGTTCTGAAACTCAACTGTGCATCGAGCACCGGATCACTAAAGGCTGCCTGCAACCATTCTGAGCTGTGAGCCTGGGCCATCAATCTTCTCCTCGAACCAGGGTGAAGAACTCCACCTGGGTGGTTGCGGTTTCGGCAGCCTGTGCCGCCTTGCCAGCCTGCTGTTGCGCCGCCAGCGGTTCGATCAACTCGCGCAGCCAGTGTTGCTGCTGGCTGCCTTGCAAATGCGCGTCTGCCAACGCGGCCAACTCCGCGTGTTGCTTGTCGCGGCCGCTTACATAGCTGAAACCGATGCGCCCATCTTCAAGACGAACCACACAACGGGTGACGCTCATCTCGCCTAGATTGAAAGCCTCGCCGGTGCCACCGATGCGCCCGCGCACCAGCGTCATGCCGATTTCCGGGTGGCGAATGTGGCTGTATTGCGCGTCTTTCAAAGCATCTGCATAGGGTTGCAACTGTTGCGCGGCACGGGCCAGAACGCCCATCCAGTGCTGTCGCTTGGCGACATTGGGGTCGCTGTGCATGGTGAATGTCTCCATCAGGGGGCAACTTGATACTGAAAGCGATCGGCGCGGCTGGTGGACAACGCAAGCTCCACCGGTTGCCCGGCCGTATCGCAGGAAAGAGTGAGCACGCTGAGCAGTGGTGCATGCAGCGGCATGAGTAATTGCGCGGCCTCTTCACGGCTCGGCAGGCGGGCGCCAATCAGGCTGTAGGTGCGGTTGAGCCCGAGTGATTGCTCAAGCAAATACTCACGCAATGAGCCGCCGTTGTAGCGCTCGAGTGCTGGCGCGTGGCTTGCACAAAAGCGATGGCGAATCAGGCTGACCGGCTGCTCGTCGAGCAAGCGCAAGGTCGTCAACTCGATAAGCATGGCGCCCTCGGGTAATTGCAGGCGCTGGCTTTCATCGCCCGTGGCCTTGCGCTTTTTGCGCTCCAGCAACACCGCCTCTACGCGCAGGCCGAGTGCCGACAGCGAATCGCTGAACGCATTGTTTGCCTGCAACGGATACACCAGCGGTCTGGCCAAAACCTGGGTGCCTTTGCCCTGACGGCGCAGAACCAGGCCTTCAAGCACCAGTTCATCCACCGCGCGGCGCAACGTGTGCCGGTTGACTGAAAAACGCGCGGCCAATTGAACTTCGCTGGGCAGCAAATCACCTGGGCAAAACTGTTGCAGTTCTTCGCGCAGCACGCTGGCCAACTCGCGGTATAACGGCTCAATTTGTCTAGACAAGTTCATGGCAAAAAAAGGACGCATCAAGGCGTCTCGCTCAGGTCAGATGAACAATTTGCGCAAGCGCTGGGAGAGGATGTCGATGACGCTGACAACCACGATGATGACGATCAGAAGTGCGCAGGTTTGCTGAAACTGAAAGCCACGAATCGACTCCCACAGAATCACCCCGATGCCCCCCGCGCCGACCATGCCGACCACGGTTGCCGAGCGCACGTTGGATTCAAAGCGGTACAACGAATAGGAGATCCACAGCGGCAAGACTTGCGGGATCACCCCGAAAATCACTTCTTGCAGCGCGCTGGCACCGGTTGCCCGAACACCTTCGATCGGCCCCGGATCAATCGCCTCGACCGCTTCAGCAAAGAGCTTGGCAAGAACGCCTACCGTGCCGATGAACAACGCCAGCACCCCGGCGAACGGGCCTAATCCCACAGCCACAACAAAGAGCATGGCGAAGACCATCTCGTTGATCGAACGGAACGCATCCATCACCCGGCGCACCGGCTGATAAACCCACCACGGCACGATGTTTTCGGAACACAGGATGCCCAGCGGTATCGCGCAGACGATGGCCATCGCCGTACCCCAAATGGCGATCTGTACGGTCACCACCATTTCTTTCAAATAAAGGCGCCAGTGGCTGAAATCCGGCGGAAAGAAGTCACTGGCAAAGGTGGCCATGTTGCCGCTGTCACGAATCAGCCCGAGCGGGTTCATTTCTGCGCCCTGCCAGGACCACGCCAGCAACGCAATAACGCCGCCCCACATGAACAACTTGAGCCAGGATTGCTTGGCTGTAGCCTGAGCGTTAACAGCCGGGTTGAGTGTTGTCATAGGTACATCTCTTGAAGTGCAACAGGTGACTCATCAGACCGGCCCAGTCGCTCGAGACCGGCCTGATGGCAGCGCATTAACACGTGGCTGATTAGCTGGCTTGCTTGAGGTTCTTGCTTTCAAGCTCAGCCATGCGCTTTTCCAGGGTTGCCAGTTCGGCATCAATGGCGTCCAGCTTGGCCTGCTTGTCGGCAGCAGACAGGTTGCTGTTGTTGGCGATTTCGGAGCGTTGCTTGAACAACTCAAGCTGGCGGATCGGCAGCAGCTGGTCGTTAGTCGAGGCGCGGAACTGGCCCCACTGCAGCGCGGCCAGAACTTGCTTCTCGGCCGGTTTGGCGCCGTAGGACATGAAGAACTTCTGCAATTTGGCCTTGGTTTCGCCATCCAGATTTTTGCGCCAAACCATCGGGTCGGCCGGGATCAGAGGCGATGTCCAGATCACCTTCAGTTGCGCGGCTTTCTCCGGCGCAGTGATCTCCAGACGCTCCATGCCCTCACTGTTGAAGGTGCCGACATCGACCTGCTTGTTAGCCACCGACAAGGCGTTGACTTCGTGGCTGCCGTTCATGGTGCGCTTGAAGATCGTGTTGGCGTCGACCTTGTTCTTGGCGAACACGTAATAGCCAGGTACCAGGAAACCCGAGGTGCTGTTTGGGTCACCGTTGGCGAAGGTCAGTTGCTTGGCGTTTTTCAGCATGTCGTCGACGTTGTTGATCGAACTGTCCTTGTTCGCAACCATCAGGCTGTAATAACCCTGTGCACCGCTGAGTGCGGTGGTCTGGGCAAAGATTTCACCGCCGGCACGGTCCACAGCTTCCATTGCCGCCTTGTTGCCGTACCACGCAACATCAACCTTGTCGAAGCGCATACCCTGAATCACACCGGCATAGTCCGGGGCGAAGAAGGCGTTGATTTTCATGCCGGTCTGCTTGCTCATGTCCGCCAGAAACGGGTCCCATAAGGTGCGCAGATTCTGCGAAGACTCGGTAGAAATGATGCCGAACGTCAGTGACTCCTGAGCCGCCTGCGCGGTGCCCATGATGGAGCCGGTGATTAATGCAGATGCCGCCAGAACACGACCAAGACGATTGAACATGGAGCACACTCCTGTTGCTTGATAAGGGTTGCGTTGGTTTTGTTGGGTTTATGCTTTAACCAGTGCCAACGGCTGCTGGTATTGCTTGGCACGCGCCTCAATACCGGGCAGCAACAGGCTGGTATCGAGTTCGGCGCCGTAAAGGTCATTGAGAAAGTCGGGATTAAGCTGCTCGGTAGAGCCGTCGAAATGAATACGCCCGGCCTTAAGCGCCACTGCTCGCTTGCAGTAGCGAGCGGCGTAATCGACTTGATGCAACGTCACGACAACGGTCTTGCCGTCGCGCGAGTTGATGTCGGCGAGAATTTCCATGACCTTGCGCGCGGACTCGGGGTCGAGTGAGGCAATCGGCTCATCCGCCAGAATCACTTCGGCGCGCTGGCACAGGGCGCGGGCAATCGCCACGCGTTGCTGTTGGCCACCCGACAAGGTCGAGGCCCGCTGCGCCGCCAGATCACCCAGGCCGACACGCTCCAGCGACTCTTGCGCACGCTGGCGTTCTTCGCTGTTGAACATGCCCAGCGAACCGCGCCAGCGCGGCATACGCCCCAGACAACCGAGCAATACGTTGTGCAGCACGCTCAGGCGGCCAACCAGATTGAATTGCTGAAAGATGTAGCCAATGTCGGCCCGCAAGTGACGGACTTCACCGCTCAGGCGACCGCAATCCTGCATCGGCCGGCCAAGCACCTGAATATTGCCAGTCACCGACTTGTCGCATCGGGCCAGCCCGGCAACATGGCGTAGCAAGGTTGACTTGCCGGAACCTGAAGCACCAATCAAGGCGACCATTTCGCCTGGCTTAACCGCTAAAGAGAGGCCGTGCAGTGCCTGTTTGCGGCCAAAGGTCTTGTTTAAACTGTCTACTTGAATTGCCGCGCTCATGGCTTAGCCTCATCTTTAAGTAAGGCAAAGCCACCTGCGCTTCGCCATCTGGTGTAGACCAAGCTAGGCGAAGACTGTGTCAGGTCAGTTAATGAGTCATGACACTTCGGTGACGATTGATTATGCTTAAGCGATAAAGGCCTTCAGGCTGTTGTCCTTTTGAGCGCATGCGCAGCAACGGGACGAACCGCCAGATTGCGAGCGGAATTTTCATAGTTTTGTGTAGGACCACTCGCATTAACCCATTGGGTCTATGGCCAAACGCGCCAATACCAACGAGAATCCCGCTGGTTTTACTGGCTTCAAATCAAGGATGGTATTCAGGTCATAATGCCGCAGTTAAACGCTTCGGCTGAACGGTTGATGAATAAGGTTGTCACAGCATGTGAGAATCAAGTTGCATGCCAGTATCGCTCCCCTGAACTAACCGGTTTAATGTATGCGCCCTATGAAACAGGCTATCTATTCCAGCCGAACGGCTGACAAGTTTGTCGTACGCTTGCCCGATGGCATGCGTGAACGCATCGCTGATGTAGCACGCAATCATCATCGCAGCATGAATTCAGAAATCATTGCTCGTCTTGAGCAGAGCATGCTCCAGGAAGGCGCTCTGAGTGATGATTCGAGTCTGCGTCTGGACAGCCCGGAACTGTCTCTGCATGAGCGCGAGCTTCTGCAGCAATTCCGCCAGCTGACACGCCGCCAGCAAAATGCGCTGGTCGCCCTGATTGCCCACGACGCCGAAATGACAGCCGAAGAGGCTTGAGGTTTACCCATAAAAAAACCGGCCAGTTGGCCGGTTTTTTTATGGGAGAAGAAAATACTCCTCTGCACAGGCAATCGCCTTAGCCAACAAAGTTGAGCAACACGCCCGCCGCAACAGCCGAGCCGATCACGCCGGCCACATTCGGCCCCATCGCATGCATCAGCAGGAAGTTTTGCGGATTGGCTTCAAGCCCGACCCTGTTCGAAACACGCGCCGCCATTGGCACCGCCGAGACGCCAGCCGAACCGATTAGCGGATTGATCTTGTTGGCGCTGAACATGTTCATCACCTTGGCCATCAGTACGCCAGCCGCTGTACCACCACAGAACGCGACCATGCCCAGCAGCAGGATTCCCAGAGTTTTCAGTTGCAGGAATGCCTCGGCGGAAAGCTTCGAACCCACGGTAAGGCCCAGACAAATAGTCACCACGTTGATCAGCGCATTACGTGACGTGTCAGCCAGGCGCTCGACCACACCGGCTTCGCGCAGCAGGTTACCGAAGGCGAACATGCCCACCAGCGGCGCTGCATCCGGCAGCAACATGCCGACCAGCAGGCACAGCACCAACGGGAAGACGATTTTCTCGACCTGGCTAACAGGGCGCAGCTGCTTCATAACAATGGCGCGCTCAGCCTTGGTGGTCAGCGCACGCATGATCGGCGGCTGAATCAATGGCACCAACGCCATATACGAGTAAGCAGCCACGGCAATCGGCCCCAGCAGATCTGGGGCGAGCTTGGAGGTTACAAAGATCGAAGTCGGCCCGTCCGCCCCACCGATGATGGCAATCGATGCCGCCTCGCGCAGGGTGAACTCCATTCCCGGAATGCCCATTGCGGTGATCGCCAGCGCGCCGATCAGCGTCGCGAAAATACCGAATTGCGCCGCAGCGCCGAGGATCAGGGTTTTCGGGTTTGCCAGCATCGGCCCAAAATCAGTCATGGCGCCCACGCCCATAAAGATCAGCAGCGGGAATACGCTGGTGGGCAGACCAATTTCATAGAACAGATGCAAAATACCGTTGCCTTCGGCCATGCCTGCAACCGGAATATTGGCGAGCAGACCACCGAAACCAATCGGGATCAGTAGCAGCGGCTCAAAACCCTTGCGAATAGCCAGATAGATCAGACCCAGACAGATCGCGATCATCAGCGCCTGTCCCGGCTCCAGATGATACAGGCCGGTGCTCTGCCACAGTTTGAGGAGCTTCTCCATAATCCGCCCCTCAGCCGATGGTCAGCAGGCTGTCGCCCACCGCCACAGAGTCACCTACCTTGATATTGACGGCTCCGATGGTGCCTGCCTTGAACGCACGAATTTCGGTTTCCATCTTCATGGCTTCAAGAATGATCACCAGCTCACCCTCTTCTACCACTTGGCCCGGCTTGATCAGAACCTTGAAGATGTTGCCCGCCAGCGGAGCAACTTGCGGCTCGCCAGCGCCAACCGGGGCGCTTACCGGAGCCGCATCCGCAGCGCCGCTGTTGAGCGACTTGATACCGCTGATGTCGCCACCCTCGTTAACCTGCACCACGTAAGACTTGCCGCTGACCTCGACGGTATAAACCTCGGGCTTGCCGGCCTCGAGTGCAGGCAACGACTTGGCATTTGGCGCCGGCTCGAACGCGGCTGGGTTGCCGCGATTCTCGAGAAACTTCAGGCCAATTTGCGGGAACAAGGCATAAGTGAGTACGTCGTCGATTTCATCGGCGGCCAGTCGAATGCCCTTCTCGGCGGCAATGCCGCGCAATTCGGCGGTGAGTTTGTCCATCTCATCCGTGAGCAGGTCAGCCGGACGACAGGTAATCGCCTCGCTGCCATCAAGCACCCGCGCCTGCAATGCCGCGTTGAACGGCGCAGGCGCCGCGCCGTACTCCCCTTTGAGAATGCCGGCGGTCTCTTTGGTGATCGACTTGTAACGCTCGCCCGTGAGGATATTGATAACGGCCTGAGTGCCAACAATCTGCGAGGTCGGTGTCACCAGTGGAATAAAGCCGAGGTCTTCGCGGACTCGCGGAATTTCCGCCAGCACTTCGTCGAACTTGTCTTGGGCGCCCTGCTCTTTCAGCTGGCTTTCCATGTTGGTCAACATGCCGCCCGGCACTTGGGCGACCAGAATGCGGGAGTCGACGCCTTTGAGATTGCCCTCAAACTTGGCGTACTTTTTCCGCACTTCGCGAAAATATGCTGCAATTTCTTCGAGCAGCAACAGATCAAGACCGGTGTCGCGCTCGCTGTCTTTAAAAATGGCCACCACCGATTCAGTCGGCGAATGGCCGTAGGTCATCGACAGTGACGAGATGGCGGTGTCGACGTTGTCGATTCCAGCCTCAACCGCTTTGAGAATCGCGGCGGTGGAAAGACCTGCCGTGGCGTGGCACTGCATATGAATCGGGATCGACAGCGTCGCCTTGAGCCGCGTCACCAACTCGAACGCAGTGTAGGGATTGAGAATCCCGGCCATGTCCTTGATGGCCACCGAATCGGCGCCCATGTCTTCAATCTGCTTGGCCAGATCCACCCACATGTCCAGGGTATGAACCGGGCTTGTGGTGTAGGAAATAGTGCCTTGGGCATGCTTGCCCTGCTGCTTGACCGCCTTCAGTGCAGTCGCCAGGTTACGCGGGTCGTTCATGGCGTCGAAAACCCGGAACACATCAACGCCATTGATGGCGGCGCGCTCGACGAATTTGTTCACCACGTCATCGGCGTAATGGCGATAACCCAACAGGTTCTGCCCGCGCAGCAACATCTGCTGGCGAGTATTGGGCATGGCTTTCTTCAGTTCGCGAATGCGCTCCCACGGATCTTCACCCAGGTAGCGAATGCAGGCGTCGAAGGTCGCGCCACCCCAGGACTCAACTGACCAAAAACCGACCTGATCGAGCTTTGGCGCGATGGGCAGCATGTCTTCAAGGCGCACCCGGGTGGCCAGAATCGATTGATGAGCGTCACGCAGCACAACGTCGGTGATACCGAGCGGATTTTTCACAGCAGTCATACACAAACTCCGTCAGGCTGGGTCAGTCGCGGCGGGCGCGATGTTGAGAAATGGCAGCCTGAATGGCAGCGAGAACATCCGGTTCCGGGCCTTGGGCCTGAACAGCAGGTGTGGCGGGTGTGACAGCAGCAGCGGCAGCTGGCGGCGCTATTCGCCCGAGCAGGCGCGCCATCAGATGTATAGAGAGGATTAACAGGGTCAGGAAAACAAACACCGAACCCATGCCATAAAGCATGAGTTCAACGCCTTCGGAGAGGAGTTGGCTTGGGGTCATCATGACTCCTTTATTTATTGTTTAGGGACTTCCAGGTCGCATTTTTTATAGCCTTATACGCCCAAATGGAGCCAAAAGCCGGGAAAGGTTATCCCTAAACGATGACTCCAGGCAAACCTTGGGCCGGGCCTTGCGACCCGAGAGGTGCTGGGGCACTTACATGAGAAAGAGCGTGGCCAGGCCCAAAAAGATAAAGAAACCGCCGCTGTCGGTGACCGCGGTGATCATCACACTGGCGCCCATGGCCGGATCGCGGCCCATGCGCACCAGCGTCATGGGAATCAAAACCCCCATCAGCGCGGCCAGCAACAGGTTGAGGGTCATTGCTGCCGTCATCACCAGCCCCAGCGACCAGCTGTCATACAGCACCCACGCCACAATGCCGATCACGCCCCCCCAAATAACGCCGTTAATCAGCGAAACAGCGAGCTCTTTGCGGATCAGCCGCGAGGTATTGCCGGTACTCAATTGATCCAGCGCCATGGCGCGCACAATCATGGTAATGGTCTGGTTACCGGAGTTGCCGCCGATGCCCGCAACGATTGGCATCAAGGCCGCCAGCGCCACGAGTTTTTCGATTGAGCCTTCAAACAGGCCAATTACCCGCGACGCGAGGAAGGCCGTAATCAGGTTGATCGCAAGCCAGGCCCAACGGTTGCGCAGTGAGCGCCAGACCGAGGCGAAGATGTCTTCTTCTTCGCGCAGACCGGCCATGTTGAGCACTTCGGCTTCGCTCTCTTCACGGATCAGGTCAACCATCTCGTCGATGGTCAGACGGCCGATCAGCTTGCCGTTCTTATCGACCACAGGGGTTGAGATCAAGTCGTAACGCTCAAACGCCTGAGCGGCTTCCAGCGCTTCCTCGTCGGGATGGAAACTCACCGGGTCGGTGGCCATAACATCCACCACCAGACGCTCCGGGTCATTCACCAGCAAACGCTTGATCGGCAGGACGCCCTTGAGCACGCCGTCGTAATCGACCACGAAGAGTTTGTCGGTGTGGCCCGGCAACTCTTTCAGGCGGCGCAGGTAACGCAAGACCACTTCGAGGGTGACGTCCTCACGAATCGTCACCATCTCGAAGTCCATCAATGCACCGACCTGATCTTCCTCATAGGACAACGCCGAGCGAACACGCTCGCGCTGTTGTGCATCGAGGGTTTCCATCAGCTCATGAACGACATCGCGCGGCAATTCAGCCGCAAGGTCAGCCAGTTCATCGGCGTCGAGGTCTTTGGCGGCCGCGAGAATTTCGTGGTCGTCCATGTCCGCGATCAGGGTTTCGCGGACCGAATCGGATACTTCGAGAAGAATGTCGCCGTCGCGCTCGGCCTTGACCAACTGCCAGACGGCCAGACGGTCTTCCAACGGCAGGGCTTCAAGGATGTAGGCGACGTCTGCGCTGTGCAGGTCTTCGAGCTTGCGTTGCAGCTCGGCGAGGTTCTGGCGGTGCACCAGATTCTCGACCAGGTCGCTGTGCTGGCCTTCCTGACGCTGCGTCAGGTCTTCAACTACTTTGTGCCGCTGCAATAGCTCGACCACCTGCGCCAGGCGATCCTGCAGGCTTTCTTGCGGCTTTTTGGCTTCTACTTCAGTCATGGCGCGCTCCACCCCCAGTGACGGCGCACGCCAAGGAGGGTCAATCAGTCAATTCTTGATTGCACAATCGAGTTGCAGAGTAACTACTGGGTAAGTCCATGGTGCTGTCCACAAGCCCCGACGGGGCTGATACTGCGAATAATAACATCACCTAGCAGGATTGCGCGTTACAAAAACACGGCAAGAACAAGCGCTTGCATCGCAATCCTGAATTATTTCTGTAGATATTCTGTTACGACGCGGGCAACTCAGCACAAGGCACGCCACCCGACAAAATACCTGACTAAGCTTAGCCTCCTGTCACGGAGGACACCGATATGCTTTATCCAAGCATCGTCACCGCCATCCTGTTAGTGCTGGTCACAGGCACGCCGTGGGCGGCCCGCCTGTATCGCTGCGAAGATAACCAGGGTCAGATCAGCTTCACCGGGCATGGCTGTCCCGCTCAGCACCAAGGGCAATTGCTCGATGATCACAGCCGTGTCGTCAACTCAATAGCGGCGCCGGCAGAAGTCCAGCCAAAAGCACTGCCCGAGCTGGAGCCGCCCCGCCAGAGCGCTGAGATTGTGGTGGTCGGTGAGCGCGACGACGGATGCGGCAACCTTCTCAGCGATCGCCAGCGGCGCAATGCGCGCATCAAGCAGCTCATCCCGGCTGGCATGTCATTACAGGACGTAGAGCGAGCCTTGGGCTCACCGGAGCGGATTAGCCGAGTCAACGGCCGCACTCGCTATTACTACAGCGACAGGCGCGGCAACAAACGTCAGGTCAGCTTTGACCAGAACGGCTGTAGCGAAAAATAATCGGAATGAAAAACTGGGGACGAAAAAAAACCCGCATTTCTGCGGGTCTTTTCGGTGTTACTATATGGTGCACTCAGGAGGATTCGAACCTCCGACCGCTCGGTTCGTAGCCGAGTACTCTATCCAGCTGAGCTATGAGTGCAAATGGCGCTTGGTAGACCAGATCACCTCTGGTTGAATCAGAACGCCAGCCTTAGCAGGTCGCTCTAAATATGGTGCACTCAGGAGGATTCGAACCTCCGACCGCTCGGTTCGTAGCCGAGTACTCTATCCAGCTGAGCTATGAGTGCAACAATCGGTGCGCATTATAGGGATCGTAAAACTTTTTACAAGCAATTTTTCAAGTAATTCAACAACTTACTGAAAAAATCCTGACCCACCCTATACAGCTTAATAATGGCGGAGAAGGGGGGATTCGAACCCCCGACACCCTTTTGAGATGTACTCCCTTAGCAGGGGAGCGCCTTCGGCCACTCGGCCACCTCTCCGCAACACGGGGCGCATGATACCCATGTTTTCCCCGTTTGCAAAGCCAAAATTTCAATTAAATTAGTGGCTTGGTTCGTCGTCCTTTTCTTTCTGTATGCGCTGGTAGATCTCTTCGCGGTGCACAGCCACTTCTTTCGGGGCGTTAACCCCTATGCGCACCTGATTTCCCTTAACGCCAAGCACAGTGACGGTGACTTCATCACCCACCATTAGGGTCTCTCCGACCCGACGAGTCAGAATCAACATTCCATTCACCTCACGGATTAAATTCAGTACAAACAGTCTGCAAAATTAAAATGATGCCGAGCCAACCCAATTACAAGTCAACCCATCACCTAAGTATTGACCAGAGTAGCCGGAAAGATAGCGCCGTCCACTCCAGGCAAAAAAAGACAGAAGGCGCTCATTTTAATTAGCGCCTTCCGGTTACAGCTTTACTCGCTCTTCGCGGCTGGAGCATCCAGCTCGAAGGCGGTGTGCAATGCACGCACGGCAAGTTCCAGATATTTCTCTTCAATCACCACCGAAACCTTAATCTCGGAAGTCGAAATCATCTGAATGTTGATGTTCTCCTTGGCCAGCGCCTCGAACATCTGACTTGCAACACCTGCATGTGAACGCATGCCCACACCCACAATCGACACTTTGGCGATTTTGGTGTCACCGGACACTTCACGAGCGCCCAGTTCACGTGCGGTATTTTCCAGTACCTGCAGCGCATTCTGATAATCATTGCGGTGCACGGTGAAGGTGAAATCGGTGGTGTTATCGTGCGCAACGTTCTGCACGATCATGTCCACTTCAACATTGGCCGAGCTGATCGGGCCAAGAATCTTGAAGGCCACACCCGGAATATCCGGCACACCACGGATTGTCAGCTTGGCTTCGTCGCGGTTGAAAGCGATGCCGGAGATGATCGGCTGTTCCATGGATTCCTCTTCATCAATAGTAATGAGGGTACCTGGCCCCTCCTTAAAGCTGTGCAGAACGCGCAGCGGTACGTTGTACTTGCCGGCGAACTCCACCGAGCGAATTTGCAAAACCTTGGAGCCCAGGCTGGCCATTTCGAGCATTTCCTCGAACGTGATCTTCTCCAGACGCTGAGCTTGCGGGACCACACGCGGGTCGGTGGTGTAGACGCCATCTACGTCAGTGTAGATCTGGCACTCATCAGCCTTCAGCGCAGCGGCCAGCGCAACGCCTGTGGTGTCGGAGCCGCCACGGCCCAGCGTGGTGATGTTGCCGTTCTCGTCGACACCCTGGAAACCTGCAACAACCACGACGCGACCGGCCTTGAGATCGGTGCGCAACTTGTGGTCATCAATCTGCAAGATACGCGCTTTATTGTGCGCGCTATCAGTGAGAATCCGTACTTGATTACCGGTGTACGAAACCGCCGGCACATTACGCTTCATCAGCGCCATGGCAAGCAAGGCAATCGTCACCTGCTCACCGGTCGAGACCAGCACGTCCAACTCACGCGGTACAGGCTGGTCACCAATCTGTTTGGCCAGATCAATCAGGCGATTGGTCTCACCGCTCATGGCGGAAACCACCACGACGATGTCGTCACCGCCCTCGCGAAACTTTTTGATTTTCTCCGCCACCTGCTCGATACGTTCGACAGTGCCGACGGATGTGCCGCCAAATTTTTGTACGATCAAAGCCATTTCAAAGCCGCCTAAGCCCGTGAAGGGCGCCCATTAATCATGCAACCAAAATGACTGCTTCTGGCCCACTGCGCGCGCAGTGGGCACACCTTGTGTTTCCTCAAGCCTTCTCGACGAAAGCCTGCGCCAGCAGCAGTGCCTGATCCAGCGCCGCCGCGTCAACACCGCCGCCTTGCGCCATATCAGGACGACCACCGCCCTTGCCACCGACTGCCGCAGCAGCCTGCTTCATCAGATCGCCAGCCTTGAAGCGAGCGGTCAGATCTGCCGTCACACCGGCAACCAGAACAACTTTGTCATCCAAAACGCCGCCCAGCAGGATAACCGCACTGCCCAGTTTGTTCTTCAGTTGGTCGACCAGCGCCAGCAGCGCTTTGCCGTCGGCACCGTCGATACGCGCACTGAGAACCTTAACGCCGTTAATTTCCTGCGCCGAAGCGGCAAGATCATTACCGGCCGCACTCGCCGCTTTGGCCCTGAGCTGCTCAAGGTCTTTTTCCAACTGACGATTGCGCTCCAGCACAGCAGTCAGCTTGTCGAGCAGGTTGTCGCGGCTGCCTTTTACCAACTGTGCGGCTTCTTTGAGCTGCTCTTCGGCACCGTTCAGGTAAGCCAGCGCCTGAGCACCAGTTACCGCTTCGATACGGCGCACACCGGCGGCCACACCCGCTTCGCTGGTGATCTTAAACACGCCGATGTCACCGGTTCGTGAAACGTGAGTACCGCCACACAGCTCAACAGAGAAACCGTCGCCCATGGTCAGCACGCGAACCTGATCACCGTATTTCTCACCAAACAGCGCCATTGCGCCCTTGGCCTTGGCTGTTTCGATGTCGGTCTCGAGGGTTTCGACTTCGCTGTTCAGACGAATCTGCTGATTAACGCGATCTTCCAATGCGCGCAGTTGCTCTGGCTTGATCGCTTCAAAATGGCTGAAGTCGAAACGCAGACGCTGACTATCAACCAATGAGCCCTTCTGCTGCACATGCTCGCCAATCACTTCACGCAATGCCGCGTGCAGCAAGTGAGTCGCCGAGTGATTCAGCGCCGTGGCTTTACGCACCTCGGCAGAGACTTCTGCGTTAACCGAGGTATCAACCGCCAGGCTGCCCTTGGTAACGATACCGTGATGCAGGAAGGCACCGCCCGCCTTGGTGGTGTCGCGCACATCGAAGCGAACGCCTGGCCCTTCAAGGAAACCGCTGTCACCCACCTGACCACCGGATTCAGCGTAGAACGGCGTCTGATCGAGGACGACTACACCCTCCTCGCCTTCTGCAAGGCTGGACACTGCTGCGCCATCCTTGAACAAGGCGATGATTGTGCCGCTGCCATTGGTGGCGCTGTAACCGAGGAAACGCGTGTCGCTGTCGACCTTGACGACGCTGTTGTAGTCCATGCCGAAGGCGCTGGCAGAGCGGGCACGCTCGCGCTGAGCCTGCATTTCACGCTCAAAGCCTTCTTCATCGATAGTCAGGTCGCGTTCACGGGCGATATCGCCTGTCAGGTCAACCGGGAAACCAAAGGTGTCATACAGCTTGAACACAACATCGCCTGGCACTACGGTGCCTTTGAGTTCGGCGAGGTCCTGCTCAAGAATCTTCAGGCCCTGTTCCAGAGTCTTGGCGAACTGCTCTTCTTCGGTTTTCAGTACACGTTCGATGTGTGCTTGCTGTTGCTTGAGTTCGGTGAACGCATCGCCCATCTCGGCAACCAGCGCGGCCACGATCTGATAGAAGAAGCTGCCCTTGGCACCCAGCTTGTTACCGTGACGGCAAGCGCGACGGATAATACGGCGCAGCACATAGCCGCGGCCTTCATTCGATGGCGTCACGCCGTCGGCGATCAGGAAGCCGCACGAACGAATGTGGTCAGCCACAACTTTCAGTGAAGCCTGGCCTTCGTTCTGGCAGCCGATAGCTGTTGCCGAGGCGTTGAGCAAGCGCTGGAACAGGTCAATTTCGTAGTTCGAATTGACGTGCTGCAACACCGCACTGATGCGCTCAAGGCCCATGCCGGTATCAACGCTTGGCGCAGGCAGCGCGTGCATCACGCCATCGGCGGTGCGGTTGAACTGCATGAATACGTTGTTCCAGATCTCGATGTAACGGTCGCCGTCTTCTTCAGGTGAGCCAGGAGGACCGCCCCAGATGTGCTCGCCGTGATCGAAGAAGATTTCAGTGCACGGACCGCAAGGGCCGGTATCGCCCATCGCCCAGAAGTTATCCGAGGCGTATGGCGCGCCTTTATTGTCGCCAATACGGATCATGCGCTCGGTTGGTACACCGACTTCCTTGGTCCAGATGTCATAGGCTTCGTCGTCGCTGGCGTAAACCGTTACCCAGAGTTTCTCTTTCGGCAGGTTCAGCCACTGCTCAGAAGTCAGGAACTCCCAGGCAAAGGTAATGGCGTCGCGCTTGAAGTAGTCGCCAAAGCTGAAGTTACCCAGCATTTCGAAGAAAGTATGATGACGCGCGGTGTAGCCAACGTTCTCCAGGTCATTGTGCTTGCCACCGGCGCGCACACACTTCTGGCTGGTAGTGGCGCGCGTGTAGGCGCGTTTTTCCAGACCCAGGAAGCAGTCCTTGAACTGGTTCATACCGGCGTTGGTGAACAATAACGTAGGGTCGTTAGCCGGAATCAGGGAACTGGAGGCTACGCGGGTGTGCCCCTTCTCTTCGAAGAAGCGGAGGAAGGCTTCACGGATTTCTGCGCTTTTCATAGGTCATCCACGGAAATAGGCGATTACGCTGGCTTCTTAAAACCCCGTATGACACTCAGCCAGGCTGACAAAAAATATGAATGACGTCTTAACAGGTCATTTCAGGCATTTATTGGCGCAAAAGGCGCATATCTGACGGGTAATATGTCCGGCAAAGGGCCGCATTATATAGGCCCTGACAGTCGCGGCTAGTGTATTTGCGCGATAGTTCTTGACTATTACCCACGCACATCCATAAGACAACCGCGTGAGAAAGTAGCCGACTGGGCTTTTTTACCCTGCCAGCGCAGGGCAAAAAGCCTTAACTGAAGAATATTAAGCCGACCGAAAGCTTGCAAACGCCTCGATTACCCGCGTAATTGCGTCGCAGCTAACATCAAGATGGGTGACCATGCGCAACCGCGCAGCAGCCGACAAAATAATCCCCTGCTCGGCGCAATGGGCCTTGAGCGCGGCGGCCTGATCTCCGACATCAACATAAACCATGTTGGTTTGCACCGGTTCAACGCTGTAGCCCAGCTCAATCAGCCCATCGGCCAGCGCTTGAGCATTGGCATGATCCTCGCTCAAACGCGCAACCTGATGCTCCAGCGCGAACAACCCAGCAGCCGCCAAAACACCGGCCTGACGCATGCCGCCGCCGACCATCTTGCGCAACCGCCGCGCTTTGCCAATAAACGGCTCACTGCCACACAACACCGAGCCGACCGGCGCACCCAGCCCCTTGGACAAGCACACCGAGACTGAATCGAAATGCTCGGTAATCGCACGCGGGGCCACACCCAGTTTGACCGAGGCATTAAACAAACGCGCCCCGTCAAGGTGCAGCGACAAACCATGCAAGCCACAGAACTCATGTGCCGAGGCCAGATAGGCCAGCGGCAATACCTTGCCCTGCATGGTGTTTTCCAGCGCCAGCAACCGGCTGCGGGCGAAGTGGAAGTCATCCTGTTTTATAGCGGCGCAAACGCGGGCCAGATCAATACTGCCATCGGCTTCCATCTCCAGCGGCTGAGGCTGGATTGAACCGAGCACGGCGGCACCACCGCCTTCGTATTTGTAGGTGTGTGCCTGCTGACCAACGATGTATTCATCGCCGCGCTCGCAATGCGCCATCAGCCCAAGCAGGTTACTCATGGTGCCGGTTGGCACGAACAATCCGGCAGCGAAACCGAGCTGACCGGCCAGCGTGGCCTCAAGCAGGTTGACGGTCGGGTCTTCGCCATACACGTCATCGCCCAACGGCGCCGCCATCATTGCATCACGCATACCGGCAGTCGGCTGGGTTACGGTATCGCTGCGCAAATCAATAACAGTCATGGTTCGGGCCTTAAGTGGATATTACGGCGAGCCAGGCGGAACACTGCCCGCTTGGCTGAACAATGCGTGTTCAAGCAAGTTGGGCGTTATCGCTCGGCACAATCAATATGCCAGCGCGTTGGCCATTTTTGACTTTAGGATTGGGGAAGATAATGCGAGCGCCCGGCTCCTCAATGGTCCAGCGAACGCCTCCGCGATCTTCAGCTAACAGATAACCGACGTCAAGCTCAGTAAAGTTCTCGATATCGGCCGGCAAGTGCAGCTGGAACTCATCGCTCTGTTTGATCACCTCACGCGCCACCGCAAACAGCTGCAGGCCATCAAGCCCCTGCTCATCTTCATCGGGCTCAGTGGCTTCGATGATGTGCTGCAAACGCGCCTCGAGCAGGTCGAGGTTGACCATCTCGTTTTGCCCGAACGGCCGCGCCTTGCCCAATTCCAGCGTAAAGGCTTCGGCGCCCAACGCCGAGTAGGTGTAGGCACTGAAGGTGATCGAGCTTTTGCTTTGCAGCAGCGCCGCCTCCATACCCGCCGCATTCAGACGCGCCAGCTCCCGACGCGAATGCAGGCGCCCTTCGGCCCACGGATAGAGCGCGAACTGCTCGATCTTGGAGGCGCGGATTGCGGTGTGCAGGTCGTAGTGCAGATGCTGGCGCTCGGGCGAGCTGAAGAAACTAGCCGCCAGACGCTCGAGTTCGCCGGCACGCAACGCTTCATAGCCTTCGCTGTATTCATGACGGCCATTGAACAGACGGTTGATGTCTTGCTCGATATAACGCTCGCCATGGCGCATCGCCGCTGGATTACCCAGCAACAGCAAGATACGCACACGTGGTTGCAGCTGATTATTGGCAATCGAGCGAAGCAGACGATCAAGCAGCTCGATTGGTGCGGTTTCGTTGCCGTGAATACCGGCAGACAACAGTAAGTCGAGGCCTGTATCGCGCGCCTCTGGCGGGGTGATTTCCAGCGCGCCTTCTGCCAGCCAACGTAAACGCGTGCCCTCGGGCGTCAGTTGAATTTTCGCCGCTGGCTCACGTCCAGCCAGGGTCAGTTCAAGCAGTTGTCCAAGTGCAAGCATAACGACTCCATTATTGCCATTCAGGCGCCGCGATCGTGCACCTTTACATTGAAAACGCTATGACTGTGACAGCGGCCTCTGACAGCTTAAAACGGCGCAAAAGCACCGACGCATTAGCGCTGCAGAGGCCTCACGCAATCAGTCGTGGTTGCAATCCGGGCCATGCACGTGACCGGCGACACCGTCCTCATCAACATCGGCCGGCTCGATTTCCAGCTCAAGGCTGACCAGATTGGTCGCCAACGGGCGCAGTACCAGATTGGCGTACTCGGTATCGCCTTCCGCGACATCAACACCGATCATCAGCTGGTTGTTACCCACTTGCTGAATCCACACTTCCTTGCCCTGCCACATAACGGCAAAACGGGTGCAGGAAGTTTCCAGCTGGGTGCCGTCGGTGTCTTCGAGGATAAGTTGCAGGGCGTCAGACATTGTAGGAACTCTCTATTCAGGGCAATTGGAAAGGATAAACCGAGCCTAGTTTAAGGATCTGCGTCAGTTCATCCAATGCCGTCCGGCACTCAATCAGTAAATTCGGGTCTGCCAGATCGTTTTCGGTCAAACGGTCACGGTAGTGTTTATCGACCCAAACGGTCAGCGTGTCATACAAAGCCGGGGTCATGATCACACCCTGGTTGACTGCCGCCAACTCGTTTTCCTTGAGCGCAACACGCAGCCGCAGGCACGCCGGGCCGCCGCCGTTCTGCATGCTTTGCTTGAGGTCAAAAACCTTCACATCACGAATCGGGCCGTTGCTGCTCGTCAGCTGCTGCAGGTAGTTCCAAACATTGCTGTTGTTACGGCACTCCTCCGGCACAATCAGCAGCATGCTGCCATCACCGCGGCTGAGCAGCTGGCTGTTGAACAGGTAAGACTTCACCGCATCATCCACACCCACCGCATCACGCGGCACACACACGGAGTGGAATTCAGCGCCGACACGCGCCAGTTTTTCGCGCAGCTCAGCCATGACCGCATCGCTATTGAGGAAGGCATCCTGATGATGGAACAGCACTTCACCGTTGCCGACTGCAATCACGTCGTTGTGGAACACACCCTGATCAATCACAGCCGGCGTTTGCTGGGCGTAAACCACACCGCTCTCGCTCAGGCCGTGCAAGCGGGCGATGGCTTGTGAAGCTTCCAGCGTCTGCCGCGCCGGGTAATTCTGCGGCGCAGGCAAGCGGCTGTCGAAGGCACTGCGACCGTAAACAAAGAACTCAACACCGGCAGCGCCATATTCTTTGCAAAACCGCGTATGGTTAGCCGCACCTTCATCACCAAACTGGCCCACAGCGGGCAGCGCCGCGTGGTGAGCAAAGTGCTGGGAATCTGCAAACATGGCGCCCAGTACCCGGCTGGTGGTCGGGTGTTCGATTGAGCGATGGAATTTGCAGTTGAGGTTGGCAGCGGTGAAATGCACACGGCCATCGGCCGTGTCGGCACTCGGGCTCACCGTGCAGGCGTTCGCCGTCCACATGCTCGACGCCGAACAACTTGCCACCAACAGCGGCATGGCCTCTTTGGCGGCCTTGGCGATGACCTGCGCATCGGTGCCGGCAAAACCCAGGCTGCGCAAGGCATTCACATCAGGGCGTTCTTGCGGCGCCAGCACGCCCTGCTTGAAGCCCATTTCCATCAGCGCCTTCATTTTCGCCAGGCCTTGCTTGGCGGCTTCTTTAGGGCTGGAGGCGACGTTGCTGTTGCTCTGCGAGGCGACGTTGCCGTAGGACAAACCGCCGTAGTTATGCGTCGGCCCGACCAGCCCGTCGAAGTTCACTTCAAAAGCATTGCTCACAGGCTTACTCCTGGCGTCAGCGTGGCGGGTAGGCTCAGGCTCTCGCTCTCGAGCGAGGCAACCGGATAGGCGCAATAGTCGGCCGCGTAATAGGCGCTGGCACGATGATTACCGGAGGCGCCCACACCACCGAATGGTGCACTGCTGGCCGCGCCAGTGAGCTGCTTGTTCCAGTTAACGATACCGGCACGGCTGTGCAGCCAGAACTGCTCGTAGCGGCCCTTGGAATCCGACAACAGGCCAGCGGCCAAGCCGTACTGGGTGTTATTGGCCTCGGCGATGGCCTGATCAAAATCAGCGTAGCGAATCACTTGCAGCAGCGGGCCGAAGAATTCTTCGTCCGGGCGATCCGCTACCGCCGTCACATCAATAATGCCCGGCGTGAGCAAAGCTGCGCCGGCCTCTGGCTGGCGCATTTCAAGCAGGGAAACCGCGCCTTTGCCCAACAAGTCTTGCTGCGCAGAAATCAACTGCTGCGCTGCCGCCAGCGATATCACCGAGCCCATGAAAGGCGCAGGCTGAGCGTCGTAGGCGCCCACTTTGATGTTGGCGGCCACAGTAACCAGACGCGCCAGCAAGCTGTCACCCCATTCGCCTGCCGGCACCAACAGGCGACGCGCACAGGTGCAACGCTGACCCGCAGAAATAAACGCCGACTGAATGATGGTGTACACCGCCGCTTCGACATCACTGACCTGATCAACCACCAGCGGGTTGTTGCCGCCCATTTCCAGGGCAAGAATCTTGTCGGGACGACCGGCAAACTGACTGTGCAGCAAATTGCCGGTGCGGCTTGAGCCGGTGAAGAACAAGCCGTCGATGTCACGATTCGAGGCCAGCGCCACGCCTGTCTCACGTGCGCCCTGAACCAGATTCAAGACGCCGGTTGGCAGGCCGGCAGCGATCCAGCACTTGACCGTCAACTCGGCCACTTTAGGAGTCAATTCGCTTGGTTTGAACACCACGGTGTTACCCGCCAACAGCGCAGGAACAATGTGCCCGTTAGGCAAATGGCCCGGGAAATTATACGGCCCGAACACCGCAACCACACCGTGCGGTTTGTGCCGCAGAACAGCGGTAGCGTCTGCCAGCGGGCCACTCTTCTCGCCCGTGCGCTCGCGGTAGCTCTGCACCGAAATGGCGATTTTATTAACCATGCTGGTGGCCTCGGTAGCCGACTCCCAGAGCGGCTTACCGGTTTCCTGGCCAATGGTACGAGCCAGCTCATCTGCATGTTCCTTGAGGCTTACGGCAAATCGCTCAAGCAGCGCAATACGCTGATCGAGTGACTGTGCAGCCCAGCCCGGCAACGCTGCACGCGCAGCTGCTACCGCGCTGTCGACCTGAGCGGCCGTGGCACCACGGCCCTGCCAAAGAACGTCCTGAGTGACTGGGTTGAGCGACTCGAATGCGTCGCCCTCACCTGCCAGCCAGTTTCCTGCAATGAAATGAGTGCTCATTTTGTTTTACCACTCCCAGCAATTTGGCATCCGGCCAGGCCGAATGCAGAATTCAATCAATTAACCGCGTGCAGACAAGCGCACCGCGCGAACCAGATCGCCCGCCGACATTTGCAGGCGCTTGGCGGTTAACGCATCCACCACCAGCGTGCCAGCGGCCACGCGTGCCGGGGCGGCAGTGATCCGGCAATCTTCACGCTTGCGGTTATGAATCACGAACGGCGGTGCATCATCGCCAGGCGTGCCGATGGCCAGCACCAGCGTTTCGCTGTCGCGCACGGCACGGATTTTCTGCGTCTCGGCTTCAATTGCCGGGCCAGCATCGAAAATATCGACGTAGCCCTGATAGCTGAAGCCTTCGCCTTTGAGCATCGCCAACGCTGGCTCAGTGTCCGGATGCACACGGCCGATGGTGTTGCGCGCACCTTCAGAGAGAAAGCAGGTGTACAGCGGGAACTTGGGCATCAACTCGGCGATAAACGCCTTATTGCCGACCCCGGTCAGGTAATCGGCCTGGCTGAATTCCATTTTGAAGAAGTGGCGGCCCAGACATTCCCAGAACGGCGACTGGCCTTGCTCATCCGAGACGCCGCGCATTTCCGCGATGACCTTGTCACCAAACAACTCAGGGAATTCAGCGATAAACAGGAAGCGCGCTTTCGACAGCATCCGACCGTTAAGGCCGCTGCGCTTGTCACTGCGCAAGAACAACGAGCACAGCTCCGAGTTGCCGGTCAGGTCATTCGCCAGAAACAGGGTTGGCACCTGACGATGAATATTCAACTCTTGCGAGGCGCTGACCGTCAGGCCAAGGCGATAGTTGTACCAAGGCTCACGCAAACCGACAGCACCGGCAATCGCCGAAATGCCAACCACGCCGCCGTCGTCGTCTTCGAGCACGAACAGGTAATCGGCATCAGCGCGCTCGGCCGTGCCGGCAAAGGTTTTCTCAGCCCAGCCGACCCGGTGCGCGAGGCGCTCTTCATTGGCCGGCAAAGTGGTCAGGCCGGCACCCGTGCTACGTGCCAGGTCAATCAGGGCCGGTAAATCGGCGCTGCGTACGGGACGAACGATCATAAATCCTCCAGATAGCTGCAAGCGTTCAAGCGCCTGAGGCTGCTAAGTGCAATGCGCGCAGTCGCCCGCTATTACACGCTCACCGCTAATGGTTAAACCGCAACCAGACGCACGCTGGCGCCTTCGCCGACGCCCAGGGCTTCGGCGGTTTCAAGATCAAGCTCGACAGGATTGCCTGGCACCCAGTCCAGCTCGGTGACCAGCGCACGGAAGTCCTGGAGCTGGCCGTTGGCGACCAGATACTGTCGGCCGCCCGTCGCTTTGGCGCCGATGTGCACGGGCACAACGCGGCTGTCGGCGATAGAACGAATGCCCGACGTACGCGCATGCAAAGTTGGGCCGCCGTCAAAAATATCGATGTAGTGATCGGTCTCGAAACCCTCACGCATCAGGATGTCGAACGTTACCTGCGCACGCGGATGCACCTGCCCCATGGCTTCCTGGGCATAGTCTGGCAACAGCGGCACGTAAATCGGGTAATGCGGCATCAGCTCGGCGAGGAACGTGCGGCTCTTGAGGCCACACAAACGCTCAGCTTCGGCGTAGTTCATATCAAAGAAGTTGCGCCCCACAGCATCCCAGAACGGCGAGTCGCCCGCCTCGTCGCTGTGGCCGACAATTTCGACGACTACGGCGTCGGCAAACCGCTCGGGATGTGCAGCCACAAACAGCAGGCGCGCACGCGAATTGAGTTCTCCTGCGGGGGTGTTGACCAGCGGCCGCTCGACATAAAAACTGGTGAGCAAGCTGTTACCGGTCAGGTCGTGGCACAGCGACAGGACATGAATCTTGTTGTGGATCTTCAGCTCTCGCGAGTGATGCACAAAGGTCTCGTTGCGGAAGCTGTAAAACGGCTCCGAGTAACCGGTAGACGCAACAATCCCCGAGCAGCCAACCAGCTTGCCGGTTTCGGTATCTTCGAGCACGAAGAAGTAACTCTCTTCGCCATTGAAGATGACTTCAGCGGCAAATGAGGTTTCCGAGGCGGCGATCTTGTCGCTCAGGCGTTCACTGTCATCCGGCAGTGAAGTCACACCAACCGGGCTATCCGCGGCCAGACGCTGGACTTCAGCGAGATCAGCCATTTGCGCGGGGCGCATCACCAGCATGGTGCCACTCCTATCTCAAGAAAAGCCCTGAGCACTTGCATTGAGCGCTCAGGGAAACCGCAGCAGTGCTGCGGACATACGAAATAAGCCATCCCGTGCGAGGAACCCGGCACTTCCTGTGCCGGGCCTGTACTCAGTTAAGCCTGAGTGACCTTGGCGACAGCACGCTCGAACCGTGCCAGACCTTCATTGATCTCGGCTTCAGTCACCACCAGGCTCGGTGCAAAACGCACCACGTCGGGGCCAGCCTGCAGCACCATCAAACCTTCCTGAGCCGCGGCATCGAGAATGACTTTGGCCTTGCCTTTCCAGGCATCGGTCAGCACACAGCCAATCAGCAAGCCCAAACCACGCACTTCACTGAACACTGCATATTGCTGGCCAATCTTCTCCAGCGCGGTCTTGAACTGTTGATGCTTGGTTTTGACGCCTTCCAGCACCTCAGGGGTGTTGATGGTGTCGACGACCGCCTCGGCCACCGCGCACGCCAGCGGGTTGCCGCCGTAGGTAGTACCGTGGGTGCCGACGGCCAGATGCTTGGCCAGTTCGGTGGTGGTGAGCATCGCGCCGATTGGGAAACCACCGCCCAGGCTCTTGGCGCTGGAGAGGATGTCCGGGGTTACGCCGTAGTGCTGGTAAGTGAACAGCGAACCGCTGCGGCCCATGCCGCTCTGCACTTCATCGAACACCAGCAACGCATTGTGTTTGTCGCAAAGCTCGCGAGCGCCTTGCAGGTAAGCCAAGTCTGCCGGCAGTACGCCGCCTTCGCCCTGAATAGGCTCAAGCACTACGGCGCAGGTCTTGTCGCTGACTGCGGCCTTAAGCGCCTCAAGGTCGTTGTACGGAACGTGGCTGATGCCTTGGATTTTCGGGCCGAAACCATCGGAATACTTCGGCTGGCCACCCACGCTTACCGTAAACAGGGTACGGCCGTGGAAACTATTGACCGCGGCAATGATTTCGCACTTCTCTTCGCCGAACTTATCGAACGCGACCCGACGCGCCAACTTGAAAGCCGCCTCGTTAGCTTCCGCACCGGAGTTACAGAAGAACACCCGCTCAGCGAAGGTAGCGTCAGTCAGCTTTTTAGCCAGACGCAGCGCCGGCTCGTTGGTGAAGACGTTAGACACATGCCACAGCGCATTGGCTTGCTCAGTCAGCGCCTTCACCAGCACCGGGTGCGCGTGACCAAGTACGTTAACCGCGATGCCGCCAGCGAAGTCGAGCAGTTCTCGACCGGTTTGATCCCACACGCGCGAACCTTCGCCACGCACCGGAATGAAAGCGGCTGGCGAATAGTTGGGGACCATGAACTGATCGAAGTCGGCGCGTTGAACCGGGTCGTGCTGAACTGACATCTGAACTCTCCTAACGAGGAACACCCAAACAGGGTGACAGGCGATTTAACGATTGTAGGGACTGAACACCGGCTGGCATTGCCGCTATGCGACAACTTCTTATAGCGCCAACCCGAGTGAAAACGGCGCTTATGCAAATGCGACAGAAAGCGTCATGAAGGCGCAGTTTAAACGCAGCCAATAGCGCAGGGATAAATTATTGAAAAAATGACCAGCAAGTCATACCTGCCCGCAAGCCTGCTTACAGACCCGGGCAACTGCCAAGCAAGATTGAGACTTATGCCGGTATCGACACTTCACCGGCAACCGTGGCCGGCTGGATATTCAGAAAACTGCAAAGCTTGGCCTTTTGCGCCATTGCATCCTTATAGCCGAGCTCGATCAACTCGCTGCAATAGCTTGCCTCGAACAGCAGATAACTGAGTACACCCGCACCGCTTGCATGCGTAGCGCCGGGCCCGCGCAAGAACAGGCGCAAAGCCGCCGGCAGCTCGCGGCGATGGCGAGCTGCGATTACGTCGAGCGGCTGGCTGGGGGCAATGACCAGCACTTCAACCGGTTTGATGACATGACCAACCTGCTGATCGGCCGGCACCAGGCGGGCCATCTGATTGAGCCGCTCAAGCAATTCGATATCACTTTCAAGGCTGTCGATGAACGTGCTGTTAAGCATGTGCCCGGCAATCTGCGCCAAGCTGGGCTGCTTGGCATTGTGCGGGCGAAACTCGTTGGGGCTGGTTGTTTCGTCTTGCAGGTTGCCACTCACCCCCACCACCAACACGCGGCTGGCACCGAGATGCAGCGCCGGACTGATCGGTGCACTTTGACGCACGGCACCATCACCAAAGTATTCACGCTGAATTTTAACCGGCGGAAACAGCAGCGGGATCGAAGCACTCGCCATCAGATGCTCACACGCCAACCGCGTCGGTATACCCACGCGACGATGACGAAACCACGGCTCGATGGCGGCGCGACCCTGATAGAAGGTGACCGCTTGCCCGGTGTCATAACCAAATGCTGAAACCGCCACCGCGCGCAGTTTGCGCTGGCGAACCGCAGCCGAGATGCCGCTGAAATCGAGCCTGTCCTTGATCAACTCCGCCAATGGCGCGCTGTCGAGCAAGGCGACCGGCACTTGAGAGCCGAGACCAAGCAAGCTGTGACCCAAGAAACGACTGGCCTGACGAATCACCCCGGGCCAATCACTGCGGTAGACCTGATCAGTTGAAAACCCCTGCCAGACCTGAGTAAGACGCTGCACCGCCTGGCCAAAGTGCAACGCGCCACACGCCAGACTCACCGCGTTGATTGCACCAGCAGAGGTGCCGACAATAACGGGAAAGGGATTGTGCTCGGGATCTGGCAGCAAATCGGCAATTGCCGCCAGTACGCCCACTTGATAAGCCGCTCGCGCACCACCCCCTGACAGAATCAACCCGGTAATTGGTTCATGGGTTTGGGGTGCTGGGCTCATGAATAATCCTTAGCTGTTAGGGGCAGTATAGAAAAGCGCCTAGTCGGCGTGCGCTATTTCCTCTTGCGCTTGGGGTAAAGCCGCGCCTCACCCTCGGGGCGGGTCTTGAAGCGCCGATGCGCCCATAGATACTGCTGCGGACACTCCTTGATTGCCATTTCGACCCATTGATTGATCAACAGGCAATCTGCCTCTTCGTTGTCGGCCGGGAACCCCTCGAGCGGCGGATGAATAACCAGACGGTAGCCACCACCGTCCGGCAGGCGCTGCTGAGTGAACGGCAACACGCGGGCACGTCCCAGACGGGCAAACTTGGTCGTCGCCGTAACGGTTGCCGCCTGAATACCAAACAACGGCACAAACACGCTCTGCTTGCGGCCATAGTCCTGATCCGGCGCATACCAAATGGCCCGACCCGCGCGCAGTACCTTGAGCATGGCACGAACATCTTCACGCTCGATCGCAGTCGCATCCATATTGTGCCGCTCACGGCCGCGGCGCTGGATATAGTCGAACAACGGGTTGTCATGCTCGCGGTACATGCCGTCGATTGTATGCACCTGCCCCAGCAAGGCAGCGCCTATCTCAAGTGTGGTGAAATGCAGGGCCATGAGGATTACGCCCTGCCCCTCAGCCTGAGCCTGCTGCAAGTGCTGCAGCCCTTCGATGTGCGCCAGCTTGGCCAGACGCGCCTGAGGCCACCACCAGCTCATGGCCATTTCGAAGAACGCGATGCCGGTCGACGCAAAGTTATCGCGCAACAATTGCTCACGCTCATCTGCACTTTTCTCTGGAAAACAAAGCTCCAGATTGCGCGCAACAATCTCACGGCGCTCACTGGCGAATACCCGCATCACTGCACCCAGCGCACTCCCCAACCCGAGCAGGGCCCGATAAGGCAATTGCACAATCAGCCAGAGCAGGCCCAACCCCAGCCATAACGGCCAATATTTGGGGTGCAGAAAAGCGCGACTAAAAACAGGACGTTCCATGAACACTTCCGATCAGAGCATCAAGTGCGACATTCTATAGGACTTTTTTGCCGACCTGCGGTCTATGCCGTGAGCGACGAAAAACCCTGCCCCTCAGCAACAGGTATCGCGCGGCAGAAACACAAGGCACATAAGGTCAGCATTCACCTGACCAATGCAGCGTACGTCAGCCATTTGAACCAGGACATGGCCAGCAATTTCAAGTCATTGGCGCCCTGAGCATGCGGCAAAAACAGGTAGCCGCTTGCGGGCCAACGTAGTTCTCGCTATAAGAGCCACAGTGAAATAATCACAGTTTAGAAATTTCAGCGGTAAGCAGGTCTGTTTGTCCGCAAGCCCAACCGAAAAGGCGCCCCAGGCACACCATGAGTCAAGCCGACCTCCTCGACCAAGCCCCTGTATTCCAACTCAAAGGCAGCATGCTGGCCATCACCGTAATGGAGTTGGCGCAGTATTCGATTGAGCAACTCGATCAGCAACTGGCCGAAAAAGTAGCCCAAGCCCCGAATTTTTTCAGCAACACCCCGCTTATTCTGGCGCTCGACAAATTGCCCGAAAGCGAAGAAGAGCTGGATTTGGCTGCGCTGATGGCCGTATGCCGCAAGCACGGCCTGCGCACATTGGCGGTTCGCGCCAGCAATGAGGCGCACATAGCTGCCGCCAACGCCCTCGACTTGCCGGTATTGCCTCCTTCTGGCGCGCGCGAACGCGTTATCGATCCGACCGCAGGTCAGGCCGAGAAAAAACCTGAAAAGCCGCCAGCCCCGGCAGAGCCCGAACATAAACCGACCAAAATCATCACCAGCCCCGTGCGCGGCGGCCAGCAGGTTTATGCACAAGGCGGTGACTTGATCGTATTGGCGGCTGTCAGCTCGGGCGCGGAACTTCTCGCCGACGGCAACATCCATGTCTATGGGCCTATGCGTGGCCGGGCACTGGCTGGCGTAAAAGGTAATTTGAAAGCACGAATTTTCTGTAAACAGCTGGGCGCGGAAATGCTTTCCATCGCCGGCCATTACAAGGTTGCAGAAGACTTGAGACGCGATCCACTGTGGGGCGATGCGGTTCATGTCTGCCTGTCGGGTGAGCTGTTGAACATCACTCGTCTTTAACGGATACTGCCGCAAATTCTGGACACAATAAGGGCATCAGGAAGCCTCAATCGGCCGAAAGATCCCGCTTTAATCTTATATTTTGGGGTGAAACACCTTGGCCAAGATCCTCGTAGTCACTTCCGGCAAAGGTGGCGTAGGTAAAACCACCACCAGCGCTGCCATCGGTACCGGCCTCGCTCTGCGCGGGCACAAAACAGTCATCGTCGACTTCGACGTCGGCTTGCGTAACCTTGACCTGATCATGGGTTGCGAGCGCCGCGTAGTGTATGACTTCGTCAACGTTGTTAACGGCGAAGCCACACTGACCCAGGCCCTGATCAAAGACAAACGCCTGGAAAACCTCTTCGTACTGGCCGCAAGCCAGACCCGTGACAAAGACGCGCTGACCGTTGAAGGCGTTGAAAAGGTCATGAAAGAGCTGTCCGAAAACTTTGAATACGTGGTTTGCGACTCGCCAGCCGGTATCGAGAAAGGCGCTCACCTGGCCATGTACTTCGCTGACGAGGCGATTGTCGTGACCAACCCTGAAGTCTCGTCGGTACGTGACTCCGACCGCATGCTGGGCTTGCTTGCGAGCAAATCACGCCGCGCCGAAGAAGGCGGAGACCCGATCAAGGAGCACTTGCTGCTCACCCGTTACAACCCAGAGCGCGTCACCAAAGGTGAAATGCTCGGCGTTGACGACGTAGAAGAAATTCTCGCGATTCGCCTCATCGGCGTCATTCCGGAGTCACAAGCTGTACTGAAAGCATCCAACCAGGGTGTTCCGGTGATTCTTGACGACCAGAGCGATGCGGGCCAAGCCTACAGCGACGCAGTTGACCGCCTGCTGGGCAAAGAAGTGGCGCATCGTTTCCTTGATGTACAGAAGAAAGGATTCTTACAACGTCTGTTTGGAGGTCGTGAATGAATATTTTTGACTTCTTTCGTGAGCGCAAGAAAGGCTCCACTGCTTCGATCGCGAAAGAACGCCTGCAAATTATCGTCGCCCACGAGCGCGGCCAACGCAGCAAGCCGGATTACCTGCCGGCCTTGCAGCAAGAATTGGTCGACGTGATTCGCAAGTACGTCAATATCGAATCTGACCAAGTGCAGGTTGCCCTGGAGAATCAGGGCAGTTGTTCGATTCTGGAATTGAACATCACCCTGCCCGATCGTTAATCGCCGGGGTTCGCGCAAGCTCTAAGCTCTCGCCAACCGGTAACAACACGATCGACAGTTATGAAAATGGCGGCCCTATTGGCCGCCGTTTCATTTTCACCCCGCAACAAACCGCTAACGCAAGAATCGCCAATGCCTCTCAGCCAGATCGAAATACTCCACCAAGACGCCGCCCTGCTGGTGATCAACAAGCCCACCCTGCTGCTCTCGGTGCCCGGTCGCGCGGAGGACAACAAGGACTGCCTGGTGACTCGCCTGCAAGAAAACGGCTTCCCCGAAGCACGTATCGTGCATCGACTGGACTGGGAAACCTCGGGAATTATCGTGCTCGCACGCGACCCGGACAGCCACCGCGAGCTGTCGCGCCAATTCCATGATCGTGAGACAGAAAAAGCCTACATGGCGCTGTGCTGGGGCCAACCCGAACAGGACAGCGGCTCGATCGACCTGCCGCTGCGCTACGATCCACCAACCAAACCGCGCCATGTAGTCGACTTTGAGCAGGGTAAACACGCGCAGACCTTCTGGCGAATTATCGAACGCTGTGACGACTATTGCCGTGTCGAGCTGACGCCGATTACCGGCCGCTCACACCAATTACGCGTGCACATGCTTTCTATCGGTCATCCGCTGCTGGGTGACGGTCTGTATGCGCATGAGCAAGCGTTACACGCCTATCCGCGCCTGTGCTTGCACGCCTGCATGCTCAGCCTGACTCACCCGCAAACAGGTGAGCGGATGCGTTTCGAGTGCCCTGCACCTTTCTAACGGTGCAAAAGCAAAAAGGCCGGAGCATTCTCCAGCCTTTTCAGCACTTCAACGTCACGCTTAGCGGTTAGCCACGATCCGCTGCGGCGGTGATCAACTGCTTCATTTCCACGACTGCCTGCTTGAAGCCAACGAACAAGGCGTGGGCAACCAGCGCATGGCCGATGTTGAGCTCATTGATGCCGGCAATCGCGGCGACAGGCTCGACGTTGTGATAATGCAGCCCATGACCGGCGTTAACAATAAGCCCATTGGCCAGACCGCAGGCCACACCCTGGCGAATACGCTCAAGCTCGTGCGCAGTCTCTTGCGGGGTATGGGCATCGGCGTAACGCCCGGTGTGCAACTCGATAGCGGGCGCACCGACACGCTTGGACGCTTCGATCTGGGCGGTGTCCGGATCAATGAACAGCGACACCTCACAGCCAATCTTGCTCAAGCGCTCAACCGCCGCGCGAATCCGCTCCTCTTGCTCCGCCACATCAAGCCCGCCTTCGGTGGTGAGTTCCTGACGTGTTTCCGGCACCAGGCATACGTGCGCCGGGCAAATGCTCTCGGCGAACGCAAGCATTTCCTCGGTAACACCCATTTCGAAGTTCATGCGCGTTTGCAGCACGTCCTTGAGCACGCGCACATCGCGCTCCTGAATGTGCCGGCGATCTTCACGCAGGTGCACGGTAATGCCATCAGCGCCCGCCTCTTCGGCGTCCAGCGCCGCCTTTACCGGATCGGGGTAACGTGTACCGCGCGCCTGGCGCAGCGTCGCCACATGGTCAATGTTTACCCCAAGCAATACACGATTGGCATCAGTCACGAACAGGCTCCTTGAGCGTCATAAACAATTCACGGCTCACCAACGGTTTGCCGCCTAAATGGGGGGCCAGCGCCTGGCGCATGAGGCGTTTTGCCGCCGCGAGCGCGCCGACAGCCGACCAGTCGGCTTCGGCCATGGCCAATAATTCTTTGCCCTGAAATACGCCGGGCTGAAACTGCCCGACAGGCACCATCCCCTCTTCGGTTTGCAGGCGATACAGGCCTTCTGGGGCAATCGGCTCGCCTTGCACATCACTATCAAGGGCAAAACCATAGCCCAGCTCACCCAGCAAACGCCATTCAAATGAGCGCAGCAAGGGTTCAATAGCCCGCCCTTCGGCGAGCGCCTGCAAGGTCATGGCGTAGTGATCGAAGAGCAACGGATGCGGGTCTTCGGCGGGCAACAGGCGAATAAGCAGCTCATTGAGGTAGAGCCCACTGAACAATGCCTGCCCGGCGATCAGCATGGGAAAGCCGGTGGCCTCAAGGCGCGAGACATTCTTCAGCTCGCTGCGCCCGCGGAATTCGGCATCCAGCGCTACGAAGGGTCTGGCCAGCGTGCCGGCCTTGCCTCTGGCGCCGCGCAATACCGCGCGCAAGCGACCTTGTGGAGTGAGGAAATCGACCAACGCACTGCTTTCGCGATAGGCGCGGCTGTGAAGCACGAAAGCGGGTTGGCTGAGCGCAAGCATGGCAGATGCAGACTCAAGAGAGAATGGGGTCGCCTGCGCCCGACGCGATTACTCGGTCAGGCGCGGGTTGCGCGGAGTGAAATATCGCCCGCCATTGCAGGCAATCGTGCCGCGCGTCTGGGGTGTTAAATATCGTCATAGCCGAGCGAGCGCAGTGCTCGCTCATCGTCGGACCAGCCGCCTTTAACCTTGACCCACAGGTTGAGCATGACCTTGGAGTCAAACAGCACTTCCATGTCCTTGCGCGCTTCCTGACCCACACGCTTGATGCGCTCACCCTTGTCGCCGATGATGATTTTCTTCTGCCCGTCGCGCTCAACCAGAATCAGCGCATGGATATGCAGAATGCGCCCTTCCTTCTTGAACTCTTCAATCTCGACCGTTATCTGATAAGGCAACTCGGCGCCCAGCTGACGCATAATCTTTTCACGCACCAGCTCAGCGGCGAAGAAACGGCTGGAGCGGTCGGTGATCTGGTCTTCCGGGAAGAAGTGCACGCCTTCCGGCAAACGCTCGCCAACCAGTTTTTCCAGCGTTTCGAGGTTGTGCCCATGCTGCGCCGAGATCGGCACGATTTCAGCATTCGGCAACTGCTCAGCCAGCCACTCAAGGTGCGGCATCAGCTCGGCTTTATCTTCAAGGCGATCAGTTTTGTTGATGGCCAGAATCACCGGGCCTTCAACATACTGAATGCGCTCGAGAACCATCTGGTCTTCATCGGTCCAACGGGTGCGATCCACTACAAAAATAACCACATCGACATCTTTCAGTGCCGAAGACGCATTCTTGTTCATGTAGCGGTTAAGCGCTTTCTCGTTGTTCTTGTGCAGGCCCGGCGTGTCGACGTAAATCGCCTGCACCTCACCCTCGGTTTTAATCCCGAGCATGTTGTGACGAGTGGTTTGCGGCTTGCGCGAGGTGATCGCCAGCTTCTGCCCGAGGATGTGGTTGAGCAATGTCGATTTACCCACATTCGGCCGGCCAACGATGGCGACATAGCCGCAACGCAATACAGGTGAATCAGTCATGGCCGTTCTCCACGCCCAAGGCGATCAATGCAGCGGCAGCTGCAACCTGCTCGGCAATACGCCGACTGGCGCCCTGTCCGAGGGTTTTTTCATTCAATAAAGTCACCTGACATTCAACAATGAATGTCCGGCAATGCGGCTCGCCCTGAATATCCACGACTTCATAGCGTGGCAATTCACAAGCGCGCGACTGCAGAAACTCTTGCAGCCGCGTTTTCGGATCTTTGTTGGTGTCGACCAACGTCAGGCTATCGAACTCATTGGCCAGCCATGCCAGCACGCGGTCGCGGGCGACTTCCATGCCCGCGTCGAGGTAAATGGCACCAATCAGGCCTTCCAGCGCATCGGCCAGAATCGACTCGCGGCGAAAACCGCCACTCTTCAACTCACCTGAGCCTAGTCGCAAATATTCGCCAAGGTCGAAACCACGCGCCAGTACGGCCAGGGTCTCGCCTTTTACCAGACGCGCGCGCAGGCGTGACAGCTGGCCTTCACGCGCCTGTGGAAAGCGCTCGAACAACGCTTCCCCGGCGACAAAATTAAGGATTGCATCACCGAGGAACTCAAGGCGTTCGTTATTGCGCCCAGCGAAACTACGATGGGTCAATGCCAGAACCATAAGGTCCTGGTCTTTGAACTGATAACCGAGCTGGCGCTCGAGGCGGGCTAACGAAGCAGTCACGGCATACGCACACGGAATTCTTTGTCAAAATTAGCCACCAGATCGAGGTTCTCGATCAGTGGTTCACGCTTCTCGTATTTCAGATGAGCGTGAAATTCGTTGTTCTCGATTTTCACTTTTAGTATGTCTTCCAGCTTAACGTCGCGAATGCTATTTACGGTCATGCCACTGTTCACATAACTGTAAAAATCACCGACGGTGGTGATTTCGCGACCTTTCTCGGTTTCAACCGAGGTAATGATCTTTTCCAGGGACATGTAGTCCATGTAGTGCGGCAACATCTTGAACGCAGTACTGGCGAAAAAAGCCACCAGCGCCAGAACGAAGAGCCAACCAATAATCGACATCCCTTTCTGTGAACGGGTGTATGTCATTTTAGTCCCCAAATCTTAGAGTTTTTAGAAAGCCAGAATGGCTAAACACAAGACTATATATAGCTAGCGGCGCTGACTTGAACAGCGCCACAATTATTCAAATTAATGAATAAGGCCGACACGGCTGAAATTCGGCAGATTTTTCGACTTCGGGTCAGGCCAGCTCATCCAGACCGCAAATGCCTTACCGACAATATTCTGGTCAGGCACCATGCCCAGCAAGGGCTTGGGGATATTCGGATCGTTCCAGTAACGGCTGTCATTGGAGTTGTCACGGTTATCGCCCATCATGAAGTAATGGCCGGCAGGCACCGTCCACTCACCACCCGGAACGGCGTGATAACGCTTCATTTCCTTGCGGATCAGGTGTTCAACCTCACCCAGCTTCTCGTCATAAAGCATTACGCTTCCCAGGCTGCCGGCCTCTTCGCCGAGCAATTCCTGAGCAACTGGCTTGCCGTTAACAAACAAGTGTTTGTCCGGCGTATAACGCACCACGTCGCCCGGCACACCGACTACACGCTTGATGTAGTTGATGGAAGGGTCGCTCGGGTAACGGAACACCATGACATCGCCGCGCTGCGGGTCATCAATTTGGATAATCTTGGTGTCGATCACCGGCAGGCGGATGCCGTAGGCAAACTTGTTGACCAGAATGAAGTCGCCAACCTCAAGGGTCGGACGCATCGAGCCCGATGGAATCTGGAACGGCTCCACCAGAAACGAGCGCAAGACCAGCACAATCGCCAGCACCGGGAAGAACGACTTACCGTACTCCACCAGCATCGGCTCTTTGTTGAGTCGCTCAATTACCGCTTCATCAGGCTCGCTGACCTGACCATGATAGTGGCTGATGGCCGCGCGGCGACGCGGAGCCAACACCAATAAATCGAACAGCGCCAGCACGCCGCAAACAGCGACGGCCAGTACAAGCACAAGCGGGAAATTGATCGACATAGGCCCTAACTATCCACCTTGAGAACTGCAAGGAAGGCTTCTTGTGGAATTTCCACGTTGCCCACCTGCTTCATCCTTTTCTTACCGGCCTTCTGCTTTTCAAGCAGCTTGCGCTTACGGCTAACGTCACCACCGTAGCACTTGGCCAGTACGTTCTTCCTGAGTGCCTTGACCGTGGTGCGAGCAACAATCTGCCCCCCAATCGCAGCCTGAATCGCGACGTCGAACATCTGACGCGGGATCAGTTCCTTCATTTTTTCGGTCAACTGACGGCCCTTGTAGTGAGCCTTGTCGCGGTGAACGATCAATGCCAGAGCATCAACCTTCTCACCGTTGATCAGCACATCCAGCTTGACCAGATTGGCCGACTGGAAGCGATCGAAACTGTAATCCAGCGAGGCATAACCACGGCTTACGGACTTCAAGCGGTCGAAGAAGTCGAGTACCACTTCGTTCATCGGCAAGTCATAAGAGACCTGCACCTGACTGCTCAGGTATTGCATGTCACGCTGCACTCCGCGCTTCTCGATACACAGGGTAATGACGTTACCCAGGTGTTCTTGCGGCACCAGAATGTTGGCACGCACGATGGGTTCGCGCATGTCTTCGATGGTCGAGATGTCCGGCAATTTGGATGGGTTATCGACGTAAATCGTCTCACCGGTCTTCAACACAACCTCAAACACTACAGTTGGCGCTGTGGTGATCAGGTCGAGATCGTATTCACGCTCCAGACGCTCCTGAATGATCTCCATGTGGAGCATGCCGAGGAAGCCGATGCGGAAGCCAAAACCCAGTGCATCCGAGCTTTCCGGCTCGTATTGCAGGGCGGCATCGTTCAATGTCAGCTTTTGCAGGGCTTCACGGAAGTCTTCGAAGTCGTCCGAACTCACCGGGAACAGGCCAGCATAAACCTGAGGTTTAACGCGCTGGAAACCTGGCAGCATGTCTACGTCCGGCGTGGTCGACAGGGTCAGGGTGTCGCCCACTGGCGCGCCGTGAATGTCTTTGATGCCGGCGATGATAAAGCCCACTTCACCGGCTTTAAGATCAGCGGTGGCTGTGTGCTTTGGATTGAACACGCCCACGCTATCGACCTGGTGCATCTTGCCGGTCGATTTAACCAGGACCTTGTCGCCCTTCTTGATGCGGCCGTGACGTACGCGCACCAGGGACACTACGCCCAAGTAGTTATCAAACCAGGAGTCGATAATCAGCGCCTGCAACGGCGCGTCGATATCACCGGTCGGCGCCGGAATGGTCGCCACCAGGCGCTCAAGCACCTCGTCAACGCCCATGCCGCTCTTGGCACTACAGGCCACAGCGTCGGTGGCATCGATACCAATGATGTGTTCGATCTCTTCTTTAACCCGCTCAGGCTCAGCCTGCGGCAGGTCCATCTTGTTCAGCACCGGCATGACCTCAAGGCCCTGCTCGATCGCCGTGTAGCAGTTGGCTACCGACTGCGCTTCCACGCCCTGACCGGCGTCAACCACCAGCAATGCACCTTCACAGGCCGCCAGCGAACGGCTGACTTCGTAGGTGAAGTCAACGTGGCCTGGCGTATCAATGAAGTTCAATTGATAGGTTTTGCCATCGCGCGCGGTGTAATACAAGGTAACGCTGTGCGCCTTGATGGTGATCCCACGCTCACGCTCCAGATCCATGGAGTCCAGTACCTGGGCCTCCATTTCACGCTCAGTCAACCCGCCGCACATTTGAATGAAGCGGTCGGCGAGCGTGGACTTGCCGTGGTCAATATGGGCAATAATGCTGAAATTACGTATGTGGCTCAGGTCACTCACAAGACAACACTCAAAAAAGTTCGCAGGCGACTGCCCGCCGAAAATAGCCGCGGAGTGTACTCGATTTTGCCCCGCCAAGTCATCAATAGCGCCACAAGCTGTGATCTAAGGTCCCTCAATCGTAGCTCGGGCGCAGGCAGCGGGCCGATACTCAGGCCAATAAAGCGCTCTGCGGTCATCTAAGCGCATTGCAGCCACCTTCAGTTATAGCGATGCAGACAGCAGGCACAAAAAAGGGGCGATCAAATCGCCCCTTTTCTTGCTGCCGAAATTACTCGGAAAGCTTGAAGGTAATGAAGCTTGCGCGGCCTTTACGCAGCACTCGCATCGATATCGAACGATCTTTTGGCAGCGCCTTGGCGACCTTCTCGAAAGTCGAGGCTGTCAGAATCGGCTCATTGTTCAGGTGTGTAATCACATCACCCGGACGCAGACCAATCAAAGCTGCCGGACCGTCAAGGACTTCGCTGATGACAACGCCACCTTTGAGATCCAGGCCTTTCTTCTGCTCTGCGCTAAGCTCGACCACTTTCACCCCAAGGCGATTGCTGTGGCTTTCAGCAGACTGGCCAGTGGCACTCGCCAGCGCTTCAGAATCTTCCGGGAGCGATCCAATAGTCAGCGTCAGCTTCTTGTGATCGCCTTCGCGCACCACATCCATCTCAGCTTTTTCGCCGGGCTTCAGCGCGCCAACCAGATGCGGCAGGTCTGCCGACATATCAATCGGCTTGCCATTGAGCGAGAGAATCACATCGCCGACTTGCAGACCGCCTTTGGCAGCCGGGCCGTCGTCAAGAATCTGCGCGACCAGAGCGCCCGCTGGCTTCTCCAGACCAAACGATTCAGCCAGATCCTTATTGACCTCCTGAATCACCACGCCAAGCCAGCCGCGACTGACTTTGCCGCTGTTCTTCAACTGGTCAGCCACATCCATCGCAACACTCATCGGAATGGCGAAAGACAGCCCCATGAAACCGCCGGAACGGGTGAAAATCTGTGAGTTGATACCCACAACCTCGCCCTGCAGGTTGAACAACGGGCCGCCGGAGTTACCCGGGTTGATCGCCACGTCGGTCTGAATGAACGGCACATAGCTCTCATTTGGCAGGCTACGACCCTTGGCGCTGACGATACCGGCAGTTACCGAGTGATCGAAGCCAAATGGCGAACCGATGGCCAACACCCACTCACCCACCTGCAAGTCTTCCGACTTGCCCAGACGCACTGTCGGCAGGTCTTTGGCATCGACCTTGAGCAGCGCTACGTCGCTACGCGGATCGGCGCCCACCACCTTGGCTTCCAACTCACTGCGATCAGACAGGCGCACGACAACTTCGTCGGCATCCGCGATCACGTGATTGTTGGTCATGATGTAGCCATCGGAGGAAATGATGAAACCGGAGCCAAGCGACTGAGCCTCACGCTGATGACCTTTAGGCGCACTCGGTTGACGCGGAATGCTGCGCTCAAAGAACTCGCGGAACATGGGCGGCAGCCCTTCCAGATCCGGCACAGACATGCCACCCGAGTTGGCGGCGACATTGTCCGGTATTTTTTGTCGGGTACTGATATTGACCACAGCGGGCGAAGCTTCCTTGACCAGCTCGGTGAAGTCAGGCAGTTCCGCATGCGCGGTAACCGCTTGCCCCAGGAGCAGCACTGACAACAGTGCAGACCAACATAGCTTCAGGCTAGGCATCGACATACAACTCTCCCATCCAGAAATACTAAAGACACGGCTTAAACCCCCGCAGCACCTACCAACAAGGCACGCAATACTACGGGCTGCAACGCAGGATCATCAGACACACGCCTACTGCGCCAGCGCACCCCGAACCAGGATGCCACCAACCCGAATAGACCCGAAAGAATGACCAGCGATTCACTCAAGGACATTGCATCAGCCAACAGCGCGGCCGCAAACAATCCTAATAATGGGATCAGGTAAACCAGTAGCGAGCCGCGAACAAGTAAGTCTTCGCGCACCCCGATTACTACCGAGTCTCCAACATTCAACTGCAGATCGCTTAGCGCGCGCACCAAACCGCGGCGGCTGTCGACACCAAGCTTGTCCATCAAACCCTGGCCACAACCGGCTTGGGCAGAGCAACTGGAGCAGGTACTTTTTCGCAGTGTTTCAACCCAGACAGCGCCGGATTCAACTGCAATCACCCGCCCCGTCTCTTCAATCATTGAACAGCTTTCTCCGCGCCGGGACGCACCGACAAGGCGACCCGCTCTGCTGTACCGAGGGGTATTTCACCGACCACGGTGACCATCATGCCGCCATCGCTGGTGACCAGCTTGCGCGACACCGCAACGGTTGGCCCAAGCTGGCTGCGGGCATCTTCGACCGTCGCACCATGCAAGGCCTCAAGAAAGACCGAGAAGCGCGCCAGTCCGTCGTCATACACCAGACATTCGACCGTATCATCGGATACAGGACTGCGCCGGCGCGTAACGCTGGTGAGGTTAAAACCTGTAGGAAGCCAATCCGAATGCCAGGACTGCGTGACAACTTTATCGCTTTCAAGCGCGTCGACAGGCTTGCAGTTGTCACTCGGCGCAAGGCCTGCAGTGACAGCAGCGGCATCGGTGGTGAAATCAGTGAACTGGAAGCGTTCGAGCATTTGCCCGCGGTCATTGACCAAGAGGGACTTCAACGGGATCGCCGTTTCGCTATCAAGATGCAACTCAACCCCGAAACGGTGCTGATCGCGCGGTGCAAGGCCAAGAATGACTGCACTGCGCCCCGCCACGCGGGATTCACCCATCAGCCGCAGCTCGTAGGATTTAGCCAGTTGCTCGGGATTCAGCCCACGCTCGGACCACGCCTGACCTGCAACCACCGGGTCTGCCAACTCGCCACTGGCGCAGCGAGTGACGCCATTACTGCGGACGACTTCCTGAGCGTCGCCGTCGAGCTGCAACAAGCGCTCTTGAACAGCACCCTCCGCCGCTACCTGATGCCAGATGCTATGCGTAGAAAAGCTACCGTTACGCTCGTAAACGAAGCGACCACGGTAGCTTTGCGTGTGTTCAGCACTTGCCAAACGATCCAGCCAAGCCTTTGCATCTGCAGCAAAGGCAGGCAGAACAGTAAAGCTGCCCAGCAATAGGACAGCAACAGGAATAAAGCGCATGCGCCTCCTTAACGGCTTTCCAGACTTGCTGCGCGTGCATAAGGCAACGCACTTTCGGTCACGCTCATAGCGGCTTGCTGAGCATGCTGACGCAAGTAGGAAGGCAGACGCTGTTCATGCCAGCCATGCTGAACTTTGCTCGGGTCAATCTCGACACTGGCCGGATCATCACTCGACAGGTTGAAGCCTGCCAGCATTGCCGGGCCGTGCGACTGTGGCATCACCAGCGAAGGCTGGTTGCTCTGCTGCGCCAACTGAGTGCTCAGCGCATCATTCTGGTTGTACATGCGCACACCTACCAGAACGGCTGCGGTTACCGATGCTGCCACGGCGATTCGACCGACCGTGCGCCAAGGGCCTTTGACCACTTTGTCGGAAACGACAACCGGCTGCGGTTCATCCGCCAGAGCAGCAGAAACTGCTGAGGCAATATCCAGATTCAGACGCGGTTCAATGAACTCCTTGTGCATGGCTGCACGCGCAATCTGATAACGCGACCAGGTAGCTCGCAAATCAGCATCGCCGCTTGCACCCAGTACGCGTCTAAGCTCCATTTCATCCGCTTCGTTATCCATCACCGCGGACAGCGATTCCTGCAGGGCTTCACGACTCATGACGGTTCCTCTCTTGGCTGTCGCCGCTGTCTTGTGGGGTCTTTGAAAAGTACTGCGCGGGTATGGCAAGACTTGAAAGCAGCTCAATCTGCACACTTACGACCTGTAAGCTGTACGGCTCGAACTTTTGCGCTTTGTAGCTTGATACTCGCACCCTTCTCTAAGACTCCTTAGCTATCCTGCAGCAACGGCTGCAGGATCTTGTCAATTGCTTCACGCGCCCGGAATATCCGCGAGCGCACCGTTCCCACCGGACACTGCATGACGCTGGCAATGTCTTCATAACTGAGACCATCAAATTCACGCAATGTTAGGGCGGTGCGTAAATCTTCTGGTAATTGCTGAATGCACTTGTGCACGGTGTTTTCAATTTCGTCGCGCAGTAATGAGCGTTCTGGCGACTCGATATCCTTGAGGGCGTGATCGCCATCGTAGAACTCGGCATCTTCAGCACTTACATCACTGTCCGGCGGCCTTCTACCGCGTGACACCAGGTGATTTTTTGCGGTGTTGATCGCGATTCGATACAACCATGTGTAGAACGCGCTCTCACCCCTGAAATTACCTAAAGCCCGGTAGGCCTTAACAAAAGCTTCCTGGGCCACATCCTGTGCTTCATGGGTGTCGTGCACAAAACGCACGATCAACCCGAGAATCTTGTGCTGATACTTCAGCACCAACAGATCAAAAGCTCGCTTATCGCCACGCTGCACGCGCTCGACCAGCTGCTGATCCTCTTCCTGGGTTAGCATGAACACTCCTCGTTAACTTTTGAGGAGCCTTGCGCTAGCCAAATAACCGACCTGCAAAAATAGACTCGAACATTGCGCAAAAGTTCTCCCCTCCAACCAAGCTTCCTGCAAAACAATTTTGAATTTTGCACGGAACAACACAGCAACCCGTAGCCCTTGCTGTGCAATTAAGTCTTTAATCATCTGTAGAACCGCATCAAACCAGCAGCATGTTTGATAGACGATCACGTTTCACAGACATTGTCCCTCTTCGGGTGACTAGTTATGGAACACAATCTGCTAAGAAAGTTCCCAAACACCATAGCCAGTCATAAGCCTGCTATTGTGCCGCCCCACCCCTCTATATACTAGGGGCAGGATTCACGCGGATTCAGCTAATGAGCCAGCATTATCAACACGATGTACTAGTAATAGGCAGCGGTGCTGCGGGCCTGACCCTTGCACTGACGCTGCCAGAGCACCTGAGAATAGGCGTATTGAGCAAGGGCAACCTCGCAAACGGCTCAACTTTTTGGGCGCAAGGCGGTGTAGCAGCAGTGCTCGATGACACCGACACGGTGGAATCTCACGTCGAAGACACGCTCAACTCAGGCGCCGGACTGTGCCGCGAAGATGCCGTGCGCTTCACGGTCGAGCACAGCCGCGAGGCCATTCAGTGGCTGATCGAACAAGGCGTGCCGTTTACCCGGGACGATGAAACCGCTCGCGAAGACGGCGGCTTCGAGTTTCATCTGACGCGTGAAGGTGGCCACAGTCATCGGCGCATTATTCATGCTGCTGATGCAACCGGCGCGGCTATATTCAAGGCGCTGCTGGATCAAGCCAGAGCGCGGCACAATATTGAATTACTCGAACAGCGCGTTGCGGTTGATCTGATTACCGAACGCAAGCTTGGGCAGTCCGGTCAGCGCTGCCTCGGCGCTTACGTACTGAACCGCAACACCGGTGAAGTCGACACCTACGCCGCCCGCTTCGTGATTTTGGCGACCGGCGGTGCGGCCAAAGTTTATCTGTACACCAGCAATCCGGACGGCGCCTGCGGCGATGGCATTGCCATGGCCTGGCGCGCGGGTTGTCGGGTCGGCAATCTGGAATTCAACCAGTTCCACCCAACCTGCCTTTATCACCCGAAGGCGAAAAGCTTTCTGGTCACTGAAGCGCTGCGTGGCGAAGGCGCGTTACTGCGCCTGCCCAATGGCGATCGTTTCATGCAACGCTTCGACGCCCGCGCAGAACTGGCACCGCGCGATATCGTCGCCCGCGCCATCGACCACGAAATGAAGCGCCTTGGGGTTGATTGCGTTTATCTCGACATCAGCCATAAAGACGCCAACTTCATCAAAACCCACTTCCCGACCGTTTATGAGCGTTGCCTTGAGTTCGGCATCGACATAACCCGCGAGCCGATTCCAGTGGTACCGGCTGCGCACTACACCTGCGGCGGAGTCGTGGTTGATCAACACGGTCATACCGATGTGCCGGGCCTGTACGCCATTGGCGAAACCAGCTTTACCGGCCTGCATGGCGCCAACCGCATGGCCAGTAACTCGCTGCTTGAGTGCTTCGTCTATGCACGCTCGGCGGCAGCAGACATCACCGCGCAACTCGAACAGATCAGCATGCCCGGCCGCTTGCCAACATGGGATGCCAGCCAGGTAACTGACTCGGATGAAGACGTCATCATCGCCCACAACTGGGACGAGCTGCGCCGATTCATGTGGGACTACGTGGGCATCGTGCGCACCAACAAACGTCTGCAGCGCGCGCAACACCGCGTACGCCTGCTACTCGACGAAATCGACGAGTTCTACAGTAATTATCGGGTCAGCCGGGATTTGATTGAGTTACGTAACCTGGCGCAAGTGGCTGAGCTGATGATTATCTCGGCCATGCAGCGCAAGGAATCTCGCGGCCTGCACTACACACTGGACTATCCGGAGCAACTCGCCGAGGCAAAGGACACTATCCTGCAGCCGCGCTTGGGTGCCAACTGAACTTCAGGCGCACGCGCAAACGCCGATGATCGGTAAACGACAGGGAGTCGTGAACAATGCACAGGCCGCTGACCCACCAGCGGCCCGGCAACCGATAACGCAAAATCACGCAATAAGGCAGCGCCAGGCAATCACGACGCAACTCGATTGGCTGCCAGCCAGTTGCCCGCGAGTGCAGATACCAGCCATCGGAGTCAGCGCGCAAACGGCTGACGGCATGTTCCGAGCTAAGCAGTATCGAGCGCGGCAGCGTCCACAGCGCATGCGCCAGGCACAACCCGCAGCCCGCGAGTCGCAACCAGAGCGCAAGGTCGAGCCTTAACAGGACCACGACCGTCACCAGCAGCAAAGTCAGGTACGCCACCAGCAAACGCCGCGAAGGCTGCCAGTGGCATTCGAAGCGATTACTTCGGTTGGACACGGTCCAGAATCATCCGCACCATGCGCTGAATATCCGGATCATCGGATTCGCCGCGCTGCATGAACCAGCCGAACATATCCTGATCTTCGCACTCAAGCAGCCTGCGATAACGCGCCTGATCGTCCGCATCGAGCGAGGAGTAAACCTCTTTGACGAAAGGCACCAGCAGTACATCCAGTTCCAGCATGCCGCGACGGCTGTGCCAAAACAGGCGATTGAGTTCAGTCGAGTCGACCATCTGATGAATCCTTGATAAAGCAGACATTGATTAAGCCGGCCAGTATAACGGCGAAATGGCCCGCTGTTGACCCGCGCAGACGACGAGCAGAATTTAGCAGCGCCGCGATCGACATCCGCACTGACAATTACCCTGTCGGCGCACTATCATTACGCCCTCTCTTTTCATTCAGTGATAAGCAGTTTCCCATGGCCGATACCGCGTTTTTTTGCACCCTCAGCCACGAAGGCGTCATGTCCGTTCGCGGCGCCGATGCCAATAAATTCCTGCAGGGCCAGATCACCTGCAACCTCAATTACTTGAACCCGTCGGTTTCCAGCGTTGGCGCGCGATGCAACCCCAAAGGGCGCATGCTCTCAAGCTTTCGCGTGCTGGCGGTAGACGATGGCTATCTGCTGGCAATGGCCAGTGAATTGCTCGAAAAGCAACTGGCGGATCTCAAGAAATACGCCGTCTTCTCCAAGTCGAAGCTGCTCGACGAAAGCGCCGAATGGACCCGTTTTGGTCTGTACAAAGGTGACGGCGCCCTGCTCGCGCTGGGCTTTGAGCTAAACCCGACGCCGGGCAGCGTGAGCAGCGCACACAACTTAATGGCCGTGCACCTGGGCAATGAACGTGTCGAGCTCTGGGTTCCGGCAAGCGAAGCCGAAGAAATAAAGCTGCGCCTAAGCGCTCAATTGCCAGAAGCCCCCATTAATGACTGGTTACTGGGGCAGATTCGCGCCGGTATCGGCCAGGTCTTTGGACCCGCGTTCGAGCTGTTTATCCCGCAGATGATCAACTTGCAGGCCGTCGGCGGCGTCAGTTTCAAAAAGGGCTGCTACACCGGTCAGGAAATCGTGGCGCGCATGCAGTATCTGGGCAAACTCAAACGCCGCATGTATCGCCTGAGCGTTGCGGCGAGTGAACTACCAGAACCAGCAACGGCACTGTTCTCTCCTGAGCGAACTTCGGCCGTGGGCGAAGTGGTCATGGCAGCACGCAGCGAGACAGCCATCGAATTGCTCGCCGTGGTACAGGAAGACGCCATCAGCGATGGCCGCATTCTGCTTGGCGCACCGGACGGCGAGGCGCTGACACTGCTTGACCTGCCTTACACGCTGAATTCGGACCTGGAAATCCAGCGCTAGAAAAAGCCATTGCTGATCACTGGCTCACAAAACCAGCCATCTAAATGTTTGAATTTGGCAGAATTAATTACACTGCGGCTGGCTGAAGCCCTATAGAGAATCGTCATGAGCAGTACCCTCGCAGAAAAAGTCCAAGCGCAATTGATTCAAGCCATCGACAATGATGCGCTGACCCTGCCGACACTGCCAGAAGTCGCATTGCGCGTGCGCGAAGCGGCTGAAGATCCGGATGTTGGTGCGGCTGACATCGCCAAGGTGCTGGCAAACGACGCGGCCATCAGCGCACGTTTGATCAAGGTGGTGAATAGCCCGCTGCTGCGCGCCGCCGGGGTCATCACCGACCTGCAAATGGCCGTCTCGCGTTTAGGCATTAACTACACCTGCAATCTGGCGACAGGCTTGGCAATGGAGCAGATGTTTCAGGCCACCACCGACATCATCGACCAGAAAATGCGCGAAGTCTGGAACAAGAGCACTGAAATTGCCGGTATCAGCCACGTTCTGTGCCGTCATTACACGCGCCTGATGCCAGATCAGGCGACTCTGGCGGGCTTGGTCCATCAAATTGGTATTCTGCCTATTCTGACCTTCGCAGAAGAACACGAAGAATTACTGGCCGACCCGCAAACGCTTGACGCCGTAATCAATGCGATTCACCCGGTGTTGGGCGAGAAGATTTTGCGCGCCTGGCAATTCCCCGAACAAATCGCCACTGTGCCAGGTCAGTTACTCAACTTCTCACGCAACAGCGCGAAGACCGACTACACCGACATCGTCCAGGTCGCCATGCTACAAAGCTACATCGGCACCGATCATCCATTTGCCCAAATGGACTGGTCAGACATCAGCTCATTCCACAAGCTCGGGCTGGACCCGCAAGTGGACATGCAAGATGACGAAGACCTCAGCGCATCGATGGAAGCTGCCATGAGCATGCTTCAGTAATATCGGATAAACGGGCCATGACGCGAACCTGCATCATGGCCCGTGTTCTGGCGCCAACTGACTAAACTCAACGCGCACCAACAAGCCGTGCGGCACGACCTGCTGCAGGCTGATTCGCGCCTGATGCGCCGAACATATCTCGCCGACGATGGCCAAGCCCAAACCGGCGCCCAAGCCTTCGTTACGGCTGCGATAAAAGCGCTTGAACACCTGCTCGCGCTCGGCTTCGGGAATCCCCGGGCCATCATCCTCGACCTCAAGCACGCCATCAGATTTGACCCGCAAGATAACCGTGCTGCCAGGCGGCGAGTGGGCAATGGCGTTATCCACCAGATTGCTCAGCAACTCGTTAAGCAGAGTCGGCTCACCGCGCAGCCACACCGGAGCATCGGCCTCCAGCGCCAACGCCACGCCACGGGCATGGGCAAGCGGCGCCAGTGCCATGCCCAGTTCACGCGCTAACTGACTGAGGTCCAGGCGCAAAGCACCGCCTTCGGTCAGCGCTCGCGCGCCACTTTCGATCCGCGCCAGCGACAGTAACTGATTGGCCAGATGGGTGAGTTTTTCGGCGCTCTGCGCAGCCTGCGCCAATGTCGAGCGCCAGGTTTCAGGGTCTTGCGCACGCAGGCCCAACTCGACCCGAGCTTTAAGCGCCGCCAGCGGCGTGCGCAACTCATGCGAGGCATCGGCAATAAACTGCGACTGACGCTCGAACAAACCGCGCAGGCGATCATTGAACTGATTGATCGCTCCCACCAAAGGTTTCAACTCCAGCGGCAGCTCGGTATCGGGCAACGGTTTCAGATCATCACTGGCCCGCGCAGCAACCGCCTGGCGCAGGCTGTTAAGCGGACGCAAGGTTGCACTCACGGCCAGCCAGACCAGCCCGAGCGCAATCAACGACATCAGCCCGATGCGTAACAGAGTGCCGAGCAACAAATCACGCGCCATGCGTTCACGCGCGCCCTGAGTCTCAGCCACGCGAATTTCCGCAATACCATTAACCTGCGGCTCACTCACCGGCTGCCACAAGCTCACCACGCGCACGCCCTGCCCGCGATATTGCGCATCGTAAAAATGCGCCAACGCCGGATAGTCATCGGTCCGTTTGGTGCCTTTGGGGGCGGCGGGTAAATCTTCGTAACCCGAGACCAGGCTGCCATCGAGGTCGATCACCTGATAATAAATGCGCCCCGCGCTGTCATAGGCAAAGGTGTCGAGCGCCACATACGGCACATTTGAAAGCAGGCGGCCTTCTTTAGTGTAAAGACCTGCGGCAATCGCCCGCGCCGAGGCCAGCAAAGTGCGGTCGTAAGCCGTATCGGCAGCGCGCCGCGCACTGAAATAGGCGCTGAAACTGCTTACCAGTACGACAATCGCCAGCAACAAGGCCAGCCGGGTCAATAACCGCCCGCGCAGGCTGCCGCGACTATTCACTCACCTCCTCCAGCAAGTAGCCCAAGCCGCGGAAGGTGACGATTCGCACCCCGCGATTTTCCAGTTTCTTGCGCAGCCGATGCACATAAATCTCGATGGCGTCGGCGCTGGCCTCCTCGTCCAGCCCAAACACGTGCGAAGCCAACTGCTCCTTGCTCATCACCCGTCCCGGCCGCGCAATCATGGCTTCGAGCACGGCCTGCTCGCGTGAAGTCAATGTGAGCGCGTTGCCTTGCAAGATGAAGCGCCGGGTTGCCAGTTCATAAACCAACTCGCCGCAACGCTGCTGCTTCTCGCCGCCCAGCACGGAGCGGCGCAGCAGGGCTTTAACCCGCGCTTCAAGTTCGGTCAGTTCAAAGGGTTTGGCCAGATAGTCGTCGGCGCCCAGATTCAAGCCATGCACGCGATCCTTGACCTCGCTGCGGGCAGTCAGCATCAGCACCGGTGTGGTGTTGGCGCGATCCCGCAGGCGCGCCAATACCTCGAAACCATCGAGGCGCGGCAGGCCCACATCAAGAATCGCCAAAGCGTATTCCTCGGTGCTCAGCGCCAGATCAGCGGCAACTCCATCGTGCAAAACATCCACGCTCCAGCCCGCGCCTTTAAGCGCTTGGGCGATGCTTTCAGCGAGTTGCAGATGGTCTTCCACCAACAGAATTCGCACTCGAACCTCCGACTCTGGCCAAGGCTTATGCCCTGAATATTAGCCGCGCAGTTTAGCGCGCAGCGCCTTGCAGTAAATCGCAGATTGCACCGAAACGTATCCGCATAAATATTTCTGCAATGAAAGGTTGGTGAAAGCTTGGGCTTTTAGCATCGCTGTAAGTGGCTCGATCCACTGACTAAAACGACCGCACAGTGGCGTGCGGCCGTTACAAAAACAACAATGGAGACCACACGATGCCTTCAGCATCTCGTCAGGCGATTTTGCCTGCACACCTGCTTAGCCTAGCTGTTAGCGCAGCAGTTCTGTCACCTGCCGCTCATGCCGAGTTCATCAAAGACAGCTCGGGAACCCTGACAGCCAACAACATCTACCTCAACCGCGATTTCCGTGAAGGCACTGGCCAGAACAAGCGTGAGGAATGGGCACAAGGCTTCATCTTCGATATTCAATCCGGCTACACCGAAGGCACCGTAGGCTTTGGTGTTGATGCCTTGGGCTTGCTGGGTATCAAACTCGACTCCAGCCCGGATCGTACCGGTACCGGCTTGCTGCCAACCCACGATGACGGCCGCGCCGCCGATGAATATTCGCATCTGGGCATCACCGGCAAAATGAAAATCTCCGCCAGCGAGCTGAAAATCGGCACGCTGATGCCGGAACTGCCAACGCTTAAAAGCAACGACAGCCGCATCCTGCCGCAAACCTTTGAAGGCGGTTTGCTGACCTCGAAGGAAATCAGCAACCTGACCCTGCTCGGTGGCCGCATTGAGGAAACCAAGCAGCGCGACTCCAGCGACAACGAAGACCTGGCGATCAATAACAAGAATCGCCGCTTCGCCAGCGCCGCCACAGCCGATCACATCGATCTTGCCGGTGCCGACTATAAATTTACCGATCGCATCACTGGCCGCTATCACTACGCCAAACTGCAGGACATCTACAGCCAGCACTTTTTTGGCCTTGCCGCCAGCCAGCCGCTGGGCGCCGGTGTGTTTGCCGCCGACATGCGCCTTTCTGTGAGCAACGACGAAGGCTCAGCCAACGCCGGCAATGTCGATAACCAGGCGCTGAACGGCCTGTTCAGCTACGCCCTGAGCGGCCACAAGGTCAGCCTCGCTTATCAGCGTATGTATGGCGACACCGGCTTTGCCTATGTCGACGGCACCGACCCGTTTTTGGTCAACTTCGTGCAGATCAATGATTTCGCCAACGCCGAAGAGCGCTCATGGCAAGCACGCTACGATTATGACTTCAGCAAGGTTGGTGTACCCGGCTTGAGCTTCCTGACCCGCTACATCAGCGGCAGCGATGCGCAGATCACCGGATCAACCGAAACTGGCGATGAGTGGGAGCGCGATATCGAACTGAAATATGTGGTCCAGAGTGGTCCGATGAAAGACCTTTACGTACGCCTGCGTAATGCCTCGTTCCGTTCTGACTTTGCCCGCAATGCCGACGAAAACCGCATCGTGATCGGCTATTCATTAGCCATCTGGTAAGCACAATAAAAAACCTGTGAGGATTCAATTATGAAATCTGCTTTCACTCGTATCGCCCTGGCAACAGCTTGCCTGGCATTCGCGGGTCAACTGCTCGCGGCTGATCCCAAGCGCCCTGAATGTATCGCTCCGGCCAAGCCAGGCGGCGGTTTCGACCTGACCTGCAAACTGGCGCAAAGCGGCCTGAAAGATGGCGGCCTGCTGAAAAAACCAATGCGCGTGACCTACATGCCAGGCGGCGTGGGCGCCGTGGCGTATAACGCTGTCGTGGCGCAGCGCGCAGATGATCCGGGCACCATCGTCGCGTTCTCCAGCGGCTCTTTGCTGAACCTGGCCCAAGGTAAATTCGGCCGCTACGACGAACACGCCGTGCGCTGGCTGGCAGCGGTAGGCACCGACTACGGCGCCATCACCGTGCGCGAAGACTCGCCTTACCACACGCTCAACGACCTGATCGACGCACTGAAAAAAGACCCGTCGAGCATTGTCTTCGGTGCGGGCGCCACCATCGGCGGTCAGGACTGGATGCAAACTGCACTGATCGCCCGTGCAGCCGGCATCGACCCGAAAAACCTGCGCTACGTAGCATTTGAAGGCGGCGGCGAAACCGTAACCGCCATGCTCGGTGGCCACGTGCAAGTGACCAGCAGCGGTTTGGGTGAAGTTACGCCGCAAATTGCAGCGAAGAAAATCCGCATCCTCGCGGTACTCTCGGACGAGCGTCTGCCAGGCAAACTGGCTGATATTCCGACGGCCAAAGAGCAAGGCTTCGACATCACCTGGCCGGTTATCCGTGGCTTCTACGTGGGCCCGAAAGTCTCGGATGAGCAGTACAACTGGTGGAAGCAACAGTTCGACACCATGCTCGCGAGCGAAGACTTCGCCAAGCTGCGTGAACAGCGCGACTTGCTGCCACTGTCGATGACCGGCGACGAGTTGAATGCCTTCGTCATGAAACAGGTCAACGAGTACAAGACTCTGGCGGGTGAATTTGGCCTGATCCAGTAAGTCACTCCGTCCGGTGCCGCCCTCTAGCGGCGGCACCGAACGCATTCACGTCCACCTTTGTTTTCAAGAGAAATCTGCCATGTATGTTCGCCTGTTCTCCGCGATCTGGCTGTTGCTGTGTGTCTGGCTCGCATTCGTTGCGTGGGGCTTTGAAGCTCCCTTCGCCTATGACCCGGTCGGCCCGCGCGCCTATCCCCTGTTACTGCTTGCGTTGATGGGAGCCGGCTCGCTCTGGTTGATATTCAAACCGGGATTGATGGAGCAGCAGCTGCACATACCGACCGTTAAACGCTCGGTGCTGTGTGTCGTAGCGTTGCTGGCCTACGCCGTAACGTTCGAACCACTGGGCTTCATTTTGAGCACGGCACTCGCGGTATTTGCGCTGGGCCTGCTGTTCACTGGCCGACTCGTGCCTTGCATCATCAGCGCCGTGCTGATGGGCGTGCTGTTATTCGTGCTGTTTGATTATCTGCTGGACGTGCCTTTGCCGCTCGGCGTCTTAGAAGCGTTCGTGGAGAGCTGATATGGATACGCTGAATTATTTGATGCAGGGCTTCGACGTTGCCACGCGTCCCGTCAACCTGCTGGTTGCCCTGTTTGGTGCGTTTGTCGGCACCGTCGTCGGCTTGCTGCCGGGCCTGGGCCCGATCAATGGCGTGGCGCTGTTGCTGCCACTGGCTTTCGCCCTGGGTCTGCCGCCAGAAACGGCGCTGATCTTGCTGGCGGCGGTGTATCTGGGCTGTGAATACGGCGGCCGTATTTCCGCCATTCTGCTCAACGTGCCAGGCGACGCTGCTGCGGTGATGACCACTCTGGACGGCTATCCTCTGGCGCGTCAGGGCAAGGCCGGTATCGCCCTGTCGCTGTCGGCTGTCAGCTCGTTCGTCGGCAGCATTATCGCCACCTGCGGTGTGGTGCTGTTCGCGCCGATCCTGGCCAAGTGGGCTGTAGCCTTTGGCCCGGCCGAATACTTTGTGCTGATGATTTTTGCCATCGCCTGCCTCGGCGGAATGGTCGGCGACAAGCCGGTTAAAACCCTGATGGCCGCACTGATTGGCTTGGCACTTGCCACCGTCGGTGTCGACTCGACCACCGGGGTTTATCGCTTCACCTTTGGCAGCGTCAGCCTGTCTGACGGCATTCAATTCGTCATCGTGGTTATCGGTTTCTTCAGCGTCAGTGAAGTACTGCTGATGCTGGAAAAAACCCACAGCGGCCAAAAAGCGGTGAAGGCCAGCGGCCGTTTGCTGTTCAACTTCAAAGAGTTCTGCGAAACCTTCTGGACCATGATTCGCAGCTCGGTTGCAGGCTTTGTCATCGGTACATTGCCAGGTGCCGGCGCGACCATTGCCAGCGCCATGACCTACATGACCGAAAAGCGCATGGCCGGCCCGAAGGGCAAATTCGGTGAAGGTGACCTGCGTGGTTTGGCAGCTCCAGAAGCCGCTAACAACGCTTCGGCGTGCGGCTCGCTGATTCCGATGCTGACACTCGGCGTACCGGGTTCGGGCACCACGGCGGTAATGATCGGCGCCCTCACCCTCTACAACATCACGCCCGGCCCGTTGCTGTTCGAACAGCAGCCGGATGTGGTCTGGGGTCTGATCGCTTCGCTGTTCATCGGTAACGTGATTTTGCTGGTGATGAACATTCCGCTGGTTGGCCTGTTCTCGCGCATGCTCAGCGTACCCAACTGGGTTCTGGTTCCGGCCATTACCGTAATCAGCATGGTCGGCGTGTACGCGGTTCACAGCACCACATTCGATCTGGTACTGATGATCGTGCTCGGCGTGTTCGGCTACATCCTGCGCAAGCTCGACTTCCCCCTCTCGGCGGTGATTCTCGGCTTCGTGTTGGGCGAGTTGATGGAAGACAACCTGCGCCGCGCACTGTCGATCTCGGCGGGCGACCTCAACATTCTGTGGTCGAGCCCGATCACACTGGCGTTGTGGGCACTGGTGGTACTGATGCTGGCGCTGCCGGGCATCCGCTGGTGGCGCGCGCGCAACAAGACCCAAGTGGCCAATGCCTGACAACCACTGGCGTTTCTGGTGGGCAACCCCGCTGATCGGACTGATCGGCGGGTATCTGGCCAGCCTCATCGGCTGGCCTTTACCGTGGATTATTGGCCCGCTGCTGGCGGTGATTCTGGTGCGCTGCAGCGGCTGGCACATTCGCGAAGTGCCGGGCGGCCGTAAAACCGGCCAATGGATTGTCGCCAGCGCCATCGGCCTGCACTTCACCAGTGAAGTCATGAGCCAACTGCTGGCTCACTTCCCTATCATCCTCGCCGGTGCAATCGGCACCCTGCTCCTCAGCCTGATCGGCATCGCGGTACTGATGCGCAGCGGCGTAGATCGCGCCACTGCCTTCTTCGCCAGCATGCCGGGCGGCGCCAGCGAAATGGTTAATCTGGCGCAGCGTCACAACGCCGAAATCGCCCGTGTGGCGGCGGCACATAGCCTGCGCCTGCTAATGGTCGTGCTGATCGTTCCCGCCCTGTTTACCTGGAGCTTGCCGGATACACCGCGCCCGCCACCTGCACCGGCAGACGCTTTCTGGCTGGCCATCCTGCTACCCGCAGGAGCGGCACTGGCTTGGGTGTGGGGCAAGCTGAAGCAGCCCAATCCGTGGATGCTCGGCCCGCTAACCGTGTGCGCTGTCGCCAGCGTCAGCTTCGACTTGCACATCGGCTTGCCACATGGTCTTGGTCAGGTTGGCCAATGGCTGATCGGCTGCGCATTGGGTTGTCACTTCGACCGCGCGTTCTTTCGCAGCGCCCCGGCGTTTCTCGCCCGCATTATCCTCTTCACCGTGCTGGCGATGCTCACCGCCGCCGGGCTTGCCACAGGCTTGGGCTGGATTGCCGGACAGGACTCTGTCTCGCTGATGCTGGGCATGATGCCGGGCGGCATTACCGAACTCTGCCTCACCGCCGAAGCGCTGCAACTGTCGGTCGCACTGGTCACCGCCCTGCAAGTGTTGCGCTTGTTTCTGGTGATGTTCCTGGCCGAACCGCTGTTTCGGGTTTGGCAAAAGCGCTCAGCGTCCAGTAGTTGATTACCAAGCGCCACTGAACAAAAAACGCAGGCACTTATCTGGCACGCTCAAGCCGTCCGATAAGTGCCTGCATTATTACCCGGTCTTCACGCGGTTAAATAATCGAGTCGATATCCAGTATATAGGGATCGCCGATGCGACGGTCTGAAAGAAGTGATACGTACTCACGACTATCAGCAGGCGCCGGGGCCATGGCCAATTGTTCGGCCACCAGGTTCTCTGCATGGCTGTTCCATCGTGCAAGGCTGTTTGCCAGCGGCTCCGGCTGAGTAGACATCGCGCCATAAACATCCGCCGGACTCACACGCTTTGCGTGCAAGGTTGTCAGCCGTTCGCGGCTGACTTTGATCAGGTCAATCTCGTGGCTCAGCGCCTGCTGACGGGGATCATTGGGCTGCATCGACATATCGGGCCGCATGATCATTTCCTTGCGAGCCTCACGCAATTGCAGGGTGATATTGACCAGCGCGTTATCAACCCACTCAAGCTCGCGATCTGTAACCAGAGAGCGCCCAAAGGTTTGCGCCTCTTGCCAGCGGCGTAGTGAAGCCCAGCAGTTGGGAATATAACTGCCGACCATTGAATGATCGGCAGCGCTGAATAGTTGCCGAGCGAAGCCGGGCCGATCTGGCAAACCATTCTTCTGCTGCAACGCCACGCTGCACGCCGCATGCTGGGCTATCGTGTCACAGCCCGGCGTCCATAAAATCGACGACTTTTCATTGGCCGAAAACTGCACCGGCATAAAGTGGCGCAATTGACCGTGATGGTCATAGGCAGCGCCACTCAAATTGCTGACACCCAGTGCCAGCACGGTCAGCCCAGCGGGAACATTGATGAAGGTGATAATTCCACCCACAACAATAACGCTTGTTTTAGTGTCCATCCAGGGCGCGGGGACACTTGGCACGGGGTCGTTGTGATTGACCATCCGGTAGTGAACCAACTCAGCAGCTCCTGCCACGAAATCGGAGTCTGCAGCTCGTGGGGCTCCGTAGGTGTAGAGTTGGATGTCGTAGGTAAAGCCTTGTCGACGCCTGAGCATTTCAGCCAATAGCAACGCATTGGCGCCACCGAGGCTATGACCACAGATCAACAGTTTCTGGCCAGCGAAGAACTTATCGAGGTAAGCAATGACAAAAACAGCGGCTTTTTGCGCGGCCTCATAAAACCCGCGGTGAGCCTGACCCACGCCTTCAGCAAAGGGAACCTGATAGGCATCCGCATCACGCAACGCATCGTCGGGAAAGTCGCTGGTACCCCGAATGGCGATAAGGATTATTTCATCATTGTGGGTGATAAATGCCTGGGTATCGGTGCTTTCTTCCGACAATTTGGTGTCATCCAGGAAGTGAATGTTCGCCGGGTTTTCCTGATCTTCGCCCAGCGCCGGATCATTGTCGGCGTAAAGCACAGGGTCAAACGGTACTATTTCCAAGCGCTGTGAATATGCTACTTGTTCATATAGTGGAAAATAGGCATCAGCTTGATTGGCATCCACCCGCCAAATTTCCTTGTGCTTAGCCAGTTCGTCACCAAACCAGTTGCCCATACTCGGCTGATCCGGATAAGACACAGCAGGCGTAGTCACTGGCTGTTCGTCCGGATCCTGACCAAACGGGCAATAGCTTAGCGTGGCCATCAGGGCCATCTGATACAGATTAAGCGCGCAAAACTCGGGGCTGCTTGAGAGCAAAGGCCGCAACGCCCGCAGTGGCCGAACCTCCAGCACACTGCTCTGATCAGATAACAGGCACACCCCACGTTTACCGTGCTCGCGCATCAGTCGGGCTGCGCCAACGCTAGGCGGATAATTGCCCTCGACCTCGGGTGGCAGATGCGACACATGCTCGACGAGGTGTCGAACCTCTACCTGATAAAACGCATCGGCACTGGCCTGAGCCGGATTGCTGCTTGTACGCGAGCCATCGTCATTGACATAGCGCGTTTGCTCCGCGCGAACCTGCAGCTCGGTAATCTTTAAAGGGTAATGCAGTCGCGTTTGTATAGTGGAATACGTCGAGTCACTACCTCGATAGTCATCGGCAAGAATAAGCGCAATTGGACCTGCACAATGATTAACAATCTTACCCTTGCCAGTAGCATCCAACTTACCGGTGTAACTTATTCCCTGAGTATCAATCACTTCATAGGCAAGCCCGGCGTATGGCTCGCCGGAACCGATTTCATCGACTAACTGAAAGCTTGTCCATTTGCCCAGTGCCGGGCACGCCAGAACACGATTGTTAAGTGGAGACGTTAATTCTTCTTCAATAGTTTTCATGTCGAAATATCCTTATTCCGTACAGCCTGGGTAAATGGTGCACTTCTGCCCGTCTGGCATCTGAAAACCACTGAAGTCCTTGTAGTTCCCATAACAGAAGGCATGCTGATCTTCAAAATTCTTACCCATACAGCGCTTCCAGCCGTTGGGCACTTTTACCCACCGATCCTTGAATGCGGGCAGCTCTTCTGCTGCCAGCTTGATTTGCATCTTCACGGTTTTGCCCGGCAACTGATCGAGCGTATAAGCGGCCGAAGGCTGATAGCGCTCTAACTTCCCTTGTTCGTCGGTGTCCTTACACATGAGTAGTTTCACGATGCGACGATTTAAACCTACCGTTCGAAAACGCCATTGGCACTGCCCATAGAAGGTGCTCACACCGGCGGAATCGAAACGCTCGATAAAGCGATCTTCCAGTTCGGAACGAATCAGTACGCTGGCGTTATCACTGCTGATATCTCCCCAGTCCTTGCCATAGGCAGAGCTGATTTCAATCCTGACTTTACGAACAACCAAAGGACAGCCACTCACCGTGCGGTGCAGGGCTATTTTCGAATCAGGCTCGTACTCAGTGCGCCAATGAAGGTTGTATGGAACCTGTGTATTTTTACCGCCGGGCACCGTGCACGTTTCGCCATCCGCCGGTACGTAAATCGCAATGGCCTTATAAGCAAAATCAGGTGGTAAATCGGCGGTGAAGGTAAACGTGTCGGAACTATCCGCGGAACAAGCCACAGTCAAGGTAATGCAAGTCGCTAATGCCATACGCGATGCGATGCGTGTCATGTCGAAATATCCTTATTCCGTACAACCTGGGTAAATAGTGCATTTCTGTCCGTCTGGCATTTGAAAACCACTAAAATCCTTGTGATTCCCGAAGCAATAAGCATCCTGGTCTTCGAATCCTTCTCCCATGCAGCGCTTCCAACCGTTGGGCACCTTGACCCACGTGTCTCCAATCGCGGGCAGCTCTTCTGCCGCCAGCTTGATTTGCATCTTCACGGTTTTGCCCGGCAATTGATCGAGCGTATAGGCTGCCGAAGGCTGATAGCGCTCCAAATTCCCTTGCGCATCGGTGTCCTTACACATGAGTAGTTTTACGATACGACGATTTAAACCTACCGTTCGAAAACGCCACTGGCACTGCCCATAGAAGGTGCTCACACCGGCGGAATCGAAACGCTCGATAAAGCGATCTTCCAGTTCAGAACGAATCAGTACGCTGGCGTTATCACTGCTGATATCTCCCCAGTCCTTACCATAGGCAACTTTGATCTCAAGCTTGATCTTACTCACCACCAAAGGGCAGCCATCGCGCGTGCGATGAATGGCAATTTTTGCATCAGGCTCGTACTCGGTGCGCCAATGATTATTGAAGACCGGAGCCAAGTTATCCTTGGTCGCAACACGACAGGTCTCGCCCTTGGCGGGAACGTAGTAAACCGCTGCCACATACCTGAAGTCGGGCGGTAAATCGGCGGTAAAGGTAAACGTGTCGGAACTATCCGCGGAACAAGCCGCCGTTAAGGCAATGCAAGTTGCTAATGCCATACGCGATGCGATGCGTGTCATGTCGAAATATCCTTATTCCGTACAACCTGGGTAAATAGTGCATTTCTGTCCGTCCGGCATTTGAAAACCACTGAAGTCCTTGTGATTCCCGAAGCAATAAGCATCCTGGTCTTCGAATCCTTCGCCCATGCAGCGCTTCCAGCCGTTGGGCACCTTAACCCACGTGTCTCCAATCGCGGGCAGCTCTTCTGCCGCCAGCTTGATTTGCACCTTCACGGTTTTGCCCGGTAACTGATCGAGCGTATAGGCTGCCGAAGGCTGATAGCGCTCCAGCTTCCCTTGTGCATCGGTGTCTTTACACATGAGTAGTTTGCGAAGTATTCGAGGCTTCCCAGCTGTTCGAAAACGCCACTGGCACTGCCCATAAAAAGTACTCACACCGGCAGAATCGAAACGCTCGATAAAGCGGTCTTCCAACTCCGAACGAATCAGTACGCTGGCGTTATCGCTGCCAAAATCGCCACGGTCTTCACCGTAGCGTGACAAGATTTCGATCCTGACTTTGCGAACAACCAAAGGACAGCCACTCACCGTGCGGTGCAGGGCTATTTTTGAGTCGGGTTTGTACTCAGTGCGCCAATGATAGTTATGGGGCACTTGGGTATTTTTACCGCCAGGCACCGTACAGGTTTCGCCATCAGCCGGTACGTAAATCGCAATGGCTTTATAAGCGAACTCAGGTGGCAAATCGGCGGTGAAGGTAAACGTGTCGGAACTATCCGCGGAACAAGCCGCCGTTAGGGCAATGCAAGTTGCAAATGCCATCCGTAATGCGGTGCGTGTCATGTCGAAATATCCTTATTCCGTACAACCTGGGTAAATGGAGCACTTCTGTCCGCCTGGCATTTGAAAACCACTGAAATCCTTGTGATTGCCAAAACAAAATGCGTACTGATCCTCGAAACTCTTGCCCATGCAACGCTTCCAACCGTTGGGCACCTTGACCCAGGTGTCTCCAATCGCGGGCAGCTCTTCTGCTGCCAGCTTGATTTGCATCTTCACGGTTTTGCCCGGTAACTGATCGAGCGTATAAGCGGCCGAAGGCTGATAGCGCTCTAACTTTCCTTTGGCATCGGTGTCTTTACACATGAGTAGTTTTACGATGCGACGATTTAAACCTACCGTTCGAAAACGCCACTGGCACTGCCCATAAAAGGTGCTTACACCGGCAGAGTCGAAACGCTCGACAAAGCGATCTTCCAGCTCGGAACGGATCAGTACGCTGGCGTTATCACTGCTGATATCTCCCCAGTCCTTACCATAGGCAACTTTGATCTCAAGCTTGATCTTGCTCACAACCAAAGGGCAGCCATTGCGCGTGCGATGAATGGCAATTTTTGCATCAGGCTCGTACTCGGTGCGCCAATGGTTATTGAATACCGGAGCCAAGTTATCCTTGGTCGCAACCCGACAGGTTTCGCCCTTGGCGGGAACGTAGTAAACCGCTGCCACATACCTGAAGTCAGGCGGCAAATCGGCGGTGAAGGTAAACGTGTCTGAACTATCCGCGGAACAAGCAGCACTTAGCGCGATGTATGCGAATACGGCAGCACTACTTAAATAGTTGTTCATACAGGTAAATCTGACTGCCAGAACTGCCAGGTCTGGTAGACACGCTCAAAATGATTCTCAGGGCTCTCACCTGGTTTGGCTGCCCAGTTAGCCATTTCTCCGAGTGCAGGCAGACTCAATGCCCGGGTCAGCAAAAATTCGAGTTGCTCGGCGCTCTGCCACCCCCAGCGTTCAGCAGTACTCAACTGAGTACGCAACCAAACTTGTGGGTCTTGCTGCTCTGCGAGCTCAACGTAGCGTACAAGGTGCTCTGCCAGCAGATACTGGTGAGCGTTAAGCTCACGTATTTGCTGGCTGTTATGCGGGCTGCCAAGGTTCAGCCAAGAAGGCTCCTTGGGCAGTTTATAGGCACCCGGCGCTGGGTTATCAAAGGTGGCCCAGTCATTGCCTTGCCAATAACAAACACTCGCCGCCTCGCCCAAATAAGCCGGGCACTCAGACAACGGAATCTGGCCCAGGGCGCGACCGAGCACGCGATTATCATGCATACGGTAAAGCGCCTGAGCTGGCCGGCTGCCAACCAGCAAACGCGCACGCAGATGCGCTGCAAAGCGATCCAGTTGAGTTGGCTCGATGCTCGCTAACCACCCCCAATTGCGCTGCGGATTGTCCAGCAGATCTTCGATCAGGCCATCGTCTTCATTCACGATCAAAAACAAGTACGGGCCACTGCTGGCTAATCCCTCAGCCGCCGTTTCCCGGTAAAGTCTGCAGTATTGTGTAGGTACACTTTTCATCAACAGGGACTGCAGCGTCGTGGGCTCATCAACTGGATCAAGAATGAGGTGAACATTACTGCCTTGCTGGCGCTGCTGCTTCATCCATGCGCGTGGATTGAGGCCTGGCATTGCGGCGCTCATGCCGGTTCACACAGGCCATTTTTACAGGCCTCACATAACGGGCAAAAATCCGCTGCCTGAGCTTTTGCCGTGGCCATTAACGCGCCCTGGGTCGGCGCAATGAGCGGCGGGAGTTCTTCGGGCTCGACCAGTGTTTGTAACGCACCCGGCAATAATGGATTAGCCGCAGCTCCGCCGATGGGAGCGCCGCCCAGTTGAATTTCAGTGCTACTAAAAATCCCCCCAGGCCCGATAACAATGTGCTGCCCGCCAGCCTTCAAGGTAATACTGGCACCCGCATCGAGAATAATATTGGCACCTGCCTTCAGGTGAACTTCTTGTCCAGCTTCGGCCACGAGCGTTTGCCCAACCCGGGTGTGGCTGCTACTCGCTACATTTAGGTGATCACCCGCTTGCAGCTGAACCTTGCGGTCTCCCGTGACTGTGCGCTGCTCTTGCGCTTGCAACACTGAAATGCTGTGTCCTTTGATAATTTCATGACGTTCGTTGCCGACCTCAAGCCGGCTGTCGTTCTCGATGTTCTGTTCCATATCGCGCTGGGCGCGGAGATAGATCAGCTCCTGACCGGTGCGGTCTTCAAGGTGCAGTTCATTGAAGCCACGACTGGCCGGGGAACTGCGACTGCGAAAGACACTTCGGGTTTTATTGGCAGGCAGCGGGTACGGAACGGGGTTAGCGCTGTTGGCAAGGCACCCACTAATCACGGTTGGTCCGGGTCTCCCTCAAGAAACGTGACCAACACCTCCATGCCGACTCGGGGAATAACCACACTGCCCTGCGCACTGCCGGCCCAGCCAGAAGCAACGCGCAGCCAGTAACTAGCCTGATCATCACCCTGACCGTCGCGGTCCCAGTGAAACTGCACCTTGACCCGACCATACTGATCACAATGAATCTCCTCACCGGCAGGGCCTGTGACCCGTGCGGTCTGGCTGCCTAACAGCCGAGGTTTGGGATGCCGTGCAGGTGGGCGATAAATAACATGCCAGGGAGTGGCATAGAACTGATTGCGGTAGCCTTGGTTGAAGTCGTCAATATTCTCACTGGTATCGCTGGTCACGCCCTCCTCAAGCACCTGCGGCTGCTTGCCTTCATGACGAATGCCGGTCAGCAACCAAAGATCATTCCACTCTTCCTGAGGGTGATTGACCAGGCTGAGAAAATGCCCCGAAACCAGCGCTGCCTCATCACCCAATCCTTCGGCTAACCGATAGTCGGCAATGTGGCTTTCATGCGCACGCTGACTGATTTGAGTGCCACGCCGGCGCAATTTGAAGTGGCCCGGATAGGCATAATCCTCAAGGTAAGGCTGATCCACAACTCCCGGAGCACGGTAGTCACTCAGCAGGTTGAGGCTGGGTTTCTCAAAATCATAATCATTGCGGGTCGTATGGTTTGAGCGTGCCTGCAAGCGCATGCCAAATCGCTTGATCACCGGTACATCGGCGACCATGCCATTGCTCTGCACATAGGCTGAAGGTTTGCCCAACTTGGGAAAGCTGGTCTGATCGTCACCAAAAACCAGCAAATGCGCGCTCTGTGAGTGCTGAAAATGGTAATGCAGCCCTTCTTCCTCACACAGACGCTGAATAAAGTGCAGATCAGACTCGTTGTACTGCACGCAATACTCACGCGCCGGGCATTCAGTGCCTAAGTGAAATTGATAGGCGTCGCTCTGAATCCCATGTTCCTGAAGAATCCGGGCAATAATTTCCGGTGCAGCCAGTTGTTGAAAAATACGCTGGTTACGTCGCAGCTCCAGATACGTCAACTGCGGAACAAGCGTGATGCTATATCGCGTCAGCCGCTTGCCGGGATCGGCTTGGGCAACACGATAAATTTGCCCGTGGACTCCCGCGCCCAGTTCATCGAACGCCAGAAACGCCTGTTTGTGCAGCAGGCTTTCAAGATCCAGATTCGGGGTCTCGCTGACGAGCTCAACCTCAAATGCATAAGGCGTACTGATCGCCTCGTCCCCCGTGAATGCGAGAACCTGCAGGTCATGCGACAGCGTCGGTATTGTCAGGCTAAAACTGGACTGTTTGGTCGAGTTGAACATCCGATGTTCCTTCATCCACGAGGTGGTCCCGCGCGCTAAATGCAGAGGCGCGGATGAGCCGTGAAATCTACTGAACTAATGCCTTGCTGAATGTAGGCCGTTACTTATTGTGTGCAACGAAGCGGGCTGGAGCGCTTGCGAGCCGGTCTGAAAGGCGGTTGGGCAGAAATATGGTTAATCAATATTTCCAGCTAGCCCACTGCCTGCTTTATCTGTCTTATGCTTTGTACTCAAACACGTCGAGGCAAAATGGATGAAGCCGCTACGCCTGTTAAACCTCAAGAGCATGCTCATACTCACCGCCTTCTGTATTGTGCTGGGCGGATGCAGCGCTGTGGGTTTTACCTACGGCAAACTGGACTGGCTGATCAGCTGGCGCCTCAATGGCCTGCTTGATCTCAACGCGCACCAGCAGCAATGGCTGGAGCCACGCATTGAGGACAATCTCAACTGGCACTGCAGCACTGAGATACCGCGCTATCTCGACTGGCTGCAGCACACGCAGAGTTTGGTCAATGAACCCAACCCGAGCCCGCGCAAGCTCACCGCGCAATTTGTCATGGTTGGTGATGCGATTAAGCGGATCGGCAAGCAGATCACGCCAACCTCTGTCGACCTGCTAAAAACGCTGACCGACGAGCAAGTAGCGCATCTCTCCGAAGAACTGACGGAGAAAAATAACGATTACCGGAAGAAGTTCGTCGATCCAAGCCTGGCCGTGCAGATAGAAGAGCGTGCCGAGCGCATGGCAGACCGGCTGGAAACGTGGCTCGGCTCGGTCAATGAAACCCAGCTACAGCGCGTTAATCGCTGGTCCGCAGCGCTGGGCGAGCAAAACAGCTTGTGGATGAATAACCGCTTGCTCTGGCAGGCGCAAATGGAGCAGAGCCTGGCGATGCGTCATACCGCAGAGTTTACCCCGCGCATAACGCACCTGCTGCAAGCCCCCGAAGACTTCTACGATGCTGAATACCGCAAGGCGTATCCTGAGGCGCAACAGGCATTCGCCGAGTTGATCAGCGATGTGCTGCTCAGTGCCGACGCACAACAGAAGCAGCGTTTTACCGAGCGCCTGCGCGATTTACGGCACGAGTTGGCGCAGCTTGTATGCGCCAGAGTCGTCAGCTAGACCGCGCTGGGTAATTTCCAGTCGATTGGCTCGCGCCCCAGGCTGATCAGTTCTTTATTGGTGCGGCTGAAATGGCCGTTACCAATAAAGCCGCGGTACGCCGAGAGCGGCGATGGGTGAACGGACTTCAGGACCAGGTGGCGGGTGGGATCAATCAGGCTTTCCTTGCTTTGTGCATGCGCGCCCCAGAGTAGAAACACCACCGGGGTCGGTTGTTCGCTGACCACACTGATGATTTTATCGGTGAAGTGCTGCCAGCCCTTTTTCGCATGCGAGCCGGCAATACCGCGCTCTACAGTCAGCGAGGTGTTTAGCAGCAACACGCCTTGCTCGGCCCAATGCTGCAAGTAGCCATGCGTGGCAAGGTCGATATTGAGGTCACGCTTGAGCTCCTTGTAGATATTCAACAAGGACGGCGGCACGGCAACACCCGGCTGCACCGAGAAGCACATGCCGTGTGCCTGACCCGGCCCGTGATACGGGTCCTGACCGATGATCACCACTTTGACCGACGCCAGCGGTGTGCTGTTCAGCGCACTGAAGATCAGCTCGCGTGGCGGATAAATCTCTTTGCCTGCCGCCTTCTCTGCCCGCAAAAACTCGCTCAATTGCTGCATATAAGGCTTGGCGAATTCTTCACGCAGCGCGGCCTTCCAGCCAGCTTCAAGGGAAATGCGGTCGTTATCAGTCATGCAGGTATCTCGGGGCGCTAAACAGAGCAGGCACGCTAGTGAAGCGGCCGCTGCAAGTCAAGGCAGCAACTGATGAGCGACTATCAACTGGCGCCATAGTAGTTGCCGGACAACCACGCTGGGCGAACACTCGAATGACACCACCCGGAGTCATCGCCATGAACTCGCCAACCTCGCTGACCCGCGAACAACTTGAGCAAGCCCTGCAGATTTCACCGTTCGCGCAACTGATCGGCTTCAACCTGACTCACTTCGCCCCCGGCCAGATCGAGATGCAAGTGGCCATCCGTCCGGACCTGACTCAGCACCACGGCTTTGCCCACGGCGCGGTTGTCGGTTTCATGATCGACAGCGCCTGCGCATGGGCAGCGGCGTCGGTGGTCGGCGATGTCGTCACCAGCGAATACAAGGTCAACTTCCTCGCGCCGGCCATCGGTGAAACACTCATCTGCCGCAGTGATGTCATCAAGGCCGGCCAACGTCAGGTGGTCACTCGTGCCGATGTGTTCGCGCTGCACAACGGCCAGGAGAAAATAGTCGCCACCGGTCTGGCCACCATCGCCCGTATCTAGGGGCCTGCGCCACTTGCTTGCAGCCAATTGCCATACCGGACTGCAACTGCAACGACTCTGGGGTTATCTTATAGGTTGAAACGCCAGCGTTCGGCGCTGCCGCGACCGGGTTGATTTGGCTGCCGGATGACCGGCCCAGCTCCCCGTCGGATCAAGGAAGGCTGCGCCAAGCCGTCAATGGCTGGCGCGGCTAACACGCAAAAGTGAGGATGCATATGACGACTGCAGTAGAACCTTACAACCCTGGGGTTTTCGACCTGACCCACAAACTCACTGTAGAGAAGCACGGCCACACGGCCCTGATCACCATCAATCATCCGCCTGCCAACACCTGGGATCATGATTCGCTGATCGGTCTGAAACAAATCATCGAACACCTCAATCGCGACGATGATGTGTATGCGCTGGTGATCACCGGGCAAGGTGGCAAGTTCTTCTCGGCCGGAGCCGACCTCAACTTGTTTGCCGACGGCGACCGCGCCAGAGCCCGCGAGATGGCCAGCCGTTTTGGCGACGCCTTCGAGGCCCTGCGCGACTTCCGCGGAGTTTCGATTGCAGCCATCAACGGTTTCGCCATGGGCGGCGGGCTTGAATGTGCACTGGCCTGCGATATTCGCATTGCCGAGCGGCAGGCAGTAATGGCACTCCCTGAAGCCGCAGTGGGCCTGCTGCCTTGTGCTGGCGGTACCCAGGCGTTGTCCTGGCTGGTCGGAGAAGGCTGGGCAAAGCGCATGATTCTTTGCGGCGAGCGTCTGGATGCCGATACCGCGTTACGCATCGGATTGGTCGAGCAAGTAGTCGACACGGGCGAGGCTCGCGGCCATGCGTTGCTGCTGGCGGCCAAAGTGGCCCGGCAAAGTCCGGTGGCTGTGCGCACCATTAAACCGCTGATTCAGGGCGCGCGCGATCGTGCACCCAATAGCTGGTTGCCGGCTGAGCGCGAGCGTTTTGTCAGCCTGTTCGATGCCGACGACACCCGCGAAGGGGTTAATGCATTCCTGGAGAAACGCGAGCCCAAATGGCGTAATCGCTAAGCCGTCAACGCCCGCACGGATCACCGACAATTTAATCAAGACCGGATCAGCCAACGCGCAGCAGCCCGAATGCTATGGGCGCTGCGCAACGGTTCTCCGTTGAACGAGAGACTTATGAACGTAACCTTCGAACAACGCCCGAGCCTGCATGGTTTTCAAATTGGCATCGCCAGCCTGGACGCCGAGAAGAGCCTCAACGCGCTGAGCCTGCCGATGATCGAGGCGCTGGATGCGCAACTCAAGGCTTGGGCGGATGATCCGCAAATTGCCTGTGTGGTGCTGCGCGGGAACGGACCAAAAGCCTTCTGCGCCGGCGGCGATGTGGTGCAACTGGTTAAAAACTGCCTGGAACATCCCGGCGAAGTTCCGCCCCTGGCGCGGCGCTTTTTCGCTGACGAATACCGCCTCGACCACCGCATTCATACTTACCCGAAACCTTTTATTTGCTGGGCTCACGGCCATGTGCTGGGCGGCGGTATGGGCCTGATGCAAGGTGCAGCCATTCGTATCGTCACGCCATCGAGCCGCCTCGGCATGCCAGAGATCAATATCGGCCTGTACCCGGATGTCGGTGGCAGCTGGTTCTTGTCGCGGTTACCGGGCAAATTGGGGTTGTTTCTCGGTATGACCGCCAGCGGAATCAACGCCCGCGACGCGCTCGATCTGGGCCTTGCGGATCGCTGCCTGCTGGACAGCCAGCAAAGCGAATTGCTCGAAGGCCTGGTGCAGATCAACTGGCAGGAACACGCCCCCGCGCAACTCAACAGCTTGCTCAAGTCGCTGGAAAACCAAGCGCAGAGTGAACAACCGCAAGCCCAATGGTTACCACGCCGCGCCCGGATAGACGCCGTGCTCGATCAGGCTGACTTGCCCGCCGCATGGCAGGCATTAAGCGCCCTGCAGGATGACAGCGACCCGCTGCTGGCAAAGGCAGCGAAAACACTCACGGCTGGCTGCCCGCTGACTGCGCATTTGGTCTGGCAGCAAATCGAGCGGGCGCGTTCGATGTCAATTGCCGACGTGTTTCGCATGGAGTACGCCATGAGCCTTAACTGCTGCAAATACCCGGAGTTTGCCGAAGGCGTTCGCGCCCGGCTGATCGACAAGGACCAGTCGCCCAACTGGCACTGGAAGGATGTATCCGCTATTTCCACGGACATCGTGGAGGCGCACCTTGCACCCGCTTGGGACGGCCCTCACCCGCTGGCTGATCTTTAATCCGACTGTTCTAAAACCAAAAACGGGCGTCAGCGATTGCGACGTTTTGCAGGATCGACAGCGGCAAGTCATGGCTGCCAAACTGGAGTTTTTGCCCAGGGAATTGGCCGTGACCTCCGCTTACTTGCTGCGCTATCGCTTTCGTTTGTTGTTTGCCAGTTGCGTACTGTTGACCATCGTCTTTGGCTGGCCGCACCCGCCTCTCTGGCTGCAATGGACCGCGCTGGCGTTTTTGATCGTCGCCTCCATGAACACCCTGCGCCACAAAGGCGTGATGCTCAGCATTGCGGTCATGCTGGGCATCGCCAATATGGGCCTGGTGCTTCTGGAGAAACTAATCGATCTGCCCGCCCCGCTCAGTGACGGCTTCGGCCTGATCGCCTTTTTCCTGCTGGTGGTTTACGCCCTGTTCAACCGGGTGATTCACGAACGCCCGGTTACCAGCGAACTGCTCTACGGTTTACTCGCCCTGTATCTGGCGCTGGCCCTCGCATTTGCAGCGGCCTTTCATGTCATCAACGGGATATTTAGCAATGCCTTCGCCAGCGCACATGGCCCGCTGCAACTGCACGATTTCGTCTACTACAGCCTGGTCACGCTAACCACAGTGGGTTACGGCGACATACAGGCACTCGCCCCTGCCGCCCGTTTGCTTGCGGGCGCGGAAGCTGTAGTCGGGGTTATGTTTATCGCCGTGGCGGTCGCCCGCAGCCTGATGCTGATGAGCGACGTCGAACCGCTCGACTAAAGCGGCTTGAGTTTGGGTTGCGACTGAATATGCAGCACGCCAAACAGCAAAACCTGAATACGCCCGAGCCACGGCTTCGGGCGAGCCATGATCTGTTTATGAAACAGCGCCACCTCAGCCAGATGCGCCAGCAGCAAAATCAACGCCAGCCAGTTACACCAGCGCCCCAAAGGCTCGGCAAAGGGATACAGCACGTTGAGCAGCGCCACTAACCAGAACATGGCAAGTGCGCCTTTACAGAAAGACAGTAAATGCATGGCGATTCCTTATTGTTTTTAAGCAATTTAAATCGCCAGTAGAACTCTGACAAGCTGCGAAGCCCGCCAGCCCAATCAGCGTCTGCTGCGCGCCCGATTGGCGCTGCCATTGGACTGGATCAACTGTTGCTGCATACGCTGGCGCGAGCCCTGACTGGCCGAGCGCGACGGCTGATGCTGTTGACGGCTCTGCCGATACTCACGCTTGCCTTTGTCGCGACCGCCCTGCTGATGCCCCTGATGATTGCCACCTTGATGATTGCCACCCTGATGGTTGCCGCCTTGGTGATGGCCATCATCATGATGCGAGCCGTGATGTGAGCCAACGTTGTAGTGACCACCGTGATGCGGCGGGCGCGGATGGTTCGGGTACCTGTAGTAGCGGTAATCGTTATAGTAATAGCCGCGCGGCTGCACATAGACCGGATAACCGGGGCCCGAGTAATAGCGCTCAGAATAATAGGCGTCGTCGAAGTAATAACCTTGGTCGTAAATGGCGCAGCCACTCATAGACAATCCCAACAACGCAATAAGCATGGATTTGTAAGACATAAGCGCCTCGACGCACAACAAACCAGCGAAGGCTGGCGATAGCATATTGACTCTCACGCCGGGTAAAGGTGCCCTGTGCAGCCGCCACCCACATGCACACCGTCGGAAAGCCAATTTCCGGTAGCAATGCTTCAGCCAGCGCATGACTCGTTCAGGCCCCTCGCTGCAGAGAGTCACCCAGGCAAATCCCGAACCGCTTTATACTGCTGCAATACCGGCAACCGAACGCCAGACATTGCAGCCATGACCAACGCCCAAAACATCTGCCCGCTCTGCGGCCAGCTCAACCAATGCGCGCAAGCGGAATCCACCGTCGCGGTAGAGTCATGCTGGTGTTTTGCCAGGAGGATCGACCCGCGCATTCTCGAGCAGATTCCTGCCGGCATCGACCGCAGCTGCATTTGCCCACGCTGCGCCATGGCCTTGCCGATCGAGCCTGAACCGGCTACGTCCGAGCCAAAGCGCTAGCCATGCGTCTCGACCGAATCCTCAGCAATCTAGCGCACTTGAATCGCCAGACCGTTCGCCAAATGATCGCCGGTGGTCGCGTGCGTGTTGATGGCAACTGCTGCCGCGACGGACGCTCTGAGGTGAGAATATTCAACCGCGTCGAACTGGATGATGTGCTCGTGCAAGCAGGCAAACCTGCACGTTACTTCATGCTGCACAAACCCGTTGGCGTTGTCAGCGCCACCCATCATGAAGCGCATCGCACCGTGATCGACCTGCTTGATGAACCGGCGAAGGATGAGTTGCACCTTGCCGGACGGCTCGACCTCAACACCAGCGGCCTGCTGCTGATTACCAACGATGGACAATGGTCGCGGCACGTCACCAACCCGGGCAGCCGCAAGGCTAAGGTCTACCTGGTTGAAACCGAAAACGACATTGAGCCCGAATACATCGAGACCTTTGCCCGCGGCCTGTACTTCGCGTTCGAGGACCTCACCACGCTTCCGGCCAAGCTGGAAATACTCGCCCCGCGTCGCGCCCGACTGAGCCTGCATGAAGGCCGTTATCATCAGGTCAAGCGCATGTTCGGCCACTTCCAGAACAAGGTCATCGGCCTGCATCGCACGCACATCGGCAGCGTCGAACTCGATCCCAACCTGGCGCCTGGGCAGTATCGCCAATTGTCCGCTGCTGAGGTTGCAAGCTTTGCCGAACCGGAGATTCAGGGCTAGACGCTCATCCACCGATAAACGGCAACATCGCAGCTAAATTAGCGCTTGCGCCATAACGGTCGTGCTGCTTAAATCGAATCATAAGGTCTCGATGTGACTAACCAGTCACGAAGACCATCTAAGCGTTCTCTTGGTTGCTAGCGCTCTGCGCTAAATGTGGTTCCTGCCCGGTTCAAGACGTCACTCCAGCCATATTACAGGCGTGGAGGGATTGCTCTTTTTCGACCCTAACTGATTGAAAAATAAATAATTATAAAATCATCAGCCTGACATTCGTTTGTCATGTCCAGGCGCTTTCCTAACTGTCCTACTTTGCCCGGTTTATCGGCCTTGCCGTAGACCTTGCCTAAATTGCGCCAGGAGGAAACGACATGAAGCCAGCCATCGCTGTCGTCGACGTAAATGGGATCTACAAAGTCCACACGGAGTTTTATGCCAGCCCCCTAGCCCGCAAGACCATCATCCTGGTCAATGGGTCTATGGCTACCACGGCCTCATTCGCGCAAACGGTAAAAACCCTGCAACCACAATTCAACGTTGTGCTGTTCGACCTGCCCTACGCCGGCCGCTCGCGCCAGCACAACGACTACGACCACCTGATCAGCAAGGATGATGAAGCCAACATCCTGCTCGAACTGATTGAGCACTTTAAGGCCAACTTCCTGATGTCGTTCTCGTGGGGCAGCGTTGCGGCTTTGCTGGCACTGGCCAAACGCCCTGCACGTATTGAACAAGCGGTGATCAGTTCTTTCTCGCCCGTTCTCAACGAGCCCATGCTCGACTACATGAACCGTGGCCTGACTTTCCTCGAAGCGACAGACCGCGAAAACATTGGCGAGCTGGTCAACAGCACCATCGGAAAATTCCTGCCATCGCTGTTCAAACGCTATAACTATCGCCACGTCAGCAGCCTGCATGAACACGAATACCGGCAAATGCACGCGCACATCAAACAAGTGATGCGCATGGAATCCAATTGCCAGATGCCTTACCTGGCCCGTATCGACATCCCGCTGCTGTTCATCAATGGCGAGAATGACGAATACACCACCGCGCATGACGCACGCCTGTTTGGCGAATACCTGCCGGACTGCCGCTTTGCCACCATCGAAAATGCCGGACACTTCCTCGACATGGAACACAAAAGCGCTTGCGAGCAAACCCGTGATGCCATATTCGGATTCCTGCAAAGCACCCGCCCCGTCGAGCGCCTGCACTACCCGCAAATGGACATGCAACACGCCGCAATGGCTGTATAACCCATGCCAAAACGATCACCCCGCATCCGGTAAATCATATTTACTCGAGGTGCGGGCTTCTTTTCGCGGCCGAGTTCTGGTACAAAGACTCCCGCAAAAAGCGGGCGTCGTATAATGGCATTACTCCAGCTTCCCAAGCTGATAACGAGGGTTCGATTCCCTTCGCCCGCTCCAGATTTTTCAAAACAAAGCCTCGTCATCGACGAGGCTTTGTTGTTTCTGGGCTAGTTATAACCTTTCGCCCTATCCCTAAATACCGCTTGGCCTGGCTGTTTCACTAGAACCCATAAAGCTTTAGCGGATTGCTCACCAATATCTGCTCCCTGACACTTTTGCTGGGCGCCCAATAGCTTAGCAACTCCAGCAACTTTTGGTCTTGAGGCGCGGGTGATTGGCCTGGGTGGGGCCAGTTGCTCGCCCATAAGCAGCGCTCGGTGTAGTGCTCCACCAATGTACTGGCAAGAATGCTGACGTCAGGGTACAGCGGGCCGCCCTGCTTCGAGGTTTCATAAGGGGCTGAAACCTTGACCCAGGTGTTACCGGTATCCATCAAACGCCGCAAGCTTTTGAATGCACTTGAGTCGAGTGCAACGGGCTCAAGAAATTTTCCGGTGTGATCAATGCTCAGCCTGCTTGGCAAAGCTGAAAGTCGTGACTCAAACGCTGGCAGCTCACGACCATCCAACTGCAAGTTAATGACCCAGCCAAGCTCAGCAATCCGCGCCGAGAGCGTTTCTAAATCCTCCCAGCCCAACACGCCTTCTGAGCCTGGAACCATCATCAATCGCACCCCGCGGACACCATGCAAATGCAGGTCTGCCAATAGCTCATCAGAACTGTCAGCTGCAATCACGGCAATGCCTCTGGCGTGCTCGCCTGCTTGTTGTAATCCATCAAGCAGGCAGCTGTTGTCAAACCGATAGGCCAACGGCTGAACCAGAACTGTGTGCTGTATGCCCAGCGCCTGATGCATGGATTGCAAATCGCTCCAGGTCGCCGAAGGGACAACAGCCGCTACCGGGAATCGCACCGGATCATAGAGGTGCACATGACAGTCACAGGCATTGGCCGGAAGAGTGTTTGCTTTTTCAGTCATTGTTCAGCGCCTTCTCCGGTAGTGCCTGCAGGCCAAAAGCAGCTACAGCACGGCTTGCACAAGCAGGGTTTACAGCGCCTTCGGGCATGACTCCAGCCAGTATTGCGCGCACTTGCCGCACGGTATCCATGGCTTGGTGTTCACTGGCGGGCGGGGTTAAACCGCCGACATGTGGAGTTGCGATGACCCGGGGATGGGCAGCCAATTGCGGGCTTGGCATTTGCACCGAGGCCAGCCCGACATCCAATCCGCAGCCTGCGATTTGTGCATTATTGAGCGCGCCAAGCAGCGCCTCTTCATCGACCAACTCACCACGCGCAGCATTGATGAAGAAGGCATGTGGCTGCATCGCTGCAAAAGCACGCGCATTGAAAAGATTGTGGGTTTGCGCCAACGCCGGGGCCAGACATGCAACGTAATCAGACGCGCTGAGAAGCTGCTCGAAAGACACCTGCTTTATGTTTACGTCTCCCACGTCAACGTGCGGGTCATTGACCAGCACGCGCATGCCCAGCGCCTTGGCCACAGCGGCCAATTTGCGGCCGATACAGCCATAGCCGACGATACCCAACACTGATCCGCGCAACTCACGTCCCATCAGGGCTTCGGGCGACTGACCTTGCCAGAAAGCAGCAGCGGCGCGGGTAATCCCCCGGCTTAGGTCGATCATTACGCCGATGATCCACTCACTGACAGAGGTATCAAAACCCGGCGTTGCGCGGGTAACCAACACGCCATGCCGACTCGCCGCCTCGACATCAATCGAACGGATATCGACCGCAACACGGCAGACCGCAAGCAACTCAGGGAGCTGCTCGAATAACGCCGCAGGTGCAGGCGCTTCACGGCTGGAAACTATGATCTGGCAGCCTTGCGCCAACTCGGCGAGTTGCTCCAGCGACAAGACTTCATCATGTGGATTGAGTACGACCTCACCCATTTGCTGGAGTTCTTTAAGCGCTCGGTCTCCGTAAAAATTAGCCCGATTTACCGGGGAGTGACTCAACAATATCTTTGTCATAATGATACTCAAGACCTTTATTTACGGGCAGGCGCGGCCACGGAGTGACGCTCCACCAAAGCGGGTTGAAAGATGAAACTGCCGGGTACCATTTCTGGTTGAGAGACCCTGCCGATCGCTCGCTGGACCATGGCGTCAGCCATTGCTGCCAATGGCATTGCGACGGTGGTCAATCCTGGCTTGGTGAAAGCGGCTATAGACAAGTCATCCATGCCTACAACGGAGATGTCTTCAGGAACGCGCAGGCCCAGCCGATGCAGCCCGGACAAAAGCCCAATTGCCAGCATGTCATTGACGGTGACAACGGCTGTTGGCATGGGCTGCATCTGCGCAATCTGTGTAGCCATTGCCGCGCCCAGCTCTGCCAGCTCCGAGTCACCGAACGACTCCGCAACAGAGCCTTCGATAACCTCGGCAGTCGCACAACCCGTGCTGTCTTGAATACGCCGCAAGAAGCCATTGATCTTGTCGGCTCGACTCACCGTTCTGCCGCGTGGCACCAGAAACACCAGATGGCTGTGGCCATAAGACAGCAAGTGATCAGCCGCCAAATAACCTGCACGAAAGTTGTCGGGGGCAATGTGATCGATCAGCGAACCCGACTCAGCTGGCGTGGTGCGGTCAAAGCTGACCACGCTCAAACCGTTCAATGCAGCCTCCTCCATATGCGCCTCATCGGCCATGGAAGAGACCACGATTACCGAACGTATGCCAAAGGCGAGCAGGTCCTGAAACATCCCCGCTTCTTCGCTCGGGTTACGGTGGGTGTTCCCCAGCAGCAAGCGATAACCGAATAGCTTTTGCGCCGACTTTTCAATTTCCAGCGCTATTTGACCGTACATGGGGTTGGCCGTAGAGGGCACCAGTAAACCCAGCATCGGTGTATGCCCGGTTTTAAGCTGGCGAGCGATGCGGTTGGGCCGGTAACCCAGCTGGTTGATCGCCTGCTCCACCCGCGCAAAGGTTTTTGCGCTGAGCTTTGAGGTCCGCTTGTTCATAACATTCGACACAGAGCTGACCGATACTCCAGCCAGCGCCGCGACATCATGAATAGTCGCCATGCTCATCCCGCCATATCAAACAGGCGTGGCAACCACAAAGAAATGGTTGGCACGCATACAATCATCACCAGCATTAGCAACAGCAATAGCAGGTATTTCAGCAAGCGCCGCGATACATCCTCGACCCGTGTCCCCGTAATGGCGCAGGTTGCGAAAAGCCCCAAACCGAAAGGCGGAGAGAACAAACCGAGGCCCATCGCAATCACCGCAACCGTGCCGAAATGTAAAGGATTGATGCCCACTTGCACCGCGATGGGCGCCAACAACGGGCCAAAGATAATCAGTGCAGGAGCGCCTTCCAACACAGCGCCAAACACCACCATGATGAGTACCGACACCAGCATGAATGCCAGCGCACCGTGATCATGCGCCAGGCTCAGCATGGCATCAGAAATCATGGCCGGAATCTGCAGAATAGTCAGCGAGAACGCCACACTGGATGCGGCGGCGATAATGAACAAAATCCCCGCAGCCATTGCCGCCGCACGCATGAACAGCTTGCCCATGGCCGACCAGGTCAACTCTCGAAAGGCGATCCCCCCAACTATCAATGCATACACAACAGCAAAGGCTGAGACCTCGGTGGATGTTGCCACGCCTGACGTTACGCCCTTACCGATCATGGCAACCATGATCAACGCGACAAGCGCACCGCCAATCAGACGCAGCATCGGACGGCGGTTGGGAAACGCAACATTGGGGTCGACTTTCTTACCGACAATCACGGCCAAGGTTGCCAATCCCAGCGCCATGAAAATCGCCGGCACGATACCCGCTAAAAACAGGCCGCCAATAGAAATATTGGCAACGAAACCCATGATGATCATATTGATACAAGGCGGGATTGTTTCCGCCATTACCCCGGACGCCGCCAGTACCGCAGCGGTTTCATTCGGGTCTTGGCGGGTACGGCGCACGGCAGGGACGACGATCCCACCCACCGCCGCGATGTCTGCCAACTTCGAGCCAGAGACGCCAGAAAAGAATGCAGTGGCAAGAATCGCGATCAAATTCATCGAGCCCCGTACACGCCCGAAAATACGCACCAGCATCTCGATTAGCCGCGTCGACATGCCGTTTACTTCCATGATCAGGCCGGCCAGCACAAAGAATGGAATCGCCAGCAGTACAAAGTGGTCCATACCCGCCATCACTTGCTGCGAATAGATAATCAGCGGCAAGGACGGGTCGACAAGAAAGTACACCAGTGCGCAAAAGGCCAGGACAAACGCGATGGGCACGCCGCTCAGCAAGCCAATCACAAACCCGGCGAGCATCAAGTGCCAAGGCTGCAATGCATAGGCTTCAAAATAGCTATTCCAGCCCCACACCGCCATGCTGACCAGCACACAACCCAACAACGTCAGCCAGGTCACACGCGTGCTGCCGTTAACCGCATTGGCGATGCCAACAACACTCATCAACAGCGAACCGGCAAACACGGGCAGCACATTCATCGACTGCGGCAATCCCATCGGCGTCGTGACATTGGCAGCGTCCTGCAATAACTGCCATGAAGAAATGGCCAGCCCGATAGAAGTCCCAGCGACGATCCAACCCCCTACCTGCATAGAGACTTGCTGCCACGACTTGGGCAGCAACGTGCGGAAGAAATCGACATGAATATGTTGTTTGTGAGCGAGCACCGTTGCACCGCCGAGAAACACCAACAACACCATCAAGCCCCGCGCGACTTCCTCAGCCCACTCCACAGGATGGTGCACGAAATAGCGCAACACCACGGAGATGAAAACCACGCCAACATCAATTGCCAGGACCAATGCACACAAGCGCTCAATCCAAGTACATAGGCCTGCGAGCAATCGCCCCGCGCCGGCTTCAGTGGTGAAGCCCCAGGCAGGGCTGACAACAGGTGCAGGGGCAGCAATCTGCTCTTCGCAGAAACCAGGGGGCGCCATGGGAACGGCACTGGGTGATGAGCTCATGGGTAGGATTCTCTTATAGTTGTAATGGTGCGCAATCAAAGGCCGGGCGCGCCCGGCCTTGACAGTCAAGCGCGGGCGGCTTCGATTGCGCTGAGAGCCGGAGCGATTGCAGGGTTTTCACTGGCAAATGGCAGCCACAGTTTTTCGCGCATGGCGGCACGCACGGTTTCACGTTCGGACAGCGCCATCGGGAAGAATTTAATGCCCGCTGTTTTCAGCGCATTAATGGCATCAGTGCCCTTGGTCGCCGCAATTGCCCGCTGCTGTACGCTGGCGTCCCGTGCGGCCTGAAGAAACAGCGGCTGCAAGTCTTTGGGAATCTTCGCCAACGTGCGCTTGCCCATCACCGCGATGCACGGGCTGAACAGGTGATCGGTTTGCCAACTGTTGCTCACTGTCTCGTTGAGCTTATTGGCCAGGATCGTGCCGGCGTCCAACTCGAAGCCTTCAACCACACCTGTTTGCACGGCGGTGTAGATCTCGTTGAACGGAATAGGTGTAGGGATCGCGCCCATTACTTTGAATGTTTCGATAAACGCAGGCGTCGGCAGCACACGAAGCTTCACATTCTTCATCGAGGCCATGTCTTTGACTTCAGGCTTGGTGTACACACTGCGTGCAGTGAAGTGCGATCCCCAGCCGACAATCGAACAACCCGACCGTGCTTCCAGCATCTTGTTGTAGATATCACCGACGCCATTGTCGATCGACTTGCTGACGTGATCGTAGCTGTCGAACAGAAAACCCAGGTCGAGCAGGGTCAATTCTGGAAGCGCAGTCGCCCAAATTGAGCTGCCTGAAACCATCATATCGATAGAACCCAGGCGCACTTGCTGCACCACATCAGCCTCTTTACCCAACTGACCATTGGGGAAGAAGTCGATGCGAACCTGGTCGCCGAGCAGTTTTTTAAGGTTGTCGCGGAACAGGGTATAAAACAAATAATGCGCAGAGTTGTCATCTGCTGACAACGTCGATGACAGGCGAATGACTGGGGTAGCGGCATAACTGAATTTAGGGAGAGTAAGCGCTGCAGCCCCAATAGCGGCGGTCTGCACGAAACGACGGCGAGTCAGATTCATGGGTGATCCTTTTTTATTATTAAGTTATTTTTGGTAAAACGTTTTACTAAATCGCAAACAAATACTAATATATAATTACAAATTATCAATCTTGATTTTGGATATTTTCAGCGCGACTTTTGGCTAATAATTCCCGCCGGGAAGAAGACTCAAGTACTGCAACAGAAGCCGTCAGGCAGCGTTGAGCCCTGCCCTGCCAGGGACAGAAAAATCGAGGGAGTAGATAGGTATGGGCCGGACCATGGTTGTCATGGCTGGGCCGAGATACAGAAACTGGGCTGAGCACCCAGTCAGAGGCAGAGCAACACGCTCAGTTAGTTCGATGTTCCTTCGAACATACGGCGGCGGGCGTTCTCCAGATGAATGCGCATGCTCTCAGCAGCTTTGTGCTGATCTTTCTCAACAATCGCTGTGACCACCGCCAAATGTTCATCCTGAACAATTTTGAGCCGCTCCTCCGACGCCAGTAACGACAGGCCCCGGGTAAGGTTCATGCCCTCTTTGATGCTTTTGTTCAACGACTTGAGAACGGTCGCATAATAATGGTTGCTGGAGGCCTCGGTGATTGCCAGGTGGAACTCAAAGTCCTCGTTGGTCGCGCGGTCATGCTTGATATTGGCCTGATGAATCGCCTCATACCGTGCCCAGATCGTATCCAACTGCTCAGAGGTACGCCGGATAGCAGCGAGGCCGGCGGCACTGGACTCAATATTGGTGCGAAATTCAAAGCAGCGCTGGATATCGGCAATGCTGGAGATCTGGGCGAACTCAAGCACTGCGCTGTCCGGACGATTAATCACATAGCTGCCCGATCCCCGGCGAGACACCACCAGATTATCTTCACGCAGGCGAGCCAACGCATCCCTGAGCACCGGGCGCGAAACGCTGTAGCGCTCACACAGGTCTGCCTCAGTCGGTAACTTCTGATTCACCGAGAAGTCACCGCTGATAATCGAAGACAAAATCTTCTCATAAACGACCGATGATAAAGAGTGCTTTTCAGCTTGAGCTTTCATTGAATACTTGTCCTAAACCACAGCAGATAAAACACTCACGCACGGCCAATCACATGTAGCCCCAGACACTCGAGACTCTAAATAGTAATCAACTGAGATTGGCAGCTACCCGGGGCGGGCTTCCCCAACGCATGGCGTCGCAACGATCTTACTCAACTCGCGACTCACAACGCAAAAAAATCCCCGCCACAACAGTGACGGGAATTAATTCGCCGGGTTGATTAACTGAATGAGAGGTTGGTTTTACGCCGCCCTGCGGCAATGCCATTGACCACAATCATCCCCCAGATCAGCACCGCAGCCACTGCGAGCACGGTCGCGATTGGTCGATCGACAAACGAGCTCAGATCGCCATTCGACTTGATAATAGAGCGCATGAAGTTACTTTCAATTATCGGCCCCAAAATGACCGCCAGAATCAAAGGCCCAATCGGGAAGTCGTTCTCGGCCATCACGAAGCCAAGAAGCCCGAAAGCCAGCATGATCCAGATATCAAACATCGAGTTGTTAGCGGCAAACGAGCCAACCATGCAGAAAACCAGAATGAGAGGGAATAAAACCCCCGATGGAATCGACAGGATATGACGCGCCCCTTTAATCGCCATGAAACCAAGCGGTAAAAGCAACAGGTTCGCCACGACAAACACCATGAATATAGCGTTGACCAACGGGCCTTCATTAACAAATACGTCTGGGCCTGGCGTGATGCCCTTGGTCATCAACACGCCAATGATAATCGCCGTGACAGTGTCCCCAGGAATGCCAAAAACCAATGCCGGAATATAGGCACCCGACAACGATGCATTATTGGCAGAGCTTGCGGATATCAGCCCTTCAGGATGGCCAGTGCCGAACTTTTCCGGTGTGCGAGAGAACTTGCGGGCAATGGCATAACTGATCCACGAAGCGATGTCGGCACCGGCGCCCGGTAACGCACCGATCAACGTGCCCAGCACCCCGCCTCTGGCAACGCCGAACTTGTACTTCCAGAGCAATGAACCAACACCTGCGAACGGGCTTTTAACGTCAGTTTGCATGGGCGGTGCGGGGGTCTTGCTTTCAGGCATGCGCCGGATCAGTTCCGAGATCGCAAACAAGCCGATCAAGACTGGCAGAATCGATATACCCGCCAACAGATCGTAGCTGCCTAATGTGAAGCGAACCTGCCCTGACACGCTGTCCATGCCAACCATCGAAATGGCCAAGCCCACCAGCATCGAAATAGCCCCTTTTAAAGGGTCACCACCCGAAACCAATATCGCGCACGACAACCCCAACAGCGCCAGCCAGAAGTATTCATCGCTGGTGAACTGAATGGCGAAATTGGCAATCAGCGGAGCAAAGGACGCCAGGCACAAAACACCAATCAACCCACCGAACATTGAGCAGACCACATTCAGACCCAACGCGACGCCAACCTTGCCCTGCTTACCCATCAGGTACGCCTCATCGGTATAAACCGCTGAGGCAGGCGTACCGGGAATTCGCAACAATGCCCCCGGTATATCCCCGGCCACAATTGCCATCGCAGTAGCAGACACAATGGCTGCAATTGCCGGCAATGGTTCCATGAAGAATGTGACGGGCACCAACAGTGCCGTTGCCATGGTTGCCGTAAGCCCCGGAATAGCGCCCATAAACAGCCCAAACACGGAGGCGGCAAGGATGATAAACATGACATCCCAGGTAAAAACGAGGGATGTTGCAGCGATAAAACTGTCCATCAGTAGATCACCTTTTCCAAGATACCCAGCTCGAGCGGTACCTGTAAAAGGCGACCGAAAACACCCCAGATGACAGCAGTAGAAATGACTGCAATCGAAACGGCTATCAACCAACTCGGCCGATAAAAGCAATACAGCAGCACACTCAACAGTGCCGACGCGACCACTGGAAAGCCCAGAATTGGCGTTAGCACTATATAAGCTACGATCACTGCGACGATGCCTAGCAGGGTCAGGTAGAACTGTTTAATCGGCACTGCATTGGCCCAGACCATCCAGCGGGTATTGCTGCGCAAACCGCGCAGCACCAACAACCCGCCGAAAGCCATCAAAAGCCCTCCGATCACAGCCGGAAATGTGCCGGCGCCATACGCCTGGTGCGGCAGATTGGCCAGCCCCCGGGAATTGGCAATCACCAATATCCCAAAAATTAGCGTCACTGCCCCTGTGACCTTGTCATTGGTACGCATACTGCTGTCCTCTGGGTCACGCAGGCTTAGTTAGCCAGCCCAAGCTTTTTGATCGTTACGGCGTTCTTTTCATCCTGCTCTTTCATGTACGCCTCAAACCCTGCGGCATCTGCCCAGACAGGGCCGAACCCACGACTGTTCATGAAGGTTTGAAATGACTCGGAGTTGAAGACTTTCTCTGCCGCTACAGACAAGCGCTTGCTGACATCTTCTGGCAAGTTGGCAGGCCCGACAAAACCGCGCCATGAGCCTTGAGTCCAGTCTTTACCAGTAACTTCTTTAGCCGCCGGGATGTCTGGAAAAGCACTCAAACGGTCATTGGACAGAACAGCGAGTGTGCGCACGCGACCTGACTGACGCATAGACTCGGTTTCAGGGAGCGATGAGAAAACAATATTCACACCATTTGCAGCCAGCTCTTGCAGGCCTGGGGCTGCCCCTTCACTTGGCACCAGATTGATGCTTTGCGGGTCAATGCCCTGCTGATCGATGAAGCCGGCAAACGACAAGTGATAGGCTGCGCCCGGCGCTGAACCCGAAACCACGTAGGTATTGGGCTTAGCTTTAAGGTCGGCCAATGCATCGCCAAGGGTTTTCCAGGGAGAATCCGCATTCACGGTGAACGCGGCGTAATCCACGTTAAGCAGAGCAATCGGGGTGAAATCGGTGTATGAGATGTTGGCCGTGCCGATGTGCTTATAGGTGGCGATTTCGGCAGTACCCAATCCCAGGGTGTAGCCATCTGGCTTAGCCATTTTCATCGCCATGTGGCCGACAACGCCCGCGCCACCGGTCTTGTTCACAACATTCACCGGCTGGCCAAGTTCCTCTTGAAGGCCCATTGCCAACTGACGACCGACAGCGTCAGAGCCGCCACCAGCAGACCACGGCACAATCAAGGTGATCGGCTTGGATGGATAGTTAGCAGCACCGAAAGCAGCGCTGGCAGAAAGAGTCATAACAGTGGCGCATAGAACTGTGGATAGCTTACGCATTACAAACCTCATTATTTTTAGATGGTTTCGCGTGTCTTCAGGTCGTACATACAGCTAGCGAGCCACACTGAACAGCGCACTTAAGCGCGCTGTCACTGCATGAGGGGTCACCTGACATAGGCAAATGGCAGATGCACGTCCTGATAGCCCGATTCGCTGCGAGCAGTTTCAACTCAGACGAAAAACTTTGCAAGTATTTACAACTCTAGTTTTTTGAGCCGCAATCCGAACACAGGCCTACCGTGCACTACTGATAGATGTCTATTGGAAGCCAATTCACCACCTCTACAGAGAGACAAAAAATCACACAAATAGTTGATTTTTAGGCTGTTTAAATAGAATAACTATGTCTGCCTGCAGTTTTCAGGCTGTCGAAAAATGGCCGATACCCCCTCATCACAGATGAGAATACACACCAACCAGTTGTAATTATTTGTTTGATTAGACTCTTTCTCTGCGCTATCTTGTGACCGACCTGCCCTGCAATCGAGACACATTTGCAGCGCTCAATCTTTGCGTTATGCACTTTCAAACACTCAGGAAACCGGCATGTTTAACGATCTGAAAAATAAGAAAGTCCTGGTCACTGGCTCCACCAAAGGTATTGGCCTGGCGGCAGCATTAGAATTTGCCAAACAAGGCGCTATCGTCGGCATTAACAGCCACCAGATGGACGCGGATGCAGAACAAGCGATTTCCCAATTTGAACACCTGGGCGCAACTTTTGCCTACTTCCAGCACGACCTGAGCCGCAGCGACGAATGCGCCGCACTGGTAAGTGCGTTTGTTGAAAAATTTGGCGCTCTGGACGTGCTGGTTAATAACGCTGGCGGCCTCGGGATTCGCGCCGGTCTGGAAAGTCTGGATGATGCAGCTTATGACCTGGTCTTTGATCTGAACATCCGCTCGGTAGTCATGACGACTAAATACGCGATCCCTCACCTTAAAGCCTCTGCTGCCTCGAGTGGCACAACCGCAGCGGTTATCAGCACCGGCTCCATTGCCGGCCGCGAAGGAGGTGGTCTGGGCGCTTGCCTTTACGGCGGCTCGAAAGCTGTGATCCATAACCTGCACCGCAACTGGGTGAAAGAATTCACTAGCAGCAATATCCGTTTCAACGTTGTCGCCCCGGGCACGATCGACACCGCGTTCCATGACGATAAAAGCCCTGAGCTTAAGGAAAAGATCCGCAATTCGATTCCAATGGCGCGCTTTGGCACCTCAGAAGAATGTGCCCCCACGTATCTGTTCCTGGCTTCACATCAGGCCAGCGGCTACATCACGGGGCAAGTGATTGACGTTAACGGCGGGCAGATGTGTCCGTAATCGCTCGAAGCTCACAGAGCCAATAAGCGCTGTCACGCCCCGGACACTCGCCGGGGCGCCTCACTTCATTATCAGGACATTCATATGCATCTCCAAGGGCATCAGCTCATCGGCCAGCAGTCCATTGCTGCGTCTGGTAAACCGATTCACGCAGTGAACCCTGCCACTGGTCAACGCCTGGAACCCGGCTACGCCAGTGGCGCCGCTCACGAAGTAGACCAAGCCTGTCAGTTGGCCTGGTCAGCGTTTGATGCATATCGCGAGACAACGCTGAGTGCACGCGCTGATTTCCTTGAAACCATTGCGCAACAGATCGAAGCCATTGGCGACTCACTGATCGAACGCGCCATGCTAGAGACAGGCCTGCCACGCGCCCGACTGGAAGGTGAGCGGGGTCGCACGTGTGGCCAACTGCGCTTGTTTGCCAGTGTTGTCCGCGCAGGCGAATGGCTTGATATACGAATTGACCCGGCAAAACCGGAACGCAGCCCTCTGCCACGGGCAGACTTGCGCCAGCGCCAAATTGCACTCGGCCCAGTCGCTGTTTTCGGCGCCAGCAACTTTCCATTAGCCTTCTCGGTGGCCGGTGGAGATACCGCATCAGCACTGGCTGCTGGCTGCCCGGTCATTGTCAAAGCCCACTCCGCTCACCCCGGAACCTCGGAGCTGGTTGGCCGCGCTGTGCAACGTGCAGTTGCCCTGTGCGAACTGCCGGAGGGCGTGTTCTCACTGCTGTTTGGTGCCGGAAACGACCTTGGCCAAGCATTGATCACTGATCCGCGCATTCAAGCCGTGGGCTTTACCGGCTCACGCAGTGGCGGGACCGCGCTGATGCAAACGGCCAATAACCGCCCACAACCCATCCCGGTTTATGCCGAGATGAGCAGTATCAATCCCGTGGTACTCATGCCATCGGCATTGGAAGGTCGTGCAGAAGCACTGGGGCAAGCGTTTGTAGCCTCGCTGAATATGGGCGCAGGCCAGTTCTGCACCAACCCGGGCCTGGTGCTTGCCGTAAAGAGTGAGCCTCTCGAAAGGTTTATCGCATCGGCAGCCAGCGTAGTGAAAGACAGCGCACCGCAAACCATGCTGACCCCGGGCATCTGCCAGGCCTACAGCAACGGACTTAAGCAACTGCAAGAAAGCGGCAAGGTCAGCGAGATCGCCTCAAGCAAGCTGCCGACACACTCTGCAAGCCCATGCCATACCACGCTGTTTCGAGCGAGCGCTGCCGACTTCATCAGCCATGAATGCCTGCAAGCTGAGGTATTCGGTTCGTGCTCGCTGATCATCGAATGCGCCGACATGGCCCAATTACAGACCGTACTCGAGCACCTTGAAGGCCAGCTGACGGCCAATCTGCATATGGACGAAGCCGACCACAGCGCGGTGCGCGCATTGCTGCCAACGCTTGAGCGAAAGGCCGGAAGAATTCTCGCTAACGCCTGGCCTACCGGGGTTGAGGTGTGTCAGGCGATGGTTCACGGCGGCCCTTGGCCCGCCACCTCCGACAGCCGGAGTACATCTGTGGGCAGCGCGGCTATCTATCGATTCCTGCGTCCTGTTTGCTATCAGGACTTGCCGCAAGCACTCCTGCCAGAAGCCCTCAGAGACGACAACCCACTGTCCATCTCTCGCTTGCTCGATGGCGCGCGACAGCAGTAAGCACAGGTCTTGGCGCAGCCGTTCACGTGCACTGTCGCTGCATGTGAACGGCTGCGTTAAGGATTCAGACACCTGAGAAACCCGAGCCCTCATAGACTCCCCATCCGCAGAATCAAGCAGGGGCGCGGTCATGACAATCGCTGGACGTCGTATGTCACATGCACAGCCCACATTGGATGCCTTCGCAGCAAGCAGCAACGGGCTCAGCCTTGAGCCGCATAGTGCATACCAAGGCACATCCATCGCCTTCTGCACTTCAGCCTTAGGCACCCTGCCCCGCTCGCAGCAGATTCAACTCGCGTTGCTGCAACAATTGAAAGCGGCCGGCGTAGAAACTGTTGAAATAAGCCGAAAGTCATTACCGCAGACATTCAGGGAGTTTAAGGGGCTGGGCCGGGCGTGCAGGATCACAGGGCTGCAGGTTATCTATCACGCGGACGACACCCTGTGGAATGCTGGCTTTATCTCAGCAAGCCTTAACACACGCCTGGCTGAAGCCGCTGCACTGGGCGCACAGGCAATCAAACTTTCACTCGGGCACTACCCGGGAAAACTGGCCGCAGGCTGGCCCCAACTGATCAAACAGTTCAACCGCCCTGCTCAGCCTCTGGTATGGCTAGAGAACGATCAAACGCTGGGTGGCGGCAGCCTCAACCCGCTGCAAAACTGCCTGAATGACGCCGCCTCTATGGGTTTTACCCTCGGCATGGCCTTTAACATGGCCAACTGGCACTGGTGTGGTGTAGACCCACTGCTTGCCGCGAAGCGACTGGCCAGATATGTCCGCCAGTTAGCCTGTCTAAATCTGGAGCACACCTGCACAGCCCTGAGCAGCGAAACAGCCAGTGTGGCGTGCTGCCAGCTGCACCAGCTCTTGCCTGAGCTAAGCCATGTTTCAACGCTAACGATTGAGCAACCACTCAATGCCTCAGCCCAGCACAATGATCAACTCAGGTGTACAAACCCACTGAGTGATTGCATGACTGAGCAGATTGAATACTTTCGTGCTCTGACTCACAGGGCTGAGCTAACGAGCCTTCGCTGTGCAAAAGCTCAATAACCCAATAGAAAAACAAGAACCTGTTGAAGGACGAAATTGAGCATGCACGACTCCGCGCTCTCGATAACCAGAAAAAAACCTAACGCCCCCGAAATCATCACCTTTGGCGAGGCCATGGCCTTGTTGATTGCACAGTCGACGGGCGATCTTGCAGAAGTCGAGCATTTCGAACGCCGAATTGCAGGCGCCGACACCAACGTGGCCATCGGCCTGGCAAGACTTGGCTTTCACGTGGGCTGGCTGAGCCGGGTGGGCAGCGACAGCTTGGGCCGCTATATCCGCAAGACCCTTGAGGACGAAGGCTTGGATTGCCAACACATGCGCACGGACCCAAACCTGGCGACCGGGATAATGTTCAAGTCCCGAGCCGAGGGAGCGGCAGACCCCAGCGTTGAATACTTCCGCAAAGGCAGCGCTGCCAGCGCGCTCTCCCCTGACGATGCCCGGGATCTGGACTTTACGTCACTTCGCCACCTGCACGTTACGGGCATCCCCCCTGCGCTTTCCGACTCATGCTTGGCCCTCACTCAACACATGCAGGAAAACGCACGACGGGCAGGTGCGAGCATATCCTTCGACCCTAATTTACGCCCAAGCCTGTGGCGCGATGAGGCGCATATGCGCACCACGCTAAACGCAATCGCCAGCAACGCGGATTGGGTGCTGCCCGGCTTGGCAGAGGGCCAATTATTAAGCGGCTACGAAAAACCAGAAGACATTGCCAACTTCTACCTGGACCGCGGCTGCAAAGCCGTGATCATCAAGCTGGGGAGTGAAGGCAGTTTTTACCGCGGCGTACTTGAAGGCGCACTGACAGACACGGTCATGGCAGGCATCGAAGTCGACACCGTGGTCGACACTGTCGGCGCTGGAGATGGCTTTGCCGTGGGCGTGATAAGCGCGCTGCTAGATGGATTGTCGCCTGCGAGAGCCCTACTGCGCGGCAACTTGATTGGCGCTCAGGCCGTTCAGGTGTCCGGCGACATGGAAGGTTTACCAACCCGCCAGCTACTGCAAACGCTGGAACATACAGCCAATGCACAGCAAAGAGACAGAGCTAAATGCTAAAGCGAGAGCGCTAATAAGCAATAATAATTACAAATAAACTCAAATCTTCTGCTGATGCATGCAGACAGCACCTTGCACCCCGAATTCACGATCAAACACACACAGCGGCTGTACGCGAAAACCCAGATAAATCAGGCCTCTCCTTCGGCTAGAACACTTCAACAGCGAAATGTTGGCGTCATAATCGAGCCCACTGAAAAGATGTAAATATTTGTTTGATTTGTTAAAAATTCGCACTTATAGTTTGTCCAGTACACCCACTGCCTCCAATGGAAACCGATATGAGTGCAACTGATCACACCCCAAGCAAAACCTTATCCAGTTCAGCCAAAGCAGGCTTGATGCGCGCGTCCACTGCGTCGCTGCACACCATCCTGTTCAAGCGTGGCCTGCGAAACACCTTCATTCAGGGCGTAAGCAAAATTAACCAGGGCGCTGTGAAAATGGTCGGCCAGGCATTCACCCTGCGTTACATTCCGGCCCGCGAAGACATCGATACAGTTGCAGCCTTCAAAGACCCTAAACACCCACAGCGAGTCGCTGTAGAAACAGTTCCCGAAGGGATGATCTTGGTCAATGACTGCCGTCAGGATGCAACAGCAGCCAGTGCAGGCAGCATTTTGCTGACGCGCCTTGATTATCGTAAGTGCGCGGGCTTCGTGTCCGATGCCGGCATCCGCGATTCAGAGCACGCGGCAACCATGAGCATGCCGATTTTTTGCGCCAAGGCCAGCGCTCCAACCAACCTGACCAAGCACCATGGTGTGGATATTCAGGTGCCAATCGGTTGCGGCGGTGTTGCCGTTTTCCCCGGTGACGTGTTGGTAGGCGACCATGACGGAGTCATTGTTATTCCGCTGGAAATTGCAGAAGACGTCGCCGAAGAAGCCATGAGAATGGAAGCGTTCGAAGATTACGTTCTTGAAAAAGTACGCACCGGCACTCCGGTTATAGGGCTGTATCCACCAAGCGAAGAAGCCCAGGCGGAATACAAGCGTTATGTAGAGAGCCGCTAATCACAAGCTGAATCAGCACCCGAAAACACATAATAAAAATACAGGTGAACCTCACCATGACACTGTTTACCGCAACGCCTTTGTCACGTCATGCCAGACGTCTACCCAGCGCTAAACCTAAACATACATCAGCCCCCATCGGGGACATGAAGTGTCCTGTCGTTCACCGTATTTCTATTCAACGCTCATCTCGTTTCAGCCTCAGCCCGCTGCACAGAATGGAGATGCTCAGCCGCAGAAATGTGGTCAGCACTTTACTTTATCAAACGTGCCTGTACTCACTTGAGCCAAACGGCTCAGGGTTACCCATTCAGCTAGCACCGGGTTAAGTCGCGCTAAACACTTGTCGGATACCCGACATGTCTGCCGCCCTATAAGGGCAACCCCAACGCACTCCCTATTCATCTTGCCAAATATGGCGAGACGGGGGCGCCTGTTTATAAAACGGAGCAATACAATAATGACAAAAACAACATCCCGCTCACTGGCGGTTCTGGCCGCAAGCAGCCTGGCATTAACGATGCCGCTTGCCAGCCAGGCTGAAGGTTTTACAGATGATGCAAAGGTAACCGTGGGCCTGCGTAACTACTACATCAACCGCAACTTCACTAATCCGGCCTACCCGCAGTCGCAAGCCGAGGAGTGGACGCAAAGTTTAATTATTGATGCCCGCTCAGGCTTCACTCAGGGCACCGTAGGTTTCGGTGTTGATGTGCTGGGCCTCGGCGCGATCAAGCTTGATGGCGGTCGCGGCTCGCGCGGCACACAACTATTGCCCGTACACGATGATGGCAGACCAGCCGACAGCTTCGGCCGCCTTGGGGTTGCGGGTAAGGCACGCCTCTCCAAAACTGAATTGAAGGTGGGCGAATGGATGCCTGTGTTGCCGATCCTGCGCTCGGATGACGGCCGCTCCCTGCCGCAAACATTCCAGGGCGGCCAACTTACATCAGCTGAGATCACAGACCTGACGCTTTACGGCGGCCAATTTCGCGCTAACAGCCCCCGAAATGATGCCAGCATGGAAGACATGAGCTACAAGAACGGCAGCTCAGATCGATTCAATTTTGCAGGTGGTGAATACTCATTCAACGACAAGCGCACGCTGGTGGGCGCCTGGTACGCCCAACTGGAAGATGTCTACAACCAACAGTATTACAACCTGGTTCACAGCGAACCTGTTGGCGATTGGGTGCTTGGCGCCAACCTCGGCTACTTCAACGGCGAAGACGATAGCAGTGCACTGGCTGGTGCGCTGGACAACCAAACCTACTCCGGCCTGCTCTCTGCCAAAACTGGCAACCATGCGTTCTTTATTGGCTTGCAAGAAGTCAGCGGTGACAGCGGTTGGATGCGCGTGAACGGAACCAGTGGCGGCACCCTCGCGAACGACAGCTTCAACAACAGCTATGACAACGCTGGTGAACGCTCATGGCAAGTACGCTATGACTTCAACTTTGCCGGCGTGGGCGTTCCCGGCCTGATACTGATGAACCGTTATATCAGCGGTGACAATATCGAAGTAGGCGCAATCAACGACGGTAAAGAGTGGGGCCGCGAAAGCGAACTGGCCTACACCGTTCAAAACGGCCCACTGAAGAACCTCAACATGAAATGGCGTAACAGCACATTGCGTCGCGACTTCAGCACCAGCGAATTTGATGAGAACCGAATCATCATCAATTACCCACTGTCACTGCTGTAACCCAGAATCGCATGAGGCTGAGACACCACGTTCAGCCTCATGCCCCTGGGTCAATTGGTTAAAATGGCCACTGCTACGGCCACAGCACCTGAGCGTTCAAGCCCACTGATTACTTAGCGATTAATGGGTTGACTCAGATGCTGAAAATAATTGGCTTCAGTCAGCATCACTCACCCATAAATTCAACGATTTTTGCCCGCAGCCAACGTTCGGCGCAGTCATTATCCTGAGCGCTGCTCCAGGCCATCGACAGCTTTGACTGGGCAATTTCAAATGGCGGCGGCTCAGCACGTAAACCGCCGCCTGCAACCAGTTCGGCAGCGGCATAGTCAGGCACAGTCGCGAGCAGTTCGGAACCGGCGAGCAACGAGCGCAAGCCATTAAACTGTGGCACTGCCAGCACCACATTACGGGCCCGGCCGATGCGCGCGAAGTCGCGGTCGATATTGCCGCACAAGTCGCCAGAAAACGACACAAGTGCATGCGGCCTGCAGCAGTATTCCTCTAATGTCAGCGGGCCTGGCCGGTCATCTGCACGCAGGACCATGGTGTTGATTGACCGCAATGTTCGGCATTTTGCGTTAGCCGGCAGGTTCATCACGTAGCTGACCCCCACTGAAATCTCACCCGACTCTAATTGTCCGGGCATCAACAAAAAGTTTGTCCGCCGAATGACCACAACAAGGTTGGGCGCTTCCTGCCGAAGGTTGTTGAGTAGCGGCGGCAACAGCCCACATTCAACGTCGTCCGAAAGGCCAATGCGCAAAGTCAGCTTGCTGCTGGCTGGGTCGAATTCCTGCGCATAACTCAGCGCGTTAGACATCGAGTCCAGAGCGGGACGCAATTGCTCAAATATTTCCAGCGCACGCTTGGTCGGCTCCATTGTGCGGCCGGTACGGATAAGTAATTGATCATTGAAGAAATCCCTGAGACGGAGCAATGCATTACTTATTGCCGGCTGTCCGAGAAACAGCTTTTCGGCCGTGCGGGTCAGATTGCGCTCAAGCATCAGCACTTCAAAGATGATTAACAGGTGAAGATCCACCTTGTGCATGTCATTGCGATTCATCGCATAAATCTCCGCAACCGAAAAAACTGCAACCGTGGATACAGCTAAACGACATGGCGCCGACCAGAAGGCCGGCGCCGCTATTTCAGCGCGTTAACGCCGCATAGCTATTCATCAGGTTGCGGTAGTTGGGGATACGCTCAGACAGCAAATTGCCCAAGCCTTCGATGTCGTTGCGCCAGTCACGGTGAAGCTCGCAGGCCACGGCAAACCAGTTCATCATTTGCGCACCTGCCACAGTCATGCGGTTCCAGGCGGCTTGCTGAACGGTTTCATTGAATGTGCCGGAAGCATCGGTCACCACAAACACTTCAAAGCCTTCAGCCAATGCCGACAACGTAGGAAACGCGACACAAACGTCGGTGACCACCCCGGCAATAATCAATTGTTTGCGGCCCGTGGCCTTGATGGCCTTAACAAAGTCTTCGTTATCCCACGCATTGATCTGCCCCGGGCGAGCGATATAAGGCGCGTCCGGAAACATGGCTTTGAGCTCGGGAACAATCGGCCCGTTCGGCCCTTGCTCAAAGCTTGTAGTGAGAATGGTCGGCAACTCGAAGAACTTGGCCAGATCGGCAAGCGCCAGCACATTGTTCTTGAACTCGTTGGGCGTGAAATCCTGAACCAGAGAAATCAAGCCGGTCTGGTGGTCGACCAACAGCACAACAGCATCATCTTTATTCAGACGCGAATAGGTCTTTACAGTACTCATAGGTGACTCCTTGGTGGCTGGATGTGATTGAATCTACTGGCGCTCGTTCCAGCTCGGTAGAAAGCAGCCAGTTACGCAAAACCTCAGGTTTATAACGTCTGCCCTGCCAGCAAGTGGCGGACTTGCACGGGAACACCAGCGATCTGCAATCGCCTGGCCTGAGCCTCTATTCTCTGCTCGGCCCGTGTCACCCGGTTGTGGTGGCGCAAGTGCTCAAGCCACGACTCGTCATAGAAGACTTCCAGCCAGCGCTGCCTGTTCTCGGTGTCTTGCACCAGCCCCCACGAGAAGGCGCCATTGCGCCGACGCATTCGCCGAACCTCGTTCATGGCCTGCTGAAATGTAGGCCAGTCATCGGCTGCGATCTGGTATTCAACTGTGACCATGACCGGCCCCTGATCCGGGCTTTGTCCGTCCAGCAGAACGGGCACCGGCCAATGCAACGAGGGCGCTAAGTCTTCCGCTTCGGTGACTGGCAGCTTGAAATAGGCCGTCATGCAAATCCCCAACAGCAATGCAATGGCGGCAAAACAGAGGGCATAAACAATCGAGCTTTGACTGACGACATAACCCCACAACAAGCCTCCGCTGGCCATGCTGCCGAAGAACACCAGGATATAAACGGATAAGGCGCGGGCGCGTACCCAGCTCGGAACCGCCGTTTGCGCCGCCACCTGCAAAGACGACAGCACGGCTATCCAAGCGGTTCCACTGATAAACATAACGGGCAGCAGCAACCGAAAATCGCGCACAAAAGCCAGGGCAAGAATTACCAGCGCATAGAGCACACTGGCGCCCACAACCAGCCAGTCGGCGCTTACCTTCTCGCGCACCTTCGGCAAAAGTGTTGCGCCTGTAACAGCCCCCACGCCAACACTGCCAAGCAGCAGGCCGAAATCTGCGGCGCTGCCATGCAATTCCTGGCGCACGATCAGCGGGAGCAACGACATACCGCCGCTGGCCCCCAGAAAGAACGCAAAGGCGCGTACCAGAACTGCCTGCAACGACTTCGAAGCCCGGCTGTAGCGCCAACCCGCACGGATTGCGCCCCATAGCCGTTCTGCCGGAAGTACCGCGGGTGTCACCTCGCGGCGCCAGAACAGCAGCACGGCAATGACCGCGAAGAATGACAACGAATTGAGCGCAAATGTTGCCCACGGCCCGCTCATGCTTACCAGCACACCTGCGATGGCAGGGCCAATTGCCCTGGCGACATTGACCCCGACACTCGACAAGGCAATCGCCGCGGGCAAATCAGCTTTATCGACCAACTCCGGTGTCAGAGCCGACCATGCTGGCATCATCAACGCGGTGCCGATGCCCATGCACAATGTCAGCACCAGCAGCAGCGTGACGGTCATCTGGCCACTCAAGGTCAGCAACGCCAAAGCCATTGCAACCCCGGCCATCCACACCTGCACCGTCAGCAAGTAACGGCGTCGGTCAACAATGTCGGCCATGGCACCCGCCGGCAGCGCCAGGAAGAACATCGGGGCGCTGCCTGCAACCTGCACCAGCGCCACATTCAGCGGGCTGGCTGATAGCGAGGTCATCAACCAGCCCGCCCCAACCTCATGCATCCAGGTGCCAATATTGGAGGCGATGCTGGCCAGCCACAGCCAGCGAAAGGTTTTGTATCCGAGCGGGCTCCAAGCCGATGACTGCGCCATGCTACGCACCTCAGAAGGCAAAGCAGGAGCAGCCGAATGCACCCCAGAACCCCTGAAAATCACTTACAGGGACTGTGGACAGACGCGCCTTTTCATGGCTGTGGGCATGCACACCGCAAGCGCCTGCACATTGATGAACCTGCAATGCCTGCGGGGCCGATGGGCGCCAATGCCCCGGAACATTGACCACGGGTGACCAGTCCGGCATGACGGGGACTGACGGCGGCGACAACCTGTCGAACTCATCTGCGCCGTAAACCACCTTGCCACCCACCACTGTTAGCACCGACTCGATCCACTTTACGGCCTCGTCATCGACCGTAAAGTAGTCAGCCGACAGGGCAATCATGTCCGCCAGCTGGCCAACCTTGATCTGTCCCTTCTTGCCCTGTTCTGACGAAAACCAGGCGCTGCCATGGGTGAATAACTGCAGCGCGGTTTCACGTGAAAGGCCTTGCGGATAGAGCGCCATCCCCCCGACAGTCTTGCCACTCACCAGCCAGTAGAGCGAGGTCCACGGGTTGTAACTGGAGACTCGCGTGGCATCAGTACCGGCGCCAACAGGCACACCCTCAGCAAGCATGCGTTGAATGGGCGGCGTTTGTTCAGCCGCCTGTTTGCCATAACGATCGACAAAATACTCGCCCTGAAACGCCATTCGGTCCTGAATCGCGATACCGCCACCCAGCGCGCGCACACGTTCGATATTGCGCGGGGTAATGGTTTCTGCGTGATCGAAGAACCACGGCAACCCGTTGAACGGAATATCACGGTCAACTTTCTCGAACACATCGAGCATCCGCGAAATAGATTCGTCATAGGTTGCATGCAGCCGGAACGGCCAGCGGTGTTCAACTAGGTGGCGCACAACAGGCTCCAGCTCATCTTCCATGTTTGCAGCAAGATCCGGGCGCGGCTCGACAAAGTCTTCAAAGTCAGCCGCAGAGAACACCAGCATCTCCCCTGCACCGTTGTGCCGGAGAAAATCATCGCCCTGATGCAGCTTTACCGAACCAGTCCAGCTCTTGAAGTCCTCCAGCTCTTCCTTGGGCCGTTGGGTAAACAAGTTGTAAGCAATACGCACGGTCAGCTGATCAGCTTTGGCCAGCTCTTCAATCACCGCATAGTCATCGGGATAGTTCTGAAAGCCACCGCCAGCATCAATAGCGCTGGTAACCCCAAGCCGGTTCAACTCGCGCATGAATTGGCGGGTTGAGTTCACCTGATACTCAAGCGGCAGCTTTGGTCCCTTGGCCAGGGTTGAGTAAAGAATCATCGCATTCGGCTTGGCAACCAACATGCCGGTTGGCTCACCATTGGCATCGCGCTGAATTTCGCCGCCTGGCGGATTGGGGGTGTTGCGGTCGTAGCCCACCACGCGCAGAGCAGCGCGATTGAGCAAGGCGCGGTCGTAAAGATGCAGCACAAAGACCGGGGTGTCGGGCGCCGCCTGATTAAGTTCATCAAGGCTTGGCATACGCTTCTCGGCAAACTGGAATTCGTTCCAGCCACCCACCACTCTCACCCACTGCGGCGCGGGTGTCACATCGCCTTGCGCCTTGAGCATCCGCAAGGCGTCAGCCAGAGACGGCACGCCCTCCCAGCGCAGTTCAAGGTTGTAGTTGAGGCCGCCACGAATCAGGTGCAAGTGCGAGTCATTGAGGCCGGGTACAACCGTACGCCGCTGCAGGTCGATCAACTGCGTGGAACTGCCGCGCATGCTCATCGCATCGGCGTCGCTGCCCACTGCAACAAAACGACCATCCTTGATGGCAACAGCCGTCGCATGCGGGTTGTCGCGGTCCACGGTATGCAAACGGCCATTGAAAAGAATCAGATCGGCGCTCATGGCTATCTCCTTAAATGTGTCTGGCAATACACCTGCGGCCCGTCGTTGAACTAAACAGGCATGGTCTTTCAGGTATCGCCGGCAACAAGCTGATGACGGGCGTACTCACACTCGCCGACTAAAACGCGTGGCTTACTCAGCGTGGCTTGAGCCAATTGGCAAATAACGCTGTCACCCGCGGCATGAACAAATAAACAACCAGAAGCACAATGCTCAGGGTGATCAGGGCATTGCTGAGAAAATACCCACCGAGCAGGGGCAATCTGGCAAAGAGCGGTTGCCACAACAGAGGCACCACCAGGCTCAAGGGCAAGATCACCCAAAAGGTAATACAGGCTTGTTTCCAGCGTGCCGGCGGCTCGTTCGCCGTTGGGGTAAACCAGAACTCGCGATTGGCTTCGACCTGAATCTGGTCGCCATCCGCCAGCAACGGCTGCACTTCCTCGATCAAATGTCGCCGTTCACTGGAATCCAGCCAGCACTGCAACTCCCCGGTGCCGACAAAACGCAGTACGCAAACAAACCGGTCAGCATCCCTGATCACATTGACCCCCAAGTGCCCAGGGTAGGTGCTGGCAATCTGAGTCGTGCGCCGCAACCATTTCTCATAAGCGGGCTGCTGTCCGGCTTTAACCCGGTGACGCACGATCAGAGTGACTATTTCGGGCTCGTCCATCGCATCTCCCAGAATCTTCAAATACGCTAGTTGATCGACGCCAAAGCGCTGCCTGGTTCAAAAACTCTGGGGCCGAGCGCAAGATTGCCACCACCGGTGATCGCCAAAGTGCTGAAGATGATTAACAACAACCAGGCAAACTGCGCTTGCTCAAAACTCCACTGCGGATGCACCAAAAACACAGAGACCAACAGCAGGAACACCACCGGCAAACAGGCCAGCCGGGTAAACAAACCGAGCACAATCAGCAGCGGACACAGCACCTCGGCAAATATCGCCAAGCTGACGGTCAAGGCTCCACCCAGACCAAAGGGATCTTCGATTACTTCTGCCTGCTGGCTGAAGTGCAGCAACTTGGGTAAGCCGTGCACTTGCAGCAGCAGGATCGAAGCACTCGCCCTGAGCCATAAGAGCGCCCAGTCAACAGCCGAATTTCGCATGTGAATAACCCGATGCAGTGTTGAATTGAGCGCACCTTGGCGCGGCGCCGAAGCCTTAGTGACCCTCAGACGCATTGAACATGGTCTTGGCGTAAATCAGGCCAAGGCCATACGCACCGCCATGCTCGATAGAGGTTTTAACCGTTTGATCGTAGGTTTCACCGCGTGCCCAGTCGCGTTGCAACTCCAGCAAATACTGCAAAGAGGTCATGGGCCGTGCGCCGATCTGGATCATGCGCTGCATCGCCATTTGATGAGCTTCATCGGACACGTCTCCGCAGGCATCGGCGATGACATAAACATCGAAGCCCTGATCAATCGCCGAGAGCGCAGGCCCCACGATGCACACAGAGGTCCACAAACCTGCCAAGACAATTTTCTGTTTTCCGGCGGCGTTGACTTCAACCGAGATACGCTCATCTTCCCAAGTGTTCATACTGGTACGGTCGATGACGTTGTAGTCGGGAAAAACCGACTTGATCTCGTTGAAAATCGGGCCAGAGAAGCTCTTCTCGGCAACCGTTGTAAGAATGGTTGAAACCCCAAACTCCTTGGCAGCTTTAGCCACCAATGCGGCGTTATTGCGCAGGGTCACGGCATCAATCGACTTGGTCGCAAACGACATCTGTGATTGATGATCAATCATGATCAGGGTGTGATCATTAGGGTTCAAAAGTGTCTTGCCGGGTGCAGCTTTAGCAGTCGCCATGATGGTGTCCTCTGGGTGGTTTAACGGGAGTAATGGGGCTTATTTCAGGTGCTTCTTCAGCTCCGCACCTGCTTGCAGCATTGCCGACTGCGCACCACTGATATGCGCCAGCGGATTGAGCAAACCAAAATCGTGGATCATGCCGTTGTAACGAGTTGCAGTGACGTCCACCCCGGCGGCATCAAGCTTGCGTGCATAGGCTTCACCCTCATCACGCAGCACATCGAACTCGGCGGTCTGAATCAGTGCAGGCGGGAGCCCCTTGAGTTGTTCACTGTTCGCACGCAGCGGAGAGGCGTACAGATCTGAACGCTGCTTATCGTCCGTGGTGTAGTTGTCCCAGAACCACTTCATCAGTGGCTTGGTAAGGAAATGCCCTTGGGCAAACTGGTTGTATGAGGCTGTTTCCAGATTGGCATCGGTGACAGGCCAGAGCAGCGCCTGGAACTTGATGGTGGGCGTGCCCTTGTCCTTGGCCATGAGGCTGACAACCGCGGCCATGTTGCCGCCGACACTATTGCCCGCAACCGCCAGCCGCGAGGCATCCACGCCAATCTCCTTGCCGTGCTCGGCGACCCATTGAGTCGCTGCGTATGCCTGATTGATTGCGGTTGGGTAATGCGCCTCCGGGGACGGGGTGTAATCGACATACACCGCCACCGCGCCCGAGTTCACCACCAGATCATGAATAAGCCGCTCATGGGTTGGATAGTCACCCAGTACCCAGCCGCCGCCGTGGAAGAACATGAATACTGGCAGCGTTGCGTTGGCACCCGCCGGGCGCACAATAACCAGTTTTAGCGGTTTGCCATCTACTTCAATGGTTTTGTCTTCGACCTGTGTTCCCGACAAATCGACCTTTACCGACGCTTGCGCGCCCACCAGAACTGCTCGCGCGTCTTTGGGCGTCATCTGCTCAAGGGGCTTGCCCCCACCTGCAGCAAGGGCCTCCAAAAATGCCTGGGTATCCTGTTCGACTCCCGGGCTTCCGGCAGCAAGCGCAGCGCTCGCCGAGACACTCATTGCAACGGTTGATAAATACTTTTGCATGGCCATGACTTTTCTCTCGAACTGAGGTTAATGAATACCGAAACGCCCTGCGGGGGCTTTCTGGGACTCGCGACTGCATGCGAGAAATCATCTTCAAAGCGCAGAGAAAAATTGACCAGTTAAGGGTTGTTAATTGTCATTAGGCGCTGCTTAACAGCTGTTAATGAACGCTATACATGCACCCTGCAAAGCAGTTGTTTACACCCACAGAAAGTGACGCCCACCCGCGGATGGCGCTGTTGAGGATGGGTTTAACAACACAGGGAAACGACCAAATCAATCGGTGCCGGGAAGCCGCGAATGACTCAAGAGAAGGGATATAACGCAGGCATATTCACTGGCTATAAACGCTGACAGCGGCGGTCAGCGTTATTACAGCGCGTATTTTTTGGCGGCGTGTGAGGGCTGGCGATGGGCGTAACGTTTGTTGTTTATCCGAAAATCAGCACTTTCGCTGAGCTTTTCCAATGCATAGACGCGGGTGAAATTAAGCAGGCGATAATGCACCACCTCTTTACCCATCTCGATGGCCAGTAAAGACTTGGCAGCCAGTTGCACCACGGCGTCAAAAATGTCCGCCTCAGTGACTGACTTGCAACCAATCAAGGCAATCGCCTGCTCAAGCGTGACGGCCTCCTCGAAGGTTGCAAAACGCTGGAAAATGATCTGCTCGATTGGCGTCAGCAACCGATAACTCCACTCCAGCGAAGCGCGCAGCGAATGATGGCGAGGCAAGGCCGTGCGTGCGCCCTGCATCGACAACCAGAAACAACTGTCCAACTGAGCAAGCAGCCCCTTTAAACCGAACACATTGACATAAGATGCTGCGAGCTCAATCGCCAGAGGTATGCCTTCCAGCCGACGGCAAATATCGACAACCACCGGCACATCACAGTCGCGGAGTCTGCATCCCTCCTGATGCGCAACCAAGCGACTGACAAACAGCTGAACCGCTGAATAGCCAAGCGCACTGTCGCAACTCAGATAAAGAGCGCTGCCTGGGATATTCAATGCAGGCAAACGCTGTACACATTCAAGACTGACCAGAAGCGGCTCACGGCTGGTTGCAAGAACCGACAATCGAGGGGCACTTTTGAGCAACGTCTCCACCAGTTCGGCGCAGGCATCGATAACGTGCTCGCAGTTATCCATTAGCAGCAGTAAATGACGATCAGCAAGAAAGCGGCAGAGAGGTTCTGGCTGCTCGCTGCTCAGCCCCAATGCCAAAGACACCTGGACGCATACCAGCGCTGGGTCATCAATTTCGGCAAGATCAACGAAGATCACTCCATCCGTGTAGTAATCCTGCAACAACTCGGCAGCCCGAACGGCCACTGTAGTCTTGCCAATTCCGCCGGCACCGACCACCGTTGTTAAGCGTCGCCCCGGCATGAGCCGCACCATCCGGTCGATAATTGCGTCGCGGCCTCTGATTTGAAACAAGCGTGCAGGGAGTTTCAGAGGAGGCGACTGAAATAACTCAGTGACCGCTTGGCCATCAGCTGAAGCTTCAACTTGGGCGACAAAACTGTAGCCACGCTGGGGAACATTAATGATAAATCGCTGGCCATTTACGCCGTCACCCAACGCGCGGCGCAAGGCGGCAATGTGCACGCGCATATTTGACTCTTCCACAACAGTCGAAGGCCAGACGTGAGCGATTATTGACTCCTTGCTGACAATATCTCCTGCGTGCTCAAGGAGTAGATGCAGGATGTCGAGCGCCTTGCTTCCGATCCGAAGCGGACAATCGCCTTTGAAGATGATTCTCTTGTGCACATGGAAGCTGAACGAACTGAATCGCAGTACTCCTTCCATGCACAGCCCCTTTGGGTGATCCATATATTTCAAGCGCCATCGCCACGACGTCAATACGTGCTCAGCACTCCTCCATCAGCAGTGTCAGCCTAAAGCTTGGCAGACAATCTGCGACATGGATGGATCAATAGGGGCCCAATACGGCCAACGATGCGTCTGATACGGACGTACTAAGAAAACTGCCTGCGATACTGGCTGGGCGGCAATCCCAAACGCTCAACAAACAGGTGGCGCATCCGTCTGGCGCTGCCAAAACCACTTCGGTAAGCCACTGTTTTTAAAGGCAAGTCACTGGTTTCCAGGAGTCTTCGTGCACTGTCGATGCGTGCACTCTGAACGAACTCCATGGGCGTCATATTCAGCTCCCGACTGAACAGCCGCGTGAAATGGCGTGCGCTCATCGAGGCTAAGCTGGCCATGCGCTCAACGTTCAAATCTTCGGCCAAATTCTCCAGCACGTAATTGCGGACTCTGAACACCGGGGTATCGTCTTTCGCAACATCGGCGACCAGAGGACTGAACTGCATTTGTCCGCCCTGCCGGGTCATAACAACCAACAGGACTTTGGCCACCGCAAGCGCAATGGCCTTGCCGTGATCTTCCTCTACAATCGACAAAGCCAAATCGATCCCCGAGGTAACCCCGCCAGAGGTATACAAATTGCCGTCGCGAATGAATATGCGGTCTGTTTCAACTTGGGCGCGGGGAAATTGTTTTGCCAGTCGCTCGGTATAGTTCCAATGCGTCGTCACATGCCGCCCATCAAGCAGCCCAGCCTTGCCTAGAATAAAGGCGCCCGTGCAAATCGAAACCAAACGCCCGACATGACTGAACATTTTGCTCAACCAGCAATCAAGTGCTGGATCATGTTGGTTATAAGCGCCGGGACCACCCGGGACCAGCAAGACATCAAAGGACCCAGACACTTGCTCAATCGACATATCTGCAGCCAGGGTCATGCTGTTTGAAGCGCGCACTGACAGGCCGTCCGACCCGATAGTGGTTATCTGATACTGACAGTCTGGTTCAAGGTAGCGATTGGCAATCGAGAAGACCTCAACCGGCCCGGAAACATCGAGCAGCAGCAGGTCTTGAAATAACACCACAGCGATTGTCTTCATTTTACGGCCTTAAATTCTCTAAACAGACGTGTCCGATTGATTGTTCAATCGTCTCGCCCCAGTGCAATCAACGCCCGGGATAATCGGCAACGACCTGCTCTGCCCCGTCCTGCGTCAGGCCAATGACCTGATAAGCCTGCTGTACGTCGCCCATCTCCATGCCCGGTGATCCTGCCGGCATGCCCGGAACTGCGATTCCAACCAGATCGGTGCGTTTGGCCAAATCGATGACCTGTTGCGCCGGCACATGGCCTTCTACAAACTTGCCGTTGATAACGCCGGTGTGGCAGGCCGACAGGCGCGGCGGTACGCCAAGTTGTTGTTTGACGGCACTCATGTCTGGCTCGACGTGATCGACCACGGTGATGCCGTTGGACTCAAGATGTGCGATCCATTTTTTACAGCACCCGCAGTTGGCGTCGCGATGCACGTCAATAGTCAACGCCTCGCTGGCCTGAACGATGGATGACACCAGCATCGTCGCCAATAACAATGCGCGTGCGCCTTTACGTTTTGCTTGCATGCTGATCCTCCTGACCACGGGTCTAAGGTTAAAGAGTCTAATGAACAGCGCGCCGCTATCATGCAGAAAAATAGCCTGGAAAAACCTTGCAGGCATCATGAAATCACAAGCTTAGCCGAGTAAATCGTTCAGGAAGACTGCTGTGAATAATCCCATGCCGATAAATGCCCGCGAGGTTTATCAGCTGCTGAAAGACGCCGCGATTGGTAGCCACGATTGGCTTCTGATTAAGCGCGAACCGCAAAGCGACTCAGGCCAGCAACTCGCTACCGTCGAGATCGATAGCTGGCAGTTGAAGTTGCTGGTCGATGCTGGGCATCTCGCCCACTGCCAGCACTGCACAGCCGCCGATGGGCGCCACGCCTCACTTGAAAGCTGGCAGCGCCGCGGCACTGATCCGCTCGAGTTTCTCAGCGTTTGGGAGCGCACCCAACTGGAGCGACTGTTAACGCCTGACTCAACGCTTTAACGCGCCTCGCCCAGCAGCACAAACCCTGTTCCCGGTTAGCCGTATAATCCGCACGATCATGTGCGCCAACATGCGCCTGATCTTGGGGTTAGAAATACGCTAACAAGTGCGCGGCAATCGTCCAAGCTCAGCGCAAATCGCAAGCAGCCGTTAAACTAGGCAACACCTATGCACACCTCAAACCCTGCTCGGCTGCCAAAACCAGCCGAGAGCGCAGCGTGGTGCCCACGGCGATTCATCTGCGCCCTAGCGCTAACAATATCGGCCTTACACGTGCCTAGCTAGCCCGGCCATATGGGCGTTTAGGCAACACCAAAACCAAGGAAATTGCCATGCATGAAGGATCAAGCGTACTGCAAATCATTGTGGTGTTTTTAGTCGCCACCGTGGTTGCAGTGCCATTGGCCAAGCGCCTGCAACTGGGCGCGGTTTTGGGCTATTTGCTGGCGGGCGTGGTCATTGGCCCTTCGGTACTCGGTTTAATCAGCGACCCGCAAAGCGTCGGTCATATCTCCGAGTTGGGCGTGGTGTTATTGCTGTTTATCATCGGCCTCGAACTCTCCCCCCGGCGCCTCTGGCTGATGCGCAAAGCGGTGTTTGGCGTCGGCATGGCGCAGGTGCTGCTCACCGGATTACTGATTGCACTGGTGGCCATGTATGCCTTTGGCCAGTCACTCAACACCGCGGTGGTTCTTGGCCTGGGGTTGGCGTTGTCTTCCACCGCCCTGGGCTTGCAAATGCTCGCCGAGCGCAAGGAGCTGAACAAACCCCACGGCCGTCTGGCCTTCGCCATTCTGCTGTTTCAGGACATCGCCGCAATCCCGCTGATTGCGCTGGTTCCCATCCTCAGCGGCACCAGCGACATGAGCATGCACGCCAGCGATACCAGCCAGGTGCTGAAAGTGCTCGGCAGTATCGGCGTAGTCGTCGTTGGCGGGCGGTATCTGTTGCGGCCAGTGTTTCGCATCGTCGCCAAGACCAACTTGCAGGAGGTCTCCACCGCCACCGCGTTGCTGGTGGTAATCGGCACAGCTTGGCTGATGGAACTGGCAGGCGTGTCGATGGCACTCGGTGCATTCCTTGCAGGCTTGCTGCTGGCTGACTCGGAATACCGCCATGAACTCGAATCGCAAATTGAGCCATTCAAGGGGCTGCTGCTGGGCCTGTTCTTTATCAGTGTGGGAATGACCGCGGACCTCGGCTTGCTGCTCTCCAATCCGCTGATGGTACTGGGGCTCACGGCGCTGTTGGTGCTGTTAAAGCTGCCGGTGCTCTATGCGGTCGGCCGTCTGGCCGGTGATCTGGATCGTCAGGGCGCCTTGCGTTTGGGTATTGTGCTGGCAAGTGGCGGTGAATTCGCTTTCGTGGTGTTCCAGATCGCCAACGACAACGGCATGTTCGCCCCGAACGTACACAGCCTGCTGATACTCGCCATTACTCTGTCGATGGCAATGGCGCCGCTGCTGATGCTGCTGACCAGCCGCTTGAGCAAGCCGCAGCCGGTGAGCGAGCCCGAAGTGCCGGATGAATACCGCAACATAGACAGTGACGAGCCGCGTGTGGTCATTGCCGGCATGGGCCGAATGGGCCAGATTATCGCGCGTATTCTGCGCGCCCAGCGTGTGCCCTTTGTCGCGCTGGACACCGAAATCGCCAGTATCGAGCTGCAACGCAGCATCGGTAATATGCCAATCTTCTATGGTGACCCGCTGCGCCCGGAAATCCTCCGCGCCGCTCAGGTCGGCAAAGCTGAATGTGTAGTGGTCGCCAGTGATGACCCCGACACCAACTTCAAGGTGGTGGAGCTAGTCCGCAACCTCTATCCGCATGTCAAAGTCATTGCCCGAGCGCGCAACCGGCAGAACGTTCATCGCCTGATCGAGCTTAAGGCGCAAGTGGTCCGTGAAACCTTCCACTCAAGCCTCGAAATGAGCCGGCTGACGCTAATCAGCCTGGGCCTCAGCGAAGAGCAAGCCAGCTCACGGGTGCGCCGTTTCCAGCGCCATGACGAAGAAGTATTGGCCGCCCAGCACAAAGTGCATGGCGACAAGGCTGCGCTGATTCAAACCGCCAGAGAGGCCCGTGCCGAACTCGAAACGCTGTTCGACAGCGACGCCATTGAACCCAAAGGTTTGAAGTAAACCCGCCAGCTTTTCATGCACAAACAAAAACGCCCTGAACATGTCAGGGCGTTTTTAATCCAGCATCAGGTATCAGACGTTCAGCACTACACGGCCACGGCTCGGGCAAGTGCTCATGTATTGATGCGCGGCGCCAACCTTGTTGAATGCAAAGGTTTTATCAATCAGCGGTTTCAGCAAGCCGTCCGCCGTCAGCTGATTGATGCCTTGCAAGGCTTTGGCCACTGCGGCTTTATCCTGCTCGATGCCCAACTCCTTCTTACCGGTAAAGTTACCGATGCAGTGAACAAAGAACTGAATGTTCTTCTGGAACGCTGCACAGGCCGGAAATGGCGTTTCATTACCGCCCTGCAAGCCGTACAACACCAGACGCCCGCACGGTGCCAAAGCATCGCCAAGCAGGCACATGGTCGGCCCGCCCAAGGCATCCATGACGATATTGACGCCACGGTTGTCGGTCAGCTTGTTGATACGGGTCACCAGATCCTGCTCTTCGGTGACAATTACATGATCAGCGCCAAGCTCGCGGACAAAATCGCGGTCTTCAGCGTCATCAATCGCGGCGATCACTTGCCCGCCCAGTGCTTTGGCCATTTGTACGACGTACGGCCCCCAGCACTTGTTGGCAGCCGTCACCAATACGGTTTCACCCGCCTTGATGCGCGCCAACTCGACCAGACCAAACCAGCCAACCATTGATGGCAGAAAGTGCACACTGGCCTGCTCGGCAGTCAGGTTGTCGGCGTAGCGCGTCACAGAACAACGCGGCAACACCACTTCGTCCGCATACGCCGGATAGTCATTGGGGCTGTGCGCCGGGAAGCTGGCGACCTTATCGCCAACAGCCAGATCATCTACACCCTCGCCGACGGCCAGAATCACGCCCGCGACTTCGAAGCCCAAACCCGCTGGCAATTGTGCGGCTGTTGGCGCCAGATTCTGCCGCCACAGTACGTCGTGCCAGCTGACTCCGATTGATTCGACGCCGATCAACACTTCGCCAGCGGCAGGCGCAGGGCGCGAGCGCTCTTCGATTTTGAGGACGTCTGCCTCGCCAAACTGATGGAAACGGATGATACGGGACATCAAAAACCTCTTCGGTTGACCCCTTTAGACTCAAACTTTATAGGGCCTTTGTCAGTAACACCATCTGCCTGTAGTAATACTGATCATGCTTGGCGATGATGTTACCCCTGTCCAATATTAACCGCTTGCGCGGCTATATTGCTAAAGCGAAATGCGCCGCAATGGCCAGAAGTGCGCAATAATCTGCACAGACAATGCCTGAATGGATGCCGGATGAACCGTAACGATCTCCGCCGAGTAGACCTGAATCTTCTGATCGTGTTCGAAACGTTGATGCATGAGCGAAGCGTTACCCGCGCCGCCGAGAAACTGTTTCTCGGCCAGCCGGCGATCAGCGCATCGCTGTCACGCCTGCGCGGCCTGTTCGACGATCCGCTGTTTGTGCGCACCGGCAGAAGCATGGAACCCACTCCGCGTGCGCAGGAAATTTTCAGCCTGCTATCTCCCGCGCTCGACTACATTTCCACGGCTGTTAGCCGCGCGTCTGAATTCGACCCAACCACCAGCACGGCGGTGTTTCGTATCGGCCTGTCGGATGACGTGGAGTTCGGCCTGCTGCCACCGCTGATCAAGCGTTTGCGCGCCGAAGCGCCGGGCGTGGTGCTGGTCGTAAGGCGCACCAATTACCTGTTAATGCCCGGCATGCTGTCATCCGGCGAAATATCGGTGGGGGTTTGCTACACAGAAGACTTGCCCGCCAATGCCAAGCGCAAAGTGGTGCGCCGCAGCCTGCCTAAACTGCTGCGCGCAGACAGTGTGCCGGGGCCGTTGTCGCTCGACGACTACTGCGCGCGGCCACACGCACTGGTTTCATTTGCAGGCGACCTCAGCGGTTTTATTGATGAAGAGCTGGCAAAGCTCGACCGCAAACGCCGGGTTGTTCTGGCGGTGCCGCAGTTCAATGCGCTTGGCCCACTGCTGAGTGGCACCGATATTGTCGCCAGCGTACCGGATTACACCGCAGCGGCACTTACGGCGGCTGGAGGCCTGCGCACGGAACCGCTGCCATTTGAGAGTAAAACATTTGAATTACACATGGCCTGGCGCGGTGCACAGGACAACGATCCCGCCGAACGCTGGCTGCGCTCACGAATTCAGATGTTTGTTGGCGACCCGGATAGCCTGTAAAGCGCACCATCAAGGTGCGCAACTTAATAAACTATTACGCCTTCGCCCTACTATTGGTCGGTGACAATAATGAGTATCTCATAATCATTTTCAACGATAGTAAGTTTCGCGCCGTTCGATTCGTTCAAGACCGCAGCCCGCCGCAAAATCCGCCCATTCAATAAACCCACGGGCGGGGATCATCATGGAACAGCCAAACACCAAGATCTGGCACCTTCCACTTGCAGTGCTTGCAGCAGTCGTACTCAGTGCATGCGGAAAAACCGAACAAACCTCACAACAGCAGCACGCCGCTAAAGTCAGCGTCGCTGAAGTTATCGAACAACCAATCAATGAGTGGGATGAATTCACCGGCCGCCTTGAGGCGCCTGAGTCGGTCGAAATTCGCCCGCGTGTTTCCGGCTTTATCGACAAGGTCGCTTTCGCCGAAGGCAGCCTGGTAAAGAAAGGCGACCTGCTCTTTCAAATCGATCCGCGCCCCTTCAATGCAGAGGTCAAACGCCTCGAAGCCCAGCTCAATCAGGCTCGCTCTGCGTATGCCCGTACGCGCAGCGAAGCACAGCGCGGCGAGCGCCTGCGCAAGAGCAATGCAATTTCCGCCGAACTGGCAGACGCCAGAACCAGCAGCGCCCAGGAAGCACAGGCAAATGTTGCCGGTATTCAGGCTGAGCTGGATAACGCGCGTCTGAACCTGAGCTTTACCCGCGTTATCTCGCCGATTGACGGGCGCGTGAGCCGCGCTGAAATCACCGCTGGCAATCTGGTGACGGCCAGCGAGTCGCTGCTCACCTCGGTAGTCTCAACCGACAAGGTTTACGCCTATTTCGATGCCGACGAACAGACGTTCCTCAAGTACGTGGATCTGGCGCAAAAGGCCGGCAAGAACACCCGCGACGCCAGCCCAGTGTATCTGGGCCTGTCCAATGAAAGCGACTTCCCACACCTCGGCAAACTGGACTTTCTGGATAACCAGGTCAATCCGCAAACAGGCACCATTCGCGGTCGCGCCGTGTTCGACAACAGCCAGGGCGAATACACACCGGGCCTTTACGCACGCCTGAAGCTGGTGGGCAGCAATACCTATTCGGCGATGCTGATTCAGGACGAGGCCGTCGGCACCGATCTGGGCAAGAAGTTCGTGCTGGTGCTCGCGGATGACAACACCGTGAATTACCGCGCCATCGAATTAGGCCCCAAGGTCGAAGGCCTGCGCGTTGTGCGCAGCGGTCTGGCCAAAGGCGACAAGATTGTCGTCAACGGCTTGCAGCATGCCATGCCCGGCTCAACGGTAGACCCGCAGAAAGTCGCCATGGCCGATGAAGAAACACTGGCCAGCCTTGCCCGTATTCGTCAGCAAGTGGACTCGACCGTCAACACGGCCGAAGGCATCGCCGAGCGCCCTGCTCAACCCAACGCAGCACCTCGCGGTTAAGAGTAGAGACCCATGAATTTTTCTCAGTTCTTTATCAAACGGCCCATTTTCGCAGCGGTTCTGTCGCTGCTGATCTTGATAGCCGGCGCAATATCCCTGTTTCAACTGCCGATCAGCGAATACCCGGAAGTCGTGCCGCCAACGGTTGTGGTGCGCACCAGCTTCCCCGGCGCCAACCCCAAAGTAATCGGCGAAACTGTCGCCTCACCGTTGGAACAGGCGATTGTTGGCGTTGAAGGCATGCTTTATATGTCGTCACAGGCCACCTCGGATGGCGCACTGACGCTGACCGTGACCTTCGCCCTCGGCACCGATCTCGACAACGCCCAGGTTCAGGTGCAAAACCGCGTAACGCGAACCATGCCAACCTTGCCAACCGAGGTGCAGCGCTTGGGTGTGACGGTCGATAAAGCCTCGCCCGACCTGACCATGGTGGTGCACCTGACATCGCCGGATAACCGTTACGACATGCTGTACCTGTCGAACTACGCCGCGCTAAACGTCAAAGACGAGCTGGCGCGCCTCGACGGTGTCGGTGATGTACAGCTGTTTGGTCTGGGCAACTATTCGCTGCGTGTGTGGCTCGACCCGAACAAGGTGGCCTCGCGCAACCTCACTGCGACCGATGTGGTCAACGCGATTCGCGAGCAGAACCGTCAGGTTGCCGCCGGCTCATTGGGTGCGCCACCAACCTCGAGCGACAACAGTTTTCAGTTGTCTATCAACACACAGGGCCGGTTGGTCTCTGAGGAAGAGTTCGAGAACATCATTATTCGCGCCGGCGAAAACGGTGAGATCACCCGCCTCAAGGACATCGCCCGGGTAGAGCTGGGCTCCAGCAAATACGCTTTGCGCTCGCTGCTGAACAACAAGCCTGCTGTCGCGATTCCGGTGTTTCAGCGCCCCGGCTCCAACGCCATCGAAATCTCCGATTCGGTGCGCGAGCGCATGGCCGAGCTGAAAAAGAGCTTCCCGCAGGGCGTCGACTACGAGATCGTTTACGACCCGACCATCTTCGTTCGCGGCTCCATTGAAGCCGTGGTGCACACTTTGCTGGAAGCACTGGTGCTGGTGGTATTGGTAGTCATTCTGTTCCTGCAAACCTGGCGCGCCTCGATCATTCCGCTGGCTGCTGTGCCGGTGTCGTTGATCGGTACGTTCGCGGTCATGCATTTAATGGGGTTCTCACTCAACGCGCTCTCACTATTTGGCCTGGTGCTGGCGATCGGTATCGTGGTGGATGACGCCATCGTCGTGGTGGAAAACGTCGAGCGCAATATAGGCCTGGGCAAATCCCCGGTCGAAGCCACCAAGCAGGCAATGAAGGAAGTCACCGGGCCAATTGTCGCCACGGCATTAGTGCTCTGCGCGGTGTTTGTGCCCACGGCGTTTATCTCCGGGCTTACCGGCCAGTTCTACCAACAGTTTGCCTTGACCATTGCCATCTCGACGGTGATTTCGGCATTCAACTCGCTGACGCTTTCACCCGCGCTGGCAGCGGTACTGCTGAAAAGCCACGATGCGCCCAAGGACCGCTTTTCGCGCGGGCTTGAGCGGGTCTTTGGCGGCTGGCTGTTCACCCCGTTCAACCGCATGTTCGAGCGTGCCAGCCATGGTTACGTTGGCACGGTGACCCGTGTACTGCGCAGTAGCAGCATTGCCATGCTGACCTACGGCGGCTTGATGATTCTGACCTATTTCGGTTTCGCCACCACGCCCACCGGCTTCGTTCCGCCGCAGGACAAGCAATACCTGGTCGCCTTTGCCCAACTGCCGGATGCGGCCAGCCTTGATCGCACCGAAGATGTGATCAAACGCATGTCGCAAATTGCCAGTGAGCATCCCGGTGTGGAGAACACCGTGGCGTTCCCGGGTCTGTCGATCAACGGCTTTACCAACAGCCCGAACAGCGGAATCGTGTTCACCCCGCTGAAACCATTCGATGAACGCAAAGACCCGAGCCTCTCGGCCAGCGCGATTGCTGCCGACCTTAACGCCAAGTTTGCCGATATTCAGGATGCCTACATTGCGATCTTCCCACCGCCGCCAGTACAGGGCCTGGGTACGATTGGCGGTTTCCGCGTGCAGGTGCAAGACCGTGGCGGCCTCGGTTACGACGAGCTGTACAAGCAGGTTCAGAACGTTATTGCCAAGAGCCACGACTACCCTGAGCTGGCAGGTCTGTTCACCAGTTATCAGGTGAATGTGCCGCAGATCGATGCCGATATCGACCGCGACAAAGCCAAGACCCACGGCGTGGCGATCAGCGATATCTTCGACACCATGCAGGTGTATCTGGGCTCGCTGTACGCCAATGACTTCAACCGTTTTGGCCGCACCTATCAGGTTAACGTGCAGGCGGATCAGAAGTTTCGTGTCGACGCCGACCAGATTGGCCAGCTGAAAGTGCGCAACAACCGTGGCGAAATGGTGCCGCTCTCGACCTTTATCAAGGTCAGTGACAGCGCGGGGCCGGATCGGGTCATGCATTACAACGGTTTCATTACCGCTGAAATCAACGGCGGCGCAGCACCCGGCTATAGCTCGGGGCAAGCGCAGGCGGCGATGGAGCGTTTGCTGGCTGAGCAACTGCCAAACGGCATGAGCTACGAATGGACCGAACTGACCTATCAGCAGATCTTGGCGGGCAATACGGCGCTGTTTGTTTTCCCACTCTGTGTGTTGCTGGCGTTTCTGGTGCTGGCCGCTCAGTACGAAAGCTGGAGCCTGCCACTGGCGGTGATCCTGATTGTACCGATGACCCTGCTTTCGGCGATTACCGGGGTGGTTCTGGCGGGTGGCGACAACAACATCTTCACCCAGATCGGGCTTATCGTATTGGTCGGACTGGCCTGTAAGAACGCGATTCTGATTGTTGAATTCGCCAAGGAGAAACAGGAAGAAGGCATGGACCGTGTCAGCGCGGTACTCGAAGCCTGCCGCCTGCGTCTGCGGCCGATTCTGATGACCAGCTTTGCTTTCATCATGGGTGTTGTACCGCTGGTAATCAGCTCCGGTGCCGGTGCCGAAATGCGCCATGCAATGGGTGTCGCGGTGTTCAGCGGCATGCTCGGTGTGACCTTCTTCGGTCTGCTGCTCACGCCCGTGTTCTATGTATTGCTGCGCGGTTTTGTCGAAAAACGCGAAGCCAGGCGCGCGCTGCGTTTGCAGGAGGTGCAGACATGAAACTGAAATTATTCGCCCCCGCACTGCTCGCGCTGGCAGTCTCGGCCTGCGCCGTCGGCCCGGACTTCAAACAGCCGGAAAACAGCCCAGCGCAACTCTCCCAGATAGCGGCGGGTCGTTATGACCAGCAGCGCTTTGAAACGCTGTGGTGGCAGCAGTTTGAAGACCCGACGCTGAATCAGCTGGTTGCGCAGTCGTTGCAAAGCAACCGTGAGCTGCGCGTGGCCTTCTCCCGACTGCAAGCCGCGCGGGCAATTCGCGATGACGTGGCCAATGATCGCCTGCCGACCATTACCAGCCGTGCCAGCAGCGACATTGGCAAGGCGCAACAACCCGACATCAGCGAAGACAGAGTGAAGACCGAGCGCTACGACCTTGGTCTGGACATGGTCTGGGAACTGGACCTGTTCGGTCGTATCCAGCGCCAACTGGAAGCCAGCGATGCGCAGATAGAAATCGCCGAAGCAGATTACTATCAACTGCAGGTGAGCCTGATCGCTGAACTGGTCGATGCGTATGGCAGCTTGCGCGGGGCGCAGTTACGCGAGCATATCGCCCGCGAAAACTTGAAGAATCAGCAAGAGTCACGCGGCATCACAGAACTGCTGCGCGACGCGGGGGTGGGCAGTGAACTGGATGTGCTGCGCGCCGATGCACGGCTGGCAGCGGTTGAGGCCAGCGTGCCGCAACTACAGGCCGAGCAGGTGCGTGCGCGAAACCGCATCGCCACCCTACTCGGCCAGCGCGCCGACCAGATGAGTATTGATCTGACGCCGCAGCCAATCCCGGCAATCGCCAAGGCATTGCCCATTGGCGACCCGGCCGAACTGCTGCGCCGCCGGCCAGATATTCGCTCAGCCGAGCAGAGTCTTGCAGCGGCAACCGCCAATGTTGGCGTTGCCACCGCAGATCTGTTCCCACGGGTTAGCCTAAGCGGTTTCCTTGGTTTCACCGCAGGCCGTGGCTCGCAAATCGGTGCATCGGCAGCACGTGCGTGGGCGGTTTCACCGACCATCAGTTGGGCAGCGTTTGATCTGGGCAGCGTCCGGGCCAGGATTCGCAGCGCCGATGCGCAGGCGCAAGGTGCATTGGCGCAGTACGAGCAACAGGTATTACTGGCACTGGAGGAATCGGAAAACGCCTTTAGCGACTACGCCAAACGCCAGCAGCGCCTGCTCGCATTAATTCGCCAATCCGAAGCCAGCCGCGCCGCAGCCGAACAAGCTGGCGTGCGTTATCGCGAAGGCACGGTGGATTTCCTGGTATTGCTCGATGCAGAGCGCGAACGGCTGGCGGCGGAAGACTCTCAGGCGCAAGCCGAAGTCGAGTTGTACAGCGGTATCGTGGCCATCTACAAAACCCTCGGTGGCGGCTGGCAGCCAAACAGCTGATCGCCACGCCTCACGAGAAAACCCTGCAAGCCCCGCCCGGTAACGGTGGGGCTTTTTTCGGCCATACGATTAATACGGGCCGAAAACGCGAGCATTAAGCCAACAGCCAGGCCGAGAGCAAAAACGGTAAGCCCAGCAGTGGCAATAGCGTCGCCAAGCGCGGGCGATATGGCATCAACAACACCAGCGCCAAGCCTGCCAAACTCACCTGCCCCATCCAGCCAACCGGGCCTTGAGCCCAGCCCCAACTGGCAATACAGGCCGCGAAACCCAGTGCCAACAGCAGCCAGCCGCACACACGAAACGTGCGACACCAGATTGCGCTCGGCTCACGCTGCCAGACACTTTTGAAGTGGCGTTTGAGGCCCAAGCACAACGCGACCATGCCGGCATACACCAGCAACAGACCGGCAAAAAACTCAATCAGCATTCAATAATTCCTGAGAAACGTTACGCGGCTGACGCCGCGGTGTCGGCGCTGGCTTTTTCTGGCCAATGCGCCAGGCCGCAAAGGCGAACAAAGCGCCGCACGCCACTGTGGATAATTCAAGGTAGGCACGAATTGGCTCGGCCCATGGCTGAGTCATCGTCGCCAGGCTGAGCAATGGCATACACACACATAAGGCAGCCGCACAGACCAATTGCTCGCGCCAGGCTTGCGTGCGTTCACGGCAATAGGCATGCAGCAGGCTCAGAGCCCAGCAGGCAAAGAACACCCGCACTTCCCAATCACCGCGCTGACTCAGCTCGGCTGGCAGCAAACGGTTGCCCCAGAGATACGCCACACAGGCAATGCTCAAGCCGGCAATCACGCTGATATTCAAGCGTTCGGCAAGATGGTAAAGCCGCGCCGCGATTGGCCCTTCCGCCTCGGGCCGACGCCGGCGTTTTACCGTGAAGAGCACAAGCCCGGTGGCAATCATCGCGCAACTGGCCATGCCGCAAAAAAAGTACAGCCAGCGCATCGGGTAGCCGCCGAACTGGGCGAAGTGCAAGCCCGACAGCACGCGCTGGGTCAGTTGCGCCCAGCGGCTTTGCTCCGGCATTTTCAACACTTCGCCGCTGACGCCAGCAAAGGTCATGGACAGACCTTTCGACAGCTCGATCCGATTGCCCAGCACCGGGCGCATCTCAATGCGTGCATCACTGCGCCCAGGATGGCTGATGGACACACTGCGCACCTCACCCAAAGCCTGCTCCGCTTGCAGCAACAGCGGTTGCAACGGGGTCAGCGCAACCAGTTCGCCAGATACGTCGCCACGACCCTCACTTTGACTGCGCCCATTGCGAGCTCCCTGAGCCGCCTGCTGCTCAGTCTTGGCCGGCTGACCACGGCCAAACGCGGCCTCGCGATCACCATCGAACAAGGCATCAACCGCTGCCGGCATATAGATCAACGAGAAGATCACCAAGCCGGTGTAGGTAATCATCAGGTGAAACGGCAGCACCAGCACGCCGGTTGCATTGTGCGCATCAAGCCACGAGCGTTGGCCTTTGTTGGGCCGAAAGGTGAAGAATTCCTTGAAGAATTTCTTATGGATAATCAGGCTGCTGAACAGCGCCACCAGCATGCCGACAGCGGCCAGACCGACCAGCCAGATACCAATGTTGCGCGGCATATGCAGAGTGAAGTGGAACAGGAAGAAGAACCGGCCGCCGGCAGTCTCGCGAATATCAATCGGCTCGCCGGTATTAGGGTCGAGATACTGACGAGGAGCATTGCGCCGCCGCTCGCCGGTAGACACGCTGAGTAGCGGCGAGCGCGCGGTCGGCAGGCTGATTTCCCAGGCGCTCTCGGCGCCGTGATGACGCTGCAGATAGCTGATTGCATGCTCGGCAGCCTGAGCTTGATCGACGTGACTAACCGGGGCCTCGGGCTGCATCCAGACGTCAATTTCCTTATCAAAGACAGCCAGAGTGCCGGTCAGGAAAATCGCGAACAACAGCCAGCCGAAGATCAGCCCGCCCCATGTATGCAGCCAGGACATGGACTGCGTGAGGGATGATGGTTTCATGCCACAGCCCTCAAAAACTGCGGCCAGAACCCGATGAGCAATAAGGGCAAAGCAAGCCCGGCACTGGCCCAGACCATTCGCGGGCGCGGGCACGCGAAAGCCCAGAGGATCGTCAGTGGATAAATCACAAAGGCTGGCAACGTCGCGACCACCAGTGCATCGCGCGGCTCAAGTGGCAGCATCTGCGCAATCGCCGCAGTAAAGGCGTAGGTGTAGAGGTAGCCGCCAAACAGCGCCGCGATGATGCGCGACACAGTGGCCCAGCTAAATGAGCGGGAAGGTTTCATGGAGCACCTTGTTCAGTCGCGAACTGCATCGCTAATGGAATCGACGCTGCGAACATTGGGCCATGCCCAAGCCCCCTCAGCGTTTGGTAATCAACCTCAATGTGCGGATAAGCCGCGAGCCGGGCGACCATTTTTGCCAGCGCATCAGTGCCGACTGCGCGCATGGCCTGCGCCCGTGCGGCAGGCATTTCCCGGCCCTTGCCAGCGCGCCCTTCTTGCTCGCCCTGCAGGATCATGACGCGAGCACGCGCCTTGAGCGGCAGCTGCTTTTCGACCTGTAAAAGCAAGCCCGATTGCCACCACAACGACGGGCTGACTGCCACGTATCGCTGGAATGCATCCGGGCGTACAAACAGGCAGTTGAGAACAAAAACGCCGCCGTATGAATGCCCCCAGAGTGTTTGCTGCTGCCGGTCGACCCGATGCCTGGCATTCACCTGTGGTTTGATCCGGGTTTCGATAAGCTCAAGAAACTGGCTGGCACCGCCGGCCATTCGGCCCTGCGACGATTCATCGGCAAAAGGCTCGCCAGTAAGGGGTGACGGGGTGTAATCGAAGGTTCGCGCCAGCGATTGTATGCGCAGCTCAGTGTCGTAGCCAATCATCACCAGTAACGGTGGATTCTCAGCCTCGGCCAGCCACGACTCTTGCAACGACGCCAGCGCAGCATTGCCGTCGAGCATGTACATCACCGGATAACCTGCCGCCGGTGCTGGCTGTTTTGGCACCGCCAGATAAACCCGGTAATGACGCTGGTTGTCGGCCGCAGCCAGATCAAATCGCTCGAAGCTGTAACTCTCGGAGCCACTTCGCGCCAAGGTATTGCCCATGGTTTGGCTGAGGTCGGGCTTGGCCAGAACTGGCCCAGCCAGCATCGCCATAAACAGCAATAACAACGCTTTCATCGCGTATCCCTCCGCCTGCGCTCGGCGAGTTTTTGTGTCCCGCTCAATTGGCAATCCTCGAACGTGTACAGGTGCTGGTATTAGTTGAAGGCCGAAACCAAAGTGCTCCATCAGGGCGAACCTGATGGAGCGAAGTCCCGTCGCTAAACGGGCAAAGGAGCCGGGGTATCAGAAGTTGGCGGTCACCGAGGCAAAGTAGGAACGACCCGGTTCGTTGTAAGTGTTAGCCCCTTCCCCGCCGGAGTTGGCTTCGCGGTACAGGCGCTTGTCGAACAGGTTGTTGATACCGGTCGCGAAGCTCCAGGTGTCATCCAGCTGGAAGTTGCCGGTGAGGCCGAAGATGCTGTAACTGCCGCGTGTGCGCAGCTCATCACCCGTAGCCGCATCACCTCTGGAGGTGAGGTTGCGGGGTTCCTGCTTGCCGTAATGGCTCATGTTCAGAGACAGGTCCAGACGTTCCGAAACGGTCCAGTCGAGCATCGAGTTAATGGTGTACTCGGGAATAACCGACAAGGGTTCATTGGTTTCCTTGTTGTTGTTCTCGATCATGTAGGTGAAGTTGTTGTTCCAGCTGAGGACGTCGCCCTCATCACCGAGCAACGGGATATTCAGATTACCTTCCCAGCCTGCAACAACTGCCTTGGGTGCGTTCTCCCACTGGAACACGCGGCCATTGCTGGTGGTCGTGGCGACCGGATCAAGACCTGCCGTGATCTTGTTCTTGTAGTCGTTATGGAAGTAGGTGATGCCGGCGTTCCAGCCTGCATCATCGAACACCACACCAATCTCTTTGTTGAGGCTGGTTTCGGCGTCGAGGTTATCGCTGCCCTGCACATAACAACCGCTGCCCAGGCTCGGGTAATCCACCGGGCAGCCATTGCCGCGGGTGTAATAGAGATAGTTGGGGTTGGACTGGTACAGGTTTGGCGCTTTGAACGCCCGTGCCGCCCCGCCTTTTACGGTAAAGGTATCGGTGATTTTGTACGATGTGTTCAGGCTCGGGCTCCAATTGCTGCCGAACTGACTGTGATGATCGAAACGCAGCCCCGGCGTGAGAATCCAGCGCTCCGTCAACTCGATGTTGTCTTCGGCAAACACCGCATAGTTGTCCGCATCCGACTTGCCCGAACGGGTGCCCGTTTCAGCACCCGGCACATCGCCGCCATTGCCAGTGCTTTGGGTCATTGAGTAGGGATCATTCAACTCGTCACGGGTCAGTTCGGTGCCGAGTGTCAGCACCTGGCTCGCCCAGACTTCCAGAGGCAAGTTCACCTCGCCGGCCAATCGATACGCTTTAAGCTCGGACGTCGACATATCATCAGCAGTGGTAATACTGCCTTCCGGGCCACCGGCCAGGCCTTCATTGAGGCGGCGATTGCGGGTGTTCTCATACGAGGCCACCACTTGCGAGGTGCCAAAATCCCAGTCGCCGCGGTGGGTCAGCGAGGCGGACTGGCGGTACATGATGTTGGTTTCCTTGCCATCGCCCGCCAACTCGTTCAACAGGTCTGTGCCATTGGTACTGACAGCCCGGTCGCCGGCGTAGATATTGCCCTGACGGCTGTAACCGCCCTCCAGTTCGAGGGTTTGCTGCGGGTTGAGATCCCAGCGCAGCAGGCCGTCGATATCCTTGTTACGCACCCCTTCACGCCCTGCTGGCGGTGTGGCGGTCGGCGAAGCTGCGAACTCGCCGTTGAGCGACAGGTCGTCGGCATCGGTCTTGTTGAAGTTACCGTACACCCGGTACGACAACGCCTCGACCAGCGGGCCGGCCATGTTGAAGTTGATGCGCTTGGTGGTGCCTTCTGCATCGTCTTCGGGCAGGTTAGCATAGGCTGTGACCGAGCCACTGTGCTCATGCGTTGGGGCTTTGGTGATGATATTAATCACACCACCGGCCGCGCCCGAGCCGTAACGTGCTGCCGCCGGGCCGCGCAAAACCTCAATACGCTCGACCGCCTGCGCCGGAACCCAGTTGGTATCGCCGCGGGTATTGCGCTCACCGCTGCGGCCCATGCGCACCGAGTTGCGTGAACTCACAGGCTTGCCATCAATCAGGATCAGGGTGTTTTCAGGGCCCATGCCGCGCAGGTCGATCTGGCGGTTATTGCCGTACTGGCCGGTGGCGCTGTTGCCGGTCAGGTTGACGCCTGGCATCTTGCGGATGATGTCGGAGAGGTCATTGACCGGCGGCTGCTTTTTGATGTCTTCAGCCGTGATAATCGATACGCCCGGCGCCTGCTTGAGTTCTTCCTCTGCAGTCCCCAGTACATATGTATCTTGCAGCTGCACGGTATTGGCGTCGGCCTCTGCGCCGAACGATACCTGCGGTGCACTGATAGCGAGGAATGCCAGGGTCAGGTGGTTGAAGGTAAATCGGGGCTGCATCAACTCTCTCCTTGAATGCGTTTTTAGCGCAACAAGAGAGCCTGATGGCGGCTCCTCTCTGCGCCAGCGGCAGTGATGATATATATTCTCACTTGAGAATAAAGATCATTTACAAACTATACAGTTTGCAAACGCACGCACAGCCGCAGCCCCTGCCCGGTATTTTCCGCCCAAATCGAGGCGTCCTGTAGTTTCAACGCCCCTTTGGCGATGGCCAATCCGAGCCCGTATCCCTCACCGCCAGGGCGCGCGGCACTAAGCCGGGTGAAGGGTCGGAAGATGTTCTCAAGTTCCGACTCAGCGATGCCGCCGCCCTGATCCTCAATTTGCAGCAGCCAGGTATCCGCCTCGCGTTTACCGCTGAGCGTCACGAGACCGCCAGCCGGTGAATGTCGAATCGCATTGCGCAGAATATTTTCCAACGCCTGCGCCAGGCTGTTCAGATGGCCCAACACGCGACAGCCATACGGCAGGTCGCAACGCAACTGCTGCGGTTGCCAGCCGCTTTCGAAGCAGGCGTCTTCACACAGCACACTCCATAACGCGCCAATATCGATTGGCTCAAGTGCAAGCCGCGGCTGCTCGGTGTCCAGCCAGGCCAACTCCAGCGTTGCGTCAACCAGTTGCTGCATCGACAGCACTTCGCGATCCACGCGCTGGCGCAAGGTGTCCAGCTCGGTCTGCGATTCGCTGGCGACCCGCAAACGTGACAACGGCGTGCGCAACTCATGGGACACGTCGCGCAGCAGCTGGCGCTGAAAAGCAATGGTCTTTTGCAGGCGCTCGGCCATGTGGTCAAACGCGCGCCCCAGATCACCCAACTCATCCCGACGCTGGCTGACACGCGGGCTAACCCGTGTGGCCAATTGATCGCCACGCAGCGCATTGGCTTGATCACGCAGATGCCCAAGCGGGGAAATCAACAAGCGGTAAATAAACAGGCATAGCAGCAACGCCAAAACACCTGGCGCCACACCATGCAGCAGAATTTGGGTCGACCAGGTAAACCCTTCGGGCAAAAACCGCTGCGGCAACTGCATCACCAACTGGCCCTGCTGCGGCGCGTGTACAAAGGGCATGCCGATATACAGCTGGCCACGGGCGCGCTTGCTCATCGGATTATCCAAACCGCGCACACGGCGCAAGCGAACGTAGTCTTCAGCATCCAGTTTATGGCGGGTCAAGCTGCGCCATTTATTGTCCACCACCACCAGCCAAACACCCGGCTCGCGTTTGGCCATTCGCTCCAGCCAGTGCTCGACACCGTCCGAGCCGCCTTGCAGCCAGGCCCGCTCAGCCTGGCGGGCATAGGCGTGCATCTGGCGCTTGGCCATCGGCTCCAGAAACGAGCGACTCTGTTCGACTTTACCGGCCCAATACCAGGCCCCCCAGGCGATCAAAATGCACACGCCCAACTGCAATGCAGCCAAGCGCCAGAACAATGGATAGGTGCGGGCCATGCTTAGTCATCGCCGGACTGGAAGGCATATCCTCTGCCCCAAACCGTCTCAATGCGCCCACCTGCGTAACCAATAGCCGACAGTTTGCGGCGTACATGGCTGATGTGCATATCCAACACACGGTCGTGCCGCGAGTATGCCCGGTGCAGAATCTGCTGATACAACAGCGCCTTGCTCAGCACCTCTCCCGGATGCTGCACCAGCAACTCCAGAATGCGAAATTCCGTCTGGGTCAGCTGCGCCCACCTGCCTTCATGGCAAACATCATTGCGCTCTGCGTCGAGCGCGAACGCCGAGATATTTTGATTGGCCGCAACGAAGCCGCGCTCAAACGCAACACGGCGCATGATCGCGGCGATGCGCACCTCAAGTTCGGCCATGGTGAAGGGCTTGGGCAGATAGTCATCAGCACCCTGAGTGAAGCCGGCAATTCGGTCCTGCTCGGCACCCAGCGCCGACATCAAGATGACCGGTACGCTGCTGTGGTCGCGCAATTGCGCCAACACATTAAGGCCATCCAGCCCCGGCAACAGTACATCCAGCAACACCAGATCGAACGTCTCGGCTTTGCCGTGGGCTAAGCCCGACAGGCCGTCGCGCTGCAAGGTTACCGAGAAACCGCGACTCTGCAGGTGCTGCTCAAGATGAGCCGCTAGCACCGGATCGTCTTCGATCGCCAGAATGTGGGAGTTACATGCAAGCATAGGAATTTTCGACAAACGCAAATAATAAGCAGTCGCAATAATGCCAAAAAGCCATGCATATTCCTAGTTTGATCTGCGCGACGCGCCCTCAATGAGCCTGCGAGCCAGAGCGGGCGCGGGACTTAGCGCTGTGAAAGTGGACTTTTAACTTAAAGTTGTCGGCAAAACTGTAGATATAGAGGGTATGAAGCGATGACTTAAGAGTCATTGCCAGCACTGCGTTTATGAGCACACCCGCGAAACTTCATTCAAGTAGCGCCACAACTTCAGTGCTCATCAATCGTTCTGCCCAACACTTCTGCCTTGCGACGGTGATCAAGATGTTCAATAAGCACTACAAACAGCAAATCGAGGTGCTAACCGAGAAGCTATCGTCACTCGTACAGGTGCGTGAAAGCCTTGATCAGGAAATGCTCGCGCTCACACTCGACGCGCAAGGCCGAATTGTTCAGATCAACCGTAATTTTCAGGAAGAGATGGCCCACCAGGGAGATAAGCTTACCGGCCGCCTGCTGACAGAACTTGTGCCAACCCATGCGCAGAGCACCGAACATTTCGTACGCATGAAAAATGCCATCCGCGAGGGCGCGCACTGGGCGGGCGCCCTGCAGATTGTTCGCGGCGATGGCGAAGAGGCGTGGTTACGCGCGATTGTTCAGCCCGTTCACGACAGCCAGGGCAATATTCTGCATTGCTCGGTGTATGCCAGCGACCTCACGCGCACGATTGAAACCTCGCGCGAACACGAAAATTTGATTGAAGCGCTGCAGCGCTCGACGGCCGTTATTGAATTCAATCTCAATGGCGAAGTACTCACTGCCAACGACCGTTTCCTGCAGTCGATGGGCTATACGCTTGAGCAAATCAAAGGCAAGCATCACCGCCAGTTCTGCGAGCACGAAGAACACAGTTCGGCTGAGTATCAACACTTTTGGGACAAACTGCGCCGTGGTGAATTCATCGCCGACCGCTTCAAACGCGTCGACAGCCACGGCCGGGTCGTTTGGCTCGAAGCCTCTTACAACCCGATTTACGATGCCCATGACCGCCTCTACAAAGTGGTCAAATTCGCCACCGTAATTACCGATCAGGTAGACCGCGAAAATGCCGTCGCCGAAGCCGCCGAGATTGCCTACAGCACCTCGCAGCAAACCGACGCCACCGCTAAGCGCGGCAGTTCAGTGGTGCAGGAAACGGTCGAGGTCATGCGCCAACTGGCCGTGCAGATGGAAGCGGCGGTCGAAGGCATTGCGGCGCTCGACAAGCAGTCGCAAGTGATCGGCACGATCATCAAAAGCATCAGCAGCATCGCCGATCAAACCAACCTGCTTGCCCTCAACGCCGCCATCGAAGCCGCCCGCGCGGGTGAGCAAGGTCGCGGGTTCGCGGTGGTAGCCGACGAGGTACGACAATTGGCCTCACGCACCAGCGCCGCGACCGAAGAAATCGTCAGCGTAGTGCTGAAAAACCAGAAACTCGCCGAAGAGGCCGTGCTGGTGATCGAGCACGGCAAGCGCCAAACTCAACAAGGCCTGGAACTCTCCGCACAAGCCGGCGCGGTTATCGTCGAGATTCAGGACGGCGCGCAAAAGGTGGTGAGTGCGGTGGGTCAGTTTGCCAATCAGCTGGCAACCTGAACGACTGCGGGAGAGCACCGGTGAAGATGCTCTCCCGCTCATTTGCCGCTGTAACGCGAGGTTAGTCTTGCGCCTTTAATACGCTCTCGATCGGCTCTGGCGTGAACAGGGGTTTACGCATCACCAGCTTGATCCAAACCACAGCGATTACCGCCACCAGCCCGAGCACCACACCGGCGCTGCTGAATATCTGCGCAGTCAGTTCCGGTGCTGGCGATGCGTGCCACATGGCGAAGAGCATGCCGCCGATGCCGAACAGCTGCGGCAATGGGTAGAACGGTGTGCGGAATGGGCGCTTCATGTGTGGGTAGCGATGGCGCAATACCATCACATCGACGTGCACAATGATGTAGGCCAACAGCCAGGCCAGCGCAGCGGCGATCAGCAGCAGGTTGATCGAATCAACGCCCATCAACAGCACCGGCAAGCCTGTAATCGCCGCAATGAACAGAACTGACACCCAAGGGGCGCCAGTGCGCTTGCTGACCCGTTTGAAGCACGGGAAGGCCTGACCATTCTGCGCCATGCCGCTGAGCATCCGCGGAATGGCCGCCAGCGAAGTATTGAGCGTGCTGCAGGTGGCAGTCACGGCAGCTGTCACCAGCAGCACCTGACCGGTCTTGCCAAATACCGCGGTGGCGAACAGGTAATGCGGCAAGCCGTTACTGGCGAGTTCTTCCTGCGGCACCATCAACAGCGCACCCAGGCAATACAGGGCAATGGTGATAAAGATGACGCTGAGGCCAAGGATCATCGAACGCGGAATATTGCGCTCCGGACGACGCGACTCTTCTACCAGCGGGCAGACAAACTCGACGCCGACAAAACCCCAGATCGCCAACGCGGTAAGCGCGACCACGCCAAGGCCCAGCGGATTCCAACCGTCCATCTGCAAGCTGCTCAGCGGCTCAGCGCTTTCACTGCCAACAGCGCTGAAGCCGAGCACCAGCAAAACCACAACCATCACCAACGCCAGCACCGACTGCAGGCGGGCGAAAATATCGATGTTGCACAGATTGAGAATGGTGAATATAGCCAGCACCCCAAACGCCACACTCATCGAGGGCAACGCATGCGGATAGACCTTCTCGACAATAAGGTCGAGCAGTAGCAACTCAGCGGACAAGGCAAACATGGCCACCACGATGTAACCCGAGAACGTCGCCAGCATTGCCGGGAATTGACCGATAGCAACTTCGGTATAGGTACTCAAGCTCCCGGCCCGCGGGATCATCAACGCCAGCTCCGAGAATGAAAAGGCGTAACTCAGCGCCAGCAGGTAGGCGAGCGTCAGCGGCACGATAAAGCCCAGCCCGGCGATACCAACGCCTTGCAGCATGATGACCATTACACCTTGCGACACCACCAGGCCGATGGCGACGGCGAGCAGGGCCCCCAGTCCGAGGGATTTTCGCGCCAGCCTGGCCTGAGTTCCGGCAGTGGCAGTGGGCAGCGGCACGCTTATATCTTGCGACATTCTGTTGTCCTCTTTTGTTGTTGTAAGGATCTTTGCCAATGGTTAACGCAGCCGGGCGCCTGAACGCTCAGCAAGGGGCTCAAAATTGGGTTGTAGAGAGGTTGTGTCAGTTTACAGCCGCGCATCCGCTATCGGCGCCAGCCATACGGATTCATCTAGGCATCGGTTTGCAGCCAGTGAGCGAGGCGCGCGAGCATTGCGTCGCAGCCATCGAGTTGATCCTGAGTTATGAACTCATCGGGTTTATGGCCTTGGTCCATGCTGCCCGGCCCGCAGACCACCGTGGGAATTCCAGCCTGATTGAACAGACCGCCCTCGGTACCAAACGCCACCGTGCCAAAATCGCGGCTTTGGCTGATCAGCGCCAGCAACTGCGCCACTTCGCTGTGCGGCTCGGTAGCTAACCCGGGATAAGCGGACAGCGGCTCAAAAGCAATCGAGGTGTCGTTGTGGCGCGCGCGCATCGTCGGCAACAACTGGCCTTCGGCGTAATCAGCCAGTTGATCGACCACCTGCTGCGCATCGAAGTCGGGCAAGGCACGGATTTCGAAGTCGAACTGGCACTCCGCCGGCACGATATTCAGCGCCCTGCCCCCGGCGATCACGCCGGTTTGCACGGTTGAGTAAGGCGGATCAAAACGCGTGTCGTGCAAGGCTGGCTGCGCCAACTGCTCGCCAATATCACCGAGTTTGCCGATCAGCTTTGCAGCATATTCAATTGCGTTGACGCCTTGCGGGGCGTAAGCCGAATGACACGCAGCGCCCTGCACATGGCAGCGCATGGCCAGCTTGCCCTTATGCCCGAGTACCGGTTTCAGCTCGGTCGGTTCACCGATAATGCAGGCCATAGGCTTATGCGGGCGCTGCTCCAGTGTCGCCAATAGCGAACGCACACCCAGGCAGCCGACTTCCTCGTCATAGGAGAACGCCAAATGCACCGGCATGCGCAGCGGCTGCGCCAGAAAACGCGGCACTGCTGCCAGCACCGAGGCGATATAGCCCTTCATGTCGGCAGCGCCACGGCCATAAAGCTTGCCTTCGCGCTCGGTCAGCTTGAACGGCTCAACCGTCCACGCCTGCCCCGCCACCGGCACCACATCGGTATGACCGGAAAGCACCACGCCGCCGCGATCAGCTGGGCCAATTGTGGCAAACAGATTGGCTTTGCTTCGCTCGGCATTGAAGTCCAGCTCACACGAAACGCCCAAACCTTGCAGGTAGTCTTGGATGAACTCGATAAGGGCGAGATTGGACTCCCGGCTAACCGTATTGAACGAAATCAGCCTGGCCAGTAAATCACGGCTGCAGAGCATCAAATCAACTCCTTGAGCTTACGCTGAGGCAAACGCCGGGCTGGCAATATTGCGCAGCACGGCGTCGCGCGGATTATTGATCGCCGGGTACGCCGTAGCTCGGCGCGGCAGTCGGGTCGAGAGCGCGGGTCAGGTAATCCTGCATTTGCGGGCGATAGGCCTGCCACAACCGATCCAGTTGGCCGATCGGATCAACATCCGCCCAGTCCACGCGCAGATCCACAATCGGCCAGGTAAACTCGCCAACAACAGACATCGCCGCCGAATGTACCGGCCCTGCTTCTCCGCCAGCCGCTACTGCAGCGTGCATGGCAGCCAGCAAACGCTCAGGCAAACTGCCTTCAGCCTGCTCGAATGCCGTTACCATCGCGCTGATGACTTCTGGCGCGGCGAGCAAATTGCCGGCCGCCACACAGTGCTGGCCGGCAACTGCATTGTGCGTGCCCAACGCCTCGGAGCCGGTGTACAGAGCAGTACGTCCCTGACTGTCAACAACCCCGACCTGGCGATATTGGCTCCAGCCATTACTGCCCAGCGCCTTATCCAGCGCGGCGTCTGGTGAATGCCCTGCATCAAGCAGATCCAGCACCTGCGGACCGAGCGATGGCAGGGTGATGTTCTGCGTCGCTACAGCACCCACGCCGGCGCGCAACCATGGGCAGCGCGCGCCCACGGCGATGCTGGATGAGCTGATGGCGATACCCAGCTGACCGGTTTCTGCGCAGTGCCCTACGATGGAAAATGTCATGTAGTGCTCCTTATCAAGCGTTCGCTTGCCAGTCGTCCGGGATGACGGCAATGACGTCGATTTCCATCAACCACTGCGGCTGACCGAGTGCGCTCACAACCAGGCCGGTGGAGATCGGGAACACGCCCTTGAGCCACTTGCCGACTTCCTGATACACCGGCTCGCGATAACGCGGGTCGATCAGGTACGTGGTGGTTTTTACGATGTGGCTGAGGTCGCTGCCTGACTCTTCGAGCAGTTGCTTGACGTTCTTCATCGCCTGCGCCGTTTGCGCCTGCGCGTCACCCAAACCGACCAGACGGCCTTCAAAATCGGTACCGACCTGGCCACGTACATACACCGTGTTGCCGGCTCGCACGGCCTGACACAGATCATTGTCGAGATTCTGGTTGGGGTAGGTTTCTTTCGTGTTGAACATCCGAATGCGCGTATGTGTAGGCATCAGCTAACTCCCATGAGACTAAGTTTTTCAACCGGCGCGTGCTCATCCGCAGCGCGTTGCGAGGCATCGCGGTATTCGGCGTATTTACGTTGCGTGGCGATGTGATCAGCAATGTGCTTGGCATCGTGCCAAACGCCCCAGATAAAGGTGGAGCCACGCCGTGAAAGCCAAGGCAGGCCAACAAAGTAGACACCGGGCTCGCTGGACACGCCGCGCTGATGCTGCGGTTTACCGTTGGCGTCGAAGGCGTTCACTTGCAGCCAGCTGAAATCGACCGAGTATCCGGTCGCCCAGATCACCGAAGTCACACCGGCCTCAGCCAGATCCAACTCACGCAGCGGATTAGTGATGCATTCGGAATCCGGGAACACGCGGCGCGCCTCCGGCTCTTCGGGCAAGTCGAGGCCATTGCGGGCGATATAGGCATCCGCCGCATCGAGCAGCGACAGGTAGTTTTCATCACCGCGAGCGAGGTTGTCGGCGAGGTCTTGCTGGAAGCTGACCTTGCCATCGCTGAAAGCCTTGGTCAGGCCTACCAACGTAATGCCTTCGCTGGCCAAACGGCGGAAATCAACGGTATGGCCGCCACGCGCGCCACTCACGGCAATGGTTACGTGTTCCTTGCCCGGCTGCGCGGCCTCGGCATCCCACTCGCCCAGAACACCCAACCACCAGCAGAAATCGCGGTTGCGGTAAGCCCGTGGAGGACGGTCATGGGCGCCAACCGAGAGATAAACCTGCTTGCCGGCACGGCGCAGTTCATCGGCGATCTGCACGCCCGAAGAGCCAGCGCCGACCACCAGCACAGCACCCTCAGGCAACTGCTGCGGGTTGCGGTAATGCGCCGAATGAATCTGCATCAGCGTCTCGTCTTTAGGCGCAATCGGCGGGATCACCGGACGCTGGAACGGGCCGGTTGCCGACACCACGCGGTTGGCCTTGATTACGCCTTGCGATGTTTCGACGGTAAACCCTGGCCGATCAGCGTTGCGAACCACGCGCTTAACCTCCACGCCAGTGCGGATCGGCGCTTTGAATTTATTGGCGTAGGCTTCGAAATAGGCCGCTACGCGGTCCTTGGAGGCGAAGGCGTCTGGCGACAGGTCATCGAATTCCATGCCCGGAAAACGGTCGTGCCACGCCGGCCCATTGGCCACCAGCGAATCCCAACGCCCTGTGCGCCAGCCCTCGGCGATGCGATTACGCTCCAGCACCAGATGCGGCACACCGAGTTTACTCAGGTGCTCACTCATGGCCACACCAGCCTGACCAGCGCCAACAATAAGCGTGTCTATTTCCATTTGATCGAGTGTCATGTCTGCGCACTTCTGCAAGGCGTTTTGGTTCAGGTCGGTCATGGCTGCCTCCTCTGACTCTGAAATTTGTTGTTCTTGGTTTACGGCAATTCGTAAGGTGTTGGCCGCATTGTGTTCGGAGGCAGGGATTTGCGAAATTATGATTTTTGTAGTCGCTGGCGAGGAAAAAACTGCAAGGCGCTGGTTATAGTTTTTTGCGCAGCTGGGGCGACATATTTACGAATGGGCGCAGGCGCTTGCCAGCCACATACTGGCGCAGAGATCAGTGCCCGCGAGCGTGCAGAGCCTGCCTGCACTTGGCTCGCCAAAGGCCGCTTAATGCAGCAGCCCGACGCCACACGTGAGTGACCACGCTCCGCGAGCAGCACCACGATCCACTGCGCCAATCCCGAGCCAGAGCTGCGATCCGATGCCCTGCATCAATCCATGCATTGCTGGCCTGCGAGCCCTGCCTGCCCCGTGGTAACCTTGCGCCCATTGCAATGCGCATGGGCAAATTGCAGCTTGCGCGAGGCCATTTTTATGGCCGCCCGAGCGGTGATTCCACCTCTATAAGCCTCGGCGTGACTACACCGCCAAGCCAGAAGCCCTGCCGCCCCACGAATTTTCAAGACTTGCGCTAAGTACCCAATGAATATGGCCACCAAAGATTTATCCGCCCATACGCCGATGATGCAGCAGTACTGGAAGCTGAAGAATCAGCATCCCGAGCAATTAATGTTTTATCGCATGGGCGACTTCTACGAGATTTTCTACGAAGACGCGAAAAAAGCCGCCAAGCTGCTCGACATCACCCTCACCGCGCGCGGCCAGAGTGCCGGGCAGGCTATTCCCATGTGCGGAATCCCCTACCACGCCGCCGAGGGTTATCTGGCCAAGCTCGTCAAGTTGGGCGAGTCGGTGGTTATCTGCGAGCAGGTCGGGGATCCGGCCACCAGCAAAGGCCCAGTCGAGCGCCAGGTCGTGCGCATCATTACGCCGGGCACGGTGAGTGATGAAGCGCTGCTGGATGAGCGTCGCGATAACTTGTTGGCCGCCGTACTGGGCGATGAGCGCCTGTTTGGTTTGTCGGTACTGGACATCACCAGTGGCCGTTTCAGCGTGCTTGAGATCAAGGGCTGGGAGAATCTGCTGGCCGAGATCGAGCGCCTCAATCCGGTTGAATTGCTGATTCCGGACGACTGGCCAAAGGATCTTCCTGCCGAGAAACGCCGTGGCGCCAAGCGCCGTGCGCCGTGGGACTTTGAGCGCGACACGGCACTGAAAAGCCTGTGCCAGCAATTCGGCACTCAAGATCTCAAGGGCTTTGGCTGCGAGAAACTGACACTGGCAATCGGCGCCGCCGGCTGCCTGCTTAACTACGCCAAGGAAACCCAGCGTACCGCGCTGCCGCACTTGCGCAGCCTGCGCCATGAGCGTCTGGACGACACCGTTATTCTTGACGGTGCCAGCCGCCGTAACCTTGAGCTGGACATCAACCTGGCCGGTGGCCGTGAAAACACCCTGCAATCGGTTGTAGACCGCTGCCAGACTGCAATGGGCAGTCGTTTACTGGGCCGCTGGCTGAACCGGCCGCTGCGCGATCGCAGCGTGCTTGAAGCACGACAGGAGTCGATCACGTGCCTGCTCGATCGCTACCGTTTCGAGACGTTGCAACCGCAGCTCAAGGAAATTGGCGACCTGGAGCGGATTCTCGCGCGCATTGGTTTGCGCAATGCACGCCCCCGCGACCTCGCCCGCCTGCGTGATGCCTTGGCCGCGTTGCCCGAGTTGCAACAGGCCATGGGCCAACTCGATTCAGCGCATCTGGGCGCTCTGGCGACGACTGTAAGCACCTACCCGGAGCTGGCGGAACTGCTGGCGCGGGCGATTATTGACAGTCCTCCTGCAGTCATCCGCGACGGCGGCGTACTCAAGACCGGCTATGACGCCGAGCTGGATGAGTTGCAATCGCTCAGCGAAAACGCCGGCCAGTACCTGATGGACCTGGAAACCCGCGAAAAGCAGCGCACCGGGCTGGCTAACCTCAAGGTCGGCTACAACCGCGTGCATGGCTACTTCATCGAGCTGCCAAGCAAACAGGCCGAACAGGCGCCTGCCGATTACATCCGCCGGCAAACCCTCAAAGGTGCAGAGCGTTTTATCACCCCGGAACTCAAAGAGTTCGAAGATAAAGCCCTGTCGGCGAAAAGCCGTGCGCTGGCACGCGAGAAACAGCTTTATGAAGAACTGCTCGAACACCTGATCAGCCACCTCGCACCTCTGCAAGACAGTGCCAGCGCGCTGGCAGAGCTGGACGTTCTGAGCAACCTGGCGGAGCGTGCGCTCAACCTCGATCTCAACTGCCCGCGTTTTGTCGACGAGCCGTGCATGCGCATCGAGCAAGGTCGTCATCCGGTGGTTGAGCAGGTGCTGAGTACGCCGTTCGTAGCCAACGACCTGAACCTTGACGATGCCACACGGATGCTGGTGATTACCGGCCCGAACATGGGCGGTAAATCGACCTATATGCGCCAGACGGCGTTGATTGTTCTGCTCGCGCACATTGGCAGCTTTGTTCCGGCTAAAAGCTGCGAACTGTCGTTGGTTGACCGCATATTCACGCGTATTGGTTCCAGCGATGACCTCGCTGGAGGGCGTTCGACATTCATGGTCGAGATGAGCGAAACCGCGAACATTCTGCACAACGCCAGCGAACGCAGCCTGGTGCTGATGGACGAAGTGGGTCGTGGCACCAGCACCTTCGACGGATTGTCACTGGCGTGGTCGGCGGCCGAGCAACTGGCCAAACTGCGCGCTTATACGCTGTTTGCCACCCACTACTTCGAGCTGACGGTTCTCCCGGAAAGCGAGCCGATTGTCGCCAACGTGCACCTGAGCGCCACCGAGCACAATGAACGGATTGTTTTTTTACACCACGTGCTGCCGGGCCCGGCGAGTCAGAGCTATGGTTTAGCAGTGGCCCAACTCGCCGGTGTGCCGGGTGAGGTTATTTTGCGCGCGCGCCAGCATCTGGCACGGCTGGAAGCCACGAGTTTGCCGCATGAAGCGCCGCGTGTAGGGCCAGGTGAAGCCCCGGCGCCCATGCAAAGCGACATGTTCGCAAGCCTGCCGCACCCGGTGCTGGAGGAATTGAATAAGATCAATCCGGATGATCTAACTCCGCGAAAAGCGCTAGAACTGTTATATGCATTGAAGACACGGCTCTAACGCGAGCCCAAACAAGCTGTTAGAATCCTGCGCGCTGGAAAATGCCAAACACAAAGCCTGGTGATTTGGAGAGTTTTACCAGCTCAGGGGCTGTTTATGAGGGCAGCCCCCAGCCGTAGCCTGAGGAGAGAATTAGAAATGACCTTCGTCGTCACCGACAACTGCATCAAGTGCAAATACACCGACTGTGTGGAAGTCTGTCCGGTGGACTGCTTCTACGAAGGCCCGAACTTCCTGGTCATCCACCCGGACGAGTGCATTGACTGCGCCCTGTGTGAACCAGAATGCCCGGCCCAAGCGATCTTCTCAGAAGACGAAGTACCTGATGATATGCAGGAATATACTGAGCTCAATGCTGACTTGGCCGAGATCTGGCCAAACATCACCGAGAAGAAAGAAGCACTGGAAGACGCCGAAGAGTGGGATGGCGTGAAAGACAAACTCCAGTACCTGGAACGCTAGTCGTAAGAGCCACAAGGCCTCTGTCGTCTGTATGGCTCGCTGATAACCGTTCAGCGAGCCATTCGTTCACTGCTATATGCATCGCTGCATGCCGTCACCTGCGATCCAGGTGCTGTATACAGCGTCTTGCCTGACTTTATTTCAGGCAAAAAAAAGGGGCGGTTTTACCCGCCCACTCTTTAGTCCCTACTCCCTTTCAATCCTTCATCATCCTGATGAAATCGCATCCTGCGATTGTCCTCGCCACAGTCCTTTGCGACGTGTGTCTGTCCCTCGACACAGTTCTAATAATAGAGTTTTCTGAGCCTCCCACAAGGGGCTACTTTGCCCAAAACGGCCTGAAAATCTTCAGCATAAAATATAAAACCCTTATAAATCATATGGTTACATATAATCCACACGATTTGAAAGCTTATTGCCTCCGAAAGTTCCTACATTCACTTACAGAGCGTGTAAGCAATCACTTACAAACCTGCGCCCACAAAAAACCGGCCTGAGCCGGTTGTTTGCTGAATAGCTTATTTCACTGGAATAACGAGTCGCTAGACAGGCCATTTTTCTCGAGGATTTCGCGCAAACGCTTGAGCGCCTCAACCTGAATTTGCCGTACACGTTCACGGGTCAAACCGATTTCACGGCCGACCTCTTCCAGGGTACAACTCTCATGACCACGCAAACCGAAACGACGTACTACAACTTCACGTTGTTTATCCGTCAGGTCAGACAGCCACTGATCGATGCTCTGCGAGAGATCATCATCCTGCAGCAGCTCACAGGGGTCGGTAGGTCGGTCATCGGTTAAGGTGTCGAGCAAAGTCTTGTCTGAGTCCGCACCGAATGATACGTCGACCGAAGAGACCCGCTCATTAAGGCCTAGCATGCGTTTGACTTCTGCGACCGGCTTCTCCAGCAGGTTGGCAATTTCTTCGGCCGAGGGCTCGTGGTCGAGCTTTTGCGTCAGCTCACGAGCAGCTCGCAGGTAGACATTGAGTTCTTTGACCACATGAATGGGCAGACGAATAGTGCGCGTCTGATTCATGATCGCGCGTTCAATTGTCTGACGAATCCACCAAGTGGCGTAAGTTGAGAATCGGAAGCCGCGTTCAGGGTCGAACTTTTCGACGGCGCGGATCAGGCCCAGGTTGCCTTCCTCGATCAGATCAAGGAGCGAAAGGCCACGGTTGACATAGCGTCGGGCAATTTTAACCACCAGACGCAGGTTGCTTTCGATCATCCGTTTGCGCCCAGCCGGATCCCCCTTCTGAGCCAAGCGCGCGTAGTGAACTTCTTCTTCTGGAGTCAGTAACGGCGAAAAGCCGATTTCATTGAGGTACAGCTGAGTGGCGTCTAGCGCCCGTGTGTAGTCGATGTACTTGTGCTGCTTGCTCGTGGAAGTCTTTGCCTTCGTCCGGGCGGCTGGCTTTTCAGCCTTATTATTAACCCCTTCGTCAAGAACGATGGCGGGCTCCATGAGCAACACCTCGTCACTGACGTCAAACTCCGGCACTTCTTTCTTATTGAGAGCCATTGTTTCTGTCCCTTGCTGAGTTCGACAGCAAGCTCAAGCGCACCCTATTCCTTGGCAACACCTGAGCCCGTCCTTTCTACTTGAAGGTACGGGCCAACAGTGAATCAACGCTTTGGAAGGAACTGCAAAGGATCAACAGGTTTACCTTGACGGCGGATTTCAAAATGTAGCTTCACGCGGTCTGTGCCCGTTGAACCCATTTCAGCAATTCTCTGCCCTGCTTTGACACGCTGTCCTTCCCGTACCAACAGCTTACGGTTGTGGCCGTAAGCACTTACGTAGGTATCGCTGTGTTTGATGATCACCAACTCGCCGTAGCCCCGTAAACCACTCCCGGCGTACACCACGGATCCATCAGACGCAGCTAAAATAGGCTCTCCCAAATTGCCGGCGATATCAATGCCTTTATTCAAACTGCCGTTTGAGGAGAATCGCCCGATTACAGTGCCTTGCGCCGGCCACGCCCAGCCAGAGGCGCTTTTCGAGACGCTTTCGACTTTAGTCGTTGCCGGCGTTGTTACCACCGGCGCAGGTTTGGCAACCGGCCGTGGCTGAGTTGTGGTGGTCGTACGAGGCTTGCTGACATTGGTCACAGTGACCGAACTCGACTTGGACGTGCCGTAGTTGCCGTCAAACCGGATGATCTGGCCAACCCGGATGGTATACGGCGCAACGATGTGGTTACGCGCCGCAAGGGCTTTCCAATCCCAGCCAAAACGAAACGCGATCGAATACAGTGTATCGCCACGGCGCACGCGGTATTGGCCACTGGTGGTTTTAGGGCGCGCCGGCGCCGCACTGACCGCACGACCATTACGGTCGACCACTTGTGCGCCGCCCGAGCTGCTGGCACAGCCAGACAGTAGCAAGGTGAAGACCACGCCACTCAACAGGTAAAACAGTGTGCTGGTGCTGATACGCGATTGAATGGCTGTAAAACTCACCCGTCTCTCCCTTACTGGCGACTTGCTAGGAACCGCTGAGAATAACTGTGGCAGATTGAGGCAACTCAATCCAAATGCTTCTGGTTACGCTTGGCAAGCCACTCGATGCCAATCACCAGTATTACACCGCTAAGGGCCAACACAATGGCCATCAGCAGCTGCGGGTCGTGCCCGCTGACAGTGGCAAACTGGCTGGGCGACAGATTGCTTTGCAACAACGGAACCTGTTCGCCATGGCTATTAAGCCGCCAGGTCAGGGTTTCTTTCCACGGCCACAGCTTATTCAGCGAGCCGAGCATGAGGCCGGTGAGAAACGCCAGAATCAGATCGTGCCAACGCGCCAGCATCCACCGCAGCAGCCCGGCAAAACTGACCAGACCCAGCGCACAGCCGCAGGCGAACAGCCCGAGAACGCCCAAGTCGAGGCTTTTGACCGCACCGATAATGAATGGATACAACCCTAGCAGAAGCAAGATAAAGCTACCCGAGATTCCAGGCAGAATCATTGCACAGATAGCAATCGCGCCCGCGAAAAAGATATTCAGCGAGTCTGTGCCCCACTGCACCGGGGACGCCACTGTAATCCAGTAGGCAAATGCTGCGCCCACCGCAAAACTCAGCCAGCGGCCCGGGCTCCAGCGCTGAATTGAGCGAGCGACCAGATGCGATGAAACCAGCACCAGACCAAAAAAGAATGACCACACCGGAATCGGGTGGGTGTCGAGCAGGTAGGTAATCGCGCGCGCCAGGGTCACGACGCTGGTAAGAATACCGGCGAGCAGAATCAACAGAAATGTCAGATTGGCGGCTTGCCACGCCTCGGCAATACGGCCGCGCAGAAATAACGTAAAAGCGCCCGGCAAACTGGAAATTGAGCGCAGCAGCTCTTCATAGATACCGCTAATAAACGCAATTGTGCCGCCGGATACGCCCGGCACAACATCCGCAGCCCCCATAGCAATGCCTTTCGCATACAACAATAGGTGCTTTTTCATAAATTCGATCTACGTGAAAAATCAGGCCAAGGGGCCATTAAGCAAAGGTACAAAACGCACGGCATCGAGAACGTGGCGCGAGAAACCATCTTCTTCGCGGACAATCAGCATCAACTGCTGCACATCACCCGTCCCCACGGGAATCACCAAGCGCCCGCCCGGCGCCAATTGGTCGAGCAGAGCCTGCGGTACATCGGCCGCAGCGGCTGTGACAATAATGCCGTTGTAAGGCGCGAGCGCCGGCCAGCCTTCCCAGCCATCACCCCAGCGAAAGACCACGTTACGCAGATTCAGTTCAACCAGACGCTCTTTGGCGCGGTCTTGCAGGCCCTGAATACGCTCAACCGTAAACACCCGCTCAACCAGCTGGGAAAGAATCGCAGTTTGATAACCAGAGCCCGTGCCGATCTCGAGCACTTTGTCGAGCGGCCCGGCAGCGAGCAACAACTCGCTCATGCGCGCCACCATGTAAGGCTGGGAGATGGTCTGGTTATGGCCGATCGGCAACGAGGTGTCTTCGTAGGCGCGATGCGCCAGCGCCTCATCAACAAACAGATGACGTGGCGTGCGGCGGATTACTTCAAGCACTTGTGCGTTGGACAAGCCTTCTTCATACAACCGTTGGATCAAGCGCTCACGTGTGCGCTGGGAAGTCATACCGATGCCGTGGCGATTCATTTCATCTCGCTCTCGAATTATCAATTTAAACGCTCCAGCCAGGTCTGCAGGCTGCTAAAGCCTTCCTGAAAGGTGCGATCAAGCTGTAAGGGTGTAATCGACACGTAGCCGTTCATTACCGCATGAAAGTCTGTACCGGGGCCACCGTCTTCGACATCGCCAGCCACTGCAATCCAGTAACCTTCCTTGCCCCGTGGATTGACGTCCTTAATCGGTGCGGCGGCACGTGCGCGATGACCCAGACGGGTCAACTGAATACCGCGAATATGATCGAGCGGCAAATTCGGCACGTTGACATTGAGCACTGTGCGCGGCGGCAGTTCGAGCTGCTCATGCGCCTCAATCAGCTGACGGGCAAAATAGGCGGCGGTCGGCAGGTTCTCGGCCTGACGGGACAACAGCGAGAATGCAAAGGCCGGCTTCTGCAGAAACCGGCCTTCAAGGGCCGCTGCTACCGTACCGGAATACAACACGTCGTCGCCCAGATTGGCGCCTAGATTGATGCCTGATGCGACCAGATCAATACCCTGCGGCAACAGACCGTTGAGGCCCAGATGCACGCAATCGGTGGGCGTACCGTTTACGCTGATGTAGCCGTTGGCCAGCGTTTGCGGGTGCAGAGGCCTGTCCAGCGTCAGTGAACTACTGGCGCCGCTTTTGTCCTGATCGGGCGCAATTACCGTGCACTCGGCATAGTCAGCCAACGCCGCGTGCAGCGCAGCCAAGCCCGGGGCGGCTACACCGTCATCATTTGAAATCAGAATACGCATGGGGTTTCCGTCGGCCCTGCAGGCAGCAAATCGACAAGCTCACGCACCACAACGGTGGCAAAGCATCCCGCCGGCAGGACGAATTCCAGTTGCAAAATATCAGGCTCGGGATAATGCCACGTCAAACCGCCGATGGGCAGTCGAAGAATGCGTCGTTCATGACTCATACCCGCCGCAACCAGCCAATCCACAAGCGATTGCTCGCCAGAAAAAATATTTTCCTCAAGCTTCAGGGTCTCGCCCGCCGTGGTTGTTTCGCCTGCGCCGCACAGCGGACCGGTCGGGTGCACATCGAGAATGGCCAGACGCGGATCAGAGCACTGCTCCTCGCCTGCCGGAAAAAAGCTGCGACTGTCGGTGAACGCCAGCAAGTCGCCCACCTGTGCGGTACTCCAGGTGCCCTGTGCAACACGCGCTGCCAGCACCTGATTGAACAGATAACTGCGCCCGGCGGACAAAATACGCGAACGCACATTGCGCTGGCCGGGCAAATCACCGCGCTTGGCAAACTGACGGGCGTCGAACAGGTTGCCGCCTTCATGGCCAAAGCGCTGCAAGCCAAAATAGTTGGGCACGCCCTGCTGCTTGATCTGCTGCAAGCGCGCATCGAGCTGCGCTATATCTGCGTCAAGGCCGGTCAGGCGCAGGGTGAAGCCATTGGCCGAATGCGCACCGCGCTGGAGTTTGCGCGAGTGGCGGACCTGTTTGAGGATGCGCAAACTGTCGTCTTCAGCGCTGGCCAGATCCGGATTATCCTTGCCCGGCAGATGCAGGCTGAACCACTGACGGGTCAGGGCCTGACGATCCTTGAGACCGGCATAGCTGATGTTGCGCTGCGAAACCTTGGCCGCCTTACCCAGCCGACGCGCAGCTTCCTCGGTGTTCAGGCCGCGCTTCTCGACCCATAACCACAGGTGCTCGCCCTGCCCCGACAACGGGATATCAAGGACTTCATCAACCTGAAAATCTTCTGCGCTGGCTTTTAATACCGCTTGCCCGCAGGCATCGCCATAGGCGCGGGGGCCGAGCAGTTGCAATTCGTTCATGGTTTGACCAACAGGGCGACAGCGTGCACTGCAATGCCTTCTTCGCGGCCGGTAAAGCCGAGTTTCTCGGTGGTGGTCGCCTTGACGTTCACCTGATCCAGATCGACTTCAAGGTCGGCTGCAATCAGCGCGCGCATGCTGTCGATGTGCGTCGCCATCTTCGGCGCCTGCGCGACAATCGTTGCATCGACATTGCCCACAACCCAGCCCTTGGCCTTTATCAGGCCCAGCACATGACGCAGCAATACGCGGCTATCAGCGCCTTTGAAGGTGGGGTCGGTGTCGGGGAAATGCTTGCCGATGTCGCCCAGCGCAGCGGCGCCGAGCAAAGCATCAGCCAGGGCATGTAGCAACACATCGCCATCGGAGTGAGCCAGCAGACCAAACTTGTGCGGGATCTGCACGCCACCCAAGGTGACAAAGTCGCCCTCGCAAAAACGGTGAACGTCGTAACCGTGACCAATACGCATCGAACTGCTCATTTATAACTGGACCCTAAACTATCAGGCCCTGATTCTACATGGAGCCAAGCAGTAACTGGTGCACCGTTGTCGCGAGGTAATGCGCAAAAGCGCAAAAAGCTGCTGTTTCAGCCGTTCAATACCGCGCTGTGATGACGTAAATGGTCATCAATAAAGCTGGCGATAAAGTAGTAGCTGTGGTCATAACCCGGCTGCATGCGCAGCGTCAGCGGATGCTCTGCCGCTTGCGCTGCAGCCTGCAAGGCTTCGGGCTTGAGCTGATTGACGAGAAAGTCGTCCCGGTCGCCCTGATCAATCAGAATCGGCAATTTCTCGCGCGCCTCGCCGATCAGTGCGCAGGCATCCCATTCACGCCAGCGCGAACGGTCTTCACCCAAATAGTGACTGAATGCTTTTTCGCCCCACGGGCAGTTCATCGGATTAACGATTGGCGAAAATGCCGAGAGTGACTGATAACGCCCCGGATTGCGCAACGCACACACCAACGCACCATGGCCGCCCATGGAGTGGCCGCTGATTCCGCGCTTGTCGCTCACCGGAAAATTCGCCTCAATCAACGCCGGCAACTCTTCCACCACATAATCGTGCATGCGGTAATGACGCGCCCACGGCTCTTGTGTGGCGTTCAGGTAAAAACCGGCACCCAGACCGAAGTCATACGCGCCATTGGCATCGTCAGCGACACCTTCGCCGCGCGGGCTGGTATCCGGCGCCACGATAATCAAACCGAGTTCAGCAGCCAGGCGGTGTGCGCCGGCCTTTTGCATAAAGTTTTCGTCAGTGCAGGTCAGGCCAGACAGCCAATACAACACGGGCAGTTTCGCGCCCTGTTCGGCCTGCGGCGGCAGATAAACCGCAAACACCATGTCGCAGTTCAGCGTGCTTGAGTGATGACGATAACGCTTGTGCCAGCCGCCAGCGCTTTTCTGGCAGGACAGATTTTCCAAAGCCATGAGCAACTCCGCAGTCATGCTAAAGATTCATCGGCAACCGCAACGGGCAACCCCGGAAATGCCAGAGGCTGCCCTGAGTGCGATTTAGAAGTTAATGACCGTGCGAATGCTTTTGCCTTCGTGCATCAGGTCGAACGCCTTGTTGATATCTTCCAGGCCCATGTTGTGGGTGATGAAGGTATCCAGCGGGATCTCGCCGCTTTGCGCTTTTTCCACATAACCCGGCAACTCGGTACGGCCTTTGACGCCACCGAATGCAGAACCACGCCAGACGCGACCAGTCACCAACTGGAACGGACGCGTGCTGATTTCCTGACCGGCGCCAGCCACCCCGATAATCACCGACTCGCCCCAACCTTTGTGGGCGCATTCCAGCGCCGCGCGCATCAGCTGCACATTGCCAACGCACTCGAAGCTGTAATCAACGCCGCCATCGGTCATTTCGATGATGACATCCTGAATCGGCTTGTCATGATCCTTCGGGTTAACGAAGTCGGTTGCACCCAACTCACGCGCCACATCGAACTTGGCCGGGTTAATGTCGATGGCAATGATGCGCGAGGCCTTGGCCATTTTCGCGCCGATGATTGCCGCCAGACCAATGCCGCCGAGACCGAAGATGGCCACGGTAGCGCCCTCTTCAACCTTGGCGGTATTGAGCACAGCGCCGATGCCGGTGGTCACACCGCAGCCCAGCAGGCAGACTTTTTCCAGCGGCGCCTCTTTAGGGATTTTTGCCAGAGAGACTTCTGGCAGCACGGTGTACTCGGAGAACGTCGAGCAGCCCATGTAGTGATAAATCGGCTCGCCTTTGTAGGAGAAGCGCGTGGTGCCGTCCGGCATCAGGCCTTTACCCTGAGTCGCACGTACCGAACTGCACAGGTTGGTCTTGCCCGACTTGCAGAATTTGCAGGCGCGGCATTCAGCGGTATACAGCGGAATAACGTGATCGCCCACGGCTAGCGAGGTAACGCCCTCACCGACCGCCTCGACAATGCCGCCGCCTTCGTGGCCGAGAATCGCCGGGAACACACCTTCGGAGTCTTCACCAGAAAGGGTGTAGGCGTCGGTGTGGCAAACACCGGTGGCAACGATGCGCACCAGCACCTCACCGGCTTTTGGCGGCGCAACATCAACTTCAACAATTTCCAGCGGCTGGTTAGGCGCAAACGCAACAGCGGCGCGTGACTTGATCATGGTGGCTCTCCGGCAGATTTACACAGTGGGCCAAAGTGTAGATCATTAGCGATCCTGCAATAATCACCCAATAAGCAAAACATTATTGCTATTCAGGGATAATCAACCAAGGAACCGATCATGAGTCGCTGGGAAGGTCTCGATGAGTTTGTTGCCGTCGCCCAATGCGGCCAGTTCAGCGCCGCGGCTGAGCGTCTGAGCATGTCGTCGTCTCAGGTCAGCCGGCAAGTGGCGCGACTGGAGGAACGCCTGCAAACCCGACTGTTCTATCGCAGCACGCGTCGTGTTGCGCTGACCGAAGCCGGGCAGACCTTTCTGCAGCATTGCCAACGCCTGCAGGATGCCCGCGAAGAAGCGCTGCGCGCAGTAGGTGATCTGAGCAGTGAACCGAAAGGGTTGTTACGCCTGACCTGCGCGGTGGCCTACGGCGAGCGTTTTATCGCACCACTGGTAACCGAATTCATGGTGCGCCATCCCCAGCTCAGCGTCGAAATTCAGCTGAGCAACCACACCGTCGACTTGCTCCACGAAGGCATGGATCTGGCAATCCGCCTTGGCCGCTTGCAGGACTCAAGTTTGGTCGCCTCGAAACTGGCACCCCGGCAGATGTATTTATGCGCCGCACCGGAGTATTTGCAGCATTACGGGCGCCCGCACAGCATTTCTGAGATCAACCAGCACAATTGCCTGATTGGCAGCGCGGATATCTGGAATTTTGCCTCGCAGGGCAACGAGACGTCGCTGCGCGTTCATGGCAACTGGCGCTGCAACAGCGGGCAGGCGGTGCTGGATGCGTGCCTGCGCGGCATTGGCTTGTGCCAATTACCGGACTACTACGTGCTGGAGCATCTGCGCAGCGGTGCGCTGGTGTCACTGCTGGACAACCATCGCCCACCCAATACAGCGGTGTGGGCGCTCTACCCGCAGCAGCGGCATTTATCGCCGAAGGTGCGGCAACTGGTCGACTTTCTCAAACAAGGTTTGAGCCAGCGCGAGGAATACCAGACGGTTTAGGACTTACGCCAGTTACGCGCCAGGCTGTGCAGATCTTCCGGGCGCGTGACCTTGATATTGTCCGCCCGCCCCTCGACCAGACGCGGCGCAAAACCGGCCCACTCAACGGCGCTCGACTCGTCAGTAACATTAACATCGGCCACCAGCGCATCCGCCAGCACCCGGTGCAGAAAGCCCAGGCGGAACATCTGCGGGGTAAATGCCTGCCAGACCACTGAGCGATCAATCGTCTCGCACACCCGGCCATCTGCGCCGGCACGCTTCAGGGTGTCGCGCGCCGGCACCGCAAGCAAACCGCCAATGGGGTCATCCGCGAGGGTCTCAAGCAGAGTATCGAGATCAGTGCGAGAGAGGTTCGGCCGCGCGGCGTCGTGCACCAGAACCCAGTCATCTTCCTGCGCGCCCAACTCAGTTAAGCGCAACAGGCCATTAAGCACCGAGTCGGCACGTTCACGCCCGCCTTCAGCGCGCTCAATCCGCGAGTCATTGGCGCACGCCAGTAACGGCCAGTAAGGATCATCACCCGCAAGGCTGACGACCAGACCACGCAATTGCGGGTGATCGAGAAAACAAGCCAGGGTGTGTTCAAGGATGGTTTTGCCAGCGAGTGGCAAATATTGCTTGGGACGGTCGGCTTGCATACGACTGCCAACGCCCGCAGCAGGAATTATCGCCCAGAATCCGGGCAGTTCAGCGTTAATCATTCGGCCAACTGGTAAAGAGTTTCGCCTTCTTTGACCATGCCCAATTCATGCCGGGCACGTTCTTCTACGGTTTCCATGCCCTTTTTCAACTCGCGCACTTCTGCCTCGAGAATCCGGTTGCGCTCAAGCAAACGTTCATTCTCACCTTCCTGATCAGAAATCTGATGCTTGAGGTCAGTAACTTGCGCAAGACTGCCATCACCAACCCACAGGCGATACTGCAAACCGCCCAATAGAAGGATGAGGACTAAAAACAACCAATAAGGACTACGCATAGTGAACCGAGTATCCATACGAAAAAAAGGGCGACTTGCGCCGCCCCCTTTTTACCACGCTTCTACTTAGGCGCGGAACTCACCGCGGCCGCGATATGCAACTTTACCGCCGAGCTGCTCTTCGATACGCAGCAACTGGTTGTACTTGGATACGCGGTCTGAACGGCACAGCGAACCGGTTTTGATCTGGCCAGCCGCGGTCCCTACAGCGAGGTCGGCGATGGTCGAATCTTCGGTTTCGCCGCTACGGTGTGAAATCACCGCGGTGTAGCCAGCAGCCTTGGCCATCTGGATGGCTTCCAGAGTTTCGGTCAGCGAACCGATCTGGTTGAACTTGATCAGGATCGAGTTACCGATGCCCTTATCAATGCCTTCCTTGAGGATTTTGGTGTTGGTTACGAACAGGTCGTCACCGACCAACTGAACCTTGCTGCCGATCTTGTCGGTCAGCACTTTCCAGCCAGCCCAGTCGGACTCATCCATGCCGTCTTCGATCGAGATGATCGGATAACGCTCGGACAAACCGGCCAGATAGTCAGCAAAACCAGCAGCGTCGAATACTTTGCCTTCGCCAGCCAGGTCATATTTGCCGTCTTTGAAGAACTCGCTCGAAGCGCAGTCCAGCGCCAGAGTCACGTCATCACCCAGCGTGTAGCCAGCGTTGGCAACAGCTTCAGCGATAGCTGCGAGCGCATCTTCGTTCGACGCCAGGTTAGGTGCGAAGCCACCTTCGTCACCCACAGAGGTGCTCAGGCCACGCGCCTTGAGAACAGCTTTGAGGTGATGGAAAATTTCGGCGCCCATGCGCAGTGCATCGGCGAAGTTCTTGGCGCCAACCGGCTGAACCATGAATTCCTGGATGTCGACGTTGTTATCGGCATGCTCGCCGCCGTTGATGATGTTCATCATCGGCACAGGCATCGAGTAAACGCCCGGAGTACCGTTCAGGTCGGCAATGTGTGCATACAGCGGCACGCCTTTGGCTTGAGCAGCGGCTTTGGCAGCAGCCAGCGAGACAGCCAGAATGGCGTTAGCGCCCAGGGTCGCCTTGTTCTCAGTGCCATCGAGCTCGATCATGGCGCGGTCAAGTACCTGCTGGTCGCGAGCATCTTTACCCAGCAACAGATCACGGATCGGGCCATTGATGTTGGCAACGGCCTTGAGGACGCCTTTGCCCAGATAACGGCTCTTGTCGCCATCGCGCAATTCCAGCGCTTCACGCGAACCGGTAGAAGCACCGGATGGCGCGCAGGCGCTGCCAATGATGCCGTTTTCCAGGATCACATCGGCTTCTACAGTCGGGTTACCACGGGAATCAAGGACTTCACGGCCTTTGATGTCGACGATCTTTGCCATTACGTTTAGCACTCCAAAAGTTAACGAGAACTGCACCAGCGGGCTTCACGCCTGTTGTCATTGTTCTGACAGACGCCCATTACCTGACCAACTGGTCAGGTAATTCCCGACGGCACTTTACCGGATATCTGCGCTTTTAGGCAGTCTCAATCGGCGGAAAACTCTTTACCAGGTCATCCAACTGCTTGAGTTGGGTGAGGAAGGCTTCAAGCTTGTTCAAGCGCAGCGCACATGGGCCGTCGCACTTGGCATTATCAGGATCTGGATGGGCTTCCAGGAACAAGCCGGCCAGCCCTTGGCTCATACCGGCTTTGGCAAGATCCGTGACTTGCGCACGGCGACCGCCGGCAGAGTCGGAACGGCCACCGGGCATTTGCAAGGCGTGGGTTACATCGAAAAATACCGGGTACTCGAACTGCTTCATGATGCCGAAGCCGAGCATATCAACGACCAGGTTGTTGTAGCCGAATGACGAGCCGCGCTCGCACAGGATCAACTGATCATTACCCGCCTCAACGCACTTGTTGAGGATGTGACCCATCTCTTGCGGCGCAAGGAACTGAGCCTTCTTGATATTGATCACGGCGCCGGTTTTGGCCATGGCCACAACCAGATCAGTCTGCCGCGACAAGAAAGCCGGCAACTGAATGATATCGCAGACATCTGCCACGGCTTGCGCCTGATGCGGCTCGTGCACATCGGTAATCACCGGCACGCCGAAGGTCTTTTTGATTTCCTCAAAGACCTTCATGCCCTCTTCGAGGCCGGGGCCGCGGAAAGAGCTGACAGATGAACGATTCGCTTTGTCGAAACTGGCCTTGAACACATACGGGATGCCGAGCTTCTCGGTCACCCGTACATATTCTTCGCAGGCCTGCATCGCCAGATCACGCGACTCGATGACGTTGATGCCACCGAACAGCACGAACGGCTTGTCGTTGGCAATTTCAATGTCACCTACGCGGATAATCTTTTGCGCCATGGGCTTAAGCCTTCCTGGATTTTTGCGCCAATGCAGCGTTCACGAAGCCACTGAACAGCGGATGCCCGTCACGCGGCGTCGAGGTGAACTCAGGGTGGAACTGGCAAGCTACGAACCACGGATGATCCGGCGCTTCAACCACTTCAACCAATGCACCGTCGCCCGAACGACCGGTTACGTTAAGACCCGCATCCGTCAGGCTTGGCAGCAGGTTGTTGTTCACTTCATAACGATGACGATGACGCTCAACGATGACATCCTTGCCGTAGCAGTCATGTACTTTGCTACCGGCCATCAGCTGGCAGTCCTGAGCGCCGAGACGCATGGTGCCGCCGAGATCAGACGACTCGGTGCGCTGCTCGGTGCTGCCGTCGGCGTCTTGCCATTCGGTGATCAGACCGACGACCGGGTGCTTGCTGGCCATGTCGAATTCGGTGGAGTTGGCATCGGTCCAGCCCAGTACGTTACGGGCGAATTCGATAACGGCAACCTGCATACCGAGGCAGATACCCAGATACGGGATCTTGTTCTCGCGGGCGTATTGCACCGTTTGAATCTTGCCTTCGACGCCGCGCAGACCGAAGCCGCCAGGCACCAGAATCGCGTCTACACCGTCGAGCAGCGAGGTGCCGCTGTTCTCGATGTCTTCGGAGTCGATGTAACGCAGATTGACCTTGGTACGGTTCTGGATGCCGGCATGGCTCATCGCTTCAATCAGCGACTTGTAGGCGTCCAGCAGTTCCATGTACTTACCGACCATGGCGATATTGACTTCTTTTTCCGGGTTCAGCTTGGCGTCAACCACGCGGTCCCACTCGGAAAGGTCGGCGCTGCCGCACTCAAGGCCAAAGCGCTCGACGACGAAGTCATCAAGGCCCTGCGCATGCAGTACCGAAGGAATCTTGTAGATGGTATCAACGTCTTCGAGCGAGATAACCGCGCGCTCTTCAACGTTGGTGAACGAGGCGATCTTGCGACGCGACGACACATCAACCGGATGATCTGAACGGCAAACCAGCACATCAGGCTGCAAGCCGATCGAACGCAGCTCTTTTACCGAATGCTGGGTTGGCTTGGTCTTGGTTTCGCCCGCGGTAGCAATGTACGGCACCAGCGTGAGGTGCATGAGCATTGCGCGCTTGGCGCCAACCTCAACACGCAGCTGACGAATTGCTTCGAGGAACGGCTGCGATTCGATGTCGCCAACCGTGCCGCCGATTTCAACCATCGCCACATCCGCGTCACCAGCACCCTTGATGATACGGCGCTTGATTTCGTCGGTGATGTGCGGGATGACCTGAATGGTCGCGCCCAGATAATCACCACGGCGCTCTTTGCGCAGCACGTCTTCGTAGACGCGGCCGGTGGTGAAGTTGTTGTTCTGGGTCATTGTGGTGCGGATAAACCGCTCGTAATGGCCAAGATCAAGGTCAGTTTCAGCGCCGTCCTGAGTGACGAACACTTCACCGTGCTGGAACGGACTCATGGTGCCCGGGTCGACGTTGATGTAGGGATCCAGCTTCAGCATCGTGACCTTCAGGCCCCGCGCCTCCAGGATAGCCGCCAGTGAAGCCGAAGCAATGCCCTTCCCCAAAGAAGAAACAACACCACCCGTGACGAATATGTAGCGCGTCATGTAAAACCCTAGAAGTCTGCGTTTAGGCGGTCAGCGCCGCCGGGGAAAGCGAAGGAAAGGCCGAAGCCAGCAGTTATAAAACAGCCATAACTGAACGCGCTGCCGAGACCAATTCTTCAAAAGAAACGGAATCAACAAAAGCGCTAATAAGACGGGAGCGTAGTCTACCGGAAATGGCTTATCAGCTCAAACCTAGTTCGCTGGTCGGTAATTGCCAGACCAGACGCCAGAGCTTGCTTGAACAACCTTCCAGATTTTCCACATTTGCCACCGCACAAACGCGCCCCTGACACATCAACAAGGGTAGACGAGCGCGGATAAAAACCGGCACCTGATGCTCATTTAATAATCGTTTCAAATCGCGATGGCCACGCTCAGGCAGCTCCAGCACCTCGCTGCCCTGACGGTAGCCGATGTAAAACGCCCCGTCCGGCAACCGCCCTTCAACGCGCACCCGACCATTGCCGGGCAGCGCCAGCCATTGACCGGAGATAATGGGCTGGGAAAGCGCCTGAGGTTTTCTCAGCCAGTCACCACTGAGCCACCATAGCCGCTCGTCGGCACGATGAATTTCACCGCTGGCCAAACGCCAGACTGGCGATGCATCCGGGGCTGCATCACGCAAGGTAATCCAGCTCGCCCAATGCGCCGTATCTGGCATCTTAGTGCGCTCGCGCAACCAATAACGCAGAGCATTACGCTGACGCGGCTCACTCAGGCTGCGCAATACCGGCAGCGACAAGCTCGGCACTGCGCTCCATGCTGCGGTCTCAAAGGATTCTGCGCGCTGTAAATCCTCAATTGCCAACTCATCGAGCAACTGCGAAGCCTCGCCCAGATGCTCGGCAGCGCGGGCGATATTGCCCAGCGCTTGCGGCCAGCGCGTATGCAATGCCGGCAGCACGCTGTGGCGCAGATAGTTACGCGAGTATTGTTGATCGGCGTTGGACGGGTCTTCGATCCAGCTCAGTCGATGCGCCAGGGCGTATTCACGCAGCTCAGCTTGCGAGGCATTCAGCAATGGACGCAGCAATACGCCAGCGCCCAACGGCCGACTAACAGCCATTGCCGCGAGCCCGCGCACGCCGGCGCCACGGAGCAATCGAAACATCAGGGTTTCGGCCTGATCATCACGGTGCTGGGCAAGCAGCAACGCCTCCCCTTCTGCCAACTGCTGACTGAACGCCCGATACCGCGCCTCACGCGCTGCGCGCTCAAGGCTTGGCCCGTCATCAACGTGCACGCGCTGAATATGCAACGGCACAGCCAAACGCGCGCAAAACTGCTGGCAATGCGCCGGCCAGTCTTGCGCGACAGCTTGCAAGCCGTGATCGATATAGATAGCGGAAAGTGCCGGGATTGCCTCACGTTGCGCAAGGCTGGCTAGTACATGTAACAGGACGGTTGAATCCAATCCGCCCGAAAAGCCGACGCGCCACGCAGGTGCGTCACGCCAGGGAGCCAGATTTTCCAGCACCCTGGCGCACAGGGTCATCACGCCACGCCGTAGCTCATGAGACGCTCGTAACGACGGGCAAGCAGCGCGTCGGTATCGAGTTTCTTCAGGTCTTTAAGCTGCGCAGCCAATGTTTGGCGAACAGACTCGGCAGCCGCTGCCGGGTCGCAATGGGCACCACCCAATGGCTCGGCAATGACTTTATCGACGATGCCCAAACCTTTCAGGCGATCCGCCGTAATGCCCATGGCTTCAGCCGCATCTGGCGCCTTGTCTGCGGTTTTCCACAGGATCGATGCGCAACCTTCCGGCGAGATAACCGCATAGGTCGAGTACTGCAGCATGTTCAGCTGGTCGCAAACGCCGATGGCCAATGCACCGCCCGAACCACCTTCACCAATAACGGTAGCGATAATCGGGGTTTTCAGGCGCGCCATAACCCGCAGGTTCCAGGCAATTGCCTCGCTCTGACCGCGCTCTTCCGCGTCGATACCCGGATATGCACCTGGGGTGTCGATGAAGGTCACGATTGGCATTTTGAAACGCTCGGCCATTTCCATCAGACGGCACGCCTTGCGATAGCCTTCCGGACGCGGCATGCCGAAGTTGCGACGTACTTTCTCGCGAACTTCGCGGCCCTTCTGATGACCGATGACCATTACCGGCTGATCATCCAGACGGGCAACACCGCCGACAATGGCAGCATCGTCGGAGAAGTGACGATCACCGTGCAACTCGTCGAACTCGGTGAAGATATGGCCCAGATAATCGAGGGTGTAGGGACGACGTGGGTGCCGCGCCAGCTTGGCGATCTGCCAGCTGGTCAGGTTGCCGAAAATGCTTTCAGTCAACGCGTTGCTTTTGTCCTGGAGCCGCGCGATTTCATCACTGATGTTCAGTGAATTGTCGTTACCGACCAGGCGAAGCTCTTCGATCTTGGCTTGCAGGTCAGCGATTGGCTGTTCGAAATCAAGAAAATTCGGGTTCATAGTCATCCGTCTTGCGTCGACGGCCAAGTGGCCGGGGAGCGGTATCCGTTTATGCCCTACCTTATAGGATTGGGCTCATCCAGGTCGACACCTGAGTCTTGGCGCAACAACCCTGAAGGATCAATGCGCACGCTGTAGACGTCAAGTGCCGCCACCCTTACATAAGGCCTAGGCCTCAAAAGTTAAGGATCGAAAAAGAGCGCGGCTCAGTACTGCGGCATTTGTAAGACTCTGAAAGCGCTGATTTTTACCAAAATTTGCGCTTCAATGAGCCCTCTAACCTTGTAACTGCGCGGCACGCGTCCTTTTCAGTGCTACATAATCCTTAGCGGTATTGAAGGAAGACGTTGTCTCGGCCGAACTGGTCACGCAATGCCTGAATCAGGCTGTCAGCCGGATCAATCCGCCACTTTTCGCCAAACTCAAGCAGCGCCCGTGCATCCGTGCCCGCGTAGTCCAGCGTGATCGGGCAAGCGCCCCGGTGGCGTTCACACAATTGCGCCAGCCAGTTCAGTTTGTCCGCCTTCAGCGCTGTGCTGGCAATACGCAAACGCAAACTTTCGGCCAGTCCGGTACGTGCTTCCTCCAGACTCATCACACGCTTGGCACGCAAACGCATACCGCCCGAGAAGTCGTCGTTACTCACCTCACCCTCGACCACTACCAGCGCATCGCTCTGCAGCAGCGCCTGATTACTGGCGAAGGCCTCGGCAAACAAAGAGGCCTCAATGCGCCCGGAACGGTCGTCCAGGGTGATAAAGCCCATTTTGTCGCCCTTCTTGTTCTTCATAACCCGCAGGTTAACAATCAAGCCGGCAACCGTTTGCGATTCACGCGACGGTTTCAAATCAACAATGCGCTGACGGGCAAAACGGCGAACCTCGCCTTCATACTCGTCGATCGGGTGCCCGGTGAGGTACAACCCCAAGGTTTCCTTCTCACCTTTGAGACGTTCTTTGAGCGTCAGTTCCCGCGCTTTCAGATGCTTGGCATAAACATCGGCGGTTTCGTCGGCAAAGACGCCACCAAACAAGTCCATGTGTCCGCTGTCATGGCTACGCGCCGTTTGCTCGGCGGCCTGCACAGCCTCTTCGGTCGCGGCCAGCAATACGGCGCGGTTGCGGTCGATATTGGCGCGATACTCTTTGATCTCTTCATGGAAGTGCGGCCCGAGGCGATCCAGCGCGCCGCTGCGTACCAATGCATCGAGGGTGCGTTTGTTGATTCGCTTGAGGTCGACCCTTGAGCAGAAATCGAACAGATCCTTAAACGGGCCATCCTTGCGCGACTCGACAATCGCCTCTACCGGACCCTCGCCGACGCCCTTGATCGCGCCCAGACCGTAAACAATCCAGCCCTCATCGTTAACCGTGAACTTGAACTCAGAGGTGTTCACATCGGGCGCATCGAGACGCAACTTCATGCTGCGGCATTCTTCGATCAGCGTAACGACCTTGTCGGTGTTATGCATATCCGCCGACAACACTGCCGCCATGAAGGCCGCCGAGTGATGCGCCTTGAGCCAGGCAGTTTGATACGAAAGCAGACCATAGGCGGCCGAGTGCGATTTGTTGAAGCCGTAACCCGCGAACTTTTCCACCAGATCAAAGATGTTGCCAGCAAGGTCCGCATCAATACCGTTACTGGCGCAGCCTTCAATAAAACCGCCGCGCTGCTTGGCCATTTCTTCTGGCTTTTTCTTACCCATGGCGCGGCGCAGCATGTCGGCGCCGCCAAGGGTGTAGCCCGCCATGACCTGAGCAATCTGCATCACCTGTTCCTGATACAGAATGATCCCGTAAGTCGGCGCCAAAACCGGCTGCAGGCCTTCGTACTGGTAATCCTGATGCGGATAGGAGATCGGCTCACGACCGTGCTTACGGTTGATGAAGTCGTCCACCATGCCGGACTGCAACGGGCCCGGACGGAACAGTGCCACGAGTGCGATCATGTCTTCGAGGCAGTCGGGCTTGAGCTTTTTGATCAGCTCCTTCATGCCGCGCGATTCAAGCTGGAACACCGCGGTGGTTTCAGCTTTTTGCAACATCGCGAACGTGGCTTTGTCGTCCAGCGGAATGAAGTCGATATTCAGGTCCGGCAAGCCCTGCTTGGCTTGCTCGCGGTTGATGGTTTCCATCGCCCACTTGATGATCGTCAGGGTACGCAGACCGAGGAAGTCGAACTTCACCAGACCCGCCGATTCCACGTCATCCTTATCGAACTGGGTGACCAGACCGTTGCCTTCTTCATCACAGGCAATCGGCGAGAAGTCGGTGAGCTTGGTCGGCGCGATAACCACACCACCGGCGTGCTTACCGGTGCCGCGGCAGATACCTTCGAGCTTGAGCGACATCTCCCAGATTTCGGCCGCTTCTTCGTCAGTCTTGAGGAAGTCGCGCAGCGGCTCTTCCATTTCGAACGCCTTGGCCAGCGTCATACCGACCTCGAACGGAATCATCTTCGACAAGCGATCCGCCAAACCGTAAGACTTGCCCTGCGCCCGCGCCACGTCACGCACCACCGCCTTGGCGGCCATGGTACCGAAGGTGATGATCTGGCTTACAGCGTTGCGGCCGTACTTTTCCGCCACGTAATCAATAACCCGGTCGCGCCCGTCCATGCAGAAGTCGACGTCGAAGTCGGGCATCGATACCCGCTCGGGATTGAGGAAGCGTTCGAACAGCAGGTCATAGGCCAGCGGATCAAGGTCGGTGATCTTCTGCACATACGCCACCAGCGAGCCCGCACCCGATCCACGGCCTGGCCCTACCGGCACGCCGTTGTTCTTGGCCCACTTGATGAAGTCCATAACAATCAGGAAGTAACCGGGGAAACCCATCTGAATGATGATGTCGAGCTCGAAGTTGAGGCGGTCGACATACACCTGCTTCTTCGTCTCGTAATCCGGCGTGTCCTTGGGCAGCAATACTTCCAGACGTTCGTCGAGTCCGTCGAACGAGACTTTGCGAAAGTACTCATCCATGGTCATGCCGTCTGGAATCGGGAAGTTAGGCAGGAAGTAGGTGCCCAACTGCACATCGATATTGCAGCGCTTGGCAATTTCGACAGTGTTTTCTAGCGCCTCCGGCAGATCACTGAACAGCTCGGCCATCTCTTCCGGGGTTTTCAGGTACTGCTGATCAGAGTAATTGCGCAGGCGGCGCGGGTCGTCCAGCGAGCGTCCTTCACCAATGCACACTCGGGTTTCGTGCGCTTCGTAGTCATCCTGATTGATGAAGCGAACATCGTTGGTGGCAACCAGTGGCGCGCCAACCCGGTCCGCCAGCTCAACGCCCATGTGCAGGTATTCTTCGTCGTTGACGCGATTGGTACGGTGCAACTCGACATAGAAGCGATCGGGGAAAACCGCCTGCCATTCGCGCAAACGCTGCTCGGCAAGCACCGGATCACCGGCCAGCAAGGCGCGACCGACTTCACCTTCACGGGCGCCGGACAACGCAATAAGCCCTTCGGCAGCCGCTTTGACCCAGTCGCGCTGGATAATTACCAAATCATTGCTTTGGCCTTCACTCCAGCCGCGCGAGACCAGTTCGGTGAGGTTGCGATAACCCTTGCCGTTCATCACCAGCAAGGTCATGCGCGTCAGCGCGCCATCTTCATCTGCACTGGCCAGCCAGATATCAGCCCCGCAAATGGGTTTGATACCGGCGCCCATCGAGGCTTTATAGAACTTGACCAGTGAGCACATGTTGCTCTGATCGGTGACTGCCACCGCCGGCATACCCGCGCCGGCAACGGCCTTGATCAACGGCTTGACCCGGACCAGACCGTCAACCAGGGAGTATTCGCTGTGCACACGCAGATGGACAAATGGAACAGTCATGGCAGCCCTATTCAAAACACAAAAACGACAAGGCCCGGATTGTACCGAGCCTTGGATCAAACATCAGCTTTGCGGATCAAACTATCGCTAATTAGCGATCATCCCAAACGCCGGGTGAAAGTTTTTTCTGCACTTCCGGGTATTCGCTGGCATCGAAGGTCGGCACCTTGCCCGCCTTGCGCTGTGCGTTGTAGTCACGCGCCAGCTTGAACGCCAGATTGGAGAGCAGTATCACGGCAATAAGGTTGGTAATCGCCATCAACCCCATCGACACGTCCGCAAGATTCCAGACGAAGGGTAACGATGCCAACGCACCAAACATAACCATCGCCAACACTGCCAAGCGGAAAATCAACAGGCCGGACTGGTGATTATGCTCCAGGAATACCAGACAGTTCTCGGCATAGAAGTAGTTGGCAACAATTGAGGTGAAGGCGAAGAACAGAATCACCACCGCCAAGAAATACTTGGCCCAACCGCCCAACTGGCTGCTCAGCGCCTGCTGCACCAGCGCAATACCTTCCGCGCTGCCGGCTGGCACCTTGGCCAGCAAAATGATCGCGGCCGAGGCGGTGCAGATCAGCAGCGTATCGATAAACACGCCAGCCATTTGCACATAGCCCTGCGACACCGGATGCGGCGGATAAGGCGTCGCCGATGCAGCAGCATTGGGCGCAGAACCCATGCCGGCCTCGTTGGAGAACAAGCCGCGCTTGAAGCCGTTCATGATCGCCGCACCAATGCCGCCAGCCGCTGCCTCATGCAAGCCAAAGGCGCTCTTGAAGATCAACGAGAACACAGCCGGCAACTCGCTGAAATTGATCACGATGATAACCAGCGCCACCAGCAGATAGGCCGCTGCCATGACCGGCACGGCCAACTCGGAGAAGCGGGCAATCGAGCGCAGGCCACCGAAGATAATCAATGCGGTCAGCACCACCAATCCCAGACCGATCACCGCTGACGCCACCGGAATCACGCTGCCCATCAGGGTGAACGTACCCCAGTCGATATTGAACGCGCCAATCATCGCGCCGCTGATGGTGTTGGCTTGCACGGAATTGAACACGAAACCGAAGGCAATGATCAGGAAGATCGAGAACAGAATGCCCATCCAGCGTGCATTAAGGCCACGCTCCATGTAATACGCCGGACCGCCGCGAAACTGGCCTTGCTCGTCGCGGCTCTTGAACAACTGAGCCAGCGTGGCTTCAACAAATCCTGTGGCCATGCCGACCAGAGCAATCATCCACATCCAGAAAATCGCACCCGGCCCGCCGAGCGTGATCGCCACAGCGACACCGGCAATGTTGCCCGTACCGACGCGCGCCGCCAGTGAAGTACACAACGCCTGAAACGATGAAATCCCCGAACTGTCACTGTTACGGCTGCCGCGCAACACCGTGAAGATGTGCCCGAAGTGACGAAACTGTACCGCGCCCAAGCGAACGGTGAAGTACAAACCGGAACCGACCAGCAACCAGATGAGTACCTTCCCCCAGATCAACCCGTTCAACAGGTCTACAACCTGCGTGGCCACTTCTTGCATGGAAATCCTCCGACCGCCTACCGCGGCATTTACGCTCGACCCTGAATTACCGGCCGGAAACGAATGTGCATCGCACTCAAGGTGCAACCTGAAAATGATGCTGACTACCAGTGTAGACAGCTCGAAAGGGCTGGGACTTTGAAATATTGGCCGCTCGCTTGCCTGCGAATGAGCGACCCATATTTGCAGTCAGGCGACAATGGCCGCGAATTAGCTGTCTAGCAGATTTCTGACCGGCGCAAACGAGCGCCTGTGGATGGGGGTTGGCCCCAGACGCCGCAGCGCCTCAAGATGTACAGGTGTCGGGTAGCCCTTGTGTTTGGCGATGCCGTAGCCCGGATATTGCGCATCGAGCGCAAGCATCTCCCGGTCACGACTCACTTTCGCCAAGATCGATGCAGCGGCAATCGCCGCCACCGAGCTATCACCCTTGACCACAGATGCACTGGGAACGTTCAATTTCGGACAACGATTGCCGTCAATCAACGCAAGCTTAGGGGTGACGCTGAGCCCTTCTACAGCCCGCTGCATGGCCAGCATTGTGGCGTGAAGAATATTCAGCTGGTCGATCTCTTCAACCTCAGCTCTGGCAATACACCAGGACAGGGCCTTCTCGCGAATCTCGTCAAAGAGCATTTCGCGGCGCGCTTCGGTGAGCTTCTTCGAATCGTTGAGCCCCAGAATCGGCCGCGCCGGATCAAGAATCACCGCAGCGGTCACGACTGCGCCGCACAGCGGGCCACGACCCACTTCGTCCACCCCGGCGACAAGTTCTTCGACCTGAGCAAAATCCAATCCCATCTGCATCAGGCTCGACCTACCAGCTCAAGTACTGCATCAGCCGCCTGCTTGGAGGCATCGCAGCGCAGTGAACGATGGATCTGATCGAAGCGTTCGGTTTGCACCTCGCCGCCATCAAGCAGTGGCGAAACCGTTTGCGCCAGCGCCTCGGCAGTTGCCGCGTCCTGAATCATTTCAGGCACCAGCAGGCGCTTGGCCAATAGGTTTGGCAGCGAGATATACGGGCTCTTAACCAGACGCTTGAGGATGCTGTAGGTCAGCGGAGCAACGCGATAGGCCACCACCATCGGCCGCTTGTACAGCAGCGCCTCAAGGGTTGCGGTGCCGGATGCAATCAGCACAGCATCGCAGGCTGCCAACGCTTCATGCGAACGGCCATCGAGCAACGTCAGGGCCAGATCGCGATCTGCGAGCATGGCTTCAAGTTGTTCGCGACGCTCACGGCTCGCGCACGGCAGCACAAACTGAATACCGGGACGCAACGCGCGCAAACGTTCAGCCGCATCCAGGAACAAAGCGCCCAGGCGCCCTACTTCACCACCGCGACTGCCCGGCATAAGTGCAATCACCGGAGCATCGTGAGCCAGGCCCAGCGCTTCGCGAGCGCCATGCCGATCCGCTTGCAGCGGGATCTCATCCGCCAGCGGATGGCCGACAAAGCGCACCGGCACCTGATGTTCATCGTAGAACTGCGCCTCGAACGGGAACAGCGTGAGCATCAGGTCGCAGGCGTCACGAATCTTCAGCACACGCTTTTGCCGCCACGCCCAAACCGACGGGCTGACGTAATGCACGGTCTTGATCCCGGCTTGGCGCAGTTTCAGCTCAAGACCAAGGTTGAAATCGGGCGCATCGATGCCGATAAACACATCCGGTTTAGCGGCAATCAGGGTTTTGATCAGGTCGCGGCGGCGCGAGAGCAGCTCCGGCAGGCGGCCGAGAACCTCGACCAAGCCCATGACCGACAAGCGTTCCATCGGGAAAATCGGCTCGAGGCCCTGAGCCTGCATCCGCGGCCCACCAACCCCGATAAACTCAACCTGCGGATGGCGCAGCTTGAGCGCCTGCATCAGACCCGCGCCGAGAATATCGCCCGAAGCTTCGCCGGCCACGAGGGCGACGCGCAATACAGCCGACATAAATTAGCGGGTGATGCCGCGTTGGGAAGACTGGATCGAGTCGCGGAATACCGCCACTTCGCTGAACTCATCGGCCAACTCAGCCAGTTCAAGCAAAGCGTCTTCGATGGTCAGGCCCTGACGGTAGACAATCTTGTAGGCACGACGCAGCGCCTGAATGGCTTCGGCGCTGAAACCACGACGGCGCATGCCCTCGAAGTTCATGGTGCGCGCTTCGGCCGGGTTGCCGGAAACGGTGACATACGCCGGAACGTCTTTACCGATCGCCGTACCCATGCCCGCAAAGCTGTGCGCGCCAATGTGGCAGAACTGATGAACCAGGGTGTAGCCGGACAGAATCGCCCAGTCACCAATGTGCACGTGGCCTGCCAGCGCGACATTGTTAACCAGAATGCAGTGGTTACCGATTACGCTGTCATGGCCGATGTGGGCATAAGCCATGATCAGGTTGTGATCACCGACGGTGGTTTCGTCACGATCCTGAATCGTGCCACGGTGCATGGTCACGCCTTCACGGATGATGTTGTGATCGCCAATCACAAGGCGCGTGGGTTCGCCCTTGTATTTGCGATCAGGGGTGTCTTCACCAAGTGAGCAGAACTGATAAACACGGTTGTGTTTACCAATTCGGGTCGGGCCTTTAATGATCACATTAGGCCCGAGCACGGTACCCTCACCAATTTCCACATCAGCCCCAATAATGCACCAAGGCCCGACCACAACGTCGTCAGCCAACTTGGCAGCAGGATCGATAATGGCGCGAGGGTCAATCAAACTCATAATTTGCGTTCCGCACAAATAATTTCAGCTGAACAGACTTCCTTGCCGTCTACGGTTGCCTTGCACTCAAACTTCCAGATGCTGCGCTTGGAGCTGAGGAACTTGGCTTCGAGAATTAACTGGTCGCCCGGCACAACCGGCTGGCGAAAACGCAGTTTATCCGAGCCAACAAAATAGTATAGCGTGCCGTCTGATGGCTTGATGTCCATCATTTTGAAACCCAGGATACCCGCTGCCTGAGCCATGGCTTCAATAATCAGGACGCCCGGCATAATCGGGTGCTCAGGAAAATGGCCGTTGAAAAAAGGCTCATTAATGCTGACATTCTTATAGGCACGAATACATTTGCCTTCAACGTCCAGCTCCGCCACCCGGTCAACCAGGAGAAACGGATAACGGTGCGGCAAGTATTCACGAATTTCGTTGATGTCCATCATTTCCAGAGAAGCCTGTAATAAAAAAAGAGGAGCACGGTTTTTCCGTGCTCACGCATCAGATGAGGCTTTTCCGTTCGAGGTCACTGCGGCGAGCTGTTTTTCCAGCTGCTGCAAGCGTTTGGCCATATCATCCAACTGGCGAATCCGCGCTGCACTTTTGCGCCACTCGTTCGCCGGCTGCATTGCCGTACCTGAAGAATATGAGCCCGGTTCTGTAATCGAGCGCGTTACCATGGTCATGCCCGTGACAAACACACCGTCACAAACCTCAATATGACCGACCATGCCCACGCCGCCGGCAATCATACAGTTCTTGCCGATCTTGGTGCTGCCAGAAATACCGACACAACCGGCCATTGCGGTGTTGTCACCGACCTGTACGTTGTGCGCGATCATGATCTGGTTATCCAGCTTCACACCATTGCCCAACACCGTGTCGGACAACGCGCCGCGATCGACAGTGGTATTGGCGCCAATTTCGACATTATCGCCGATAAGCACACCGCCAATCTGCGCTATTTTCTGCCACACGCCCTTCTCGTTGGCGAAGCCGAAGCCCTCACCGCCGATCACTGCGCCTGACTGAATAACCACATTCCGGCCGATACGCACGTCGTGATACAGGGTAACGCGCGGCGCCAACCAGCCACCTTCACCGATTATCGAACGCGCACCGACAAAGCAATGCGCGCTAATGGTGACACCGGCCGCAATCTGCGCCCCGCTCTCGATCACCGCATAAGCGCCAACGCTGGCCGTCGGATCAATGCTGGCATCCGCTGCCACCAACGCACTCGGATGAACCCCGACCACGCCTTGCGGCTTGCGGTCAAAGGCATGCGACAGCTCGGCGTAAGCCAGATACGGATTGGCCACAATCAACGCGTTACCGGGGAAACCCTCGGCATCCGCTTCTGTGAGCAACACCGCAGCCGCCTGGGTATCAGCCAGATACTTACGGTACTGGGCATTTGCCAGGAAGCTCAATTGCCCAACGCCGGCGTCCTGCAAAGTTGCAAGGCCAGTAATCAACAACTCGGAGTCACCCTTGAGGGTGGCTCCGAGTCGAGTGGCCAGTTGGCCGAGAGTAAATTCTTTAGCCGTCATCAGATCAACGCAGTTGGTTCATACGCTCGATAACCTGGCGGGTGATGTCGTACTGAGGCTTAACCTCAACCACGGCGCCACGCTCCAGAACCAGATCGTAGTTACCTTTCTTGATGACTTCTTCAACGGCCTTGTCCAGGTTCGGCTTCAGCTTCTTCAGCATGTCGCGGTCGGCAGCTGCTTTGGCTTCGTTGAGTTCTTTGGACTGGAACTGGAAGTCACGGGCTTTTTGCTTGAAATCAAGCTCAAGACGCTCGCGCTCAGCGGTCTGCATCTTGTCGCCGCCTTTAACCAGACGATCCTGAATCGACTTGGCGCTGCTTTCCAGCGACTTCAACTTGCTCAACTGCGGGCCGAACTTCTTCTCGGCATCCACTGCGTAACGCTTGGCAGCATCGGATTCGAGCAAGGCCATTTGATAGTTCAGCACAGCAATTTTCATTTCAGCCATTGCCGGAGTGGCAGTCGCCGTCAAAGCAGCACTTAACAGAATAACTTGAGTCAACTTACGCACGATGCACCCCTGCAAAACTTGTGATTGATTAAGTTCAAACGCTTAGAACGTCTGACCAAGCGAGAATTGGAACACCTGCGTGTCTGCATCGTCCGGCTTCTTGATCGGTGCAGCCAAGCTGAAGCTCAACGGCCCCAGAGCAGTGATCCAAGTCAGGCCAACACCCACCGAACTTGCCATGCTGCCCAAGTCAATATCGCAGCTGTCGCTCAACTGCTTCTGGCTATCGGTGCAGTTGGTGTCGTAGACATTACCCACATCCCAGAACAGCGAGGTCCGCAGTGAACGCTGGTCTTTGACGAACGGCAGCGGGAACAGCAACTCGGCACCACCCTGAATCAACACGTTACCACCGAACGGCAGTGGGTCCTGATCCGGGTCAGTGTAGCGACCATTGGCATCCGGCACACCGTAGATGATTTCACCCTGATCGTTACGCACCACACTTGGCGTACTGCGCGGGCCCAGGCTGCTGTCTTCGAAACCACGTACCGAGTTGAAACCACCGGCGTAGTAATGCTCGTAGAACGGCAGTTCCGAGGTATCACCGAAGCTGTCGCCATAACCCAGCTGGGTGTGGAAACGCATGGTGTAGTCATCATTGATCGGTGCAAAAATCTGTCCGCGGTAATCGACCTTGTAGAACGATAGATCACTGCCCGGCAATGTTGTTTCAACCACGAAGCTCTGCGAGTGACCACGGGTCGCCAGAACGCCACGGTTGAGGGTCGATTCGGACCAGCCGAAAGACGCCTTCCAGTTCAGGTAGCTGTCACCTTCCTTGTTCAGGAAGTCGTAGATTTCATCAACGGTGTAAACACCGGTATTGATGTCATCCTGCTGCACAGTCAAACCGTAGGTCAGACGCGAGGTTTCGCTGATCGGATAACCGATGCTCATGCCCGCACCGTAGCTGTCTACCGCATAGCTGGATACGTCGGTATCAAGCTCATCGTAGTCAGTCGAGCGATAGAACAGGTTATAACCCAGGCTCACACCATCCGGCGTCCAGTAGGGATTCACAAAGCCAAAGTTGTAGCGGCTCTGATAATCACTGCGGGTCAAGCCGATGCTGACCTTGTTACCGGTACCGAGGAAGTTGTTCTGGCTGATCGAACCACCGAGGATCAGACCGGCGTTCTGGGCGAAACCGACGCTGGCAGTGATAGAACCGGACGGCTGCTCTTCAACGCTGTAGTTCACGTCGATCTGGTCATCAGTGCCCGGCACTTGCGGCGTTTCGACGTTTACTTCCTTGAAGAAGCCCAGACGCTCAAGACGCGTCTTCGACTGGTCGATCAGGTAGGTCGAAGCCCAGCCGCCTTCCAGCTGACGCATTTCACGGCGCAGTACTTCGTCTTCCGTCTTGGTGTTGCCACGGAAGTTGATGCGGTTGACGTAAGCACGCTTGCCCGGATCGACAGCAAATACGATCGAAACTGTTTTATCTTCATCGTTAGGCTGCGGAATACCGTTGACGTTGGCGAAGGTATAACCCTCGTTACCCAGACGACGGGTGATCAGCTCGGAGGTGCTGGTCATCACTTTACGTGAGAACACCTGCCCTTCCTTGACCAGCAACAGCTTGCGAACTTCTTCCTCAGGTACCTTGAGGTCACCACTGAGGCGAACGTCGCTGACTTTGTACTTGCTGCCTTCGTCGATGTTTACAGTAATGTAAACATGCTTTTTGTCAGGGGTGATCGAAACCTGAGTCGAGGCGATATCCATGTTGATATAACCGCGATCGAGGTAATACGAGCGCAGGCGCTCAAGGTCACCGGAAAGCTTTTCACGGGCGTACTTGTCATCGTTCTTGAAGAACGACAGCAAGTTGGTGGTTTTCAACTCGAACAGATCAATCAGATCGTCGTCCGGGAACACCGTGTTACCGACTACGTTGATGTGCTGAATCGCAGCAACCGAGCCTTCGTTGATGTTGATCTTCAGCGCCACACGGTTACGTGGCTGCGGGATCACCTCGGTCTCGATTTCAGCTGAGTAACGGCCCTGAGCAACGTACTGGCGTTGAAGTTCGTTACGCACGCCTTCAAGGGTTGCACGCTGGAAGATTTCACCTTCAGCCAGGCCGGACTGGTTCAGGCCCTTGAGCAAGTCTTCACTGGTAATCGCCTTGTTGCCTTCAATTTCAATGTTCGAAATCGAAGGTCGTTCGACGACTGTAATTACCAGCACATCACCGTCACGTCCGAGCTGGATATCCTGAAAGAATCCAGTTTTGAACAGATCACGCGTTGCATCGACCAGAGCGCGGTCATCAGCAGCTTCGCCGACGTTAAGCGGCAACGCGCCAAACACGCTCCCCGCAGACACACGCTGTAGACCGTTTACGCGGATATCGGAGATGGTGAAGGACTCGGCGTGAACTTCGGCGATCATCAATGCGGAAAGCACCGCAGGCAGCAGCAGACGTTTCATGAAGTCCTTTCTTATTCCAACTGACGATAAAAAATCTGCCGCTCTTGGCGACAGATTTGTAATTCAGTAGCGATTACAAACGGCTCAAATCGTTAACCAGGGCCAGTAACATCACCCCAACCACCAGACTTATGCCAATTTGCATCCCCCAACCTTGAACCCGCTCAGACAATGGGCGACCACGCACCCACTCGACCAGGTAAAAAAGCAAATGCCCTCCGTCTAATACCGGAATAGGCAACAAATTGAGTACCCCCAAGCTTATGCTCAGATAGGCGAGGAAGTTAAGAAAATCCCCCAAGCCCGACTCAGCCGAAGCGCCCGCCACTTTAGCAATGGTTATCGGCCCACTCAAGTTTTTTACCGAGAGCTCGCCGAAGAGCATTTTCTTCAGGGAGTCGAGAGTCAACAGACTCATGGTCCAGGTGCGCTTAAAACTCTCGCCGATTGCGGCAATCGGGCCATGGCTGACTTCGCGTAACATGTCGCTCGGCCAGTCAACGCCTTTAACCCCAGCGCCCAGATAACCTGTAGGCGCATCCAGTTCACCGCGCGTGGCCAGCGTCACCGGCACGTCACGCTGAGCACCGTCACGCTCAACGGTGAACACCACCGACTTACCCGGCAGGCCGCGCACCCGATCAACCAGCTGCTGCCAGTCGTCCAGCGGCTGCTGATCCAGCGCTACCAGCCGATCACCCAACTGCAAGCCGGCAGCGCCTGCAGGCCCTTGCGGGTCGAGCTGATCAAGAACCGGCGGAATCTGCGGACGCCAAGGCGTGATGCCCAGCGCAGCAATCGGATCAGGCTCACCAACACCTTGCAGCCACTTGTTCAACGCCACCTGACGCGAGCTTTCAACGCTTGAGCCCGGCTCGCGCACGGTAATATTCAGATTGCCGGTCTCACCCAGACGGCGAACCAGCTGCAAATTGACCGCCGACCAGCCGTTGGTAGGCTTGCCGTCGATCGAAACAATTTCCTGCCCAGCGGCGAAACCCGCCTCAGCGGCCAGACTTGAGACCTCGACACTGCCGATAATCGGCTTGACCTGCTGGCTGCCCAACATGGCAACCACCCAGAAGAACCCGATGGCGAGCAGAAAGTTGGCAATCGGCCCTGCCGCAACCACGGCGATGCGCTGCCCAACGGTTTTGCGGTTGAAGGCGTGTTCCAGCTGGTCCAGCGGCACATCGCCTTCACGCTCATCGAGCATTTTGACGTAGCCACCTAACGGGATTGCCGCCACCACGAACTCGGTGCCGTGGCGATCGTGCCAGCGCAGCAATGGCGTGCCGAAGCCGACCGAAAAACGCAGGACCTTGATCCCGCACTTGCGGGCGATCCAGAAGTGACCGAACTCATGGAAAGTAACCAACACCCCGAGCGCAATCAGGGTGCCAACAATCATGTACAGCGCACTCATCACTCTTCTCCGCGTGGTTTATCCACGACGTGTAAGCCAATGCTCAGCCAGGCTGCGCGCAACGCGATCAGCCTCCAGCACGGTAGCAAGCCCTTCGACAGCAACACCAGGCTGCGTGCTCAGAACATCTTCGATGATACTCGGGATTTCGTTAAAACGAATGCGCCGCTGAAGAAATGCCTCAACCGCCACTTCATTCGCCGCGTTGAGCATGGCCGGTGAAGTACCGCCAGCATCCGCCGCCTCACGCGCCAGACGCAAACACGGGAAACGCACCTCATCCGGTGCCTGAAAATCCAGCCGCGCGACCGCAAACAGGTCCAGAGGCGGCACACCGGAGTCGATTCGCTCCGGCCACGCCAGCGCATGGGCGATTGGCGTGCGCATATCCGGATTACCCATCTGCGCTAGCACCGAGCCGTCTACATAGTCGACCAGCGAATGAATCACGCTCTGTGGATGAATCACCACCTCGACCTTGGCCGGGCGCGTATTGAACAACCAGCAGGCCTCGATCAACTCCAGGCCTTTGTTCATCATGCTCGCCGAATCGACCGATATCTTGCGCCCCATCGACCAGTTCGGATGGGCGCACGCCTGTTCTGGCGTTACTTGAGCCAATTGCTCGAGTGGTGTTTCACGGAACGGCCCGCCAGACGCGGTCAGCAAAATACGCCGTACACCCACCGACTCAAGACCATTGGCATAATTGTTCGGCAGGCACTGAAAAATCGCGTTGTGTTCGCTGTCGATAGGCAACAGCACCGCGCCACTGTGTTTGACGGCCTGCATAAACAGATCGCCCGACATCACCAGCGCTTCCTTGTTGGCCAGCAGCACCTTCTTGCTCGCCTCAACCGCCGCCAGCGTTGGCTTAAGCCCCGCTGCACCGACGATTGCCGCCATCACCGTATCAACCTGCGGGTGACTGGCCACCGTGCACAAACCGCTTTCACCGATCAATACTTCGGTGCTCAAGCCTGCGGATTGCAGACCGCCGCTCAACAGCTCAGCCGCCTGCTCGTCACGCACCACCGCAAACCGTGGGCGATGCTTGAGACACAAGGCCTCCAGCTCTGCCAGACGACTGAACCCACTCAGGGCAAAAACAGCGTAACGCTCGGGATGACGCGCGATGACATCAAGCGTGCTCAAGCCAATCGAGCCCGTCGCCCCGAGCACGGTAATTTGCTGAACGTGACTCACAGAGTTGCCCAGCCAGACAGCAATAACAACAGCGCAAATACCGGTATCGCAGCCGTCAGGCTGTCAATGCGGTCAAGCACGCCGCCGTGGCCAGGCAGCAGATTGCTGCTGTCCTTGATGCCGGATTCACGCTTGAACATGCTCTCGGTCAGGTCGCCGACGACCGAGACTGCCACAACGATGCCAGCGCCCAGCAGCGCCAGAACTGTATTGCCGGCCGACCAGCCCTGAACGATACCAGTGACCAGCGTAATCAGCAGGCACGTACACATGCCGCCAATCATGCCTTCCCAGCTCTTACCGGGACTCACTGCCGGGGCCAGCTTGCGCTTGCCAAAGGCCTTACCGGAGAAATAAGCACCGATATCAGCCGCCCAGACCAGCACCATTACGGCGAGTATCAGCCAATTGGCTTGCGGCCATTGCTTGAACAGGACCAAGCCCTGCCAGGCCGGCAGCAAAATCAGCAAACCAATGGCAATCCGCCGCCAGGCAGGCGCCCAATACACAGCAGACTGCGGGAACTTCAACACCAAAGCTGTCGCCACGCACCACCACAACACACCCAGCAGCAACACCGGCGTCGCCAGAATCGGCGCGTGGTAAAGCCCGAGCAACAATACGGCAACAAGCGCTGCAAACAACACACGCTGCCACTGCGCAGGAAAACCGGCCAGACGCGCCCACTCCCAACCACCCAGCGTCACAACGGCGCCGATAAACAGGGCAAAAGCGCCTCCCTCAAGCAGGAAGAAGCCACCCAGCGCTATCGGCAACAGGATGAGCGCGGTGATGATTCGTTGTTTAAGCATTAAGCTTTCGCCTCGGCTTCGATTTGCTCACTGGTGCGACCAAACCGCCGTTGGCGTTTGGAAAAGTCAGCGAGTGCTTTGCGCATGGCGTCATGCTTGAAATCCGGCCAGAACAGGTCGGAAAAATACAGTTCGCTGTAAGCCAACTGCCACAACAGGAAGTTGCTGATGCGATGCTCGCCACCGGTGCGGATACACAGATCCGGTAACGGCAGGTCGCCCGTCGCCAAGCAGCTTTGCAGCAACTGCGGGGTTATGTCGGCAGGCTGCAAGTGCCCACCTTGCACTTCACGGGCAAGACGCTGCGCGGCCTGAGCGATATCCCACTGGCCGCCGTAATTGGCGGCAATCTGCAGCACAAAGCGCTTATTGCCAGCCGTTTGCGCTTCAGCATCACGCATGGCAGTTTGCAGATCCGGATGAAAGCGAGCGCGATCCCCGATAATCCGCAAACTGATACCGTTTTCATTGAGCTTCTTGGTTTCACGCCGCAGCGCTGCCAGGAACAACTCCATGAGCGCGCCGACTTCTTCCGCCGGACGCTGCCAGTTCTCGCTGGAGAAGGCAAACAGGGTCAGCACCTCAACCCCGGCCTCTGCGCAGACCTCGATCACCGCACGAACGGCATCAACGCCGGCTTTATGTCCCGCCACACCAGGCATGAAACGCTTTTTCGCCCAGCGGTTATTGCCGTCCATGATGATTGCAACATGGCGCGGCACTACTTCGGCGAGGCCGTTTTTACTCTTCTCCATAACGCCATCCTGGCCGTCAGACGGCCATCAGATCCGCTTCCTTGCCTTCCAAGGCCTTATCGGCTTCGGCGACAAATTTGTCTGTCAGTTTCTGGATTTCATCAGCGGCGCGACGCTCGTCGTCTTCGCTGATTTCCTTTTCCTTGACCAGATCCTTCAACTGCGCCAGCGCGTCACGACGAATGTTGCGCACCGCAACACGGGCGTTCTCGGCTTCAGCGCGCGCCTGCTTGGTGTAACCCTTACGCGTTTCTTCGGTCAGGGCAGGCATTGGCACACGAATGGTGGTGCCGGCAGTGGACGGGTTCAGGCCCAGATCCGAGGTCATGATGGCTTTTTCGACAGCCTGGATCATGCTCCGGTCGAACACGGTCAATGCCAGTGTGCGCGAGTCTTCTGCCATCACGTTGGCAACCTGACGCAGCGGAGTGTCGGTGCCGTAGTAAGATACCATCACGCTATCGAGGATGCTCGGATGTGCGCGGCCGGTACGAATTTTGGCAAAGGCGCCAGCCAGCGACTCAAGAGTCTTGGCCATACGCACTTGAGCGTCTTGCTTGATCTCGTTGATCATTGTTGTTCACCTTCCTCAATTAAAGTGCCTTCTGCGCCGCCGACTACAACATTGAGCAATGCGCCAGGCTTATTCATATTAAACACACGAAGCGGCATATTATGGTCGCGGCACAGGCAGATTGCCGTCAGATCCATAACGCCAAGCTTGCGATCCAGAACCTCGTCATAGGTCAGGTGATCGAATTTCTCGGCGTGCGGGTCCTTGAACGGATCAGCGGTGTACACACCATCCACCTTGGTTGCCTTGAGCACTACGTCCGCATCGATCTCGATGGCGCGCAGGCAGGCAGCAGAGTCGGTGGTAAAAAACGGATTACCAGTGCCAGCGGCGAAAATCACCACCTCACCGGTTTTCAGATGACGCATGGCCTTACGACGGTCGTAATGATCAGTCACACCCACCATCGAGATGGCCGACATAACGATGGCCGGAATGTTTGAACGCTCCAGCGCGTCACGCATGGCCAATGCGTTCATTACAGTTGCCAGCATGCCCATGTGGTCGCCGGTCACACGGTCCATTCCAGATGCGCTCAGAGCCGCACCACGGAACAAGTTACCGCCACCAATGACCAGACCCACTTGAACACCGATACCTACCAGCTGGCCTACTTCCAAGGCCATACGATCGAGCACTTTAGGATCGATCCCGAAATCTTCGGAACCCATCAGCGCCTCGCCGCTAAGCTTGAGCAGAATGCGCTTATAGCGCGGTTGACGACCACTCACCTGCTGAGCCATTACCAGTCTCTCCTGCGGCGTTAAAAATTCTTGGCGAACCGACATGATTCGCAACTTTCGAGCACTTCGACAGCGCCCGACACAAAAATGCTGCGAGCGTGCAAACAAACAACAGCGCTCGTGATCCAGGTGTTTATTCTAGCGTCCGGCCGAACAGCTTACCGGTTACTGCAAGGATTACCTACAACACTGCCAGTGCGGGTGAACTTTGCCATGCAAAGACCCCACGCTTAAAGCGTCAATCAGTCACCCTATTTTGACAAAGAGGCCGCGCGCATAAGCGGGCAGCCTCTTTTTAGCAATAGCCTTGGGGGCTAATTACTGCTTGCTGGCAGCCAACTGAGCAGCTACTTCAGCGGCGAAGTCAGTTTCGCCTTTGTCGATGCCTTCACCTACTTCGTAACGTACGAAGGAGATGATTTCAGCACCGGCTTTCTTAACCAGCTCGCCAACTTTAACGCTGTCGTCTTTAACGAAAGCCTGTTCAACCAAGCTCGCTTCAGCGAGGAACTTGGTGATACGGCCAGCAGTCATTTTCTCAACGATTTCAGCAGGCTTGCCCTTGATCTTCTCTTCGTTCAGCGCCAGGAATATTTCTTTTTCCTTGGCGATGGCTTCTTCAGAGACTTCAGAAGGGTTAAGGAACTGCGGGTTGCTGGCAGCAACGTGCATAGCAACGTCTTTAGCCAGTTCAGCGTCGCCGCCTTTCAGAGCAACCAGAACACCGATGCGGTGACCGTGCAGGTAAGAACCTACAACGTCAGCCTCAACAGTCGCCAGACGACGGATGTTGACGTTCTCGCCTACTTTAACAACCAGTGCTTCACGCTCGGCTTCCTGAGCTGCGATCAACTGAGCAACGTCAGTGATGTTCTCAGCGAAAGCCTTGTCGATGCTGTTAGCAACGAAGCCTTTGAAGTCGTCTTGCAGAGCCAGGAAGTCGGTCTGAGCGTTAACTTCGATGATCAGAGCACGCTTGTTGTCATCAGCAACTTTAACGGCGATAGAGCCTTCAGCTGCGATGTTACCGGCTTTCTTGGCGGCCTTGATCGAACCTGCTGCGCGCATGTCGTCGATGGCTTTCTCAATGTCGCCACCAGCAGCAGTCAGGGCTTTTTTGCAGTCCATCATGCCTTGGCCAGTACGCTCACGCAGTTCTTTAACCAGGGCTGCAGTAATCTCTGCCATTTTGAAAATCCTCTTGGTAGGTCTTCAACCAGTTCACCCCATCACAGGGCAATCAATTCTATAAGTGGCAAAAAGGGGGCCAAGCCCCCTTTTCGCGCAGCGAGTAACGCAGGCGGTTACTGCTTAGCCTTGAGCGGCTTCAGCTGCCGGGGCTTCTGCGACGAATTCCTCAGTGCCACCGTTAGCGTTGCTGCGGCCACGGATAACTGCGTCAGCAAATGCGCCCATGTACAGCTGGATAGCGCGGATTGCGTCGTCGTTACCTGGGATGATGTAGTCAACACCTTCAGGGCTGCTGTTGGTATCAACGATGCCGATAACCGGGATACCCAGCTTGTTGGCTTCGGTGATAGCAATGCGCTCGTGATCAACGTCGATTACGAACATGGCGTCTGGCAGACCGCCCATGTCCTTGATACCACCCAGGCTGCGATCCAGTTTTTCCAGATCACGGCTGCGCATCAGGGCTTCTTTCTTGGTCAGCTTGGTGAAGGTACCGTCTTGCGACTGGGTTTCCAGATCACGCAGGCGCTTGATCGAAGCACGGATGGTTTTGTAGTTGGTGAGCATGCCGCCCAACCAGCGGTGATCGACGAACGGAGAGTTGCAACGAGCAGCTTCTTCGCGAACGATCTTGCCAGCAGAACGCTTGGTACCAACGAACAGAATCTTGTTTTTACCAGCAGCCAGTTTCTCAACGAACGACAGCGCGTCGTTGAACATTGGCAGGGTTTTTTCAAGGTTGATGATGTGAATCTTGTTACGCGAGCCGAAAATGAACTTGCCCATTTTCGGGTTCCAGTAACGGGTCTGGTGGCCGAAGTGCACACCGGCCTTCAGCATATCGCGCATATTGACTTGGGACATTGTCGTTCCTTAATAAGTCGGGTTAGGCCTCCACGCATCCCAATCTCCAACCCTTGCACGTGGCAAAAGGCACCCAGGAAATCGTGTCGATACGTGTGTGGGTTAGTGCTCTACAGACAGACAGCCCGTAAAGCGGCGCGTTTTATACCACAACAACCCGATCTAAGCTACACCTATCAGCAATCAGATCAACCCATTGCCCGACCTAAGGCGGGTGGCAAATACGCCGACGCCGCCAATACACCGGACCGGCCAGCCCTGTTTAACGGCAGCAACACAACCCGCCAACTATGCCGCAGCAGGCCGGACGGTTCGCCGCCGCGTGTTTACGGCTTATAGCTTGGCGACTAGAACTGTTACCATAGACCTCTTTTTTCAGCTTGACCGCGAGAGCCCACATGACCGTGACCATCAAAACGCCCGAGGAAATCGAAAAAATGCGCATCGCTGGCCGTCTGGCCGCCGAAGTGCTCGAGATGATTGGTGAGCACGTCAAGCCGGGCGTCACCACTGAAGAACTCGACCGCATTTGTCATGACTATATAGTGAACGTGCAGCAGGCCATCCCTGCCCCGCTCAACTATCGCGGTTTTCCCAAGTCGATCTGCACCTCGATCAACCACGTGGTCTGCCACGGCATTCCCAACGAGAAGCCGCTTAAAGAAGGCGACGTACTGAACATCGACATCACGGTGATCAAGGACGGCTATCACGGCGACACCAGCAAGATGTTCATGGTGGGCAAGGTTGCCGAGTGGGCCGAGCGCCTGGCGCAGGTCACCCAAGAGTGCATGTATAAAGGTATCGAAATCGTCAAGCCGGGCACCCGCCTGGGCGATATTGGCGAAGTGATCCAGAAGCACGCCGAGAAAAACGGTTTCAGCGTAGTCCGCGAATATTGCGGCCACGGCATTGGCGCGGTGTTCCACGAAGAGCCGCAGGTTCTGCATTACGGTCGCGCCGGCACGGGCATGGAACTCAAAGAAGGCATGACCTTCACCATCGAGCCGATGATCAATCAGGGCCGCGCCGAAACGCGCCTGCTGGGTGATGGCTGGACGGCAATCACCAAGGACCGCAAGCTCTCGGCCCAGTGGGAACACACCATTCTGGTGACTGCCGATGGCTACGAGATTTTCACCCTGCGCAGCGATGACACCCTGCCACGCACGTCAGCCTAATCCGCCAGCACGGCCGTAACCATGAAGGATGCAGTATGCCGCAGGTAGATCCCGAACTGTTTGATCGCGGCCAGTTCAAAGCCGAACTGGCATTGAAATCCAGCCCGATTGCAGCCTTCAAGAAAGTTATCCGCCGTGCCAACGAAGTCCTCGACGCCCGCTTCATGGCGGGCCGCGAGATTCGCCGGCTGATCGAGGACCGCGCCTGGTTTATTGACCAGATCCTGCTTGAGGCCTGGGGTCGGCTGGAGTGGAGCGAAGATGCCGATATCGCCCTGCTCGCTGTGGGCGGCTACGGCCGGGGCGAACTGCACCCGCACTCCGACATCGACCTGCTGATTCTACTCGACTGCGCCGACCACGAAACCTTCCGCGACCCGATTGAGCGCTTCCTCACCCTGCTCTGGGACATCGGCCTGGAAGTGGGCCAGAGCGTGCGCTCAGTGGATGAATGCGCCAGCGAAGCTCGCGCCGACCTGACCGTCATCACCAACCTGATGGAAAGCCGCACCATTGCCGGCCCGGAACGCTTGCGCCAGCGCATGCAACAGGTGACCAATACCGAGCAGATGTGGCCGAGCAACGAATTCTTTCTGGCCAAGCGTAAAGAGCAACGCGCGCGCCACGCCAAGTACAACGACACCGAATACAACCTTGAGCCCAACGTCAAAGGCTCGCCGGGCGGCTTGCGCGATATCCAGAACATTCTCTGGGTCGCCCGCCGGCACTTCGGCACGCTCAATCTGCAGTCCATGGTCGATCAGGACTTCCTGCTGAAAACCGAATACAACATGCTCGCGTCCAGCCAGGAGTTTTTGTGGAAGGTGCGCTACGCCCTGCACATGCTGGCAGGCCGCGCCGAAGATCGGCTGTTGTTTGATCACCAGACGCAAATTGCTGAGCTGCTCGGTTATACGACGAATGAAAGCAAGCGCGGCATTGAGCAGTTCATGCAGAAGTACTACCGCGTGGTCATGGGCATCGCCGAACTCAGCGACCTGATCAAGCAGCACTTCGAAGAGCAAATCCTGCGGGCGGGCGAGTCGGGCCCGGCGACACCGATCAATAGCCGCTTCCAGTTGCGCGACGGTTATATCGAGGTCACCCACCCCAACGTCTTCAAACGCACGCCTTTCGCGATCATGGAAATCTTCGTGCTGATGGCCCAGCACCCGGATATCAAGGGCGTCAAAGCCGATACCATCCGTTTGCTGCGCGATCATCAACACCTGATCGACGATGAGTTTCGCAACGACATTCGCAACACCAGCCTGTTTATCGAGCTGTTCAAAAGCAGTTCCGGTATCCACCGCAATCTGCGCCGCATGAACCGCTACGGCATTCTTGGCCGTTACCTGCCCGAGTTCGGCCTGATTGTCGGACAAATGCAACACGACCTGTTCCATATTTTCACGGTCGATGCGCACACGCTCAACCTGATCAAGCACCTGCGTAAGTTCAAGTGGCCCGAGCTTGCCGAGAAATTCCCGCTGGCGAGCAAGCTGATCGACAAACTGCCAAAACCCGAGCTGATCTACATCGCCGGGCTTTATCACGATATCGGCAAGGGCCGTGGCGGCGATCACTCCGAGCTGGGCGCTGTCGATGCCGAGGCATTCTGCCAGCGCCACCAATTGCCAACATGGGACTCGAAACTGGTGACATGGCTGGTGCAGAGCCATTTGGTGATGTCGACCACTGCCCAGCGCAAAGACCTTTCTGACCCGCAGGTAATCCACGACTTTGCCCTGCATGTCGGCGATGAAACCCATCTCGACTACCTGTATGTGCTGACCATCGCCGACATCAACGCGACCAACCCGACGCTCTGGAACTCCTGGCGCGCGAGCCTGTTGCGCCAACTGTATACCGAGACCAAGCGTGCACTGCGCCGTGGCCTTGAGAACCGTCTGGAGCGCGAAGAGCAGATCCGCCTGACGCAAACGGCAGCACTGGACATTCTGGTACGCACCGGCACCGACTCTGATGAGGCGGAGCATCTGTGGTCGCAATTGGGAGATGACTACTTCCTGCGCCACACCGCCAATGACGTGGCCTGGCACACCGAAGCGATCATCCAGCACGGCAACGACAGCAACCCGCTGGTGTTGATCAAGGAAACCACCCAGCGCGAGTTCGAAGGCGGCACGCAGATATTCATCTACGCGCAGGATCAGCACGACTTCTTCGCGGTAACCGTAGCGGCCATGGCCCAGCTCAACCTGAATATTCATGATGCGCGGATTCTGACCTCGACCAGCCAGTTCACCCTCGACACCTATATCGTCCTTGAAGGCGATGGCAGCTCGATTGGCGACAATCCGGCGCGTATCAAGCAGATCCGTCAGGGCCTGATCGACGCACTGATCAACCCCGACGAATACCCGAATATCATTCAGCGTCGCGTACCGCGTCAGCTCAAGCACTTCGACTTTGCGCCGCGCGTGACCATCCATAACGATGCACAGCGCCCGGTGACCATACTCGAACTGACGGCGCCGGACCGGCCAGGCCTGCTGGCACGGATTGGCGGGATCTTCCTCGACTTCGACCTGTCGTTGCAGAACGCCAAGATTGCCACCCTTGGCGAGCGGGTAGAAGACGTGTTCTTCGTCACCGACGCCAACAACATGCCGCTCTCTGACCCGGACTTATGCATGCGCCTGCAAGAGACGATAATCTCGCAGCTGTCCGAAGCCAGTGGTCATATGAGCGAACCCAACCGGATCTCTATTTAACTTTTATTCGCAAGAAATCGTTGGCCCGCGCAGCCAGTGTTTAAGTTTCAGGAAGCCCACATGAACGACGCGTTAAACCAGCTGCAACCCTACCCGTTTGAAAAGCTCCGCGCCCTGCTTGGCAGTGTTCAGCCGAATGCCGACAAAGCGCCGATTGCGCTTTCCATTGGCGAGCCCAAGCACCGCAGCCCGGCATTTGTCGCCGAGGCCCTGAGCAGCAACCTCGACCAACTGGCGGTCTACCCGACTACGCTGGGCATTGCGGCACTGCGCGAAGCCATCGCCAACTGGGCCACGCGTCGCTTCAACCTGACCGCCGGCGCGCTCGATCCGGCGCGCCACGTGCTGCCGGTCAACGGCACCCGTGAGGCGTTGTTCGCGTTTACCCAAACCGTGGTCAAGCGTGCGCAAGGCCCCGACGCGCTCCCGGGCCTGGTAATCAGCCCCAACCCGTTCTACCAAATCTACGAAGGCGCCGCCCTGCTGGCCGGCGCCCAGCCGCATTACCTGCCGTGCCTTGAAGATCATGGCTTCAACCCTGACTTCTCCAAAGTCAGCGCCGAGACCTGGCAGCGTTGCCAGATCTTGTTCCTCTGCTCGCCCGGCAACCCGACAGGCGCGCTTATCCCGCTGCCGGTACTCAAGCAGTTGATCGCGCTGGCCGATGAGCATGACTTTGTGATTGCCAGCGACGAGTGCTACAGCGAGTTGTATTTTGATGAGAGCAACCCACCCGCAGGTCTGTTGACCGCCTGCGCCGAGTTGGGCCGTAATGACTTCAAGCGCTGCGTGGTCTTCCACAGCCTGTCCAAGCGCTCCAATCTGCCAGGCCTGCGTTCTGGCTTTGTCGCCGGTGACGCCGACATTTTGAAATCTTTCCTGCTGTACCGTACCTATCACGGCTGCGCGATGCCGGTGCAAACCCAACGCGCGAGCATTGCTGCATGGGAAGATGAGGCGCACGTGCTGGCCAATCGCGACCTGTACCGGGAAAAATTCGACGCCGTACTTGAAATTCTCAAGGATGTACTCGATGTAAAGCGCCCGGACGGTGGTTTTTACCTGTGGGCGAAAACCCCGGTGGATGATGAAACCTTCACCCGTGACCTGTTCGCCCAGCAACACGTGACGGTCGTGCCAGGTTCTTATTTGTCGCGTCAGGTTGAGGGTAATAATCCAGGCGCCTACCGCATTCGTATGGCGCTGGTTGCTCCACTGGCGGAGTGCATTGAAGCCGCCGAACGGATTCGCACTTTTGTTAAGGGTCTGTCTGTATGACTAACACGCTGTTTGGCATCAAAGCTTGTGACACCATGAAGAAAGCCCGGACCTGGCTCGACGAGCATCAGGTCAGCTACCAGTTTCACGATTACAAAGCCGTCGGTATCGACCGCGAAAACCTGCAAAAGTGGTGTGATGAACATGGTTGGGAAAAAATCCTCAACCGTGCCGGCACGACTTTTCGCAAACTGGACGATGCGCAGAAAAGCGACCTCGACCAGAGCAAGGCCATCGAATTAATGATGGCCCAACCTTCGATGATCAAACGCCCTGTGTTGGATTTGGGCACTAAAACGCTGGTGGGTTTCAAACCCGAGCTTTACGCCGCAGAAATGGCATAAGGCCAGGTGTCATGCACAGGCATGACACCGACTGAATAACCCCACGCGCCACACATTGAATTCGCTGTAAGGAAGATAAACATGAGCAACTCACTATTCAGCCTGGCCTTCGGGGTCGGTACGCAAAATCGTCAGAGCAACTGGCTCGAAGTCTTCTATGCACAGCCACTGCTCAACCCGAGCGAAGAACTGGTTGCCAAGGCCGCCGAAAAGCTCGGCTACGATGGCGGCAATCAGGCCATTGCGTTCACCAATCAGCAAGCGGCGCAACTGGCTGAAGCCCTGAAAAGCGTAGACGAAGTGCAAAGCGCCCTGCTGACCCGTCTGGCCGAGAGCAACAACCCACTGGTCGCGACCTTCCTGGCCGAAGACTCATCGCCAACCAGCACGCCTGAGGCCTACCTCAAGCTGCACCTGCTGTCGCACCGTCTGGTGCAGCCGCACGGCGTCAACCTCAGCGGCATCTTCCCGCTGCTGCCAAACGTGGCATGGACCAGCCAGGGCGCAATCGATCTGGCCGAGCTGGCTGAGCGTCAACTCGAAGCGCGTCTGCGCGGCGAGCTGCTGGAAGTGTTCTCGGTCGACAAGTTCCCGAAAATGACCGACTACATCGTGCCGAAAGGTGTGCGCATCGCCGACAGCTCGCGCATCCGTCTGGGCGCCTACATTGGCGAAGGCACCACCGTCATGCACGAAGGTTTCGTCAACTTCAACGCCGGCACCGCAGGCCCGGGCATGATCGAAGGCCGTGTATCGGCTGGCGTATTCGTGGGCAAAGGTTCCGACCTTGGCGGCGGCTGCTCGACCATGGGCACTTTGTCTGGCGGCGGCAACATCGTGATCTCGGTCGGCGAAGGCTGCCTGATCGGCGCGAACGCCGGTATCGGCATCCCGCTGGGTGATCGCAATACCGTTGAAGCGGGCCTGTACGTGACCGCCGGCACCAAGATCAACCTGCTCGACGGCGAAGGCAATCTGGTTAAAGTGGTCAAGGGTCGCGACCTGGCTGGCCAACCCGACCTGTTGTTCCGTCGCAACTCGCTGAGCGGCGCGGTCGAGTGCAAGACGCACAAGTCCGCAATCGAGCTGAACGAGTCGCTGCACGCGCACAACTAAGCGCGGCTGCGCGACTTACGGGGAGTCGCTTAAACACGAAGCGCTGTATAAGCTCGTCTTTAGCGACTCCAATGTCTGGATACCCACATGTCTTTGCACTCCCCCTGGCGAGCCGACTTCCCCGGGATTCTGGCGCTTGAAACCGAGCACCAGACCTACCTCGACAGCGCGGCCACCGCGCAAAAACCGCAGAGCGTAATCGACGCAATCACCGGCTATTACCTGCATGGCGCGGCGAATGTCCATCGTGCCCAGCATGTGCCGGGCGAACGTGCGACGCGGGCGTTTGAGGGCACGCGGGAAAAAGTCAGCCAGTGGTTGAATGCGCCGGACCCGGCGCAAATCATTTTCACTCATGGCGCAACTGAAGCCTTCAATCTGCTGGCCTATGGCCTTGCGGATGTGTTTCAGGCGGGCGATGAGATCGTCATCAGCGCAGCCGAACACCACGCCAACCTGCTGCCGTGGCAACAACTGGCGCTGCGCAAGCAACTCACCCTGCACGTTCTGCCACTGGCAGACGACGGCCAGATTGACCTGCAACAGGCCGCTGAAATAATCGGGCCGCGCACCCGTCTGTTAGCCGTGACCCAGCTTTCTAACGTACTGGGCGGCTGGCAGCCCTTGGCCCGGCTACTCGAACTCGGCAAAACACACGGCGCAATCACCGTGGTCGATGGCGCGCAGGGCGTGGTGCATGGCCGCCACGATGTGCAGCAACTGGGCTGCGACTTTTATGTTTTCTCCAGCCACAAACTCTACGGCCCGGACGGCGTCGGCGTCATTTCTGGTGAGGCGCAGGCTCTACAGCAGTTGCGCCATTGGCAGTTCGGCGGCGAGATGGTGCGCAGCGCAACCTTTGAGTCGGCGGAATTCAATCCGGCCCCGCTGGGCTTCGAGGCCGGCACGCCACCGATCAGCAGCGTGATTGGCCTTGGCGCCGCGCTGGATTATCTGAGCGGGCAAAATCCAACGGCCATCGCCGCGCATGAAGCGGCGCTGCATAAGGCGCTGCTTGCCGGCCTCAGTCAGTATCCGCAGGTGAAAATTCTCGGCCAGCCCGAGGTTGCGCTGGTCAGCTTTGTGGTTGATGGCGTGCACAACGCCGACCTCGCCCACCTGCTCACCGAGCAAGGCATTGCGGTGCGCGTTGGTCATCATTGCGCCATGCCGCTGCTGAAAAGCCTCGGCCAGACGGGCGCGATCCGTGTGTCACTGGGTTTGTACAACAACGGCAACGACTTGATGCGCTTCTTCAATGCCTTTGATCAGGCCCTGGAGTTGCTGCAATGAGCCCGCAGAACTTACCCGCTTCTGCTGCCGAAGCGCTTAGCGCGTTTCAGGCGGCCGGTAGCTGGGAGCAACGCGCGCGCCTGCTGATGCAATGGGGCGCGCGGCTCGAACCGCTGAGTGACGCGCAACTCTGTGAAGAGAATCGCGTGCATGGCTGCGAAAGCCAAGTCTGGCTGGTTGCGCAACAACAGGGTGATAGCTGGCAGTTCAACGCCAGCAGCGACGCCCGCCTGTTGCGCGGTCTGCTCAGCGTGTTGCTGGTACGGGTCAACGGTTTGTCTGCCGGTGAACTGGCGCAACTCGACCTGATCGACTGGTTTAATCAGCTCGGCCTGTCACGGCAATTGTCACCCTCGCGCAGCAACGGCCTCAACGCCGTGCTGCAGCGCATGCACCAGCTGGCGGTCAGCTCGGCTTAACCCGCTCGGATGGCCGGCGCACGCCTTCCACCAGTTTCTCCACGGTTTTACTCACGGCGACCATGCCGAAAGTCGCCGTCACCATCATCGCCGCGCCAAGCCCGCCCGCACAATCGAGGGCCACGGCGTCGCCGACAAAGCTCTTGCTCAGGCACATCGATCCATTGGGCAGCGGGTAGCGTAATTGCTCGGTTGAGAACACGCACGGCACGCTGTAATTACGCCCCTGAGTGCGCGAGAAGCTGTAATCACGGCGCAATGTTGAGCGTACTTTGGATGCCAGCGGGTCGTTGAACGTCTTGTTCAGATCGCCCACGCGAATCTGCGTCGGATCAATCTGGCCACCGGCACCGCCCGTGGTGACGATTTGAATCTTGCGCCGCTTGCACCACGAAATCAGCGCCGCCTTGGCGTTAACACTGTCGATGCAGTCAATGACCGCATCCATGTCTTCGGTGATGTACTCGGCCATGGTTTCACGGGTCACGAAATCGGTGACCGCATGCACCTTGCACGCCGGATTGATCGCCCGTACCCGCTCGGCCATCACCTCGACCTTGGACTTGCCGACGGCGCCGTCCATTGCGTGGATTTGCCGATTGGTGTTGGTGATGCACACGTCATCGAGGTCGAACAACGAAATCTCGCCCACGCCCGAGCGCGCCAAGGCTTCGGCCGCCCACGAGCCAACGCCGCCAATCCCGACCACGGCCACGTGCGCCGCCAATAGACGCTCAGCACCTTGCTGGCCATAGAGTCTGGCGATACCGCCGAAGCGTTGTGGGTCGAACGTCATTACTGTCCCCTGAAGGCGGCTATTGAATGCAGGCGCGCATTATAGAAAGCTCAACGCAAACCCCCAAGCCCGCTGGTAGATAAGCCGTAATCAGCCAGCAGCTAAACGCGCCGCCGCTTATTACGGGCAGGAAGTTAGGTGTAGGAAATTTCGAACTCATTGCAAACGCGACGCTCTAACCTTCATCGTTAAATATTGCCTTTGGGAGCAGTGCATACGCAGGCTATACAGCCTGCCTGGGTGAGAGTAGGATGCGCGCCAACCGGCGTTCGCCGGATTCTCCCTGCTCCCTTCTGCTACTTTCTGCGGAATTTGAAAACACCATGCCATCGCGCAAATTTGGTCTCAACCTGGTTGTTGTACTGGCAATTGCCGCTCTGTTTTCCGGTATCTGGGCGCTGTATAACCGCCCCGTTACGGCACCGGACTGGCCCGAACAGATATCCGGATTCTCCTTCTCGCCATTTCGCCAGGGGCAAGATCCGCAGAACAATACCTACCCGAACGATGAAGAGATCCGCTCCGACCTTGAGCTGCTCTCCAAGCACACCGATAACATCCGCACCTATTCGGTCGACGGTACGTTAGCTGACATCCCACGACTGGCCGAAGAGTTCGGCCTGCGCGTCACTTTGGGCATCTGGATCAGTACTGATGAGGTGCGCAATGCCCGCGAGATCGCCCGTGCGATCGAGCTGGCAAACACATCGCGCAGCGTCGTGCGGGTTGTGGTGGGAAACGAGGCCTTGTTCCGTGAGGAAATCACCGCCGACAAGCTGATCGAATACCTCGATTACGTGCGCAGCAAAGTCAAAGTACCGGTGACCACCTCCGAGCAGTGGCACATCTGGGAGAAGTACCCCGAGCTTGGCCAGCATTCCGATCTGATTGCCGCGCACGTGCTGCCTTACTGGGAATTTATTCCCATGAAGGACTCGACCGAGTTCGTGCTTGAGCGTGCCCGAGACCTGAAAAACCTGTTCCCGAAAAAGCCGCTGCTGCTTTCCGAAGTGGGCTGGCCGAGTAACGGCCGCATGCGTGGCGGCGCCGATGCCAGCCAGGCGGATCAGGCCATTTATCTGCGCACCCTGGTCAATACACTCAACGCCAAGGGCTACAGCTACTTCGTGATCGAGGCGTTCGACCAGCCGTGGAAAATCAGCGATGAAGGCTCAGTGGGCGCCTATTGGGGCGTGTACAACCTTGATCGAAACCCCAAATTCAACCTGACCGGGCCAGTCGTGGCGATTCCCCAGTGGCGTCTGCTGGCGATTGGTTCTGTGGTCATGGCCTTGCTGTCGCTCGCCCTGCTGCTGATCGACGGCAGCGCCCTGCGCCAGAACGGCCGGACCTTCCTGACCTTTGTAGCCTTTGCCGGCGGTTCGGCGCTGGTGTGGATCGGCTACGACTACAGCCAGCAATACAGTACTTGGTTCAGCCTGACGGTCGGCCTGTTGCTGGGCGTCGGCGCGCTCGGCGTGTTTATTGTGTTGCTCACCGAGGCCCATGAGCTGGCCGAAGCCGTTTGGACACGCGTGCGCCGGCGTCCTTTCAGGCCGATTGTGGGCGAGTCTGATTACCGTCCCAAAGTGTCGATTCATGTGCCGTGTTACAACGAGCCGCCGGAGATGGTCAAACAGACCCTCGACGCCCTCGCACGCCTCGATTATCCGGATTTTGAAGTGTTGCTGATCGACAACAACACCAAGGACCCGGCGGTGTGGGAACCGGTGCAGGCGTATTGCGAACAACTGGGCCCGCGTTTCAGGTTCTTCCACGTCGCACCACTTGCAGGCTTCAAGGGCGGCGCACTCAACTACATTCTGCCGCACACCGCGCCAGACGCTGAAGTGGTGGCCGTGATCGACTCGGACTACTGCGTAGACCCGAACTGGCTCAAGCACATGGTGCCGCACTTTGCCGACCCGAGCATTGCCGTGGTGCAGTCGCCGCAGGATTACCGCGACGGCACTGAAAGCACCTTCAAGAAGCTTTGCTACGCCGAATACAAAGGCTTTTTCCATATCGGCATGGTCACGCGCAACGACCGCAACGCGATCATTCAGCACGGCACCATGACCATGATCCGGCGCAAGGTGATGGATGAACTGCAGTGGGCCGACTGGACCATCTGCGAAGACGCCGAGCTGGGTCTGCGTGTGTTCGAGAAGGGCTATCAAGCCGCGTATGCCTACGACAGTTATGGCAAGGGCCTGATGCCCGACACCTTTATCGACTACAAGAAGCAGCGCTTCCGTTGGTCGTATGGCGCCATCCAGATCATGAAAGGCCACGCCAAGAGCTTGTTTGGCCGTGACTCGACGCTCAAGCGCGGCCAGCGTTATCACTTTATTGCGGGCTGGTTGCCGTGGATTGCCGATGGCCTGAACATCTTCTTCACCGCCGGTGCCCTGCTCTGGTCGGCGGCAATGATCATCGTGCCGCAACGAGTTGACCCGCCACTGTTGATTTTCGCAATCCCGCCACTGGCGTTGTTTGTGTTCAAGATCGGCAAGATCCTGTTCCTTTACCAGCGTAATGTCGGGGTCAACCTGAAGGACGCCTTCTGCGCCGCCGTGGCCGGTCTGGCGTTGTCCCACACCATTGCCAAAGCCGTGCTGTACGGAGCGTTCACCACCAGCATTCCGTTCTTCCGGACACCGAAGATGCGCAGCAGCCATGGCTTTATGGTGGCGCTGGCCGAGGCACGTGAGGAGGTTTTCCTGATGCTCCTGCTCTGGGGCGCAGCGGCAGGTATTGCGCTGGTTCAGGGGCTGCCAAGCGCAGACGTGAAGTTCTGGATCACCACATTGTTGGTGCAGTCACTGCCGTATCTGGCGGCGCTGATCATGGCGATGCTGTCTTCCTTGCCCAAACCCAAGGAAGACGAGGCGCCCGAGACCGCCCCGGCTTAAGCCTGAATAACCTGCTTGCAGTGCAAGGTGCATGCAGATCAGCAGTTTCGGCGGCCAATGGCCGCCGTTTTGCTTTAAGATGTCGGCCTTTCTGCTGACCGTTGCCCTGGAGTCGTAATGACCACCCTGACCCCGACCCTCGAACTTGCCTGCGATCTGATTCGTCGCCCTTCCGTGACGCCGGTCGATGAAGGCTGCCAAGAGTTGATGATGCGCCGCCTGGCCGACATTGGCTTCAACGTAGAGCCGATGCGCATCGAGGAAGTCGATAACTTCTGGGCCACTCACGGTCACTCAAAAACCGGCCCGGTGCTTTGCTTCGCCGGCCACACCGACGTGGTGCCGACAGGCCCGGTGCAGGCGTGGCAGCACCAGCCGTTCGATGCGCTGATCGACGAGCAAGGCATGCTTTGCGGCCGTGGCGCCGCAGACATGAAAGGCAGCCTGGCCTCGATGATTGTCGCGGTCGAGCGCTTTATTGCCGATCATCCGCAGCACAAAGGCGGCATCGCCTTCCTGATCACCAGCGACGAAGAAGGCCCGGCGCATCACGGCACCAAGGCCGTGGTCGAACGCCTGATGGACCGTGGCGAGCGCATGGACTGGTGCATTGTGGGTGAACCCTCGAGCACTTCCAAAGTCGGCGACGTGGTCAAAAATGGCCGTCGTGGCTCGCTCGGCTGCACCCTCACGGTTAACGGCGTCCAAGGCCACGTGGCTTATCCGCATCTGGCCAAGAACCCGATCCATCTGGCGGCTCCGGCGCTGGCCGAACTGGCTGCCGAACATTGGGATGACGGCAACGACTTCTTCCCGCCGACCAGTTTCCAGATCTCCAATGTCAACTCTGGCACCGGCGCGACCAACGTTATTCCGGGCGAGCTGCGTACCATCTTCAACTTCCGTTTCTCGACCGAGTCGACCGTTGAAGGCTTGCAGCAGCGTGTTCGCGAGATCCTCGACAAGCACGAACTCGACTATCACCTTGAGTGGGCACTTTCCGGCCTGCCGTTTCTCACCGAGCCAGGCGCTTTGCTGGATGCCGTGAGCGATAGCGTGCGCAGCGTAACCGGTCAGGAAACCCGCGCCAGCACCAGCGGCGGCACGTCCGATGGGCGTTTCATTGCCACCATGGGCGCTCAGGTGGTCGAGCTCGGGCCGGTCAACGCAACAATTCATCAGGTCAACGAGCGCGTACTCGCCAGCGACCTCGACCTGCTGACCGAAATCTACTACCAGACGCTGGTCAATCTGCTGACATGAGCCAGAGCCGTTCAAGCCTCATTTGCCCGATCTGCCACGGCGCGCTCAGCGCTGTGGATAACGGCGTCGCCTGCCCGGCCAACCACCGCTTCGACCGGGCGCGTCAGGGCTATCTGAATCTGTTGCCGGTGCAGCACAAGAACAGTCGCGACCCGGGCGATAATGCCGCGATGGTTGCCGCACGCCGCGACTTTCTGGAAGCCGGTCACTATGCCCCGCTGGCCAAGCGCCTGGCCGAACTGGCCGCCAGCTATGCGCCACAGCAGTGGCTGGATATTGGCTGCGGTGAAGGTTATTACACCGCACAGATAGCCGAGCTATTGCCGCAAGCACAAGGCTACGCGCTGGATATCTCGCGCGAGGCGGTAAAGCGTGCGTGCCGCCGAGCGCCCGCGGTTGAGTGGCTGGTGGCGAGCATGGCGCGGGTGCCTTTAGCTGATGCATCGTGCCAGTTGCTCGCCAGCGTTTTCAGCCCGCTCGACTGGCAGGAAGCCAAGCGCCTGCTCTCACCCGGCGGCGGTTTGCTGCGCATGGGGCCAACGCGTGAACACCTGATGCAGTTGCGCGAAAAACTCTACGACGAGGTGCGCGACTACGATGACCAGAAGCATCTGGAACTGATTCCGCAAGGCATGCGCCTGGCGCACAGCGAAGTGCTGGAGTTCGAGCTGCAATTGCAACACAGTGCTGACCGCGCCAACTTGCTGGCAATGACCCCGCATGGCTGGCGCGCCAGTGCCGAGCGCCGCGAGGCCGTGATTGCCGAGCCGCTGCAGGTTAAAGTGTCGATTCGTTATGACTGGATTGTGCTCGACTAGAGTTCAACCGGCCCAATCCATTCAATGCCAGACAGTCCAAAGGTATTTACCATCATGCGCCAACCCGATATCGAGATTTACCTGAAAGACGCCGACCATAACGACATCAGCAACTGGCTGACCACGGCCATTGGCCCGTGCTCCGAGTGGCAGCAAAAGGGCCAGACCTTCAAGTGCAAGGCGGGCGATGTCGCGGTGACCTGGCTGCCAAAAGCAGTCGGTAAATGGCACAGCCTGTATCTCGAAAGCGCAGACACCCCTTGGGAAGATGATCTGGCGTGTGCACAAGCAGCCTTTGCCGCTCTCAACGTAGAAGTACGCTGCGCGCCTGGCACTTGGGTTGAAGAAGAAAGTGTCGAGCAGGCCGACCGCTGGATGCGCATCAGCGCCGATGGCGTTGAAGAAATTACCTGGCGCACTCAGTAATTACATGTGAGCCGCGCATAAAAAAACCCGTCGATGACGGGTTTTTTTATGCCAATTGGCTTATCGCGGCGCTACATCATCCGCTTGCAAGCCCTTCTGGCCTTCGGTTACCGCGAATTCAACCTGCTGGCCTTCGACCAGCGAGCGGTGGCCTTCGCCGCGAATCGCCCGATAGTGGACGAACACATCAGCACCACTCTCACGCTGAATAAAGCCATAACCCTTGGAATCGTTGAACCACTTGACGGTTCCCAGTTCGCGCTCAGCCATTACCATACTCTCCAACTGCAGTTTTTTATTGTCTCAAAGGTAAGTTGAAAGCTCGCCAATCGCACCTGGTGCTTTACCGGCACGCGCGCCACGGCCTGCAATCCAGACTCAGTATAATTCAACGAATTTCGCTGAAAAGTGCTAATTCAACTGGTTATCTGATGTTTTACGTCCACGGTCAATAAAAGCCAGGAGCAGACGCCGGTGCTGAACGCTCTGGTAATGAGAAGATTTTGCCCCGCTGCGGGCGATGCGTCACACTAGCGCCCCCGAGCATTCGCTCGATTGAAATCACCAGCAGACTCCGTATGACCCGCTCACCGCTACACCGTCTTGTATTCGGCACACTGCGCCGCCTGCTGTACCTCTGGGTACGCTCGGAAACCATTAATCAGTCATCCTTGTCGCTCAAACTCGACCGCGGCACGCCGGTATTTTACGTGCTGCAATCGCCCTCGATGACCGACCTCGCGGTGGTCGACACCGAATGCACCAAGGCCGGATTGCCGCGCCCGGTACTGCCGGTATCTCTGGGCTCGCTGGATGAACCCAACGCCTTTTTCTACCTGACCCCGGCGCCTGGCTGGTTTGGTCGGCAGGATAAACGCGGTGTCGCGCCGACGCTCGACCGCCTCGTCAGCGCGCTAAGCAGCGATGCACTGCTGAGTGCGCAAATCATCCCGGTCAGCGTGTTCTGGGGCCAGTCGCCCGACCGCGAAACCAGCCCCTGGAAACTGCTGTTTGCCGATAGCTGGGCCGTAACCGGACGCATCAAGCGATTGTTCAGCATTCTGATTCTGGGCCGCAAAACCCGCGTACAGTTCGCTGCGCCGATTCAGTTGCGCGATCTGGTCGCCCAGAACAAAGGCCATGAGCGTACCTTGCGCATGGTTCAGCGCATTCTGCGTGTGCACTTTCGCAATCAGAAAGCCGCGGTTATCGGCCCGGATGTCTCGCACCGTCGTCATCTGGTCAAAGGGCTCGTGCACTCGGCGCAGGTTCGTCAGGCCATCAGTGACGCCGCCAGCCACGACAACATCAGCCTGGAAAAAGCCGAAGCGCAGGCGCTGCGTTACGGCAATGAAATTGCCTCGGATTACACCTATACGGTGATCCGCTTCCTCGAACTGGTGCTGAGCTGGTTCTGGAACAAGATCTACGACGGCATCAAGGTTAATCATATCGAGGGCGTGCAGGACGTTGCGCAAGGCCACGAGGTGATCTATGTGCCCTGCCACCGCAGCCACATCGATTATCTGTTGCTGTCTTACCTGCTGTTTCGCAATGGCCTGACGCCGCCGCACATTGCCGCGGGCATCAACCTCAACATGCCAGTGGTCGGTAGCCTGCTGCGCCGTGGCGGTGCGTTTTTCATGCGCCGCACCTTCAAGGGCAACCCGCTGTACACCGCAGTATTCAATGAATACCTGCATACCCTGTTCACCAAGGGCTTCCCGGTTGAGTACTTTGTCGAGGGCGGCCGTTCACGCACCGGCCGCATGCTCCAGCCCAAGACCGGCATGCTGGCGATTACCGTACGCAGCTACTTGCGCAACAACCGTATGCCGGTGGTTTTCGTGCCGGTCTATATCGGTTACGAGCGCGTGCTTGAAGGCCGCACCTACCTCGGTGAGTTGCGCGGCGCGAGCAAGAAGAAAGAGTCGATATTCGATATCTTCAAAGTCATCGGCGCGCTCAAGCAGCGTTTTGGCCAGGTGTGGGTCAACTTTGGCGAGCCGATCAAACTGGCGGAATTCCTCGATGCCGAACAACCCGATTGGCGCCAGCAGGATTTAGCGCCGGCCTACCGCCCCGAATGGCTCAACGCCACAACCAACCGACTCGGCCAGCGCGTTGCCCAGCACCTCAATGAAGCCGCTGCGGTCAATCCGGTGAATCTGGTGGCATTGGCGTTGTTGTCCACCAGCAAGCTGGCGCTCGATGAGCGCTCGCTGGCGCGGGTATTGGATCTGTATCTGGCTCTGCTCCGGGAAGTGCCTTATTCACCGCATGCCACCTTGCCGGAAGGCGATGGCGCGGCGCTGATCGAGTACGTCGCACGCATGGACCTGCTCGCACAGCAGGATGATCGTCTGGGCAAGATTGTCTATCTGGACGAGAAAAATGCAGTCCTGATGACGTACTACCGCAACAACGTGCTGCATATATTTGCGATTCCAGCGCTGCTCGCCAGCTTCTTCCAGAGCAGTGCGCGCAACAGCCGCGAACAGATATTGCGCTACACCCGTGCGCTTTATCCGTATTTGCAGAGCGAGCTGTTTATCCGCTGGAGCCTCGACGAACTCGACGCGGTGATTGACCAGTGGCTGGCGGCGTTCGTTTCGCAAGGCCTGCTCAAACAGGAAAACGACGCCTACACCCGCCCGGCGCCAAGCTCGCGGCAGTTCGTGTTGCTGACTTTGCTCTCGCGCACGGTCGCGCAAACCCTGCAGCGCTTCTACATGGCCACCGCGCTGTTGATTAACGCCGGACAAAACACCATCAGCGCCGAAGAACTGGAAGACCTGTGTACAGTCATGGCTCAGCGTCTGTCGATCTTGCACGGCCTCAATGCGCCGGAATTCTTCGACAAGAGCCTGTTCCGTCACTTCATCCAGACCCTGCTCGACCAGGGCGTGTTGCGCCGTGATCAGGCCGGCAAGCTGAGCCATCACCCGGCACTCGACTCGCTGGTTGAGGGCGCGGCCAAGCGGGTGCTGCCTGCCGAGTTCAGGCTCTCAATCCGTCAGGTGACGATGGACGGTAATCAGGATCACCCAGCCGACCAATAATTGACCCAGAATCCAAAAGCCCCGGAATAATCCGGGGCTTACTGGTGCAGATTGGCCGTATCAGTTAACGCCCTTCGCCTGCGTACCGCTGATGGTTGAAGCCTGCTGCGGCGCCTGACACTGATGGAACATATCGCGGGCCGGGTCGTAAACGCTGGTTTGAATAGCCATCAAGCCCAACACCGAATCGAAAAGATTATCCTGCGACCAAGCTTTATCCTTAACACTCTGCAAGCAACCTGGCTGCAGGTTGGCGGTTTCCTCCATGCCTTGGGACATCCACAGAATCATCGGGATATGCGTTTGCTGCTGCGGCGCCATGGCGTAAGGCAGGCCGTGCAGGTAAATGCCATTCTCGCCGAGCGACTCGCCGTGGTCGGACATATACAGCATGGCGGTGTCGAAGCGCGTTTGATTAGCCTTGAGCAATTCGATGGTCTGCGCCAAAACATGATCGGTGTAACGCAGTGAGTTGTCGTAAGCATTGACGATGCTCTCGGTTGAACACTGATCCAGCTCACTGCTCTGACACACCGGCGTGAAGTGCTCAAACGCTTGCGGGTAGCGCTTGGAATACGACGGGCCGTGACTGCCTTTCATGTGCAGCACCACCACAGTGTCGTCCTTGAGCGTGTCCAGATAATCCTGCAGGCCGCTGAGCAATGCTTCGTCGTGGCACTCGCCGCCCGCCTCGCAGATGTCAGCAAGCCCCAGATTCGACACATCAACGCTCGCCACGCGATCACAAGCACCTTTGCAACCGGAGTTATTGTCACGCCAGAGCACGTTGACCCCAGCGTGTTTCAACACATCCAGCAAGCCTTCGCGGGACGTTGCCATCGACGGCTTGTAATCATCACGACCGGCTTGCTGGAACATGCACGGCACCGATACCGCAGTGGCCGTACCGCACGAGCTGGCGTTGGTGAAGTTGATGATGTCCTGCTTTGAAAGCTCAGGATTGGTGTCGCGCTTGTAGCCATTGAGCGCAAAGTTCTCGGCGCGCGCCGTTTCACCGACCACCACAATGGTCAGGCGTGGTTTGACGGCATTACCCACGCGCATCTGCCGGTGAGCATCGGCGCCAATCACTTCAAGTTGGGTCGGGGTTTTCAGTTCACGACGCACATAACCATTGACCGCAGACACCACGTTGGACGGCGTCAGTTGCAGGCGAATTTCGCGGTGGTTGCGAAACAACGAGGCGTAGGACTGATACTCGCTCATGGCGATGCCGCCGATACCGGCCAGGGCAACCACCACACTGACCAGCTTCATGCTCAGCTCACGCTTCCAGCTGAACTTGCGGGTTTCAATGCGGGTGAGCAGAAACGCAGGCAGAACGCCTAACAGCGCGATCCAGATGAACATGCGCGGGCTGAGCAGTTCGAGCGCCTCACGGGTGTCTGTCTGCACCACGTTAGTCAGCATGTCGTAATCAATCACAATCCCGAAGCTGTTCATGAAGTAGCTGGCCGAAGCCGAAACGATCAGGAACAGGCCCAGCACCCACTTGGTCATCCGGCCCCACGCCAGCAGCGTGAGCAGGCCAAATGTCCACAGCAGTGCCAGCACTGGCAGGCTCAGCAAAAACAGCGGGCTGCCGTTATCCCAGCCGCCGATGCCTTGCCAGACAGTGGTCCAGAATGTGCTGTTGCTGAAAACCAGCAACCACACCGAAACCAACAAAATCTGCATGGGTCGGCTTAAGCTGATTTTCCAAGCGAAAGAGGATGAGTTAGCGGTGTTGTCAGTAGTGGGCTTGGTCACTTCGAGTCCTGCAGCTGAGCCTAGAATGAAGCCAGCTTACGGAGCACGCTGTTAGTGGAATGTCAGCCCGATGTGAAAAAATCGTTGGTCAGATTACAGTGGCACCTGGCGTCAGGTGCCACTGTAATCTGAGTCATGCGCTGGGGTTGGCGACCAGTGTAACCGGGGCCCGGCGCTGGGCAATGCTGGCTCCTACGATCATCAGCAGCAGGATCGCGCCGAGAATAGCTGACGAGCCGATAGTGCCGAAGCCCATGCCGCCCTGCTCGTGTGTCTTGGTCAGGAAATCGCCAAGCGTTGCGCCAAACGGACGGGTCAGCACGAAGGCAATCCAGAACAGCGCCACCGGCGAAATCCTGGTGACGAAACGCAGTACCACTACCGCTGCGATCAGGCTGCCGATCAGCAGCGCGCCACCGGCAAAACCTAGCCCCGAATCATCGGCCAGATAATCACCGAGGGCGGTGCCCAGTGTGTTCGAAAACAAGATGGCGACCCAATAGAACAACTCACCTTTGCGGGTGGTGATGTGCTCAACGTTGAGCGACTTTTCACTGTATTTCCACACGGCAAAGGTCAGCAGCAAGATGCCGATCAGCAATGCCGAACCAGTGGCGTAACCGAGCCCGAGTGTGCGATCCATAAAGTCCGACATGGTGGTGCCGGCAGTGCTGGTTGCCAGAATGACCACCCAGTACAACGCGGGGTGGTAGCGACGTGAATAGAGTTGCCCCAACAAGGTCAGCAGAAACACGCTGATGAGTAATAGCGAGCTCATTGCATAGCCGATATTGAGGGTCATCGATAACAAATCACCGGCGGTTTCGCCGAGAGTGGTCGCACAAATCTTCATCACCCAGAAAGCCAGGGTGATTTGCGGAAGTTTATTCATAGAGGGGCGCTCGCGAGACGGTTGGCGGAACTGCACCCGGTATGCGGCCCGGCTGTATTAGCCGGGCTTGAGCGGTTCAAGGTGTCAGTGCGCGAACAGTAGGCAAGCGTTGGTGAAAATAGCGTCAAGAAACAATCAAGCCGGTATTAGCGCCTGAGTTGTTCTGAAACTAGTGCATCAGGCCAGGCAAAAGGCTAAGGGTGCCGGACAGCTCAGAGCTTGCACTTGGGCTTGGTGGTGAATGTCTGGGAAACATCGACCGCGCCTAAATGCTCAAGCGTGCGACGACCAATGAGCACCGGATAATTCATCTTTCCACGGTTCTTCAGCGAGAACTGCTCATCGTAGATTTCGTTACCGATGCAGATTTTCATCATCACCACCGGGCGGCTTTCCTGCCCGCCAGCACCACGCACCTTGATTCTGCGAACCACCCGCCGCTCAACGGGCGAGTTGCTGACTTCACCGGTGTTGGCGTCTTTCAGCTCAACCATGAACCGTACCCAGTCCTCGCCATCTTTCTTGAAGGTTTCCAGGTCCTTGGCATCCATCGACGATGTCTTGGCCCCGGTGTCGAGCTTGGCCTTAACGGTGATGGCCTCAGGTTCGATTATCGCTTCCTCGATCCAGCCGAAGGTTTTACTTTGGGCCTCGCCCGCCAGTGCCGGAAAAACACTGCCGATGCCCAAGGCGATTAGTGCGAAGCGAATGCAGCGTGCGACTTGCATAACGATCCCCCGATAAGGTGTAGGTGTCGATTATGCCGCAGCAAATGTGAATGGATTGTCATGCCGGAGCAAACCGACAGCGCTGCAGCTCTCGACCTAGCCTAGCCCACAGGCCAGACGACCGACAGGCAATGGAGCAGATGCGCTGCCCTGTTGCCTGCCCAGGCGTGCTTAGTCGGTATGCGCTTCACTCGGTTTCACTCGGAACCAGGCGGCGTACAACGCTGGCAGGAACAGCAGTGTCAGCGCAGTCGCGACGATCAAGCCACCCATGATTGCCACCGCCATTGGCCCGTAAAACACACTGCGCGACAGCGGAATCATCGCCAGAACAGCGGCCAGCGCCGTAAGCACAATCGGCCTGAAACGGCGTACGGTGGCATCGATCACCGCATTCCAGCGATCCTGACCAGCAAGGATATCCTGCTCGATCTGGTCCACCAGAATTACCGAGTTACGCATGATCATCCCGGACAGGGCGATGGTGCCCAGCATGGCAACAAAGCCGAATGGCTGATTGAAGATCAGCAGGAACAAGGTCACCCCAATCAACCCCAACGGCGCCGTGAGAAACACCATTGCGGTGCGCGAGAAACTCTTCAACTGCAACATCAGCAAGGTCAGCACCACCACCACAAACAGCGGGATACCGGCGTTTACTGAGCGCTGCCCGCGCCCGGAGTCTTCAACGGTGCCGCCCACTTCAAGGTGATAACCACCAGGCAGGCGCGCACGAATCGGCTCCAGCGTTGGCAGAATCTGCTGCACCAATGCCGAAGGCTGTTCCGGCCCATAAACATCAGCCCGCACGGTGACCGTTGGCAGGCGCTTACGGCGCCAGATAATGCCCTCTTCAAAGCCGTATTCCAGCGAGGCGATTTGCGCCAACGCAACGCTGCGCCCGTTACCCGTTGGCACCGACAAACTCGACAACATGCTGAGTTTTTCACGGTCTTCCTTGGCCCCGCGAATCACCAGCGCAATCAGCTCATTGTTCTCGCGGTACTGGCTGACCGGCGTGCCGACCAGAGTACTTTGCAAGAAGTTGGACACTTCGCGCGTGCTCACACCCAATGCCCGTGCGCGCTCCTGATCTATATTCAGGCGCACCACTTTGCTTGGCTCCTGCCAGTCGAGGTGAACGTTGGTCACGTAGGGGTTCTCACGCACTTTGCGCTGCACTTCGCGGGCAAATGCGCGAACCTCGTCTATGTGCTCACCAGACACCCGAAACTGGATCGGATAACCCACCGGCGGGCCGTTCTCAAGACGCGAAACGCGGGTGCGCATGGTGGTGAACTCGGTCGCCATCAGGTCGATCAACCATTTGCGCAACACCTCACGTTGCTCCAGATCCTTGGCCAACACCACGAACTGGGCGAAGCTGGTCATCGGCAGTTGTTGATCGAGCGGCAAGTAGAAGCGCGGCGACCCTGAGCCAATGTAGCCCACATAGTTATCAATGCCCGGATGATCCTTGAGCATGGCCTCAAGGCGTTTCGCCTGCGCCTCGGAGGCTTCAAGGGAAGCACCTTCGGCCAGTTTCAGGTCGACCATCAGCTCAAGACGACCGGATGCCGGGAAGAACTGCTGCGGCACCAGCTTGAATAAAAACACCGAGCCGATAAACAGCACCAGCGTCGAAACAATGACTGTTTTACGGCGCTCGACACACCAGCCCACTACACGCCGCACGCGCTGATAAAACGCCGTTGAATAAGGGTCATGTCCGCCTGCGCTGCCGCCGTGCTTGGCCGCATGCAATTTAGCCAGATCCGGCAGCAGGCGATCGCCCAGATACGGCACAAATACCACTGCGGCGAACCAAGACACCAATAAGGCGATGGTCACAACCTGAAAGATCGAGCGGGTGTACTCACCGGTACCGGACTGCGCGGTGGCAATCGGCAAGAAACCGGCGGCGGTAATCAAGGTGCCGGTCAGCATCGGAAATGCAGTGCTGGTCCAAGCGAAGCTGGCGGCCTTAAGGCGGTCATAGCCCTGCTCCATTTTGATCGCCATCATTTCGACGGCAATAATGGCGTCATCCACCATCAAGCCCAGCGCCAGCACAAGTGCGCCGAGGGAAATCTTGTGCAAGCCGATACCGAAGAAATACATCGCCGCAAAGGTCATGGCCAGCACCAGCGGGATCGACAAGGCGACCACTAAACCTGTGCGCAGCCCAAGCGAGAAGAAGCTCACCAGCAAGACGATCACCACCGCCTCGGCCAACACTTTAACGAACTCGTTGACCCCAGCTTTAACCGCAGCGGGCTGGTCGGACACCTTGCTCAGCTGCATGCCGGCGGGCAAATCGCTCTGCAGCGTGGCAAAGGTTGTTTCAAGCGATTCCCCGAGTTGCAGAATATCGCCGCCGTCCTTCATCGCCACGGCCAGGCCAATGGCATCTTCACCCATGAAGCGCATGCGCGGCGCCGCTGGCTCATTGAAGCCGCGTTTAACCTCGGCAATATCGCCCAGCCGGAAGGTGCGCCCGGCCACCCGTATGGGGAAGTTGCGAATCTGCTCGGGCGTGGTGAAGCGCCCGGAAACCCTGACTTGCACGCGGTCGGTGGCGGTCTCGAAAAAACCTGAGCTGACAATCCCGTTCTGGTCTTGCAGCGCCTGCTGCACAGCCTGTAACGGCACGCCCAGCGTTGCCAGTTTGGTGTTGGACACCTGCACCCAGATGCGCTCGTCCTGCAGCCCGATCAACTCGACCTTGCCGACGTCTTTAACACTTTGCAGTTGCAGCTGCACACGCTCGGCATAATCCTTGAGCACGGCGTAATCAAAGCCCTTGCCGGTCAGTGCATACAAGTTGCCGAATGTGGTGCCGAATTCATCGTTGAAGAAAGGCCCTTGCACGCCTTCGGGCAACGTATGCTGGATATCGCCGACCTTCTTGCGAATCTGATACCAGAGCTCGTTAACGTCCTTGGGCCCCATCGCATCGTTGGCAATGAAGGTGACTTGGGACTGGCCCGGTCGCGAAAACGAGATGAGCTTTTCGTACTCGCCGGTCTCCATCAATTTCTTTTCAATGCGGTCCGTCACCTGCTCGGCCACTTCCTCGGCACTGGCGCCGGGCCAATCGGTACGTACCACCATTGCTTTGAAGGTGAAGGGCGGATCTTCACTCTGCCCCAGCTTGGTGTAGGAGAGTGTGCCGACAACGGCCAGCAACAGCATGAAATAGAGCACGATCTGGCGGTTTTTCAGCGCCCAAGCCGATAGATTGAAGCCCATTACTGCGGCTCCTGACCAGTCAACTCAACGGTGCGGTTATCACGGTCCACCGGGCGCACTTTCTCGCCTTCGTGAAGCATCTCGACACCGGCCAGGACAAACCAGTCATCGGCACTCAAGCCTTCGAGCACAGGCACCAGACGCTCGCCGTACGGGCCCACGCGCACAGGCCGTTTGTGCAATGTCGAGGTTGCCGGGTCAAGCCACCAGACATAGGGTTGCTGCCCTTCTGCGGTCAACGCCGAAAGCGGAATTGCCAGCGCGTCCTGATCTTTTTCAAGAATGAATACCCGTGCGCTCAAACCCAGTGCGACGCGCGTGGTGTCGGTGTTGAAGGCCACCCGCGCCGCGTAGGTGCGCGACTGTGCGTCGGCTGAGGGTGAAATCTCGCGGATGTAGCCGATGTAGCGTTTACCCGGCTGCGACCACAGTTCCACGGCGACCTTCTGGCCGATTTCAAGTTTGGAAACCATGTGTTCAGGCAAGTCGATCTGCACTTCACGGTCGCCATCGGCGGCCAGGCTCAACACCGTTTGCCCCGGCGAAACCACTTGGCCGACGTCGATCATCCGCTCAGCGATAACCCCATCCTGCGGGGCGCGCAGCACTGCGTAGTCGGCATGATTACTGGCCACCTTGTATTCGGCCTTGGCCTGATTGAGCCTGGCCAGACCTGCACGGTAGAGGTTTTCGGTGTTGTCGTATTGCGAGCGACTGACCAGTTGGCGACCGAGCAAAGTCTTGTAGCGATCCCGTTCGGTCTTCACCAACTGCAGGTTGGCTTCGGCTGCCGCGAGCTGAGCCCGCATGGCATCGAGCTTGAGGCGCATGTCATCCGGATCGAGTTCGGCCAGCGCCTGATTCTTTTTCACCCGCTGCCCGGAATCAACCAGCCGCTTACTGACCTTGCCGGCGATGCGAAAAGCCAGTTCAGGCTCGAAGCGCGCGCGAACCTCGCCCGGGTAAGCCTCCTGCAACTCGATGGCAGATTGCGGCTGCGTCACCATCGCAGCGCGAATAACCGGCTCCGAGGTCGGTTCCTTACCGCAAGCGGCAAGCAATGCAACCAGCGCCAATGGCAAGGTTAGGTTCACAATAGGACGCAGCATGACAGCAGACCTTTGAAGAAGGTTTAGAATATTTATACTGAGCGGTATAGTAAAAATACTAAACTCGGCAGTCCAGTATTATAATCAGCCAATGACCGACAAAATATTGCAGACCAACGGCCCGGGCCGTCCCAAGGATCAAGCCAAGCGCCAAGCCATTCTGGATGCGGCGCAATCGCTGTTTCTGAGCAATGGCTATGACGGCAGCAGCATGGATGCGATTGCCGCCGAGGCAGGCGTTTCAAAGCTTACGGTGTATAACCATTTCACCGATAAAGAGACGCTGTTCTCGGCCGCAGTGGCCGCCAAGTGCACCTCGCAGTTACCGGAAGGCCTCTTTGAACTGACGTCAGACGTCTCGATAGAAAAGGTTCTGATGAATATCGGCAGAGCGTTCCACACGCTGATCAACAGCCGCGAGTCCATCGAACTGCACCGGGTGATGGTCAGCCTGAGCACGCAGGAATCGAAACTGCCGGAGATGTTTTTCCAGGCAGGCCCACAAACGCTGATCGACAAGATGACGCGCCTGCTGACCCAGGCCAACAGCAGCGGCACACTCAATGTGGAAAAACCACAACTGGCGGCGGATCAGTTCTTCTGCCTGCTCAAGGGCACCAGCAATTTTGCACTGCTGATCGGTTGCCGCGCGGCGCACAGCCCGCAGGAGGCGGAATTGCACGTCAGCGATTGCGTGAAAATGTTCATCCGCGCCTATCAGCCGTAATCTGCCGGGCGTAACTGACCGGCAGGGTTACTGAAGCTTCTTCAGCGGGTAGATATCGTAACGGCTGGATTTACCTTCCAGCGCATAACCGGGTTTGAACCCCTCGATTATCGGAGCCTTGCGCGGGCGTTTAACCACCACGCGGTGAGTGGCCAGCGCCATCGCGGCCGCCAGCAGCGCCGGAGCATCCTGATCGTCGCCGACCAATGGCCGAAACAGGCGCATTTCCTTTTTCACCAAGGCGCTCTTGTCGCGGTGCGGGAACATCGGGTCGAGATAAATCACCTGCGGCGCTTCGCCCTGCCACGCGCTCATCAACTCGATTGCATTGCCTTGCAGCAAGCGCATGCGTGCGCAGATCGGTGCGACATCCAGATCCAGCCGTGCCCGCGCCAGCCCGTCTTCCAGCAAGGCGGCAATCAGTGGCTGACGTTCGATCATGCTCACATTGCAGCCCAGACTCGCCAGCACAAAGCTGTCGCGCCCAAGCCCTGCGGTAGCGTCCAGCACCACCGGGCGTATGCCTTGCTGAATGCCGACGGCCTTGGCGATCATCTGCCCGCTGCCACCGCCAAACAAGCGCCGGTGCGCCACCGCGCCTTCAACAAAATCGACCTTGACCGGCCCCGGCGCCTTGTCACCCAGCTCGCTCAGTTGCAGGCCAGCCGGACCGAGTTGCAAGGCAAAATCGGCATCGCCGTGCAATGCAAGGCCCAAGCGTGACGCCCATTGCAGCGCTGCATCATCCAGCTCCGGCACCAGCGCTTCCATCCGCACCACGGCTGCTTGCACGTTATCGCTCATAAACCACTCATCAATTATTCGTCTGCGCAGGCATTCTGCGCTGAGACCTTCCAATGCCGGCTATTTTGCCAGAGCCGGGCACTTCACGGGTTATCCAAGCGCCGCTGAAATTGTTTATTTGCCCGCTGTAACAAAAACACCGCTGACGGCTCTTTAGTCTCAAGCGAGCGACATCAGCATCTCGCTTATAACTGGCGCTCATCAGGTGATTAATCGCCGGTCTGAGCCAGCAACAGATCCGCTCAATCTTTGAAGCCTTGGAGATATAAAGATGACTAACAAAAGCACCCGCGCTGTATCCGCTGCCAGCTTGGCCCTTGCGCTTGGCGCAGCCGTTGCGATCTCGACTGCCACTGTTACCACCGCCCATGCCGCCGACAACGAGAAATGCTTCGGTATTTCCATGAAAGGTAAAAACGATTGCGCAGCAGGCGCTGGCACCACTTGCGCAGGCACTGCAAAAACCGATTTGCAGGGTAATGCCTGGAAATATGTCCCGGCCGGCACCTGTGAAAAGACCCCGTCTGCCTCATCGCCAACCGGCTTTGGTCAGCTGCAGGAATACAAAGAAAAAGCCTGATAACTCGCGGGGGAGCGGTCTGTATGCCTAATGCTCATTTAACCGACGTCAGCCTGCGCGCCCCCGCGAAAGTCCGGGGCCTGCCCAACCGGGCGGGCATCGGCCTGAAAAGCCAGCATGTGGCCGAAATTATCGAGACGCTTCCGGAGCTCGGTTTCTTCGAGGTACATGCAGAGAATTACATGGTTGCCGGAGGTCCGTTTCACCACTTCCTGCAACAGATTCGCCAGCATTATCCGCTCTCTATTCATGGCGTCGGCCTGTCGATTGGCGGTGAAGAGCCACTCGACACCGCACATTTACAGCACCTGCAAATATTGCTGGAACGCTACCAGCCGGAGTCGTTTTCCGAGCATCTGGCCTGGTCAAGCCATGGGCAAAACTATTTCAACGACCTGCTGCCAGTTGCTTACGACGCCGCCACGCTGGACCGGGTGTGTGAGCATGTCGATCAAGTGCAGTCGCTGCTGAAGCGACAGATACTGCTGGAGAATCCATCGACTTACGTCGAGTTCGCTGACTCCAGCCTGACTGAGCCGCAGTTTATCAGTGCGATCATCCAGCGCACCGGCTGCGGCCTGCTGCTCGATGTGAACAATGTGTACGTCTCGGCGACCAATCATAACTGGGACGCACAACAGTACATCGACGCGTTGCCGCTGCACGCGGTCCGCGAAATTCATTTGGCAGGCTTCAGTGAAGACCTCGACAGCCTCGGCAGCCGCCTGCTGATCGACGCCCACGGTTCTGCCGTGGATCAGGCCGTGTGGGCGCTGTACGCCGATGTTCTGCAGCGCCTCGGGCCGGTTCCGACGCTGATCGAGCGCGACAACGATGTGCCAGCGCTGCAACATTTACTGGCCGAGGCGGATATCGCCGAGCAACATCTGCAACATGCAGCCGCCGCACGCAAGCAGGCCTGTCGATGAGCAACCAGACCACCTTCAGCCAGGCCCTGCTCAACCCAGAGCAGCCGTGCCCGGATGGCTTACGCAGCTGGAATGGCTCCGATCCTGCGCAACGCTTTGCGATTTATCGCAACAACGTCACCCGCTCGTTGATCGACGCGTTGGCAGACACTTTTCCGGTGGTCGCTGAGCTGGTAGGTGCAGACTTTTTCGACTTGCTGGCGCACAGCTACATTCAACACAGCCCCCCCACCAGCCGGCTTCTGGTCAAGTACGGTGAAACCTTTGCCGACTTCATTCAAGGCTTTGCACCGGCCGCCAGCGTGCCGTATCTGGCGGATGTCGCGTGCCTTGAGTTCGCCAGAGTCCGGGCTTATCACAGCGCCGATATTACAGCTCTGACGCCGGTTGCGATCGCCGAGGTAATCGGCCAGCCCGAACACTTGGCCAGCATGACTTTCGCCCTGCATCCTTCCGTGCAGATAGTCCACTCACGTTTCGCCCATGTCTCGATCTGGGCCGCGCATCAAGGCACGCATGACCTCGCCGGGGTTGATAGCCAATGCGCCGAAACAGCGCTGATTTTGCGCAACCGTTTAAGCGTCGAGGTCATGGCCATTAAACCGGCAGACGCGGCGTTTATCAGCGCACTGAAACAGGGCCAGCCGTTTGCCAAGGCGGCCGAACTCGCTATGGACGTGGCCGCCGAATTCAATCTAAGCCCACCACTCGCTCACCTGATCAACACCGCCGTGATCGTGGGTTATGCCTATCCGGGCGCCTCATTAGGAAACAACCATGTCTGACTCCCCAACACTCGCCAACGCCTCGGCACCGGTAAAACTGATCGCAAAAGCGGTCGACTGCTGCAAACGGATTCCCTACAGCCTGATCGCTTTTATCGCGCGCTTCTCGATCGCGGCGGTGTTCTGGAAATCGGGCCAGACCAAGGTTCAAGGCTTTGTCATCGACATCGTCTCTGGCGATTTCGAATTGGGCGTGCCGCAGTTGTCCGGTTCGGCAATTCCCTTGTTCACAGAAGAGTACAAAGTGCCGCTGCTTTCCCCGGAGTTTGCCGCCACGCTGGCAGCGTTCGCCGAGCACCTGTTCCCGGCGCTGCTTCTATTGGGCCTGGCCACTCGTTTTTCTGCGCTGGCCCTGCTGGCCATGACGCTGGTAATCCAGTTATTCGTATACCCCGATGCCTACCCGGTTCACGGAACATGGGCGGCAATATTGCTGATGCTGGCGGCCAAGGGGCCGGGCAAGCTATCAATCGATCATCTGATCGCAAAACACTATGGCTATAAGTCAGCCTGAGACGTTAAAGTACCAACATGACTGCCCTCACTCGCCTGTGCCTGCGTTTGCTCATTGGCCTGACCCTTGCCTTCAATGGCATGGCTCAAGCCGAGACGCATATGCCCTGTCCGATGCAGGCTAGCGAGCAGAACGCCATGCATACCCAGCACATGATGGATGCGATGGATTGCTGCAACGATGCGGCAGATCACCAGTCCAGCAAAACGCCCTGCAAAGACGGCCAGGACTGCAGCAGCGCCAATATCGTGTTGCCCCTGCCCGGCCTGACTACACCGCTGGCGTTCTCTGCGCAGCGCACCCTCTCGACCTATCAAAGTTTCATCCCTGCCAAGACCCCGTCCGGTGTCTGGCGCCCGCCCCGGGCCTGATTCCTCTGTTCTGACTTGATCACATCGCTCTCGCCTTGCGCCTGAGCGAGCTGGCGTGCCGTTGCGCATGCCAGATCATCAATATGACTGGAATCAGTACGATGAATGTTCACCGTAGTCATCCACGACGCAGTGCCTGCGCACTCGTCTGCAGCCTCGTGCTTGGCGGATTCACCCCGAACATCAGCAGCGCCCTGACGCTGGATGAAGCCTTGCGTATTGCCGAAGCACAAGCGCCTTCCCTTAACGCCCAGACTGCCGATGTTGAATTGGCACGCAGCATGTCCAAGCCGGCCGACCAATTGCCCGACCCGAAACTCTTGCTGGGCCTGAATAATTTTCCCATCAGCGGAGAAAATCGTGGCGAGCTGAACGCCGAACCGATGACCATGCAAATGGTCGGCATCTCTCAGGAAGTCACCAGCAGCGACAAACGTCAGGCGCGGGTGGCCATGGCTCAGGCGACAATCGAAACGGCGCAGGCCCAACGCCAGATCGAGCGGCTGAATGTGCGCTTGCAAACAGCGCTGGCATGGATTTCTGCGCGGGCGACTGAGCAAAAACTGCAGTTGTTCAAACAGCTCTACAGCGAAAACAAGTTATTCGCTGCCGCCATTCGCGCCAGCATCGCCGGGGGTCAGGGCCAGTCTGCCGACAGCGTCGCGCCCCGCCAGGAAGCCCTGTTATTGGCAGAACAACAGGACAGCCTTGAGCAGGAACGCAGCCAGCAACGTGCCGCATTGCGCCGCTGGATCGGCGAAGACGCCCGCCAACCGCTCACTGGCAAGTTGCCGCAATGGCAGCCCGTCCCCGCGCAATTCAGCCACGCTCTGGAGCAGCATCCCGAGCTTGCGGTGTATGAACCGATGAGCCGTCAGGCGGACGCTGCGATCAGCGCGGCCGTTGCCGAAAAGCAGCCGAACTGGGCCTGGCAGGTGGCGTACCAAAAGCGCGGCGCAGATTTCGGTGACATGGTCAGCGTGCAATTCAGCGTCGACTTGCCGGTGTTCGCAGGCTCGCGCCAAGACCCGAAAATTGCCGCCAGCCACTCCGCGCGCAATCGTCTGGACGCTCAACGCGAAGCCAAACTTCGCCAGCACCGCCAGCAGCTTGATGATCTGCAGGCGCAATACCACCGGCTCGACCGCGCCGTGGAGCGCAGCCAGTCACAGTTGATCCCGCTGGCAGTCGACAAGGTGCAACTGAGCCTTGCCGACTACCGCGCCGGCAAGAATCAACTTGCCAATCTGATCAGCGCCCGCCGTGAACTGATTGAAGCCCGCCTCAAAGATATCGACCTGCAACAACAGCGCTCACTCGTCAGCGCCAACCTGCATTACGCCTACACAGAGATCAGCCAATGAACACGCATCGCACCTACACGCTGCTCGGCGCGGCAATTCTGATCGGCCTCGGCGCCGCCGGGGGTTATTGGCTGGCACTGAGTACCGGCGAACATTCCGCCGACATGTCGGCGATGCAATCCGCTGCGGCCGAGAAAAAAGTTCTGTACTGGTACGACCCCATGTATCCGCAGCAGAAGTTCGATAAACCCGGCCCGTCACCGTTCATGGACATGGCCCTGGTGCCGCGCTACGCCCAGCAAGAAGCCTCGGGCGCTGCCGTGAGAATCGACTCCGCCGTGACCCAGAACCTTGGCATACGCTTGGCGCCGGTGGTTCGCGACACGCTCGATTCGACACTGGAAGCCACCGCCAACCTGAATATCAGTGACCGCGACCGCGCCGTATTGCAGGCCCCCGAACAGGCCTTTATCGAGAAGGTGTATCCGCTGGCAGAAGATGATCTGATCCGCGCGGGTGAGCCGATAGCCGACCTGCTGATTCCCGAATGGGTGCGCGCGCAAGAAGAGTTTCTGGCGCTGCGCAGCAGTGGCAACCGCCAACTATTGGAGGCCGCGCGCCAGCGCATGCGCCTGATCGGTATGCCATCCGCGCTGATTGCAGCGGTTGAGCGCGGCGGCAGGACCCAGACCGTATGGACACTGACCAGCCCGATTAACGGCGTAATCAAAAGCCTGGATGTACGCCGTGGCATGCGCCTCAATGCAGGCCAGGATTTGGCCAGCATCAGCGGTTTGGGCACGGTATGGCTGGACATAGACGTCGCGCAGGGCAATGCAACGCGCGTGCAACCTGGCCAGTCACTGGAGGCACGCCTGAGTGCATTTCCAGGTGAAGTGTTCAACGGCAAGGTCAAAGCCATACTGCCGGAAACAGACACCGACAGCAGCACGCTGCGGGTTCGCGCAGAACTTGATAATCCACAAGGACGCTTAAGGCCGGGCCTCACTGCGCAGGTTCGGATCAATACCGGAGCCGGACGCGAGACATTGTGGGTACCCACCGAGGCACTGATTCGCACCGGCCAACGGACACTGGTCATGTTGGCTGCCGGTGAAGGTGCTTATCAGGGCGTGGAAGTTCGCACAGGGCTCGAAGCCGGGGACCGCAGCGAAATTCTCGCTGGCCTGCAGGCGGGGCAAAACGTCGTGGTTTCAGGGCAGTTCCTGCTCGACTCCGAAGCCAGCCTGCAAGGGGTCGAGATACGCCGGCTGAGCGACAGCGCGGCAACTGAAGATGCAACAACTGCAAAACCCCTGCATGCCTCGCAAGGTGAAGTCATCGAGGTCAGTGCCAGCGCTATCACCGTCGCCCACGGACCGTTCGAAACACTCGGCATGCCGGGCATGACCATGAGTTTCAAACTCGCCAAAGCCGAGCTTGCCGACGGTATTGAGGTTGGCGCGCACGTACGCTTTGCGGTCAGCGAAGCGGATGCCGGGCTGATCGTTGAGCAACTGCAGGCAATGGAGGCTCAGCCATGATTGCTGCGTTGATTCGCTGGTCGGTTCACAACCGGTTTCTGGTATTGCTCGCGACCTTGTTCATCACGGCATGGGGAACGTGGGCGGTGCAGAACACCGCAATTGATGCCCTGCCCGACCTCTCCGATGTACAGGTGATTATCCGCACGCCCTACCTCGGACAGGCGCCGCAGATTGTCGAAAATCAGGTCACGTATCCGCTCGCCACGACCATGCTTTCAGTACCCGGCGCCAAGACCGTTCGCGGCTATTCGTTCTTTGGTGACAGCTACGTGTATGTGCTGTTTGAAGACGGCACCGATCTGTACTGGGCGCGCTCGCGCGTGCTCGAATACCTGAGCCAGGTGCAAAGCCGCTTGCCTGCCGAAGCCAAGCCCAGCCTGGGCCCGGACGCCACAGGCGTTGGCTGGATATACCAGTACGCGCTGGTTGACCGCAGCGGCAAACACGACCTTGCGCAACTGCGGGCATTGCAGGACTGGTTTCTCAAATTCGAGCTGAAAACCATCGCCAACGTCGCTGAAGTGGCGACTATCGGCGGCATGGTCAAGCAATATCAGGTGGTACTTGATCCGGTGAAAATGGCCAGCCTGGGGATAACCCAGGCGCAGATCACCGCGGCCATTGGCGAGGCCAATCAGGAAACTGGCGGCGCGGTGATGGCGCTGGCCGAGACCGAGTTCATGGTGCGCGCTTCGGGCTACCTGAAAACATTGGATGACTTTCGCGCCATCCCCCTGAAACTCAGTGCACGCGGAGTCCCGGTCACGCTTGGTGATGTGGCGCACATTCAACTGGGCCCGGAAATGCGCCGGGGCATTGGCGAACTCGATGGCGCAGGCGAAGTGGTGGGCGGCGTGGTGATTTTGCGCAGCGGCAAAAACGCCCGTTCCACCATTGCCGCGGTGAAGAGCAAACTGGAGGAACTCAAGAGCAGCCTGCCGGAAGGCGTCGAGATCGTCAGCACTTACGACCGCAGTCAGTTGATTGACCGCGCGGTGAGCAATCTCAGCTTTAAGTTACTTGAAGAGTTCGTGGTGGTTGCGTTGGTCTGCGGGCTGTTTCTCTGGCATCTGCGTTCCGCCATGGTCGCCATCGTCTCGCTGCCGGTTGGCGTGCTGATCGCCTTTGCCGTGATGCACCAGCAAGGCGTCAACGCCAACATCATGTCGCTGGGCGGCATTGCCATTGCCATCGGCGCAATGGTCGATGCCGCGGTGGTGATGATCGAGAACGCGCACAAGAAGATCGAAGCCTGGCATGAGCAAAATCCGGGCAAAACCCTCGAAGGCGCTGCGCATTGGCGAGTCATCACCGAAGCCGCTGTAGAGGTCGGCCCTGCGCTGTTTTTCAGCCTGATGATCATCACCCTGTCGTTCATTCCGGTGTTCACTTTGCAGGCGCAGGAAGGTCGCTTGTTCGGTCCACTGGCGTTTACCAAGACTTACGCCATGGCGGCCGCCGCCGGTTTGTCGGTGACGCTGATACCGGTGTTGATGGGCTACTGGATTCGCGGGCGTATTCCCAGCGAAAAGCAGAATCCGCTCAACCGCGGCCTGATCGCGATTTACCAGCCGCTGCTCGACGCGGTTCTGCGCAAGCCTAAAACCACGATGGTGGCTGCAGGCCTGCTGTTCTTCAGTGCAGCCTGGCCGTTGGCGCATTTGGGCGGCGAGTTTTTACCGCCGCTCGACGAAGGTGATCTTTTGTACATGCCGTCCGCGCTGCCGGGTTTATCCGCGCAAAAGGCCGGGCAGTTGCTGCAGCAGACCGACCGTCTGATTAAAACCGTGCCGGAGGTTGCCAGTGTGTTTGGCAAGGCCGGACGCGCCGAGTCCGCCACCGATCCGGCGCCGCTGGAGATGTTCGAAACCACCATTCAGTTCAAGCCACAAGCGCAGTGGCGCGAGGGCATGACGCCCGCCAAATTGATCGAGGAGCTTGACCGTGTGGTGCAAGTGCCGGGCTTGAGCAACATCTGGATCGCGCCAATCCGCAACCGCATCGACATGCTCGCCACCGGCATCAAAAGCCCGATTGGGGTCAAGGTTGCGGGGCAGAATCTGGCGCAGATCGATGCCATTACCCAGGCCGTTGAAAAGGTCGCGAAACAGGTTGATGGTGTTAGTTCGGCACTCGCCGAACGGCTGACGGGCGGGCGCTACATTGATGTCGATATCAAGCGCAAAGCCGCTGCGCAATACGGTCTGAATATCGCCGAGGTCCAGGCGATTGTCGCCGGTGCAATCGGTGGGCAGAACATCGGTGAAACCGTAGAGGGCTTGGCGCGCTTCCCGATCAGCGTGCGCTACCCGAAGGAGTGGCGTGACTCGCTGAGTCGCCTGCGCGAACTGCCGATCATCACCGCGAACGGCAGCCAGATTACCTTGGGCATGGTCGCCAGCATAAGCGTCAGCGACGGACCGCCGATGCTCAAAAGCGAAAACGCCCGCCCCTCGGGCTGGGTTTACATTGATGTGCGCGAGCGCGATCTGGCCTCGGTGGTCAGCGACTTGCGCGAAGCAATCGATCAGAACGTGACGCTACAGCCGGGCATGAGCTTGAGTTACGCCGGGCAATTCGAGTTTCTTGAGCGCGCCAATGCGCGTCTGAAACTGGTAGTACCGGCGACATTGCTGATCATTTTCGTGCTGCTGTATCTGACCTTTCAGCGGTTCAGCGAAGCGCTGCTGATCATGTCGACCCTGCCCTTTGCCTTATCCGGCGGAATCTGGTTTCTCTACTGGCTGGATTACAACTTGTCGGTGGCCACCGGAGTCGGTTTTATCGCCCTGGCCGGCGTCGCGGCCGAGTTCGGGGTCATCATGCTGCTGTACCTGAAAAACGCCTGGCAACAGCGGTTAGCGCTCGGGCAAAACTCGCCAGCGGCCTTGCTTGATGCAATCCGTGAAGGCGCCGTTCAGCGCGTAAGGCCCAAGGCGATGACCGTGGCGGTGATTATTGCCGGTTTGCTGCCAATTCTGCTCGGCAGTGGCACCGGCAGTGAGGTGATGAGCCGTATCGCCGCGCCGATGGTGGGCGGCATGATCACGGCGCCGCTGCTGTCGCTGTTTGTGCTACCAGCGGCTTACCGGCTGATGCAGCGCAAGTAGCCCCTGCCCGCCGTGCAGCGCCAGCCGCGCTGCACGGATCACAGCAAACCGAGTTGCTCGGCGGGTGGCGCAATGTCGATGGCAGGCAATGCCGGCAGACCCGGCAAACGCGTCATCAGTTGTTCGTGAAAGCGCCGGGCCAACAGCGGCGCCAGGCGATTATCCGAGGTGTGCAAGTACACATGCGGGGTGAGACCGGCTTCGATCCACTGCGCCACTTTATCCAGCCAAGGTTCGATAAATGGATCATTCGCCAGTAATTGCGGATGGCCAATAAAACGTACCTGCGGCGCTTGGCTGAATGCAGCTGGGCGAATGGGCAGCCGCGGCTTTTTATCCTGCGCATGCACAACCGAGGCATCTGCGGAGGTACAACTGAACAGCGCGCGCGAGTCCAGACAAATGCGCTCAACGCCTCTGTCCAGCAACAATCGGTTAAGTGCTTTCTCCTCCTCGCCTTTGGCGAAAAAGTGGGGATGACGCACCTCGACGGCTAAAGCCCCTTCCCCCCAACGATCGATAAAGCTGGCTAACTCGGGTAGCCGCCGTGGCTCGAAACTGGCCGGCAATTGCAGCCAGTACGGAGTCACTCTCTGACCTAATGGCGCCAGCAGTTGGCGGAACTGATCAACCGCTTCAAGCTGCAGACGCAAGTCACCGGAGTGGCTGATATCTCCAGGCAATTTGGCGCAAAAACGGAATGAGCTGGGCATGGTCTCAGCCCAGCGCTCAATCGTCGCCTGCGAGGGCCGCGCATAGAAGGTGGTGTTGCCTTCGACGGTATTGAACAGCTGGCAGTAATGGCCAAGAAAGTCAGAGCTGCGGGCCTCATCGGGATACACCAGGCCGCGCCAGGCGTTTTCACTCCACGACGGGCACCCCAAATAATAAGGAATCATTGATAACCCGGCAGACGGTCAATTGCTGCAACGCCCGTGCGCATCAGCCGCTCAGGCGAACAGATCGAGACCTACGACCTGCGGGCCATCGGAGTCGGCGACAAAGGCGGCGGTGCTGCTGTAACTGGCGATGGCCTGAGCGGCGCGGTTGTTCAGGCGCGGTTGGTAGTCCTGATCAGGCTGCGTGGCAGGTAACCGGCCGTACAAGCTGTCGGTGGTCGATGAGGCAGTTGTTGCGGAATAGACCTGCAAACCCGATGTGGACGAGCCCGGCGCAGGGCTGACAACTGCATCCGGACGCTGCGCGGCTTGCTGGGTGTCTTGCTGGATTTGCCGATACGTAGACGAAGCCGTTCCCTGTCGCGGGCTGCGATCCAGTGAAACCGGCAATGACGGGGCGTCTATACGCATCTAATACTGCTCAAAAAATAATCAGAACGCTAATTTGAACTGCAATTTAACCTGCGCCCGGCACCTTGGCAACAATGGTCAGGTGCCGGGCATCACAAACTACTGGCGTTCAGCCTTCGGCGTGGCGACCTGATCACGCAAGTACACCGGCAACGCCTGATCCGCCGGCAGTGCCTCACCACGCGCCCAGGCAAAACCGGCCAGCGCCAGAACGTCTTCAGCATGCGGCAACATGGCGGGTTCGCACGCCTTGAGCGTGACATCAATGCGCTCGGCAAACGTGCCCCAACCGGTGCCTGCACCGTACCAATCGCCACTCGCGCCGACTGGCAAACTGGCAGATTCTGGCGCGCAAACGCGCTCGTTTTCCTGCAGGCGCATCTCGCCATCTTTGAGGCTGTAGCAGCCCCAGTAGACTTCATCCATGCGCGCATCAATCGCCGCTGCGACTTGGCTTACGCCCTGCTCGCGATAGGCCCGCTGAGCCAGTGCCGCCAGATTGGAAACCGGCAGTACCGGGCGATCCAGCGCAAAACCCAGCCCCTGAACCACACCGATGGCAATCCGAATACCGGTAAACGCGCCAGGCCCACGGCCAAAAGCGATGGCGTCGAGCTGAGACAATTCAACACCCGCCTCCGCCAGCAGGTTCTTGATCATCGGCAGCAGGCGCTGCGCATGCAGGCGTGGAATCACCTCGTAATGACTGGTCACCTTGCCGTTATGCAGCAAGGCAACCGAACAAGCTTCAGTCGCGGTATCCAGGGCCAACAAGGTGGTCATTGCACAATCCAGAAAATCGGAGCCAGTGAATTCAGGCGGGGGCGCATTATACCTGCAGTTGCGCCGCTAAAACGACTACGGCCCGCAAGCGGGCCGTAGGTTGAGCAAACAGGGCATGAGGCCAGTTGCTCGCTAAAACCTCAGGTAAGCCGCAAAGGCGCTTACCTGTGCGGTCTTAGCTAAGTGCTGCCAACACCTTGGCAGTGATCTCATCGACCGAGCCAACGCCTTGAACGGCGGTGTACTTTGGCGTGCCTTCAGCAGCCGAAAGTGCCTGATAGAAGGCGACCAGCGGTTGAGTCTGCGAATGGTAAACCGACAGGCGATGACGCACGGTCTCTTCCTTGTCGTCTTCACGCTGAATCAGCTCTTCACCGGTTTCATCGTCTTTACCGGCTACTTTCGGCGGATTGTGTTCGGTGTGGTAAACGCGGCCCGAGGCCGGGTGAACGCGGCGACCGGCGATACGGCCGACGATTTCTTCGTCATCTACTGCGATTTCGATAACAGCGTCGATGACCACGCCTGCGTTCTTCAGGGCTTCTGCCTGAGGAATGGTGCGCGGGAAGCCGTCAAACAGGAAACCACCGGCGCAATCCGGCTGAGTCAGGCGCTCACGGATCAGATCAATGATGATTTCGTCAGATACCAGACCGCCGCTATCCATCACACCCTTGACCTTGAGGCCAAGCGGGCTGCCGGCTTTGACCGCTGCACGAAGCATGTCACCGGTGGAGATTTGTGGAATGCCGAACTTCTTGGTAATGAAGCCGGCCTGGGTACCTTTACCGGCACCGGGCGCCCCTAGCAGAATCACGCGCATCGATGTGCTCCTCAAACATTAAGTAGTAATCGTCGGACTCGCCTCATGGGGCCAATCTCAATAATAGGTTTCGGCTGTTGGACACAGGGGTGCCAAATTGCCAAAGGCCGATCAAGATACACAGCGCACACCCAGCGCACAAGCCATCGAAAGTAGCAGGAACCTCAATGGCACAAAAGTCGCACGTGGTCTAATGTCGCAGGTCCAAAAAGACGCGAACCTGCGCCATCACACGCCGATAAGCGAGCCTTATCCGGTGTTGCGCAAACCCGCCGCAATACCGGCGACGCTCACCAGCAAAGCTTGTTCCAGAGGGCTGTCTGCGGTACTTTCGCGCATTCTCGAGCGTGCCAAAAGCTCAGCCTGAAGCAAATGCAGGGGATCGAGATAGGTATTGCGCACACTGATCGAGGCCAGGGTCACCGGCGAGTGACCCAGCAGCCGGGACTGGCCAGTCAGCTCCAGAACAGCCGCACACGCCTGCGACAATAGGTCGCGCAAATGATCGCCCAGCGGTCGTAAATCCGCACTCACCAGCCGCTCGTCATAGAGTTTTGCGATGTCGGCGTCTGCTTTACTGAGGACCATTTCGAGCATGTCGATGCGCGTCCGGAAGAACGGCCAGTGCTCACGCATGTGCCGGAGCAAATCGCCTTCGCCGCGCTCAATCGCCTTGCCCAGCGCATGATCCCAACCCAGCCAGGCCGGTAACATCAGTCGTGTCTGGGTCCAGGCAAATATCCACGGAATCGCCCGTAAGCTCTCAATGCCGCCCGCCCGACGCTTGGCAGGGCGACTACCGAGCGGCAAACGCCCCAATTCCTGTTCTGGCGTGGCCTGACGGAAATACTCGACAAATTGCGGATGGCTGCGCACCACGCCCCGGTATCCCTCGACACCATCTGCCGACAAGCGGTCCATCATTTCCCGCCATTGCTGCTCGGGCGCAGGCGGAGGCAGCAAGGTGGCTTCAAGCACCGCCGACAGATAAAGGTTGAGGTTCTGCTCGGCAATTCTCGGCAGGCCAAACTTGAAGCGAATCATCTCGCCCTGCTCAGTAGTACGGAAACGCCCATTCACCGAACCCGGCGGCTGCGAAAGAATCGCAGCATGAGCAGGACCGCCGCCCCGCCCAACCGTGCCACCACGGCCATGGAACAACAACAATTCAACCTGATGCGCTGCACACACCTGCACCAGACTTTCCTGCGCACGGTACTGCGCCCAGGCGGCTGCGGTTGTGCCGGCATCCTTGGAGGAGTCGGAATAGCCGATCATCACTTCCTGCGGCCCGCTGAGGCGTGCGCGGTAACTTTCCAGACCGAGCAATTGATCGATCACAGCGCCGGCGTTATTCAGATCTGCCAGTGTTTCAAACAGCGGCACCACCCGGATCGGTCGCTGCAATCCGGCTTCTTTAAGCAGCAGTTGCACCGCCAGTACATCCGAGCCTGCACCCGCCATCGAAATAACATAAGAACCCAATGAGGCCTCGGGCGCGGCGGCGACTTCTCGGCAGGTTGCCAGCACCTCGGCGGTGTCAGTTTCTGGTTTGAAATGCGCCGGCAACAGTGGTCGACGGCTGTCCAGTTCGGTTTGCAGGAACATCAACCGCGCCGGTTCATCCCAGTCGGCGTAACGGCCCAGCCCCAGATATTCGGTGATTTCAGTCAGTGCGGCGGTGTGGCGGCTGGAGTCCTGGCGGACATCGAGGCGCACCAGGAACAAGCCAAAGGTGGCCACCCGACGCAGACAATCGAGCAGCGGCCCGTCGGCGATCACGCCCATGCCGCACTCATGTAGCGAGCGATAGCACAGCGCCAGCGGCGCCATCAGTTGCTCGTTGTCCTGCAACACAGCAAGGGGCGCAGGCACTTCGCGGGTGAGTGAAGCATGCGCCCAGTTGCGTGTTTCACGCAGGCGGTCACGCAGCAGTTTCAGCTGCGCTCGATACGGCTCGGCCGTTTTGCCGACGACCGAGCACAACTCATCGCTGGCCTGCTGCATGGACAGCTCAGACGCCAGTTCATCGACATCACGCAGGTAAAGGTCTGCCGCCATCCAGCGCGCCAGCAGCAAGACTTCGCGGGTTACGGGGGCGGTTACATTGGGGTTACCGTCGCGGTCACCGCCCATCCATGAGGCAAACCGGATTGGCGCCGCCTCGATAGGTAAGCGTTTTCCGGTAGCGGCCAGCAATTGCTGATCGGTTTTTCGCAAGAATTGCGGCACCGCCTGCCACAGCGAGTGCTCGATAACCGCAAAGCCCCACTTGGCCTCATCAATCGGCGTGGGTCGCACCCGCCGGATCTCTTCGGTGTGCCAGGCCTCAGAAATCAACCGCTGCAAACGCTGCTGCACTTGCTCGCGCTCCTCGGGCAGCAGGTCATCGTGATCCTGCGCGGCTAACTGCGCGGCGATTGCATCGTATTTTTGGATAAGCGTGCGGCGTGCCACCTCAGTCGGGTGCGCCGTGAGCACCAGCTCAATATCGAGCGAGGCTATCTGTTCTGCCAGTTCGGCGCTTTGATGCCCGCTGGCCAGCAGCCGCTGGAGGAGTTCCGGCAGCACGCAATCGGCCAGTTGCTCGGGCTCATCGGCGCTGCGTCGGCGGATGCAATGATATTGCTCGGCAATGTTGGCCAGATTGAGGAACTGGTTGAAGGCGCGGGCAACTGGCAGCAGCTCGTCGTCGTTCAGGCTGTCGAGAGTCTCGCTGAGCTGCTGAGCGCCTTTGGCAGAGCCTTGACGAGCAGCCTTGGCACCTTTGCGAATACGCTCGATCTTCTCCAGAAATGCATCGCCACGCTGGTCGCGAATGGTATCGCCAAGCAACTCACCGAGTTGATGAACATCTTCGCGCAGTCGTACGTCGATCTCAGCCATGCCAGAACCTCCTGCAAATCCATGTATGCCAAGAGTGCACAGCGCGGCGCGTTCTTACAAGAGTGCGACAGCTGGCGGCATATCTGCCGCGTTAGAACTAATCTTGCAGATGACGACTCCAAAAGAACGTTAACACCCGCGTAATCACACATGCCTACCACGAATAGGCTAAGGATTGAGCTGAATGAAAATTCGCGAACCAATACGCCATTGGGAACATAACGCAGAAGGCAGCAATGTCGTTGCTACTGACGAAATGGGCGATCCGCTCCATGACAAAGACGGGCAAGCGTTAGGAAAAACTGAATACCTCCTGAAAGCTGCATGACACACAGCCTTGCGATCACTTAACAAGCCGTGATCCTGAAAGGCAGCCACACCGTTTAAGAACAAACTCAGCCAAGCAGGAGATTTCATATGAACACTTTCAGAGACATGTTGAACAACTGGGAATCCAAGTCGCAGGAAGCCAGTGAGCGGGTTGAATTCACCCTCACTATGGACAAGCATGATCTGGTCAAAATCAAAGCATTCGCCAAAGCTTATGGACTGGACGAAGCCACCATCACCGAAGACCTGATCCGCTCGGCCATTAAAGAAGCAGAACAGGCTATGCCCTACGTAAAAGGCCAAGAGGTCATCAGGATCGAAGAAGGCGAAGAGATTTATGCCGATGCCGGCAAAACCCCATTATTCGTGGAAGCCGAGCAGGCGATTTCTCACGAGATGCATATGAAAAGTCAGTGACTAATCAATTGCAATTTGATTTGGCCGATACGAGGCATATTTCGATAGGCTGAGATCGGCCGGGGGCGGTCATCTACTGACTACGGCACCATGGAAGATTCACACTTCGCCACGCCATTTAACCTTGGATTAAGGGGCGAGCGTCAGCGAGTCCAGTCCACGCTTATTGGGGCGCTTTGGAATTGCCTTGCTATACGCTTAGTCTGGTTTTGTTTGAATAATGGTAATATTTTTAGCATTAGCTATTAATACCGTGACTTCCTTCTCTGAGAAGCCCTCAAGGTGAAAAACTTCGTTATCTTTAGTATTAAGGATTACTTTACGAGATGCTTTGTTTTTTAACCACTGAACGACCACTGCCGCAATGGATGGCGCCAAAGACAAACCTGAAAGAGCTTTAATTATCTCTAGCGTCTCACCGGTAGCAAGAACGGTACCCGGAAGAAAATGGTTTACCTTGCTGCAAGGAATATCGTATTTGTCCAAAAGCGCAGTAAAATCATCAGCTCCATTTTTAAATAATCTAACTTCTAGTGCTTCGTCCATTCCTTAACTCCATTCGTCATGATCCATAGAGCTGCGCTCTACGGAAATTTGTCCGGCAGCATCGCTTTGTTAGGCCTTCGCGATCTCTCGCTCGAAGTCATCTCTGAAATTGTACATCAACCGATCTAACTCCCAACCGTTGAGGCCGGCTGCTCCCGCTACGTCAAGAAAAAAATCTTCATGCTCTTGATATTTTTTGAAATTCAGACCTAATGCCTCAGAAATCGCCTTGATCCGCACATCAATGGCTATGCTATCTCTGAAATCTTCATGATAAACATCCATCATGATGTTTCTTGCATATTTAGGCCCTATGCCTGGAAGTTGCTGAAGAAATTTCATTTTTCCATCGCGACCTTCTGCTGAAAGAAGTTTTTGTTTTGCTTGTTTCAATCCACCCAGATCGTTTAGAGCTTTAAAGCAACTAAGAATAAAACCAGCTTTTCTATCTGGCATTCTGATCTTAGCAACTCGGCAAACTGATTTAACAACTACCTCCCTGTCATCATTACTCAAGCCAGAGAGCGCATTAAAAGTAACTTGATTATAATTATCTTTATTACCGATAAGCCCTTCCCAGCCAGACGACCTTCCCATTGTTGAGAAGCTTTGGAGTAAGAAATGCCACAAAAAATCATCTCGTTCAATTTCGGAGTATTTTTTCTTCAATGAATCGAGATACTCTGCATTCTGCTCGTATATATTTCTTGCGATAGTCGCCAGCTTGGCAACTTCTACTTTGTATGGCATGCGCTTCCTCATAGGACTAACGATAATGTTAAGGGGCATGCTTTAGCCCGCCCCTGTGAATGAAATGAGCGTTTTGAGCGCATTGCTATACGAGTCCACACGATATCTTGTTGTCTGTGTGTGTGTGTCGAGTTGAATCGACCCAGTTTTCCTAGACACATAATGACCGCTCAAGGCTGATTGCTGCCATACACTTCAGGCTAAAGTCTGCCGTATGCAGTCAGCAGATTATCTCTAGAAAACTTGGGGCGAATTACTGCAGTCCGGAATTGATAACCAATATCCATCAACATAAAACAATCGATAATTCGAACTTCGACCAACGCCTAAGGAAGTCGGCCCCGACGCCACGTTTTCTGGCGCTGTCACGCAAACTCCTGCACACGCAGGCAGAACCACTCGACAACGCCGAGCACCAGCATTTACAGCGTTCAGCCACACCCGCCATGCGGCGTGTGTGGCTGAACGGGGCGTTTAAGGCATTACCTTGGTTGGGGTTTCCTGGCCAATGCAGTGCACGGCTTGCTTGCGTGAGTCGACCAGCACGCCAGAGAGGCCTTTCTGCTCGGTATCAAACAACACCAGCACGCCATCGATGCACTGAGCCACCTGACTGGCGGGCTTGAGCGAGATTTTGTAGTCCTCGCCGGGCACTGTCTTGAGCATGGTGAATTCGGACAGCAGCAGTGCGTCCTGCTCTTTGGCGAAGTGCACATAGCCGTAGTAAGAAAGAATTGCGATGGTCGCGCAGACGCTACCAATGGCAGTGAGAATCAGCGGGATTGGGTCACGTTCACTCATTGTGGGCTCTCGGGGTCAGGAACTTCAGCCAAACGGCGCAGGCCGGTGAATCCGCGCGGATCGCTCATAAACAGCAGCATCACCTGGCGCCATGTCGGGTCGGCAAATGTTTGCACATGATTGCCACGGGTTGGCTGGAACACCCGTGGCGGCGGCGCAGCTTGATACAAACTGACGCCGTTGGAAAGAGGCACAACCGGATCATCAATGCTGTGAAAGATCAGCATCGGCACGCCAGTCAGCTGCGGCATGGCCTTGATCGCGCTGTCGCCATCGGGCACAAACCAACTCAGCGGCACCTGCAACGGCCATGTTAGCCATGCATTACCCAGTGCGAATTGAGCGACATCACGATAACTGGCCGGTACGCCATCAAGCACCAGCGCCTTGAGTTTTTTACGCTGCTGCGGTTGCTCGGCCAGATAATGCACGGCCATCGCACCACCCAAGCTCTGTCCGAGCAGAAACAGCGGCTTGCCAGTAACTTCCGGGGCTTGATCGAGCCACGCAAATGCCGCGTCTATATCTTCATAGACCGCCGGTAAGGACGGCGTACCGGCGGAGGTACCAAAGCCGCGATAATCCAGCATCAGCACTTGGTAACCCTGTTCCGGCAACCAGAATGGCCCGCCCAGATGCGCCGCCATATTGCCGCCATTGCCGTGAAGGTACAGCACCGTACCTTGCACATCGGTCCCCGCCTTGGCCGGCAGCCACCATGCGCTCAAGCGCGTACCGTCGGCGGCCATAAGGCTGACATCACGGTATTCAAGTTTGGCAGCAGTCGGTGTGTAGGCCAGATGCTTATCGGGATAGAACAGCAACTCGCTGCAGCCCTGCAGCAGCAACAGCGCCAGCAGCCAGACGAGGCGCATTATTGGCCACCTGTGCGCACTTCCTCGCGGGCCTTGTAGGTGGCCTCGTAAACGCGCTCGGCGAGCCGGGAGAATGGCAGGCTTTGAATCCATACGGTGCCTGTGCCCTTGAGCGTAGCCAGCCAGATGCCCTCGCCGCCGAACAGCATGCTTTTCAGGCCGCCCGCCAGCTTGATATTGTAATCAATGCCCTCACTGAACGCCACCAGACAACCGGTATCGAGGCGCAGCGTCTGATTGTTCAGCTCTTTGCGGATGACCGCGCCGCCCGCATGCACAAACACCAGACCGTCGCCTTCGAGTTTTTGCAGGATGAAGCCCTCACCGCCAAAGAATCCGGCGCCAAGGCGCTTGCTGAAGCTGATGCCAATCGAGGTGCCGCGGGCTGCACACAGAAACGCATCCTTCTGGCAATGCAACGTGCCGCCAACATTCGCCAACGAGATCGGCACCACCGTGCCTGGATAAGGGGCGGCAAACGCCACCCGAGCCTGCGTCTTGCCGTCATTGGAGAAGTGCGTCATGAACAGCGATTCGCCGGTGACCATGCGCTTGCCGGCGCTCCACAACTTGCCCAGCACACCCGTCGCGGAACCATCCCCCATGCGGGTCTCGAAACGCACATCTTCGGTCATGTAGTTCATCATCCCGGCCTCGGCAATCACCGTTTCACCCGGATCGAGAATGATCTCGACGCACTGCGCCGAGCTGCCGATGATTTCGTATTCGAGCTGATGGCTGTCCATAGAGCGTCCTTGTGTGCAGGCACCGGATTGACCGGGTCTCAGACCGTGCGGGTCAGGCAATACTATCGAACATAACCAATAATGGAAATGAAGTGTGACATCGAGCCTAACAATACAAACAGGTGCCAAATACCATGACTGTGCCGGAGACTTATAACTTCATCCAACACATAAAAAATAATACCGACGGTATAAAACAATCCACCCGCCACTAACCAATAAAAACCCGCTGCGTGCAACGCCTGCTTCAAGGCGGTTAATTCCAGCGCGCAAGTCCAGCCCATTATCAAATAAATACTTATTTGCAGAATCTCGACCCGATTCTTTTTGAATACATCAATACAGATCCCGACCACCGCCATCGACCAGACAAAGATCAGCAGCTCAAGCCCATGACTGTGCTCCAGCGAAACCAGCATGAACGGCGTGTAGGTCCCTGCGATCAGCAGGTAGATCGCCACGTGATCGAGCTTGCGAAAAATTCGCTTGAGTGTCGGCAGGTAGAAGCTGTGATACAGCGTGGAACACACATACAGAACAACCAGAGCAAAACCAAAAACTGCATAACTAAGGGTTAGCTTTAAATCTTTCAGCATAACGCCAACAGCAATCAGCGCGCCCAGCCCCACCAAAGCAAAAACAGCACCGACCAAATGGGTAATGCTGTTAAATTTCTCACCGCTATACATTGATAATATCCATATTAAAATTCCAGGCTTCCAAAGCAAGGGTAAATATTGAAGCCCGCGCTGCCCCAAAGTTCACACTTCAAATGGTTACGATTGATATAAATCACCCGCCAAGGATGCGACGCGCGCAGGCCAACCGGCGTACTTGTTAACAAGCGCTGTTTACAATGAGTAAATGAGCATTTTAAACAGGCACTCCGGCGCAGTGGCAGCCAGCGCAGCAGCCCGCCTCAGAGGATATTGGCGTAATCGGCCTCGATTCTTTCCAGGCTCAGGTGATTGAGGAAGTTTGAGAAGCACATCCACGCTGACAGCGAGTTCAAGTCGCTGAACTGCGGCGGCAGGTACTTGGGCGGCACCACCAGTCCTTCATCGACCAGCTGGCGCAACGTGCGCATATCTTCGAGGGTGGTCTTGCCGCAAAACAGCAGCGGAATCTGCTCCAGCTTGCCTTTGCGCACAGCGAGCTGGATGTAGTTGTAGATCATGATGAAGCCTTTCAGGTACGAAAGGTCCTTGGTGAACGGCAGGCCAGTCGGTGTAGAGCCACGGAATGCCCGGTTGGCATTGCTGTAGCTCTCTTCCATGCTGAAACCCTGCTCACGGTAGAAGTCGAATACCTGCAGGAAATCAGCGCCCTCCTCGGCCATGTGAATGGCGCGAGTGCGGTTGGTCAGTTTGCGCAAACGAGTCGGATACGAGGCGAAGGTGATGACTTCCATCAGAATCGCCAGGCCTTCCTGCGTAACTGTTGATGAAGGTGGACCTTTGGCCAGAAAGGTACAGATCGGCTGGTTCTGACCATTCAGGGTCGTTGCCACATGCACCAGCCCTTCGTGGACCTCAAGCGCACGCACATCGCGCTCGTTGAACATGGCATCGGTGCGGATCTTGATGTAGTCGGCGCCTGCGGCTGCGTCGGCGAGAATGCCGTCGGACTCGAACACGCGAATCGTGTCTTCGTGCTCGCCGAACACCTTATTCAGGCGATGCTGGAGCAGATCGACCGCTGTTTTAGCGTCCAGATCTTTCGCCTCGTCCTTGAGGTCACCGCGTTTGTCGATGTTATTCAGAAAGCCCGAGAACATTACGCCGAGATCGGCCAGAGTCGGATCACCGGCATGGAAGGCATCCGAGGCCGCGCCGTAGAGTTCCTGCGAGATAAGACCGAAGTCTTCGGTGCCGCGCGCTTCGAGCATGCGAATAACCATGCGGTATTCACGGCACATGCGGCGCATGATCTGGCCAACCGGGTTGAATTGCCCCAGTTGGCGGGTGACATCGCGTTCGATGTTCTGAAATTCGAGTTTCTTCGCGGCGGTATCAAACGCCAGCGGGCGATTGACGTAGTAATCACGATCAACCTGCGGCAGCGCCTTGCCTTTGTGTTTGAGGAACTCGTTGCGTACGTTTTCGTCCCACTTCACCGCATCCAGCACGCGGATCGGGGTTTGCGCCTCTACAATCCGGTCGGACAGTGCGCGGACGACTAATTGGTAATCGTCCAAACCTACATGACTGTTCATTGCTCTCTCACGACCTCACACCCACACAATCACTCGCTGGTACGCTGATAACGGCCGACCTCGACAAACACATCAGAGTTGGCCGGGTCGTTCAGGTAGGCGAATACTTTTTCCATTGGCGAGGTTATCAACACCCCTTCGCCGATTGGCATGTCGACCCGTTCACCTTGCCACAGGCCATCGTCAAGCTCTTGCAGCATGCGCTCGACATCCAGAGCATACAATACCAGCTCGTTATCATTGGTCAGCTCGAAGCCACCAATCGCAAAGTTTGCTCCCAGACGCTTCGGCAAACCGGTGGACAGATACCAGCGCTTACCGTGATGGGCCACGGTAAAACCAAATTCCTGCATGCTCTCCAGGTTGTCCGGGCTGTTCTCGTAGGTTCGCGCCTTGTAGGTATTGGAGCCGGCGCGGCTGATTTCGAGATACTGCATCTCACCCCATTCATCCTTGCGCGCCCAGTCGCCCAGCAGCGGGATCGGGGCAGCCTCGTTGGCCGGAATCGGATCTTTGAACGTTACCAGGCAGCCACTCAACAATATGAATGATAACGCGACCATCACACGCCAGGCCTTCATTCAGCTCTCCTTCTGAAAACGAGTTGGCAAAGCAATACGCACGGTGCAGCTGATTACCCTGACATTGGACAGTTGCACTGGATAGCAACCGCCACTATCAAAGCATGCAGTTACAAAATAGCCGATAAACGGTCGCGAAGAGCGGTTACCCGCACAAAAACCAGCAAAAAAATCCACGGGCGCGGATTAAACGGTTCAGGCCAGCTTCAAAACCAGATACATGTGGCGCTTGAGAATGGCCAGCATTGCTGACTTGTCTAGGACTTCGACGCCGTCGATCAGGCCCTGATATTCCATTTGCAGAATGACCGGCATCAGCAACCTTGAGTCTTCAAAGGGCTGATCCGAGCCCAAAGCCTCAAAGAATTTGCTCACGCCAAACAGCACCATTTTACGGTGCGCGCGCCATAGCTCATGCAGGCCGGGATTGAACAACGCGGCGTGATAGAAAGCCTGCCCGGCAATCAGCTGATCGCGCCGTGTGGTCAGTTGCATCACCACATAGTCGAGGGCGATCTGCGCCAACTCGTCAGCTAGCACCTGACGCTCATTCGGGCACTCACCACGGGCTTTCAAGCTGGCAAAAAGCCGGTTTTCAGTCTGCGACCAATAGGCTTCAAGGTTGGCCGCGCTTTGCTCGACAAACTGAGTAAAGGTGTCGCTGATCAGGTCGTCGATATCATCGAAATAATAGGTGGTGGCCGATAGCGGCACTTGCGCTTCGGCAGCAACTGCCCGATGGCGCACCGCACGCACGCCTTCACGGACTATAAGGCGCATGGTCGCATCGAGAATCGCCTGGCGGCGTAATTCACTGCCAGCACGGCTGGCCTTGCGACCCTGGTACTGCAGCGTATCGGCAACCGTTTTGGCTTTGGGCGTGTTGAGTGTAGGGATCACAGCAGATCTCCTTAAAATGAGGCATCAGTACATATTGTTGTTTTTATCGGGCAAGCCAACTGTAACCGCTAAAAACAAAAAACCGCCAGCGCTGGCGGTTTTTTTATTCTTAGCTTTTATTGCTAACTCGAATAAGCGAGTCAGGCAGAAGACTGCCTGAGGCTGCTTAGCTTTCCGGGCGCATGTGCGGGAACAGAATCACGTCACGGATCGACGGCGCGTCAGTCAACAGCATCACCAGACGGTCGATACCAATGCCCTCGCCCGCAGTTGGCGGCATGCCATATTCGAGCGCACGGACGAAATCGGCATCGTAATGCATGGCTTCGTCGTCGCCTGCATCTTTATCCGCGACCTGCGCCATGAAACGCTCAGCCTGATCTTCTGCATCGTTAAGCTCGGAATAGGCGTTGGCGATTTCGCGGCCACCAATGAACAGCTCGAAACGGTCAGTGACGCTTGGGTCCTGATCGTTACGGCGCGCCAGCGGCGACACTTCGAACGGGTACTGAGTGATGAAGTGCGGTTGCTCCAGCTTGTGCTCGACCAGCTCTTCGAAAATCATCACCTGCAATTTGCCCAGCCCTTCAAAACCGAGCACCTTGGCACCGGCCTTCTTGGCGATTTCACGGGCCACGTCGATGTCCTGCAACTGCTCGGCAGTGACGTCGGTGTACTTGAGGATCGAGTCGAATACCGACATCCGCGCAAACGGCTCGCCAAAGTGGAAAACCTTGCCCTGATACGGCACATCGGTGGTGCCCAGCACCAACTGCGCCAACTCACGGAACAGCTCTTCGGTGAGGTCCATGTTGTCTTCGTAGTCGGCGTAAGCCTGATAGAACTCAAGCATGGTGAATTCCGGGTTGTGACGCGTCGAGACGCCTTCGTTACGGAAGTTGCGGTTGATCTCGAACACGCGCTCGAAGCCGCCAACAACCAGGCGCTTGAGATAAAGCTCAGGCGCAATGCGCAGGTACATCGGCATGTCCAGCGCGTTATGGAAAGTCTCGAACGGGGTCGCCGCCGCGCCGCCCGGGATGGTTTGCAGCATGGGCGTTTCAACTTCGAGGAAGTCACGTTCGGCGAGGAACTTGCGAATGTGCGCGATCACCTGAGAACGCACGCGGAAATCCTGACGCACTTCTTCGTTAACGATCAGGTCGACGTAACGCTGACGATAGCGCTGTTCGGTGTCGGTCAGGCCGTGGTGCTTGTCTGGCAGCGGGCGCAGCGACTTGGTCAGCAGGCGCACGTTGCTCATTTCAACGTAAAGATCGCCCTTGCCGGAGCGTGCCAGCGTGCCTTCAGCGGCAATGATGTCACCCAGATCCCAGGTTTTAACCGCTGCCAGGGTTTCTTCCGGCAGGGTTTTACGGTTGACGTAAACCTGAATGCGCCCGGTCATGTCTTGCAGCACCATGAAGGCGCCACGGTTAAGCATGATGCGACCGGCAACCTTGACCGGAATAGCGGCTTCGGCCAGCTCTTCCTTGGTCTTATCGACGTACTGTTTCTGCAAGTCCGCGCAGTAGCTGTCACGGCGGAAATCGTTCGGGAAGGCATTACCCTGCTGACGCGCGGCGGCAAGTTTTTCCTTGCGCTGGGCAATCAGCTTGTTCTCTTCCTGTTGCAGTTCATTCGTGTCGATGTGTTGGTCGCTCATGGTTTTCGTCTATTCCTGTATTCGTAGGTTCTTGCTGAGCGCAGCGATGCTCAACATCCGGCCAGCCGGCCGGTCTCCTACGCAAATGCAGCGCCGCTCGTTGGACCTAGCACAGCTTAGCCCAACCTACATTGCGTGGTTATTCAGCGCCGGAATTCAGCGCCAAACAGCGAAGTTAGCCGGGATAACCAGCCAACTTCGCTTATGTCGCCTTACAAGCCCTGTTTCAGACTGGCTTCGATGAACTCATCGAGGTCGCCATCAAGCACCGCATCGCAGTTACTGTTCTCGATGTTGGTGCGCAAATCCTTGATCCGCGACTGGTCGAGCACGTAAGAGCGAATCTGGTGGCCCCAGCCGATGTCGGACTTGGAGTCTTCCAGCACTTGAGAGGCTGCGTTGCGTTTCTGCACTTCCTGCTCGTACAGCTTGGCCCGCAACATTTTCATCGCGGTGTCTTTGTTCGCATGCTGCGAGCGTTCGTTCTGGCAGCTCACCACGGTATTGGTCGGGACGTGGGTAATACGCACGGCCGAGTCGGTGGTGTTTACGTGCTGACCACCGGCGCCCGAGGAGCGATAGGTGTCGATGCGCAGGTCTGCCGGGTTGATCTCGATCTCGATGTTGTCATCGATTTCTGGCGAGACAAACACCGCAGTGAACGAGGTGTGGCGACGGTTGCCCGAGTCGAACGGACTCTTGCGAACCAGACGGTGAACACCGATTTCGGTGCGCAGCCAACCAAACGCGTACTCGCCCTTGATGTGCACGGTAGCGCCTTTGATACCGGCAACTTCACCGGCCGACAGCTCCATGATGGTCGCGTCGAAGCCGCGTTTGTCTGCCCAGCGCAAGTACATGCGCAGGAGCATGTTGGCCCAGTCCTGGGCTTCGGTACCGCCGGAACCTGCCTGAATATCCAGGTAGGCGTTGTTGGCGTCCATCTCGCCGCTGAACATGCGGCGGAATTCGAGCTGTTCAAGAATGCCGCGCAGGCGCTCGACTTCAGCGGCCACATCGTCGACAGCCGACTGATCGTCCTCTTCGGCGGCCATTTCTAGCAGATCACGGGAATCTGCCAGGCTGCCGTTGAGGTCATCCAGGGTTTCGACAATCAGGGCCAGAGAGGCGCGTTCACGCCCCAGATTCTGGGCGTATTCGGGATCATTCCAGACGTTCGGGTCTTCGAGCTCTCGGTTAACTTCAACTAGACGATCATGCTTTTGATCGTAGTCAAAGATACCCCCGAATAGTCTGGGTGCGCTCGGACAGGTCCTTGATGCTATTAAGGATCGGGTTGATTTCCATGGCTGGCAGCACTCGCAGGTAAAACGTTCGAAAAGCCGAACATTATACCTGCTCTGTCAACTCACCGACAGCCCGTGAATGCACAAGCCTTAATCGGCGATGCCAACCTGATTGCGACCGCCCGCCTTGGCTTGATAAAGCCCCTGATCGGCCTTCTCGACCAGCCCAACCGGGTCTTGCCCTTGCTGCGGCACCATGGTTGCGACGCCAATACTGATGGTTACGTGCGAACCTTCTGCGGGCATGTTGTGGGCAATATTCAGCTCCTCAACCGCACGGCGCAGCTTCTCGGCCTGCAACCGCGCACCGCCGCTCGAAGTGCCGGGCAGCACCATGACGAACTCTTCGCCGCCATAACGCGCGGCCAAATCACTGGCCCGGCTACAGGCCGCGTCCATCGCCTTGCCGAGCATGCGCAGCACTTCGTCGCCGGCAACATGGCCGAACTGGTCGTTATATTTCTTGAAATAGTCGACATCGATCATCACCAGCGACAACTGGCTGCTCTCGCGCATGGCGCGCTTCCATTCAATGTCCAGGTATTCGTCGAAGTGACGGCGATTGGCCAGACCGGTCAGGCCGTCCGACTTCATCATGCGTTGCAGCACCAAATTGGCTTCGAGCAACTGCTGCTGGCTTTCGCGCAATGCCCGAAACGCCTCGTCGCGCTGCTGCAGCGCGAGAAAGGAGCGCGAGTGATAACGAATGCGCGCGACCAACTCGATTACATCCGGCAGCTTCACCAGATAATCATTGGCGCCGGCGCTGAACGCGGCACACTTGATCTGCGGGTCTTCCTTGGTCGACAGCACAATAATCGGCACGTCGCGCAGATTGGGCTCCGCGCGATAGGCCGGCAGCAGGCTCAAGCCATCGACGCCGGGCATCACCAGATCCTGCAGAATCACCGTCGGTTGTATCTGCAGCGCAACGGCCACCGCCTCATGCGGGTCTGAGCAGAAATGAAAATCGATACCGGGCTCGCTGACCAACGCGCGGCGCACGGCCTCCCCGATCATGGCCTGATCATCCACCAGCAGCACCATCACGGCTTGGTTTACCGAGACTGCAGATCGCATACTTCGCCCTTCAAATCACTCATTTAAATGCCATCGCAACAGACGATGGATGGTTTAGCCAAACGCGCGCATCAACCGCGGGGCGATATCGACCAACGGCAAAATCTCATCGGCTGCACCAATCGCGGCAGCCGCCTTGGGCATGCCGTAAACCGCACAGCTCTTTTGGTCCTGAGCGAGGGTGAGAAACCCGCGCTCACGCATGTGTTTCAGCCCTTGCGCGCCATCGCGGCCCATGCCAGTAAGCAATACGCCAACCGCATCGCCGCGCCAATGCTGTGCAAGGCTATCAAAAAAGACATCAATCGACGGCCGGTATATCTGCCCAAGCGGTTCTTCGGCATAAACCAGTCGGCCACCTGCCTGCAGGCACAGATGATTATTGGTGCCCGCCAGCAGAACCTCACCGTGTTTCGGCGACTCACCGTCACACGCCAGCCGCACCGGCATTTGCGACTCACTGCTCAGCCAATGGGCCATGCCCGCCGCGAACTCGGCGTCGACATGCTGCACCAGCACAATGGCTGCATTAAACGTAACCGGCAATTGCTTCAATACTTCCAGCAATGAGGCCGGGCCGCCCGCCGAGGCGCCAATGGCGACCAGACGCTTGTTGTTTTCAGTCGCGCGGGGCTTGGCCTGAATGGTCGCGGCTTTTTTATCCGGCTGGCCAATCACCCAGCTTATGTTGTGCAACTTGCGCAGCAACGTACTGGAATCCAGCCCTTGCGGGCCGCCCAGACTCGGCGTATCCACCACATCCAGCGCGCCGTGGCCCATGGCTTCAAACACCAGGCCCATATTGCGCTGAATATCGGCGGTGACAATCAGGATCGCGCACGGCGCTTGCGCCATGATCAGCCGCGTTGCCTCAACACCATTCATGACCGGCATCAGCAGGTCCATCAGCACCACGTCGGGGGTATTTTCCAGGCAGCACTCCAGCGCTTCGCGGCCATCGTGCGCGACCCACACCACCTGATGCCTTGGCTCGTGCGCAAGCGCCCGCCGGAGCGCCTCGACGGCAAGCGGCATGTCATTGACGATCCCTATCTTCATTGCGACGCATCCCCAATCAGTAGCTGCACAGCATCCAGCAGTGCTTCGTCATGGAAGCTGGCCTTAGCCAGATAATAGTCTGCTCCGGCATCCAGGCCGCGCTGGCGATCTTCGGCGCGGTCTTTGTAAGACACCACCATGACCGGCAGAGACTGCAGGCGACTGTCGCGGCGAACCAGCCCGACCAGTTCGATGCCGTCCATGCGCGGCATGTCGATATCGGTAATCAGCAGGTCAAACGACTCGGCGCGCAGCGCATTCCAGCCATCCATACCGTCTACGGCTACCGCTACATCATAGCCGCGCGCGAGCAATAATTTGCGCTCCAGCTCACGTACAGTCAGTGAGTCATCGACCACCAGTACACGCTTGCGCGCGGCCGCTCCGGCTTGCCGTTCGCGGCGGTCAACCCGCTGCAAACTGCCGCTGCCGAGGAGTTTGCCAATTGAGCTGCACAGGTCTTCTACGTCGAGGATCAGCACCGGCGTGCCGTCATCCAGCAAGGCACCGGCAGACACATCGCGGACCTTGCCCAAGCGCCGGTCAAGCGGCATCACCACCAGCGTGCGCTCGCCAATGAAACGCTCCACCGCCAAGCCGTAAACCTGTTCGCGGTCGCTGAGAATCACCACGGCAATATCCGTTTGCTCGCCGCGTTTATCAGTCTTCTGCAACAGCTGACTGGCCGACACCAGGCTGACATGGCGGTTTTCATACCAGAAGTGCTGACGCCCTTCGAGCTGCACAATGTCCTCGGGCTGTAAGCGAATCATCCGCTCGATATGCGCCAGCGCAATGGCATAGGCTTCGCCGCCGATTTCAACCACCAGGCTGCGCACCACCGAAAGGGTTAACGGCACTTCAATGAAGAACCGACTGCCGCCCCCGGCCAGCTGCTGCATGCGCACCCCGCCGCGCAACTGACGCACCTCATGCATCACCACATCCAGCCCGACGCCACGCCCCGACACCTCGGTAACGCTCTCGCGCATGCTGAAACCGGGCAGGAACAGGAAGGCCAGCAGCTCATCTTCGCTCATGCGCTCCACGGCATCCTGCGGCGCCAGCTTGCGCGCCACAATCGCCGTGCGCAGCCGCTGCAAGTCTACGCCTGCGCCGTCATCGTGCAGCTCCAGGGCGAGCATGCCAGCGTGATGACGGGCACGCAGCAGTAACCGGCCCTCGGCAGGCTTGCTTTGATTGATGCGAATTTGCGGGTCTTCGATTCCGTGATCCACGGCATTGCGCAGCAAGTGAGTCAGTGGCGCTTCCAGGCGCTCCAACACATCGCGGTCGACCTGCGTAGACTCGCCTTCGATATCCAGGCGCACTTGCTTACCCAGCGAGCGGCCCAGATCGCGCACCATTCGCGCCTGCCCTTTGAGCATGTCGGCAAACGGCCGCATGCGCGATTCCAGCGCGGCGTCGTAGAGTTGCTGGGTGCGCCGGCTACCCTGCCAGGCGAAGTCATCGAATGCTTCCATGTGTTCGGCAAGCATCTGCTGGCTGTCACCGAGCAACTTGCGCACCTCGCCCAGCAACGCCAGCGCGGCAGGATCGAGGTCGCTCTGCTGGGTGCTTTCGCGCAAGTTATCCAGGGTTTTACTGGCGGCCGCCTGTGTGCGTTTGAGGCGCATCAATGACTGGCTCAGCGCTGTAGTCTGCTGGAACTCGACCAGCGACTTCCCCGACATATCCAGCAGATGATCCAGCCGCGCCGAAGACACCCGCAGCACACGGCCACGGCCCGTTTCGGCGCCCTCCGCAGGCGCCTCGCCGGTTGCCTCGGCAAGGGTCGACTGCACTGGAGCAGACACTGGCAGGCTTTCGGCGGCCTTGGCTTCTGCTGGCGTGTGCGCAGTGAAATCCAGCGCATCACGGTCGCTTTCAGGCTCTAGGCTTGGCGGCTCGGAATCTGTTGTAGCGGGTGGCTGCGTCGGCATGGCCAAGCCCGGCGAGCCCTGCACAAACAGGGTCTGTAAACGTGCGACCAGCGCGCTGACCGCTTGTGCTTGCTGCTCGGCACCCGCCTCGCTGACTGGCGTGGCTATTTGCATGAGCATATCGGCGCCTTGCAGCAAGCCATCAATATGCTCGGAGGCCAGCGTTAACAGCCCTTCCTGCGCGGCGACGAAAATGTCTTCCATGGCGTGGGCAATCTTGACGCCGGGGTCGAGCCCGACAATCCGTGCTGCGCCCTTGAGTGAGTGGGCGGCGCGCATGCAGGCTTCGAGTTGCCCGGCATGTTGCGGCTCTCGCTCCAGCACCAAAAGCCCTGCGCCCAAAAGCTGGGTTTGCGCTTCAGCCTCGAGCTTGAACAACTCCAGCAGGGATGCGTCCCTCATCTGATCCGGGGTCATTGCAGGCTCCTGACCATCGCGTGCTGGAGCAATTGCTCATCCAGCAGGGTAATACTGCGCTCGCGCCACTGCGTGACTCCCTGAGCAAATTGGCCTGCCGTTTGACCGGCAGCGCGATTGGCCGGCACGATGGCCGCGAGCGGCAAGGGATGAATGCCTTCAACCTCATCCACCGGGCTGACCAATACGCCGTCCGCGCCCTGTAAAATCAGCATTCGCGGCACTACCCGGCGCTCACTGGAAACGCTGCTGGCAGCTTCCAGCCCGAGCAATTCGCTGAGCGACAGACAGGCGACCAGCGCGCCATTGACGTTGGTCACGCCCAGCAGGCTGCGCGTGCGTTGATGCGGCAGCGAATGAATCGGCGTTTGCGCAACGACCGCGACCAGACTGCGGGTCGCCAACCCCAGCCACTCATCGCCAAGCCGGAAAATCAGGGTCGAGCGCGTCTCGCCAATGTCATCGGTGTCAGCCTGAGCCGGTTCGTCTTCGTACTGATGCAGCGCGCCGTAGCGATCCAGCAACACCACCGCCGCTTCGGCATAAACCTCGCAGTTGCGGCAATGCACATGTTTGGCCAAGCGCTCGCAACTCTTGTCACCGTATACGCCAATGCGCTTCCAGCAGTCGTCAATCACCGGCATTTCACCCACGCCAACGCCCTCATCCATCTTGCTTCACTCCACGACTGGCGCGCTCCTGCAATCGCCGGGCACCGGCCAGATCGCCCTTGGCCGCGAGCAACAGTGCCAGCTGGGCCAACGCCTCACGGTGATGCGGATCGATGTACAAAACCTTACGGTAATAACTCTGCGCAGCATCGGCCTGGCCAGCGCCGTCGCTGAGCAAGCCCAGCCAATAGAAAACTCCGGCCGAACCACCACGCTCTGCCAGCAAACGTTCGCAGGCGGCGCGAGCCTCATCACTGCGACCGCTGTTGGCGAGCTGCTCGATATTGTTCAGTTCAAGCGTCGCAGCATCGCTCTGATTCGCAGCTGGGCTCGGCGGCCTTGCGGGCTCATTCTTGTTCAGGACCGAGCTTTTGCTGACGGCCGGTCGCGCAACAGGCTGACGAGAAATCGGCGGGGCAACCGGGACTGGAATTACCGGCGGGCGATAGTTCAGCGCGGGCCTCGCCGGGCGCTGGTCACGCTGGAACACGAAACTCAGCGGCACCCCGAGTGCGCGCAAACCATTGCTGCTCATCAACCCGGCCTCTGCTGGCCCGGTAAACAGCGAGCCTTTTTCATCCAGCAAACCCTTGAGCACCTTGAGCGCCTGCTCCTGAGTTGGCCGGTCAAAATAAATCAGCAGGTTGCGGCAAAAAACCATGTCATAACGCGGCTGCTTCGCCAGCACCGGAGCGGCCAACAGGTTCGCGCAACTGAAATTGACCTTGTCGCGCACCTCTGCATTCAACTCAAAGGCATCGCCGCGTGCGCTGAAATAGCGCCGTTGAAACGTCAGATAATTGCCACGAAACGCATTACGTCCGTACACCCCGGCCTTGGCGTGCTGCACGACGCGCTCGCTGATATCAAACGCATCGACACTAAACCGGGCCTTGTCGATACCGGCATCGAGCAACGCCATCACAATTGAATAAGGTTCCTCGCCGGTTGAACACGGCAAGCTGATGATGCGCAGCGGGCGACTGCCAGCGAGACTAGCGAGCCGTTCCTGAGCCAGACGCCCGAGCACGGCGAAGGATTCGGGGTAACGGAAAAACCAGGTCTCCGGCACCACAATCGCTTCAATCAAAGCCTGCTGCTCGCGGCTGGAGCCTTGCAGCAATTGCCAGTATGCCGCGCAATCGACGGCACCCGCTGCACGTTGCCGCTGTTTGATTGCCCGCTCCAAAGCACTGTGGCCGACGGATTCGATATCCATGCCAATGCGCTGATGCAGCCACTGCTGAAATTGCTCAAGCATCGCTGCGCACCTGAGCTGCGCTCTCGCCCAGCAAAAACGCGCGTAAATCCGCGTCGAGCAATTGCTCGACCGTGATCTTTTGCAGCACACCATCAACTGCCGGCTGAACCGCACCGAGATACTCAGGCTGCCCGGCCATCGGGCTGGCACTGAACGCAGCATCGTTAATACGCCGGGTTTCACTGACCCGTTCGAGAATCAACCCCACCGTCAGTAATGGCTCATCAGCGTCTTGCTGCTGGCGGTAGTGCACCAGAACCAGCCGCGTACTGGTACGCATTTCGGCGGGGCGAGCGAAAGCCCGGGCAGACAGATCGAGCACCGGTAGCACTTGCCCACGATAGCTGAACAATCCGGCCACCCAGTGCGGCGCCTCGGCGACCTGCTTGAACGGCGGCAACGGCAAAATGGCCACAATGTCCTTCGCGGCCAGTGCGTAGCGGTCGTCACCCATGCGAAACAGCAGGTACAGCGCATCACGCTGCTGCGCTGCAGAACGGGCGCTGCTGCGGTTCACAGGTTTATACCCGGAAACGGCTAACGCCGGTGCGCAAGCTGTTGGCGACCTGATTTAGCTCATCAATCGCCGAGCTGGTCTGACGCAATGATTCGACTGTCTGGCCGCTGGCCTCGCCCAACTGGGCCAGTGCCTGATTGATTTGATCCGCGCCGGTGGCTTGCGCCTGCATGCCTTCGTTGACCATTTGCACGCGCGGCGCCAGCGCCTGAACCTGCTGAATAATCTGCGAGAGTTGCTCGCCAACCTGCGCGACCTCAGAGATTCCTCGTCTGACCTCTTCGGAGAACTTGTCCATACCCATGACACCGGCCGATACCGCGGACTGAATCTCGCGCACCATCTGTTCGATATCGTAGGTGGCAACGGCGGTCTGGTCGGCCAAACGTCGTACTTCGGTGGCAACCACGGCAAAACCACGGCCATACTCACCGGCCTTTTCCGCCTCAATCGCGGCGTTGAGCGACAGCAAGTTGGTCTGATCGGCAAACTTGACGATGGTGGTGACCACTTGCGTGATATTGCCCGCCTTCTCGTTGAGTATCGCCAGCTTGGCGTTTACCAAGTCCGCCGCACCCATGACCTGATGCATGGTGTCTTCCATGCGCGTCAGGCCCAACTGGCCGGAGCCGGCCAGCACCGAAGTGTGCTCGGCGGTGCTGGAGACTTCACTCATGGTGCGCACCAGATCACGGGAAGTCGCGGTAATCTCCCGCGAAGTCGCACCGATTTCCGTGGTCGTGGCGGCAGTCTCTGTCACCGTGGCTTGCTGCTGCTTGGAGGTCGCGGCAATTTCGGTCACCGAGGTGGTCATCTGCACGGCCGAGCGCTGAGCCTGAGTCACCAGCCCTTTGAGGGCTTCGCTCATGTTGTTAAAGCCTTCTTCGATGGCGTTGAATTCGTCTTTACGCTGCAAATCCATGCGCACCGACAAATCACCGCCACCCATGATCTTGAGCGTACTGACCACCTGCGAGATTGGCTGGGTAATCGCCCGTAACAACAGGAAGCCACTGACCGCCGCCAACGCAACCGCGAGCAAAACGGCGAGCACCATGCTCAGCTCCAGCTCGGTCACGGACTCGTGGATATCCGCCACCGAGGTAATCGCAACATCGCGGTTAACTTCAACCAGCTTGTTCAACACCTCACGGCCCTGCTGCCAGTCTGCGAGCATCTGGCCGGTACTCAGGGCAAAGGCATCAGCACTGCGACCTTGTTTGTGCAGCGCCAGCAGTTGCTCGTGCAAGCCCAGATATTGTTTGCGCAGCTGCTCGAATTCGGCAATCAGCGTGCGCTCATGCGCCTCGGTGATCGTGGTTTTGTAGATGCTCAGGTCGTGTTCCAGCGCTTGCTCGGTTTTGCTGAACTGCGCCTCGTCCTGATCCAATAACTGCGGCTCGGCCACGCCATTGTTCTGCGAGGCAACCAGCAACTCCTTGCGGGTCAGCAGCATGTGGTCGACCCAGGAACTGCGTATGCGCGATATCTGATACAGGCCGGGAACGGCGTTATCACGCACCAACTGCGCGCCTCTTTCCACGACTACCAGGCGGTTGTAGGCAACTGCCGCCATGAGCAGCAAGATGGTGATCACAACAGCAAAGCTTGCGATGATGCGCAGCTGAACAGACCAGTTCTTCACAGTATTCCCCGATTCCAAGTTTGCAGGCATGCCTACAGTTTTAGCGCACAAGGCTATGCACGCGACTCTAGAGGCTCGCCCGCTGCCGGGCAAGCGACTAACTGCAATCGCTGCAAACTTATCAGCCGCCCCTCGGTTTAAACGTGGAGTAAGTCTGGCGCATGCACTTTGTTATCGGCCGCACTCGCCTGCTGCTGAAGAATTAGTTCAGAGGCCTTCTCGGCAATCATCACCACCGGCGAGCAAGTGTTGCCTGAGATGATCGTCGGCATGATTGACGCATCGGCGATGCGCAGCCCGCGAATACCGTGCACACGCAACTGCGCATCCACCACAGCGGCGGCATCGTTGCCCATCTTGCAGGTGCCTACAGGGTGAAAAATGGTCGTGCCGATCTCGCCTGCCGCGCGCTGCAAATCAGCTTGAGACTGATACGCAGGGCCCGGCTTGTATTCACGCGGCTCATAAGTTGCCAAGGCGGGCGATGAGACGATCTTTCGGGTCAGCCGAATCGCATCTGCTGCCACCTGCAAGTCGCGCTCGTCACTGAGGTAGTTAGGCGCAATAAGCGGCGTAGCGGCCGGATCTATCGAATTGATCTGCACCTGCCCACGGCTGTGCGGGCGCAGGTTGCAGACCGAGGCGGTGAATGCGGGAAATTCATGCAGCGGATCGCCAAAACGCTCCAGCGAAAGCGGCTGTACGTGATATTGCAAATTTGCCGTGGCGTGTTCCGGGCTGGAGCGGGCAAATGCGCCGAGCTGGCTGGGCGCCATCGACAAAGGGCCACTGCGCTTGAGCATATATTCAAGGCCCATGCCCATTTTGCCCCACAGGCTGGCGGCGATCTGATTGAGGGTTTTAATCCCGCTGACCTTGTAGATAAGCCGCAATTGCAGATGGTCCTGCAGGTTGGCGCCCACCCCGGGCAGTTCATGGCGCACGCCGATGCCGAGCTTTTCCAGCAATGGCCGTGGGCCAATGCCAGAGCGTTGCAGCAATGCCGGGGTGCCGATAGCGCCTGCACACAGAATGACTTCACGGTTGGCGCGCACAGTCACTGGCTGGCCCTGATAAATCAGCCGCAATCCTTCGGCCCGGTCATCCTTGAGCTCGACCCGGTCAACCAGCGTGTCGGTTATTACCTGCAGATTGAGCCGCTGTTTAATGTCACGCAGAAAAGCCTTGGCCGCATTCCAGCGCACGCCGCCCGACTGATTAACCTGAAAATAGCTGCAACCAAAGTTATCGCCGGTGTTGAAGTCAGCAACGCTGGGAATACCGTTCTGCGCGGCGCCTTCTCGAAACGCTTCAAGTATCTGCCAGGTCAGGCGCTGCTCAGAAACCTTCCATTCGCCCTTGCCGCCGTGCATATCACTGTCACCGGCAAAGTGGTTCTCACAGCGTTTGAACAACGGCAATACATCGTTCCAGGCCCAGCCCGGATTACCCTGCGCGGCCCAACCGTCGTAATCCGCCGATTGCCCACGCATGTAGATCATGCCGTTGATTGAGCTGCTGCCGCCAAGCACCCGCCCTCGCGGATACTTCAGCGAACGGCCATTGAGGCCCGGCTCACTGGCCGTTTCAAAGCACCAGTCGGTACGCGGATTACCAATGCAATACAGATAGCCGACAGGGATATGAATCCACGGGTAGTTATCCCGCCCACCCGCTTCGATCAGCAACACCCGAACAGCCGGATCGGCCGACAGCCTGTTAGCCAGCAAACAACCCGCAGGGCCGGCGCCGACAATCAGGTAATCATAACGATCAAGAAGTGGTTGCATGTGCGCCTCGCGGTCGGATCATGGAAGTGATGACTCGCAGACTAACGTGCGCGCAGAAGGAACGACATACGCCATAGGTTGCAGACATAAGCCAACATTCAGCCTGTCGCACACGCTGGCAACCGGCTGAATATTGGTCTGAGGATCAAGCGTTGATCTGCTCCTCAAGATGCGCCTGCAAGCCGGGCTCTATCCCCAGATGCTGCGCCAACTGGTCCAGATAAACCCGCTCGCCGCCTTCCTGACGCCCCACCAGCAAGGCACTGGCCAAGTACATCTCCGCCGCCATTTCCGGGGTTTTCGCCGCAATCGCAACGTCTGCCGGATTCAGCGGGCGACGCACCTCAGCATCCAGCCACGCCTGCAAGCCGGGGTCATCCGCGAGCTTGTGAATTTCGGCGTAAATCAGCTTCTTCTCCTGCTCATCAATTCGCCCGTCTGCCTTGGAGGCGGCAATCAGCGCCCGCAACACCGCATTGCTGCGCTCCTCAAGTTCAGGGCCAGCCGAGGGCCCGGCCAGCAATTCTTCGGATTGCGGCGCATTAACGAACGCATTGCGGGTAGCCGTCTGCGCGCCGGAATCCTGATTACGTTGCCAGGCGCTGTAGGCTTGAAACGCCAGCATGCCCAGCGTTGCCAGGCCGCTGTAGTTAATCCCGCCGCCTGAACCCTGTTGCCGGCCACCGGCCTGAGTTGGCGCTGCGGAGGACTGCCCACCCCCGAGCAAACCGCCCAGCAGCCCGCCTAAACCACCCATGCCGCCGGATGCTCCAGAGCTCTGGCCGCCTCCACCCAATAAACCGCCCAACGCCCCACCCAGCGCGCCGCCAAGACCGCCCATCCCTGAGGTGCTTTGGCGACCGCCACCGCCCTGCCCAGAGAGCCCGGACTTAAGTAACTGCTCAAGTAAATCACTGGTGTTCATTGATGCCTCCTTCGGCAGATCCAGCCGATTCAGGCTATTGAAGATAGCCCAAGCCCGGATTCACGCGGTGGCGTCCGCCAAACGGCGGGATCACGCCGGCTCGACGAATAACTCGAACGGCTTACGCAGTTGCCACATCAAGGCATAAAACAACCATCGACCTATCTAAATAATCGAAAGTAGCGATACATTATTGTAAATTCAGCTTAAACCGCAGCCAAAAGCAGCCATAAAACACCATGATGACCCTGCGCCAGATTCGCCACTTCATCGCTGTCGCCGAAACCGGCTCGATCTCTGCCGCCGCTCAGGCGGTGTTTATTTCGCAATCGACCCTGACTCTGGCGATTCAGAAACTCGAAGAAGAAATCGGCGTGAGCTTGTTCAACCGACACGCCAAAGGCATGTCACTGACCCATCAGGGCCATCAGTTTCTGAGGCAGGCGCACTTGATTCTGGCCACTGTGGATAACGCCAAGCGCAGCCTGCAACAAAGCACCGACACTGTTGCCGGCAGCCTGACAATCGGCGTAACCAGTCTGGTTGCCGGTTACTACCTGGCCGACCTGCTCACCCGCTTTCAACGCGCCTACCCCAACGTTGAGATCCGCGTACTCGAAGATGAGCGTCCTTATATTGAGCACCTGCTGGTCAGCGGCGAAATCGACGTCGGCGTGCTTATTTTGTCCAACCTCGAAGACCGCCACGCCTTGCAAACAGAAGTGCTCACTCACTCGCCACTGCGTTTGTGGTTGCCGCCGCAGCACGCTTTGCTGGAACTCGACAGCATCAGCTTGGCCGACATCGTTAGCGAGCCGTTAATTCAGATGAATGTCGATGAAATGGGCCTCAACGCCCAGCGCATCTGGAGTGGCGCCGGCCTGCAACCCAACATCACCCTGCGCACCGGCTCGACCGAAGCGGTGCGAAGTTTGGTGGCTGCCGGCCTTGGCATATCCATCCAGCCAGACATGACGTATCGCCCGTGGTCGTTGGAAGGCGACATTATTGAGGCGCGCTCGGTGGTCGACCTGACCCAGACCCTCGACGTGGGCCTGGCTTGGCGCCGCGGCACGGCGCGCCCCGCGCTGGTTGACCCGTTTCTGACCGTAGCCCGCGAGTTGCCAACCGGGCGCAAGCCATCTATTTAATCGAATACCACCTTCAGTATTAAGAAATTGTAGGCACCGATCAGGCCATCTAGTCTCTATCGCACTATAAGAACTGCGCTATCCGCGCAAACAATAGAGCACAGAAACTATGGCAAGCTCCGCCACCCTGACTCCGCTAAGCCATCACCTGCTGATCAACGGTGAACTGGTGCTTGGCAGCGGCGCGCCGGAAACCGTGCTCAATCCGGCTACCGGCGAAACCCTCGCCCACGTTCACGAAGCCTCGGCCGAACAGGTTGAAGCCGCTATCGTCGCGGCCCATGAAGCCTTCTCCAGTTGGTCGCGCACCACACCGCAACAGCGCTCGGTTTGCTTGCTGGCTATTGCCGATGTAATCGAGCGCAACGCCGATTCGCTTGCCCGCCTCGAAGCCCTCAACTGCGGCAAGCCCCTGCACTTGGCTCGTCAGGATGACCTGAGTGCGGCGGTGGATGTCTTCCGTTTCTTTGCCGGCGCGGTGCGCTGCCAAAGTGGTCAGTTGTCTGGTGAATATATTCCCGGCTACACCAGCATGGTGCGGCGTGATCCGATTGGCGTGATCGCCTCGATTGCGCCATGGAATTACCCGCTGATGATGGCCGCGTGGAAAATCGCACCGGCATTGGCGGCAGGCAACACCCTAGTTTTCAAACCGTCCGAACACACTCCGTTATCGATTCTGGCGCTCGCGCCGATGCTCAACACAGTTCTGCCAGCAGGCGTGCTGAATATTGTCTGTGGCGGCGGCGAAGGCGTTGGCAGCCACTTGGTTGGCCATCCCAAAGTGCGCATGGTCTCGCTCACCGGCGACATCGTTACCGGGCAGAAAATCCTCCAGAGCGCAGCCAAGACGCTCAAGCGCACCCATCTTGAACTGGGCGGCAAAGCGCCGGTGATTGTCTGCAACGACGCCGATCTGCAAGCCGTAATCGAAGGCGTGCGCAGCTACGGCTATTACAACGCCGGGCAGGACTGCACAGCTGCCTGCCGCATCTACGCACAAGCCGGTATTCATGATCGTCTGGTCGCTGAACTGGGTGACGCGGTCAGCAGCCTGCGCTTTGCCCGCAAACGTGATGAAGACAATGAACTCGGCCCCCTGATCAGCGCGCGCCAACGCGATCGCGTGGCCAGCTTTGTCGAGCGCGCACTTGGCCAGCCGCACATCGAGCGCGTCACGGGTGCAGCCGTGCATTCCGGCCCCGGTTTCTATTACCAGCCAACCTTGCTGGCGGGCTGTCGGCAGAACGATGAAATCGTCCAGCGCGAAGTGTTCGGGCCGGTCGTTACGGTGACCCGTTTTGATCAACTTGAGCAGGCGGTGGACTGGGCAAACGACTCCGAATACGGCCTTGCCTCTTCGGTGTGGACACAGAATCTGGACAAGGCCATGCAGGTGGCGGCGCGCCTGCAATACGGCTGCACCTGGATCAACAGCCACTTTATGCTTGCCAGCGAAATGCCCCACGGCGGCATGAAGCGCTCCGGTTACGGCAAGGATTTATCCAGTGACTCTCTGCAGGACTACAGCGTAGTGCGCCACATCATGGCGCGCCACGGCAACGCCCTGGATTGAACAGACATAACAATTGATGAAGTCGCCCATAAGGGCACCTGTTGCACGACGTTTAACTGCCCCGACCTAACAATAGAAAAGAGGGAACCCCGATGATCGTGAAAAAAACTCTGCTCCTCAGCGCACTCTCAACTGCGCTGCTGGCCACCGGTAGCGTCAATGCTGCAGAAGCGCTGCAGTCGATCGGCAAAGGCGAAGGCCAACTGGATATCATCGCCTGGCCTGGCTATATCGAGCGTGGCGAAACCGACAAAGGCTACGACTGGGTTACCGGCTTCGAGAAGCAGACCGGTTGCATGGTCAACGTTAAAACCGCCGCCACCTCGGATGAAATGGTCAGCCTTATGGCCAAGGGCGGCTACGATCTGGTCACGGCATCGGGTGACGCCTCCTTGCGTTTGGTCGCGGGCAAGCGTGTACAGCCGATCAACACCGCACTGATCGCCAACTGGAAGAACGTCGACAAGCGTCTGCAAGATGCGCCGTGGCACACCGTTAACGGCAAGCATTACGGCACGCCGTACCAGTGGGGCCCGAACGTGCTGATGTACAACGCCGAACTGTTCAAGCAAGCGCCGACCAGCTGGAGCGTCGTATTCAAGGAAACCACCCTGCCCGACGGCAAGAGCAACAAAGGCCGCGTGCAAGCTTATGACGGCCCGATCTACATCGCCGACGCCGCGCTGTACCTGAAAACCGCGCAACCGGAGCTGGGCATCAAAGACCCGTATCTGCTCGACGAGAAGCAGTACGCCGCCGTGCTTGATTTGCTGCGCCAGCAACACGAGCTGATTCACCGCTACTGGCATGACGCAACCGTGCAAATGAGCGACTTCAAAAACGAAGGCGTGATGGTTTCCGGTTCCTGGCCGTATCAAGTCAACGCGCTGCAACTCGAAAAGCAGCCGATTGCCTCGACCGTACCGGCTGAAGGCGCCACCGGCTGGGCCGACACCACCATGCTGCACGCCGATGCCAAACATCCATCGTGCGCCTATCAGTGGATGAACTGGTCGCTGGACAACAAGGTTCAGGGCGACGTCGCGGCCTGGTTTGGCTCGCTGCCTGCCGTACCGGCGGCGTGTGAAGGCAACGAACTGCTCGGCGCCGAAGGCTGCAAAACCAACGGTTTCGACAACTTCGACAAGATTGCCTTCTGGAAAACCCCACAGTCCGAAGGCGGCAAGTACGTGCCCTACAGCCGCTGGACTCAGGATTACATCGCCATCATGGGCGGCCGGTAACTCTCACCTCGCGCTGATTGCGCGATCCGTGGGCGGCGTTGTGTTAGCGCACAACGCTCGCCTGGTGGGTGGTTAGTGTGAGGTCGTGCTGCGCCATGAACCGATCGCTCAGTGCTGTTTTTGAGTTGACTGAACTGGGGCAAACCACACGCCCATTGGGTAATTTTTTTGCGTAGCTAGACAGCTTTAGATCCATCGGCGCCGGCGTTCTGTGTCGGCAAGCCTGAACGATGGCGTGGATGGATTATTTTTCTCCTGGAGTTTTTTTGACATGACCCTTGCAGTGCAATTCACCGATGTGTCCCGCGTATTCGGCGACGTAAGAGCCGTAGACCGGGTGTCCATCGACATCCAGGACGGAGAATTCTTTTCCATGCTGGGCCCTTCCGGCTCTGGCAAAACCACCTGCTTGCGCCTGATCGCCGGATTTGAACACCCGAGCGCCGGCTCGATCCGAATTCACGGGGTCGAGGCTGTTGGCCTCGCGCCGTACCAGCGTGACGTTAATACCGTGTTCCAGGATTACGCCCTGTTCCCGCACATGAACGTTCGCGACAACGTGGCTTACGGTTTGAAGGTTAAGGGCGTGGGCAAGTCCGAACGCCTCAACCGTGCCGAAGAGGCACTGGGCATGGTCGCCCTCGCCGGTTATGGCGATCGTAAACCGGCACAGCTTTCGGGCGGCCAGCGCCAGCGTGTGGCATTGGCCCGCGCGCTGGTCAACCGCCCGCGCGTGCTGCTCCTCGATGAGCCACTCGGCGCACTCGACTTGAAGCTGCGTGAACAAATGCAGGGCGAACTGAAGAAGCTTCAGCGCCAACTGGGTATTACCTTCATTTTCGTCACCCACGACCAGACCGAAGCCCTGTCGATGTCGGACCGTGTGGCGGTGTTCAACAAAGGCCGGATCGAGCAGGTCGACACCCCGCGCAATCTTTACATGAAGCCGGCAACACCGTTTGTGGCCGAGTTCGTCGGCACCTCGAATGTGCTACGCGGTGAAATCGCCCAGCGCCTGACTGGCAGCGCACAGCCGTTCTCGATTCGCCCGGAACATATTCAATTTGCCGAAGGCGCCGCCTCCAGCGAGCACGTCGAACTCAGCGGCGTACTCCACGATATTCAGTATCAGGGCGCGGCCACGCGATTCGAACTGAAGCTCGATAACGGCGAAAACCTCAGCATCAGCCAGGCCAATTCGCAGTGGGGAACTCAGGGACAGCCGCTAACGCTGGGCCAGCAAGTGACTGCGCGCTGGCCACGGGAAGCGATGGTCACGCTGCATGACAACGCCGCAACCGAGGCTCGTTGACATGCAAATTTCCACTCCTATCGCGGTAACTGAGCAACGCCAAGGCGTGATGAATCGCCTGTCGAGCCTGCTCTACCGCAAGCCCAACCTGTATCTGTCGATGCTGCTGATTCCGCCGCTGGTGTGGTTCGGCGCGATTTACCTGGGCTCGCTGCTCAACCTGCTCTGGCAAGGTGTTTATACCTTCGACGACTTCAGCATGACGGTGCTGCCGGAACTGACCACGGCCAACTTCACGGCGCTGTTCCAGCCGGCCAACTTCGACATCATCGTGCGCACAGTGAGCATGGCCATTGCCGTTTCGATTGGCAGCGCCCTGATCGCATTCCCGATTGCCTATTACATGGCGCGCTACACCACCGGCAAAACCAAGGCGTTTTTCTACATCGCGGTGATGATGCCAATGTGGGCCAGCTACATCGTCAAGGCCTACGCCTGGACCTTGCTTCTGGCCAAAGGCGGCGTGGCGCAGTGGTTCGTTGAGCACATGGGCCTGACTCCGCTGCTGCAATTCATCCTGGGCATTCCCGGCGTGGGCGGCAGCACGTTGTCGACCTCGCATCTGGGCCGCTTCTTCGTGTTTATCTACATCTGGCTGCCGTTCATGATTTTGCCGATTCAGGCCGCACTGGAGCGCCTGCCGCCTTCCCTGCTGCAAGCCTCCAGCGACCTCGGTGCACGGCCCTGGCAGACGTTTGTGCAGGTGATCTTGCCGTTGTCGATTCCGGGCATTGCGGCGGGTTCGATCTTCACCTTCTCACTGACCCTCGGCGACTTCATCGTGCCGCAACTGATCGGCCCGCCCGGCTACTTCATCGGCAGCATGGTCTACGCCCAGCAAGGCGCGATCGGCAACATGCCGATGGCCGCCGCCTTCACCCTGGTGCCGATTGTGTTAATCGCCATTTATTTGTCTGTCGTCAAACGTCTGGGGGCCTTCGATGCACTCTGAAAAAGCTTCGCTGGGCCTGAAGATCGCCGCATGGGGCGGGCTGGTATTCCTGCACTTCCCGATCTTCATCATCTTTTTGTACGCCTTCAACACCGAAGACGCGGCGTTCAGTTTTCCGCCGCAAGGCTTCACTCTGGATTGGTTCAGCGTGGCGTTTGCGCGGGAGGATGTACTTGAGTCGATCAAGCTGTCGCTGCAAATCGCCAGCATCGCCACGCTGATCGCCATGGTGCTCGGCACACTGGCGGCAGCGGCGCTGTATCGCCGCGACTTCTTCGGCAAGGAGAGCATCTCGATGCTGCTGATTCTGCCAATTGCCCTGCCCGGCATTATTACCGGCCTGGCCTTGCTGGCAGCCTTCAAGCGTTTCGGTATCGAGCCGGGAGTCATGACCATCGTGATCGGCCATGCAACGTTCTGTGTGGTGATCGTCTACAACAACGTGATCGCCCGCTTTCGTCGCACCTCGCACAGCCTGATCGAAGCCAGCATGGACCTCGGCGCAGATGGCTGGCAGACCTTCCGCTACATCATTCTGCCCAACCTCAGCTCGGCACTGCTGGCCGGCGGCATGCTCGCGTTTGCCCTGTCGTTCGATGAAATCATCGTCACCACCTTTACCGCCGGCCACGAACGGACACTGCCGCTGTGGCTGCTCAACCAACTGAGCCGCCCACGCGATGTGCCGGTGACCAACGTCGTCGCCATGATGGTGATGCTGGTGACCATGGTGCCGATTCTGGGTGCGTATTACCTGACCAAGAGCAGCGAAAGCGTCGCGGGTAGCGGCGGCAAATAACTGATTCAAACCACTGCGTGTGCGTGACACGCAGCTAACAAATTCCGACAAGAGGATTGCACAGATGCAAAGCAAAATGCTCATCAACGGCCAACTCGTTAACGGCGAAGGCGCCAGCCAGCCAGTGCTCAACCCGTCTCTTGGAACGGCACTGCTGCACATCAACGAGGCCAGCAGCGAGCAGGTCGATGCCGCCGTTCAAGCCGCCGATGCGGCGTTTGAAAGCTGGTCGCAAACCGCGCCAAAAGATCGCTCTCTGTTGTTGCTACGTTTGGCTGATGCCATCGAAGCGCAGGCGGAAACCTTCGCCAAGCTGGAATCCGACAACTGCGGCAAGCCATACGCCGCCGCGCTGGGCGATGAAATCCCGGCCATTGCCGACGTATTCCGCTTCTTCGCCGGAGCCAGTCGCTGCCTTAATGGCTCGGCAGCGGGCGAATACCTGCCGGGCCACACCTCGATGATCCGCCGCGACCCGATTGGCGTGGTGGCCTCGATTGCGCCGTGGAACTACCCGCTGATGATGGTCGCATGGAAAATCGCACCGGCACTCGCCGCGGGCAATACCGTGGTGCTCAAGCCTTCCGAGCAAACACCGCTGACCGCCTTGAAACTGGGCGAACTGCTGGCTGAAATCTTCCCCGCTGGCGTGGTCAATATCGTCTTCGGCCGCGGCCCTTCCGTGGGCCAGCCGCTGACCACGCACAGCAAAGTACGCATGGTCTCGCTCACCGGTTCCGTGGCCACGGGCTCGAACATTATCTCCAGCACCGCCGACACCGTTAAGCGCATGCACATGGAGTTGGGCGGCAAGGCGCCGGTGCTGATTTTCGACGACGCCGACATCGACGCCGCCGTTGAGGGCATCCGCAGTTTCGGCTTCTATAACGCCGGACAAGACTGCACCGCCGCCTGCCGAATCTATGCGCAGAAAGGGATTTACCAGAAATTCGTCAAAGCCCTCGGCGAGGCCGTCAGCAGCATCAAGTATGGCCTGCAGGATGACCCGGAAACCGAACTTGGCCCGCTGATTACTGCCGAGCACCGTGATCGCGTTGATGGTTTTGTTCAGCGCGCCGCTGCTCAGCCGCACATCAGCGTGGTGACGGGCGGTAAAAAGGTCGCCGGGGATGGTTTCTTCTTTGAGCCGACCGTACTCGCCGGCGCACGCCAGGATGACGAAATCGTCCAGCGTGAAGTGTTTGGGCCTGTGGTTTCAGTCACCGAGTTTGAAGACGAAGCCCAAGCGCTGGAATGGGCCAACGACTCCGATTATGGCCTGGCTTCTTCGGTGTGGACTCAAGATGTCGGGCGCGCACACCGTCTGGCTGCACGTTTGCAATATGGCTGCACCTGGGTAAATACGCACTTCATGCTGGTGAGCGAAATGCCGCACGGCGGGCAGAAGCTGTCGGGTTACGGCAAGGACATGTCCATGTACGGGCTCGAGGATTACACAGCGGTGCGCCACATCATGTTCAAACATTGATTTGAGCGTGGCTCGCTTGGCTGGCGGGTGTTGTGAAATGGCTCGAAGTGCTCACGTACTTATGTACGCTCCGCCCCTTCTCACCATTCCACGCCTACGCCAGCCTGCCCGAGCCGCACTCAAGGGCTGGGATTTGAAGAGCACAGAGCAAAAAACAAAGAGCTTGTTGTGAGGCGGGGCGAAGTGCTGCGCACTTTTGTACGCCCCGCAACATCGCCCCGACCAAAAAAATATACCCGACGGAGGATGGATAAACCACAGGTTAATCCGTCATTACAATCTCACGGGTAAACACGCTGGCATTTGATTCAAACCAACAACCAATCGCTCACCGGATAAACCTCAAAGCGTCGCTTACTGAGCGCCCAACTCAACGCGCACTTGTTTCTCAAGCTCGGTTTGCAGCGCCGGATCGAGCTTGAGTTGCTTGGCCAGTTCCTGCAGGTAAGCGCGCTCCATGAAGTGTTCTTCATCCACCATCAGCACGCTGGCGATGTACATTTCTGCGGCCATTTCCGGGGTGGTCGCGGCGCGTGCGACTTCGGCGGGGTCTAGCGGTTTGTTCAGTTCGGCTTCAAGCCAGTGTTGCAACTCGGCGTCCTGCACCAGCTTGCCCAGTTCGCCTTCAATCAATTGCCGCTCACGCTCATCAACGTGACCATCGGCTTTGGCTGCCGCTACCAACGCCCTGAGAATTGCCTGACTGTGTTGTTCAACTTGCGGAGCGGGCAAGCGGTCGAGTGTTTGCGGCTCTTGCTGAACACTGCCGGCTTGCTGGGCTTGCCAGTTGCCGTAAGCCTTGTACGCCACCACACCCAACGCGGCGAGGCCGCCGTACGTCAGGGCCTTGCCGCCGATTTTGCGGGCTTTCTTGCTGCCCATTAACAAACCCATGGCACCCGCAGCCAACGCACCACCGCTGGCACCGGAGAGCAGGCTGCCGAGGTTGCTTGAGCCGCCGCCTTTGCCGCCCATTACGCTGCCGAGCAAATCGCTGATGCCACCGCCGCTGCTGGTTTGGGTATTGGCGTTATTGGCATTGCTGTTGGAGGAATTGCGCGAGGGTTGCTGCAACATATCCTGACCAGACTTGAGCAGTTGGTCGAGCAAACTACGGGTATTCATGGTCATCTCCAGAGGATTGATTGCGATCCTTAACAGACCCCAATTTACCCGCCGCAGTTGCGCAAACCACGCGCCAGAGTGCATCCAGATATTTCGGAAATTTCCTACAACCCAGCAAACACGGAAATCGGAGGATGGATAGCGCCAAGGCGCAATCCGTCAAGGCGCCCCGCGCCCAAACCCTCTAATTCAAAACACAACTCTGAAGGCTGAACGCAGCACGACTCGAACCGTTAACGCGCCGAAAGATGCGCCACCATCAGCTGCACGGTCTCGTTACCTTTGTATTCGTTGACGTCGAGTTTGTAGGCCAACTCGACCCAACGCACCGTTGGATTGGGCCATTGCTCGCGGTCGATATTGAATGCGATGGCATCCAGTGTCTGGCCGCCGCATTCGGTTTTCAAAACCATTTTCAGGTGTCGCTCACCCACCAGGCGCTGCTGGACAACCTGGAAAATGCCGTGAAATAACGGCTCGGGGAAATGCTGGCCCCACGGTCCGGCGTTGCGCAAGGCGCGCGCCAGTTCCAGGTTGTATTCCTCGATAGACAAGGTGCCGTCGGAAAGCAGTCGGCCAGTCAGATCATCCTCGACCAACTGGCGGCGCACTTCCTGATCGAACGCCTCGGCAAAGGCCGGGAAGTTGATGGATGGCAGTGACAAACCCGCCGCCATCGCGTGCCCACCAAATTTGCTGATCAGCCCCGGATGCTTGGCGGCGACGGCATCCAGCGCATCGCGAATATGAAAGCCCGGCACCGAACGCGCCGAACCTTTGAGCACGCCGTCACCGGCATCGGCAAAGGCGATGGTTGGGCGGTGATAACGCTCTTTCAGGCGCGAGGCAAGAATGCCGATCACGCCCTGATGCCAATCGGCCTCGAACAGGCACAGGCCAAACGGCATATCGGCGACTGGCAAATCCTTGAGTTGCGCCAGCGCTTCACGTTGCATGCCCTGCTCGATGGCTTTGCGATTCTGATTGAGCTGGTCGAGTTCAACGGCCATGTCTCGGGCCAGCGCTTCGTCGTCGCAGAGCAGGCATTCAATGCCCAGACTCATGTCATCCAGACGCCCCGCCGCATTCAGACGCGGGCCAAGAATAAAGCCCAGATCGGTTGAGGTGATGCGTCCATGATGACGCCCCGCCACCTCTAATATTGCGCGCAGACCCGGTCGCGCACGGCCAGCACGAATCCGCGCCAAACCTTGATGGACCAGAATCCGGTTATTGGCATCCAGCGGCACCACGTCCGCCACGCTGCCAAGCGCGACCAAATCCAGCAACTCTGCAAGGTTCGGCTCGGCCAGCCCATGCTGGGCAAACCAGCCAATTTCTCGCAGCCGCGCGCGCAGCGCCAGCAGCACGTAAAACATCACCCCGACGCCCGCCAGCGCTTTGCTCGGGAAACTGCAATCCGGCTGGTTGGGGTTGACGATGGCATCCGCCGCTGGCAGTTCCGGGCCGGGCAGGTGGTGATCGGTCACCAACACCTTCAGGCCGGCGGCCTTGGCTGCTGCAACGCCTTCAACGCTGGAAATGCCGTTATCCACGGTCATGAGCAACTGTGGCTGAGAGTTCAAGGCCACCGCGACAATTTCCGGAGTAAGACCGTAGCCGAACTCGAATCGGTTGGGCACCAGATATTCAACATGCGCTGCGCCCAGCAGGCGTAAACCGAGTACACCGACGGTGCTGGCTGTTGCGCCGTCGGCGTCGAAATCACCGACGATCAAAATCCGCTCGCTCTGCTGCAAAGCCGTTACCAGCAACTCGACGGCTGCATCCATGCCCTTCAGTTGTTGATACGGGATCAGCCGCGCCAGCCCCTTGTCCAACTCTTCGACCGATTGCACCCCGCGGGCGGCATACAAGCGAGTCAGTAACGGCGGCAGAGCGCCCAGATTCGGCAGAATCTGTGGCAATGGACGAGGTTCAATACGCATAAATCAAATTCCAGATGAGCTGCAGCAGGTTAAACCGCGCAGCTTTTACAAAGAGGTGGCGGCGCGGGCGGCTTGGTCATAAAGGCCGGACAAGGCGCGCAGCATGCCCGCGAGGCGATGAATTTCCTCGGGGTCGATATTGAGGTTTTCAAAGGGTGCAATCAGGCACTCCTGACGGATCTCGGTGTACACGGAGCAGAGCTCATGACCTTTTTCAGTGGTCTGATAGAACATCTCTTTGCCCTGTTTCTCTCCGCCGACCAGCCCTAGCTTGCTGAGTTTTTTCAGCGCGTAGGTCACGGTGTGTGTGTCTTCGATATTCAGCAGCAGGCAGATATCGGCCTGGCGCTTGGCCCGGCCGCGACTGGTCAGGCTATGCAGAACCATTACGTCGAGCGCGTTCATCTCGATGCCACCGGAGGCTTTCATGCAGCGCTCCATCCAGCGCATGAACGCATTGCCCGCAATGATCAGGCCGAACTCCATTTGCGAGAGTTCCTGCGACTGCTCCGCAAGGTGGCTGGAAGCCACAATTGAAGTACGCGAATTACGAGAGGCCTTGCCGTCAGTCATCTGAAGTCCGTCGTTGCTGGTTAGATCGCCGAAATACGCAGTTTATTCACGAATTTATCGCCACTCCGCAGCGCTAGGCTCAAGAGTTGAATAGGCGCGGCAGGCAAGCATACAACAAAGCATTTGGCCTGCGAGTTCACCGTTCGGATGAATGGCAAGAAAAATACATTGACGTTTTATTGATAATTTATCATCGTTTTGTCACATAAAGTCCTGTCCACCTGATGGACATCAATAATAAACACAGGATTTAGATGATGAGCGTGCGACTCAATTGCGACATTGGTGAGAGCTTTGGTGCATGGCAAATGGGCCTGGATGCTGAGGTGATGCCCTTCATCGACTGCGCCAACATTGCTTGCGGCTTTCACGCCTCCGACCCCAGCATCATGCGCCGCACGGTTGCGCTGGCGGTTGAACACGACGTGCTCATTGGCGCTCACCCGGCCTACCCCGATCTGGTCGGTTTCGGCCGCCGCTCAATGGCCTGCTCACCCGCCGAAATCGAAAACATGCTGCTCTACCAAATCGGCGCGCTTGAAGGCATGTGCCGCGCCGAAGGCACGCAAGTCGGTTACGTCAAACCGCATGGTGCGATGTACAACGACATGATGCGCAACCCGCAATCACTGCGCGCGGTCATGCAGGCCGTCGCCCGCTATAACCCCGAACTGCCGCTGATGCTGATGTCGACACGTGACAACAGTGCCAGCCAGGCGCTGGCCGATGAAATCGGTATCAGCCTGTGGTTTGAAGTATTTGCCGACCGCGCTTATGACGCCGCCGGCATGCTGGTATCGCGCGCCCAGCCAGGCTCAGTGCATCACGACGCCGCGACCATTATCAAGCAGGCCATCGATCTGGCCACCGGCACGGCGCTGACCGCCAGCGATGGCAGCAGCCTGACCCTGCGCGCCGACACCTTGTGCGTGCATGGCGACAACGCCGGTTCCGTCGCCGCCGTGCAACAGATTCGCGCCGCCCTGAGCGCACTGCAGGGAACTGCAAAGGCATGAAGTTAGCCATAGAAGTGGTGGCTATCGACACCTTGATGCTGCGCCTGTTTGATCAGATCGAAGAGTCCAACATGCCTTGGCTGCTGGCGGCCGCCGAGCGCCTGCGCGACGTATTCGCCGACAAGCTGTTGGAACTGGTGCCCTCCTACACCACCCTGCTCGTGCAATACGATCTGACGCAACTGGATGACCAGCAAGCCCGCGAACTGATCAAACAAGCCCTCACCGACTTGTCCCCGCAGGCGGCAACTGCAGGGCGCGAACAGCAAATTCCGGTGTGGTACGACACCAGCGTCGGCCCTGAACTGGCAGCCATCGGCAGCCGCAGCGGCCTCGGCGTCGCCGGCGTTATCGACTGCCACAGCCAGCATGTGTATCAGGTGTTCGCGTTGGGTTTCGCGCCCGGCTTTGCCTTTATGGGGCTGGTTGACGAGATCATTGCCAGCCCGCGCCTGAGCACACCCCGCCAGCAAGTGCCCGCCGGAAGCCTGGGTATTGCGGATCGCCAAACGGCGATCTATCCGCTGCAATCGCCGGGCGGCTGGAACCTGATCGGGCGCAGTACCACGCGTCTGTTTGACCGTGAACTGGATGGCTACAGCCTGTTGCAGCCAGGCGACCGCGTGCGTTTTGTCGCGGTAGACCGGGCCGAGTTCGTACGTTTGGGTGGCGACGACACACCATTTGAGGTGAAGCCATGAGCCTGTTGATTGAACGCAGTGGCGCCCTCGCCAATCTGCACGACAGCGGCCGCGTCGGTGTTCGCCATCTGGGCGTGACACAAGGCGGCGGCGCCGACTGGATTGCACAGAACTGGGCCAACTGGCTGCTGGGTAATTCGCTCAACGCCGCCGTGATCGAGATTACCCTCGGCAGCCTCGAACTGCTGGTTGAGCGCGATGCGTGTCTGGCCCTTTGCGGTGCGGATCTTGGCGCGCAACTCGATGAGCAAAACATCAAGCCGTGGCGCAGTTTCAACGTACGGCGCGGCCAGCGTCTGCGCTTCAATAATCCGCTGCAAGGTGTGCGCGCCTATCTGGCCGCACCCGGTGGGTTCAGTGCACCGCTGGTACTCGGCAGTTGTTCCAGCGTGCGCCGTGATCAGCTTGGCGGCCTGCACGGTGACGGCCAACCACTTAGCAATGCCGACCGCCTGAGCTGGAACGCCACACAGGCTCCAAGCCCGCGCGAACTCGCCGCCAGCCAGATTCCGCAACGCCCGGAGAACAGCAACCTGCCGGTAATTCTTGGCGCGCAGATTGCCGAGTTCAGCGGCCAGAGCCTGTTCGATGCCTTCAACAGCACCTGGACAGTTGACCAACGCGCGGATCGCATGGGCGTGCGTTTGCTCGGGCCAGCGCTGCGCTGCGAGCGTCAGCAAATGGTCTCGGAAGGTGTGCCACTGGGCGCCATTCAGGTGCCGAGCGATGGCCAGCCGATTGTGCTGCTCAACGACCGGCAAACCATTGGCGGCTACCCGCGCCTCGGCGCACTGACTCCAGCGGCCGTGGCGCATCTCGCGCAATGCCTGCCGGGCACCGAGTTGCAATTTCGGCCCATGGCATTGGCAGAGGCGCAGCGCCAGCACCGCCTGTTGTTGGCGCAATGGACCTGACCGCACACACGCAGAGTATTTAGCCACATGCAGCCACTCAACACGCAAAGCCCCGAACAACTGCGCCAGCTGATTCGCGCGGGCCAATTCAACGGTCCAACAGCCGGGCTGGCCGCAGGATTTGCTCAGGCCAACCTGCTGATCGTCAAACAGGCGCAAGCTTATGACTTTCTATTGTTCTGCCAGCGTAATCCACAAGCGTGCCCGCTGCTCGACGTCACCGATGTGGGCTCGGCCATCAGCAAATACGCGGCGCCTGGCGCAGATATTCGCAGCGATCTGCCGCTCTACCGCGTCTATCGCCACGGCGAGTTATGCGAGGAAGTGAGCGATATCAGCGCTCACTGGCAGGACGACATGGTGGCGTTTCTGATCGGCTGCAGTTTCAGTTTCGAAAGCGCGTTGCTGGCCAATGACGTGCCCGTGCGCCACATCGAAGATAACCACAACGTGCCCATGTACATCAGCAATCGCCAGTGCCGCCCAGCCGGGCAGTTCAGCGGGCCGATGGTCGTGAGTATGCGGCCAATGCCCGCCGACAAGGTGGTACGCGCCACACAAGTCACCTCGCGTTTCCCCGGCGTGCATGGCGCGCCCGTGCACATTGGCGACCCCGCAGCACTGGGCATCACCGACATCAACAAGCCGGACTTTGGTTGTGCTTCGCATATCCGCGAAGGCGAAGTACCGGTGTTCTGGGCGTGCGGTGTGACCCCACAAGCGGTGGCGATGCACAGTAAGCCGGAACTGGCGATTACTCACGCGCCAGGCCACATGCTGATCTGCGATCTGCGCAACGAACAGCTCGGCGTGTTCTGAGCCACCGGCCCTGAACAAACAAAACAATTCGAAATTCATACGCTAAAAAACGCCCTGCCATACTCCAAAAAAAAGAAGGTATTCATGCAATCCACGGCAAGCACTCTCAGCACCGCTCCCGAGCAACAGCGCAGCGTCATGCGCGGGGCGATATTCATCATGGCCACATCCTCGATTGGCCCGGCGTTCCTCACCCAAACCTCGTTGTTTACCGCCAAATACATGGCCAGCTTCGCCTTCGCGATTCTGGTTTCGCTGCTGATCGACATCGGTGCTCAGCTGAATATCTGGCGAGTGCTCAGCGTCTCCAACTTGCGCGGCCAGGATGTCGCCAACAAGGTCTTGCCCGGCGTCGGGCATTTGGTCTCCGGCTTTATTGTGCTCGGCGGTATTGCCTTCAACATCGGCAACATTGGCGGCGCAGGGCTGGCGATGAATGTGTTGTTCGGCGTGCCGCCGGTCATCGGCTCGCTGATTGCAGCGGTCGGCATCATTGGCATTTTCATGCTGCGCAACGCCAGCAGCGTGATGGATAAAGTCATGCAGGTTCTGGGATTGGTGATGCTGTGCATGATCGGCTACGCCATGCTGCAGTCCAATCCACCGATCATGGAGGCCTTGTCACAGAGCATTAACCCGGATGATCCGCTGCTTCTGCTGCTGCCCATCGTCACACTGGTTGGGGGCACCGTGGGTGGTTATATCTCGTTCTCTGGCGGCCACCGTCTGGTCGATGCGGGCATCACCGGCGTTGAGAATGTCGGCGCTGTGACCCGTGCCGCCGTGATCGGCATTGCCACCACCGGCGCAGTACGGGTTTGTTTGTTCCTCGCGGCCCTCGGTGTCGTCAGCCAGGGTCTGATACTCGACCCGGGCAACCCGGCAGCCTCGGTGTTCTCGCACTCAATGGGCACCATCGGCTACAAGGTATTTGGCGTGGTCCTGCTCGCAGCCTCCGTCACTTCGGTAATTGGCGCCGCCTACACCACGGTCAGCTTCATGTACTCATGGCATGCAGGCATCAAGCGTCACAGCCAGCGCATGGTGATTGGCTTTATCGCCTGCTCGACGCTGATCTATAGCCTGGTCGGCCAACCAGTCAAGGTACTGGTCGTCGCCGGCACACTCAACGCACTGGTTCTGCCTTTGGCACTGGGCTGCATTCTGATTGCGGCGAAGAAGCCGAGCATTGTCGGCACAGACTACAAGCACCCGAATTGGATGCTGGCTTTTGGCATCCTCGCGGTCATCGCGACCTGCGCAGGTGTGGTGCTGTCGTTCGATTCGTTCGTGAAATTCTGGATGTCTTGAATACACAGCGCACAAACTAAAAAGGCTTGGCGGGATTTCCTCGCCAAGCCTTTTTATTGTTCACAACAAACCCGTTAGCCGCGTTCGCCGATCAGCCATTCCAGCGGGATTTCATGCTGGCCGCGCTCGTCGGTGATGAACATTTCGCCGTCGCTGATCATCACACTCCAGCTCAAGGCGCGCGGCATATCCAACGCCAGGTTGGCCAGCGCCTCCTGATCGAGGGCCACCACATTGATGTTTTTCAAGCTGCGAACCGGGTCGAGGCATTTGGTTTGCCAAACGCGCAAATTACCGTAGGCGATCAGGCTGAAACGCTCGGTACGACGCGAGCACCAGGTCATGCGTTCGCTGTCTGGCTGGCCGACTTCAATCCAGTGCAGCACACGGTCATCCAGGCTCTTTTCCCACAACGCCGGCTCATCAACATCCGACAAGCCACGGCCAAAGCTCAGTTGCTCGTGATAGAACAAGGCATAGGCGATCAGGCGGGCGGCAAGGCGCTCCTCGGTCTCGGAGGGATGCTTGGCAACAGTGAAACGCAGGCTTTCGTAAACGCTGCGGTCCATGTCCGTGATGTTCATGTCAATTTTGTAGGGTGTGGATGGCAGGGCCATGTGCAGGCTTCTTGATTGATCAAATAGGCCGCAAGTCTACCCGATGCAGCTTGCGCACGTTAGAGTCACGTCCATCGTCTGATGGGTGGAAACCATGAACCTGCCAACCAAACCCCTTGCGGGGCTGAAAGTTATCGAACTGGGCACGCTGATCGCGGGTCCGTTTGCCTCACGTATTTGCGCCGAGTTTGGCGCGCAGGTGATCAAGGTCGAATCGCCGGATGGCGGCGATCCACTGCGTAAATGGCGCAAGCTTTATGAAGGCACTTCGCTGTGGTGGTTTGTGCAGGCGCGCAACAAGCAGTCGATCACCCTCAACCTCAAACACGAGCAAGGCCGCGAGGTGCTGAAAAAGCTGCTGAGCGAAGCTGACATTCTGATTGAGAACTTCCGCCCCGGCGTGCTCGAAAAACTCGGGCTGGGCTGGGATGTACTCCATGCGCTCAACCCGAAACTGGTAATGGTGCGGCTTTCTGGCTTCGGCCAGACCGGGCCGATGAAAGATCAGCCGGGCTTTGGCGCGGTCGGTGAATCCATGGGCGGGCTGCGCTATATCACCGGTTTTGAAGATCGCCCGCCGGTGCGCACCGGCATCTCGATTGGCGATTCGATTGCCGCACTGTGGGGCGTAATCGGCGCACTGATGGCCCTACGTCACCGCGAAGTCAATGGCGGCGAGGGCCAGGTGGTCGATGTGGCGTTGTATGAGGCGATCTTCGCGATGATGGAAAGCATGGTGCCGGAGTTCGATGTGTTCGGTTTCATCCGCGAGCGCAGCGGCAACATCATGCCGGGCATCACGCCCTCCTCCATCCACACCAGCAGCGATGGCAAGCACGTGCAGATCGGCGCCAACGGTGATGCCATCTTCAAACGCTTCATGCAGGCGATTGGTCGGCAGGATCTGGCCGAGGATACGACTCTCGCCAATAACGATGGTCGCGATGCACGCCGTGATGAAATCTACGGAGTCATTGATCGCTGGGTCGCGGCGCACTCCCTCGATGAGGTGATGGCCGCCCTGAATGCAGCCGATGTACCGGCGAGCCGAATCTATTCGGCGCAGGACATGTTTGCCGACCCGCAGTTTCTTGCCCGCGAGATGTTCCTCAGCGCCAAATTGCCTGACGGCAAAGACTTCAAGATGCCTGGCATCGTACCCAAGCTATCCGACACGCCGGGCAGTGCCGAATGGGTGGGGCCAGAGTTGGGCGAACATAATGAGGCGGTACTGGGCGCGCTGGGTTACGACGCCAGCGCGATTGCCGAACTGAAAGCCAACGGCGTGCTGTAACTGCGCCAGCGATCACACCCTGGCCCAGCCGATGCCCTTACTGGCAGCGAAGCCTAATTGCCAGCATTGGCATCTGGGTCAGGGTTGGTATGATGCAACGCTTTTGGACCCAGCCACATGCTTGTTCGCGCTGCCATCGCGTTGTTTTGCATCACCTTTTTCTCCTTTGCTTACGCCAATCCGCCACGCACTTTCAGTGAAGCCAAGAAAATCGGCTGGAAGCTTTATGCGCGCCAATCGGTGGAGTTTTACTGCGGCTGTAAATTCACGGGCAATCGCGTCGACCTGAAAAGTTGCGGCTACAAACCGCGCAAGAATGCCAAGCGCGCCCAGCGAATCGAGTGGGAACACATTGTCGCGGCGTGGGAAATTGGCCACCAGCGTCAGTGCTGGCAAAAAGGCGGCCGCAAGAACTGCTCGAAAAATGACGATGTCTATCGCCTTGCCGAAGCCGATCTACACAATCTGGTCCCGGCAATTGGCGAGGTCAACGGCGACCGCAGCAACTTCACCTACGGCTGGCTGCCACAAAAGCCCAGCCAGTACGGCGCCTGCCCGGTAGTGGTCGACTTCAAGGCCCGCAAAGCGATGCCACGCCAGAAGGTACGCGGCATGGTCGCGCGCACTTACCTGTACATGAGCGATCGCTACAAGCTGCGGCTGTCGAGCCAGAATCGCAAACTGTTCAACGCTTGGAACAAGGCGTACCCGGTGGAGCCATGGGAGCGCCAGCGCAACCAACTGGTGGGCTGCGTGATGGGCTGGGGCAATCCGTATGTAGGCAAGGTCAATCAGCAGGCGTGCAGCAAACAGCTGCTGGGCACGCTTTAGAACCTGTTACAAAGGACGCGCGCCCTCTGCATGGCTAATCAGCAGTGCATTTCCAGCTCACAACAGCCGTCGACATCACGGTAATCAATGCGCGCGGTTTTGTTGATCAAATCCACGCTCAGGCGGCAATAGTATTCGCCATGACGCCAGCCCATGACCACGAAGCTGTCGCGTGACGAGTTGAGTTCGAAACGTCCCTGAAACGCCGGGTAATCGCTGCGAAAGCGCATCAACGCCAGCAACCGTTGCACCACGGGTTTGCACATGGCGCTGTCGACTTCATCGAGGCTGAAAAACTCGCGATTGATATCCCGCGCCTCGCTGGTTCGCTCCATCAGCTCGTAATCGTTACGCCCGGCCAACAGCCCGACGTAATAGACCTGCGGAATGCCGGGCGTGAAGAATTGGATGGCGCGGGCGATGATGTACGCATCATCGTCACACAGCAGCGCCTCATAGAAGGTGCAGGTGAGCTGATAGATAGCGCCGACACTGTGCACACTCACCGCCGAGCGGCGCATGATCGGGTCGGCACTGCGCTGCGAAACATCGTCGATCAAGGCTTTGATCTGATCGTCGGGCAACACGCCTTCGACATCTGGAATACAGATGCCGTCATGGGTATCGAGCAAGGTGATTTGATTGCGCGGGCACATGCGCAACCAGTTTTTCAGATACCGGCTGTCCGCCATCAACAGGCAATGCAGCACCAGCGGCGGCAATGCAAACGCATACGGGCGCATGCCACGGCGCGAAATAGCATGTTGATAACTGAAGTGATCGTGCACTTCGGGCAGGGTTTCAGCGCCATATTTCTGCGTGGTGTCGCGGAACCACTCAAGAATCCGATAGACCTCTGGTTCGACCAGAAAGCAATTACTGCCGATGCGTTTGGTGGTGTAGCCGAATGCATCGAGGCGGAACAACTTGACCCCACGCGCCACCAAAAAGGCGATGTATCCCTCCATCAACTGATAGGTGTGCGCCGAGGTGTAATCGAGATCAATCTGCTGCTCGGTGAAGGTGCACCAGACCCGGCCGCGCTCGCCATTGGCAAACTCGACATCGCGAAACGGCTCCTTCTCTTTGCGGATGTGAATCAGCGACAGATCATCATGGCTGATCTCACCGAGTCGATCGACCTGCACAAAAAGGTCGGCGTAGGCAGAGGCCTGGCCATTTTTCAGGAAGTCCTGAAACTCGACCGACTCATCGGAGATATGGTTGATGGTCACGTCGAGGCACAAGTCAAAGCGCGAACTGATGCGCTCAACATCGGCCCAGGTGCCAAAGCTCGGATCAACCTCGGTGTGGGTCAGCGGCGAGAAGCCGTTATCCGCATTCGACGGATACAGCGGCAAGATATGCACGCCACCAATCGCGTCACTCAGGTGTTTGTCGATCACTTGATACAGGTCGCCGAGATTATTTCCCAGACGATCGGGGTAGCAGATCAGCTGAACCTGGTTGCGCAACGCCATGGCAATGTCCTTCAGTTATCGACTGATATCGCAACACCCTAACAAGGTTCTGAAAGACGCCCCACCGGTTTTTTGACTGATTTTAAAAGATAAGATTACGAAATAGCCGCAAGGCTCCCAACCGGCGGCGCTATACGCGAACAATTCGGAGGATGGTTAACCCAGCGGGTAAACCGTCATGACTACCGGATAATCAACATCCTGAGCGGGCATAGCCGGTGAATGCCATGACGGAAGCCGCAAGCGGATTCCATCCTCCGGACGGTGCTATCAAGCGAACCGTAATGGCAGCGACACGAGGCTCCAACCCCTACGCACAAAAAAGGCCAGCTCCCATCGGGACTGGCCTTTTTTACATGTAGCGCTCTTACAGTGGCTTACCGCGATTACCATGTGCGGCAACGAAGCCTTGCACGGCTTTCAGGTCGTTGGCCAGCACGGTGCAACGCTCATCGCGCTCGAACAGGTCGGCCAGATGCGCCGGCAATGTTGGCGACTCGCCGACACCTGCCTTCTCAACCGCATCCGGGAATTTGACCGGATGCGCCGTGCCGAGGACCACCATCGGCACAGCCAGGCTGCGACGGCATTCGCGGGCGGCGCGCACGCCAATTGCGGTGTGCGGGTCGAGCAATTCGCCGCACTCGTTGAACACTTCGGTGATGGTTTCGCAGGTTGCCTGATCATCCACAGCCAGCGAATCGAACAGCTTGCGGGCTTCGGTCCAGCGATCATCTTCGATGCTGAATCCACCGCCCTGCTTGAAGTTGGCCATCAACTCGGCAATCGACGCGCCGTTGCGACCGTGCAGGTCGAACAGCAGACGCTCGAAGTTCGACGACACCATGATGTCCATCGACGGCGACAAGGTCGGGTGCAGCGTCTCTTTGACGTACTGATTGCCGCTCATGAAGCGGTGCAGGATGTCGTTACGGTTGGTCGCAACGATCAACTGGCTGATCGGCAAGCCCATGTTGCGTGCGAGGTAACCCGCGAAAATGTCACCGAAGTTGCCGGTTGGCACCGAGAACGCGACCGAGCGCGCCGGGCCGCCAAGCTGCAGGGAAGCGTGGAAGTAGTAAACGATCTGGGCCATGATCCGCGCCCAGTTGATCGAGTTCACGGCAACCAGTCGCGTGCCCTTGAGGAAGCTCTGGTCAGCAAAGCTGTCCTTGATCATCTCCTGGCAATCGTCGAAGTTACCTTCAACCGCGATGTTGTGGATGTTCTCGCCCATGATGGTGGTCATCTGGCGACGCTGAACTTCCGAGACGCGGTTATGCGGGTGCAGGATGAAGATGTCGACGTTTTCGCAACGGCGGCAGCCTTCAATCGCAGCCGAACCGGTATCGCCGGAGGTTGCGCCCATGATCACCACGCGCTCGCCGCGCTTCTCAAGCACGTAATCGAGCAGGCGACCGAGCAGCTGCAGCGCGAAGTCTTTAAACGCCAGGGTCGGGCCGTGGAACAGTTCGAGCACCCACTCGTTGCTGTTCAGCTGACGCAATGGCGCGACCGCATTGTGGGCAAATACGCCGTAGGTTTCTTCAAGGATTTTCTTGAAGTCGGCATCCGGAATGCTGCCGGTGACGAACGGGCGCATCACGCGGAAAGCCAGTTCGTGATACGGCAGGCCAGCCCAGGAAGCGATTTCTTCCTGGGTGAAACGTGGCAGGTTTTCTGGCACGTACAGGCCGCCGTCGCTGGCAAGACCTGCCAGCAGCACATCTTCAAAATTCAGGGCCGGGGCCTGGCCGCGAGTACTGATATAACGCATTTCTACAAACCTTTGGCTTGAGCGTGGGCGGCAAAACCGCCCAGCTGATTAATTCAACTGTTCGACGCGGATGCGCACGACATTGCCGACCACATCATCCAGCGCTTCAAGCGCGCTGATGGCGTCGTCAATGTGCGACTCGACTACGCGATGAGTCACCAGAATCATTGGCACCAGGCCGTCATGTTCTTCGACTTCTTTTTGCATGATCGATTCGATATTGATTCCGCGAGCCGACAGAATACTGGCCACCTGAGCCAAAACGCCCGGACGGTCTTTAGCCTGAATGCGCAGGTAGTAAGCGCTCTCGCAGGCATTGATCGGCAGAATCGGGTGATCTGACAACGCGTCCGGCTGGAAGGCCAGATGCGGCACATGGTTGGTTGGGTCGGTAGTCAGTGCACGGACCACGTCGACCAAATCCGCCACCACAGACGATGCGGTTGGCTCCATACCGGCGCCAGCGCCGTAGTACAGGGTTGAACCGACGGCGTCACCGTTGACCATCACGGCGTTCATTACGCCGTTGACGTTGGCGATCAGGCGGTCAGCCGGGATCAGTGTCGGGTGAACGCGCAGCTCAATGCCCGCGTCAGTGCGGCGGGCCACACCCAGATGCTTGATGCGATAACCGAGTGCGTCAGCGTAGTTGACGTCAGCCGAGGTCAGCTTGGTGATGCCCTCGGTGTAAGCCTTGTCAAACTGCAGCGGCACACCAAAGGCGATGGACGCCAGAATGGTCAGCTTGTGCGCCGCGTCGATGCCTTCAACGTCGAAGGTCGGGTCTGCTTCGGCATAACCCAGCGCCTGCGCCTCTGCGAGCACGTCTTCGAAGGTGCGGCCCTTCTCGCGCATTTCGCTGAGAATGAAGTTGCCGGTGCCGTTGATGATGCCAGCCAGCCAGTTGATACGGTTGGCAGCGAGGCCTTCGCGGATGGCTTTGATCACCGGGATGCCGCCAGCAACAGCGGCTTCGAATGCGACGATTACGCCCTTCTCGCGCGCTTTGGCGAAGATCTCGTTACCGTACACGGCAATCAGCGCCTTGTTGGCAGTGACCACGTGCTTGCCGTTTTCGATGGCCTTGAGCACCAGATCGCGGGCGATGGTGCTGCCACCAATCAACTCGATGACGATCTCGATTTCAGGGTTGTTGGCAACCTCGAATACATCGTTGGTAATCGCAGTGCCGGTTGTATCGCATTGTGGGTTGGCTGAACGCTGCGCAATCTGCGCCACTTCAATACCACGCCCAGCGCGCCGCGCAATTTCTTCGGCGTTACGCTTGAGCACGTTAAATGTACCGCCACCGACAGTACCTAATCCACAGATGCCTACTTTGACCGGTTTCACACTGAACTCCCATCAGTACTGCATAAAACGGCCGACTGATAAGCCGGCCGCAGAAAATAGAGCCGCACATTACGAAGCGGCTGCTTATTAGTCAATCTACATGGGCGCCAAGCTGATCAGCGCCCTGCTGCATATTACTTGGCGTTGAGGGCCAATTCAGCCACTTGTGCCGCTGGCTGATAGCCGGGGATCAACTGGCCGTCTTCCAGAACGATTGCCGGCGTGCCGTTTACACCCACCGACTGGCCAAGCATGTATTGCTTGCTGACCGGGTTGCTGCACTTGGGTGCAGAGATATTCTGGCCTTCAACCATGGCGTCCATCGCCTTGGTGCGATCTGAAGAACACCACACGGCCTGCAATTGCTTGTCGCCAGCAGAGCCTGGCCCTTGACGCGGGAACGCCAGATAACGCACTTCGACGCCGCGCTTGTTCAACTCGGCCACTTCACCATGCAGCTTGTGGCAATACGGGCACGTGGTATCGGTAAATACAGTGATGTGAGTCTTGGCTTCGCCCACGGCCGGGTAAACGACCATTTCGGCAGTTGGAATGCCATTAATGGTTTTGGCGATGCCGGTACGCTCAGCTTTCTCGGTCAGGTTGACCGGGGCGCCAGGCGTCATCTGAAACAGATTGCCCTGCATCAGAAACTGGCCATCGGGGCTGGCATACAGCACGCGACCGCCCTGCAAATGGACCTCATACAAACCTTTTAACGGGCTGGCAGCAACGCTTTCGACCGGCACACCAAGCTGGATTGCCTCCAGTGACTTGCGGATAGCCTGCTCGGCATCATCGGCATGAGTGACAGTGCTCATGAGAGCCAGAACAGCGGTGGCAGCGGCAGCAATAATTCGGGTTACGCGCATGGGTACTCCTGTCGAGCAGCGCAATCTTTAGGGTCGTTGAGACTACCATAACGGGCCGAAAAGGCCGACTGTGAGACGCACTTCTGGCGCCATCCTATGCATGAGTGGTGCGTTAATCGGCAAAACTGCAGCATTGTCCTGCAGTTTTATCAGCCAATCGCAGGGAACTCCCCTAGCCGCGCGGGTGATGCTTGCCGTGCAACTCCTGCAACCGTGCTCGGGCGATATGGGTATAAATTTGCGTGGTGGATAAATCACTGTGGCCGAGCAGCATCTGCACCACCCGCAAATCTGCGCCGTGGTTGAGCAGGTGCGTGGCGAAGGCGTGACGCAAGGTGTGCGGCGACAGTGACTTGGCAATCCCGGCGACCTTGGCCTGATGCTTGATGCGGTGCCAGAAGGTCTGGCGCGTCATCTGTTCGCCGCGCAAACTGGGGAACAACACGTTGCTCGGTTTGCCATCAAGCAAAAATGGCCGCGCCTCTTTGCTGTAGCGCTCTATCCAGGCAATCGCCTCCTCACCCAGCGGCACTAACCGTTCTTTACTGCCCTTGCCGAATACACGCAACACGCCCTGGCGCAGATTGACTTGCTCCAGAGTAAGGCCAATCAGCTCGCTCACCCGCAGCCCGCACGCGTAAAGCACTTCGAGCATGGCGCGATCACGCAGGCCAATCGGGTCATCCAGTTCGGGAGCGGCGAGCAAGGCTTCAACATCCGCCTCAGACAGCGATTTAGGCAGCGGCCGGCCCAGCTGAGGCATATCGACCTGCAGGGTTGGGTCGAGCTCAATCACCCCTTCGCGCACCAAATAGCGATAGAAGCCGCGCGCTCCGGAGAGAAACCGGGCAGTTGAGCGCGCCTTGTAGCCTTCATTTAATCGCCAGGCCAAGTGGTCAAGTAACGCTTCTCGACCCACACTGATCAGGTCGAGATCACGCGCATTCAGCCACGCATGGAAATGCTCAAGATCACTGCGATAGGCATCGCGTGTGTGCTCACTCAGGCCTTTTTCAAACCAGAGTGCTTCGAGGAATCGTTCTATGTGCGGATGTTCTAGCGTTGCCATTGAATACTGCTTTAATGTTGCGACCTGAAGAAGCCACCGGCATTTGCGAAGTGGCTGCAACAGTCTTCCACAGCGCAAGCAGCATCACCAGCGACAAGGAGTCATGATGGACGAAACAAAGATTATGTTCGCAATCGGCGGCATTGGTGCAGCAGCGCTGGCAAGTCAGTGGCTGGCTTGGCGACTGCGCTTGCCGGCGATTCTATTTCTGCTGCTCAGCGGGCTTCTGGCCGGCCCGTTACTCGGCCTGCTCGACCCCGAAGCACTGTTTGGACCACTGCTGTTCCCAATGGTGTCACTGGCCGTCGCACTGATTCTGTTCGAAGGCAGCCTGACCCTGCATCTATCCGAATGGAAAGAGATCGGCACTGTGGTTCACCGTCTGGTGACATGGGGCGCAATGATCACCTGGGCGGTGATTGCCTGTGCCACGCATTACCTGCTCGATTTCAGCTGGGAACTGGCGCTGCTGTTCGGCACCCTGACACTGGTAACGGGGCCGACGGTAATTGTGCCGATGCTGCGCGTGGTACGTCCGAAAGCCTCGATTGCCAACATTCTGCGCTGGGAAGGCATTGTGATCGACCCGATTGGCGCGTTACTCGCCGTTGTGGTGTTCAGCTTTATTGTCAGTCAGGATGGCGGCAGCCCGTTTGGCGCCAGCATGATCACCTTTGCCATGGTCATCGGCACGGGCGCGCTGCTCGGTGCGGTTGGTGGCTGGCTGTTCGGTCAGGTGCTGAAACGCCACTGGCTGCCTGAATACCTGCAAAACCTGGCGTCATTGGCTGCGGTGCTGGGGATTTTCATCGGTTCCAACACCCTGGTGCATGAATCCGGTCTGCTGGCGGTCACGGTGATGGGCATGTGGCTGGCCAACATGCGCGGCGTCGACGTTAAACAGATATTGCACTTCAAGGAGAACCTCAGCGTTCTGCTGATCTCCGGCCTGTTCATCATTCTGGCAGCGCGTCTGGACCTCAATGCGCTAATCGCCCTGGGCCCGGTAACCCTCGTTCTGTTGGCCATCATCCAGCTGGTTGCACGCCCATTGAGCGTGTTCGTTTGCACGCTCGGCTCCAGCCTTAACTGGCGCGAGCGCAGCCTGCTGGCATGGATTGCGCCACGCGGGATTGTCGCAGCGGCGGTTTCGGCAATCTTCGCCCTGCGCTTGCAGGAGTATGGCTACGAGCAAGCAGTGCTTCTGGTTCCGCTGACCTTTCTGGTGATTATCGGCACCGTGGTTCTGCAAAGCGCCACGGCACGCCCGCTGGCACAATTACTCAAGGTTGCAGAGCCGGCGCCGAGCGGTTTCCTGATTGTCGGCGCCAACCCAGTCGCCCGCGCCATCGGCAAGGCCCTGACCAAGCTCGACACCCGCGTGTTGCTGACCGACTCCAGCTGGGAAAACACCCGTGCAGCGCGCATGGATAATCTGCCCACCTACTTCGGTAACCCGACATCACAGCACGCCGAAGCGCACCTGGATCTGGTCGGCCTCGGTCACATGCTGGCACTGTCGCCGTCGAGCGAACTCAACGCGCTGGCCTGTATGCACTATCGCCATGACTTCCCGGCCAAGCGTCGCTTCACTCTGCCAAGCGGCAATGAAAGCCGTCGCAGCGATAAGCATCGCAGCAGCGATGGTGTGCGTGGCCGGTGCCTCGGCAGCGAGCCGCTGAGCTTCCCGCAGTTCGCCAGTCGCCTGAGCAAAGGCGCCGAAATCCGCACGACCACGCTCACCGAAGCATTCGGCTGGAGTGAGTACCAGAAGCTTTATGGCGACAAGGCCGTGGTTATTCTGGCCCGCGACCCGAAAGGCTGGATCCACGTGGCCACCCAGCCGTTGGACTTCGCGCCCGGCCCGGACTGGAGCCTGATCGCGTTGATTGAAGAAGAGCCAGCCGAGGCCGCCCCCGCCGCGGTAGCTTCAGGCAAATAAAGCAAGTGTGAGGAATTACTGACGCAGGCTCTGTCGGGCCTGCGTCAGGGTTCACTCAGTCAGCAGGAAAGCCCGGCAATACCGGGATCGGCGTCTTCTCGTCATCAATGGCAACGAAGCTGAACACGCCATGTATCGCGCGCTCGCGACTGTCACAACTCATGCTCTCGACAAACACTTCAACCTCGACCTTGAGGCTGGTGTTGCCGACATGAATCACCCGCCCGACCAGCTCAACAATCGAACCTGCCGCAATCGCATGCTTGAAATCGATGCGATCGGATGAAACGGTCACCAGCGGCAGGCGACAAAACCGCGTGGCCGCAATAAACGAAACCTCATCCATCCACGCCAGCGCCGTACCGCCAAACAAGGTGTTGTGGTGGTTGGTGGTGGGCGGAAATACCGCCTTGGCGACGCGGGTGGTGGACAGCTCTGTGCGGCGTTGGATTTCTTGCTCGCGAGGGGTCATGCAATGCAACCTATTATGAATCGGGGAAAGCCACTGATCCGGCTGATGCGTGCCAGTGGCAGATACTTGAGCACCGCCCTGCTGCGCAGAAAAGACGGGCAGTTACGCTGAAAAATCAGGATTACAGAAACGAAAAAGGCAGCCCGAGGGCTGCCTTTTTTCAGAGAAAAATGTCTTACGACAGTTTTTCCTTGATGCGAGCTGCTTTACCAGACAGGTCACGGAGGTAGTAAAGCTTGGCTTTACGCACGTCACCGCGACGCTTAACAGCCAGGCTGTCTACCAGCGGGCTGTAAGTCTGGAAGGTACGCTCAACGCCTACACCGTTGGAGATTTTACGAACAGTGAAAGCACTGTTCACGCCACGGTTACGCTTGGCGATTACGACGCCTTCGAAAGCCTGCAGACGCTGACGATCGCCTTCCTTAACTTTAACCTGAACGACTACGGTGTCGCCCGGTGCAAAGGTAGGGATCTCTTTGGTCATCTGTTCAGCTTCGAGCTGAAGAATAATTTTGTTGGTCATGCTGCGCTCCTAAGACAAGCGGTCTGGCTTGTCATCGATACATTAACTATCGTCCCGCTGGCGGATGTATTCCTCCAGCAGCTTTTTCTCTTCCCCAGAAAGCGAGCGGCTATCCAGAAGATCGACGCGTCGTTCGTGAGTCCTACCAAGGGACTGCTGCAAACGCCAGCGCCGGATGTGCTCGTGGTTACCGCTAAGCAGCACCTCAGGAACACGCTTATCCGCATACACCTCCGGGCGGGTGTAGTGCGGGCAGTCGAGTAGACCATCCGTAAAGGAGTCTTCCTCGGCCGAACCTGCATGACCTAATGCACCAGGCAAAAGGCGCGTTACCGCATCGATCAGAACCATGGCCGGCAGCTCACCGCCAGACAGGACGTAATCCCCAATCGACCATTCTTCATCAACATGCGCCTCAATAAAGCGCTCATCGATGCCTTCGTAGCGACCTGCGATGAGGATCAAAGCCTCTTCGTTTGCCAGTTCGCGTACTGCTGACTGAGTCAGCTGGCGACCCTGCGGCGAAAGGTAAATCACCTTCGCTTTTTCACCTGCGGCTTGCTTGGCATCGAGCAAAGCATCCTCAAGCGGCTTGATCTTCATCACCATGCCAGGACCTCCACCAAAAGGTCGGTCATCAACAGTGTGATGACGATCAGTGGTGTAGCTCCGCGGATTCCAACAATTGAGCTGCAAGAGCTGTTGTTTCACCGCACGGCTGGTAATGCCATATTCGCTGATAGCAGCAAACATTTCCGGGAACAGCGTAATGACTTCAACGCGCAGGCTAGGCATGTCGCTTAGAAGTCCGCATCCCAGTCAACTTGCATCTCGCCAGCACTCAGATCGACCGACAACACGCACTGCTCTGTATAGGGCAGCAAGCGTTCACGATCATCCAGGCTGCCTGTACAAGGCTTGACCACTATCACATCGTTGGCGCCGGTCTCGAACAGATGATCAACCTTGCCGAGCAATTGCCCTGCCTGATCGATAACCTTAAGACCTTCCAACTGATACCAGTAAAACTCGTCATCGCTCAGTTCTGGCAGTTCGCTGCGGGCTACGCAGATCTCGAAGCCGGCGTAAGTACGCGCCACTTCACGATCATCGAGCCCCTTCAACTTCGCTACCAGGACCTTGCCTTGCAAGCGTCCACTGGCCACTTCAACCTGCTTTACCTCGTTGTCACGCCTAAGCGTCCAACGGCGGTAATCAAGCACATTACTGATCGGGTCGGTAAAGGAATAAACCTTCACGTCGCCTTTCACGCCATGTACCGAAACGATCTTACCGAGTACAACGAGGTCCTCGGCGGTAGCTGGCGTCGTGCTCATAAATACTTAGGCTGCAGCCTGAGCATTTACCTTCAGCAGCTGAGCAACGCGCTCAGACGGCTGTGCACCCTGGCTCAGCCAGTAAGTAACACGCTCTTGGTTAACAGACAGCTTGATTTCGTTACCCGAAGCAACCGGGTTGAAGAAACCAACACGCTCAACGAAACGACCGTCGCGCGCATTGCGGCTGTTGGTCACGGTGAGGTGGTAAAATGGGCGCTTTTTAGAGCCGCCACGGGCTAGACGGATGGTTACCATTAAACTTCGTTCCTGTAGTCGGTGCTGCAAAAAAGAAATGCAAGCATAGGGCACTAGGCCCGAAAGGCCGCATATTCTAAGGATTATCCGGATTTTTGCAAATAACTTTTTGCCCCCGCCGGTCGGGGTACTGGCCTGCCATGCCTGACAGGCTATTCAAACCTTCTGGTTTATTTGGCTAAACAGCCCATTTTAGCGGGCTGCAGGCCTAAACCAAGAGACTGAATTACAGCTTGGGCATCCCGCCGCCACCCGGCAACATTCCACCCATACCACGCATCATTTTCGCCATGCCGCCTTTAGCGGTGAATTTCTTCATCATTTTCTGCATCTGCTTGTGCTGTTTGATCAGCCGGCCGATGTCTTGAACCTGAGTTCCGGAACCCATGGCGATGCGGCGCTTGCGCGAACCACTGATAATTTCAGGGTCACGACGCTCGCCCGGCGTCATCGAGTTGATGATCGCCTCCATCTGTTTGAATTGCTTTTCAGCAGCGCCCTGGGCATTGCCCATCTGCGCCGGATTCATGCCGCCCATTTGCGGCAGTTTATCCATCAGGCCGCCAAGGCCGCCCATGTTCTTCATCTGTTGCAGCTGATCACGGAAGTCTTCGAGATCGAAGCCCTTACCCTTCTTCAGCTTCTTGGTGAGCTTGTCGGCCTTCTCACGGTCGATTGTCTGCTCAGCCTGTTCGATCAGGCTGAGTACGTCACCCATACCCAGAATGCGCGAAGCAATACGATCCGGGTGGAATGGCTCAAGGGCGTCGGATTTCTCGCCCATACCAATAAACTTGATTGGCTTGCCGGTCACATGGCGCACGGACAACGCCGCACCACCACGCGCATCACCGTCGACCTTAGTCAGCACAACACCGGTCAGCGGCAGCGCATCAGCGAAGGCCTTGGCCGTCGCAGCGGCGTCCTGACCGGTCATGGCGTCCACCACGAACAGTGTTTCAGCTGGCTTCACTGCCTGATGCAGGGCCTGAATTTCCGCCATCATCTCGGCATCAATGGCCAGACGACCCGCGGTATCGACCAGCACTACATCGATGTACTTGAGCTTGGCTTCGGCAATCGCCGCCTGTGCAATCGCTACCGGCTTCTGGCTGATGTCCGACGGGAAGAAGGTAACGCCTACTTCACCGGCCAGGGTCTCAAGCTGCTTGATCGCGGCAGGACGATAAACGTCCGCAGAAACCACCAGCACCGATTTCTTCTTACGTTCTTTAAGAAACTTCGCCAGTTTGCCGACAGTGGTGGTTTTACCCGCACCCTGCAGACCTGCCATCAAAACGACGGCCGGCGGCGTGACATTAAGGGCCAGATCTTCGTTGGCGGCCCCCATGATCGACTCAAGCTCAGCCTGAACGATCTTCACGAACGCCTGACCCGGGGTCAGACTTTTCGATACTTCGGTGCCGACCGCGCGATCACGAATGCGATTGACGAAGTCTTTAACCACCGGCAACGCAACGTCGGCTTCGAGCAACGCCATGCGCACTTCACGCAGGGTGTGCTTGATATTGTCTTCTGTCAGCTTGGCTTTGCCAGTGACATTTCGCAGCGTTAGCGAGAGGCGGTCAGTTAAATTTTCGAACATGCTCGTTCCTTTCAGGTTCCGCTGAACCGAGGCTGGGCTTGCAACTAGCCGGCGATTATAACCAACTGTCTGCAACACTGACACCGCCAGTGGTCTTTCGTGAACGATCCTTTGTGTGCCACACTCAGCGCCTTTAGGGATTGTCCTAACAGGAATTATGCACCCTCTGCTACCTAGCCTCGTTGCTATCTGCTTGTATGCAGGCGCCGCCGCCTACCAAGGCCTGAGCCTGAAACAGGGCAAGCGCCCCAACACACGCCTGCTGAAAATGCTCGGCGTCATCGCCTTGTGCTTCCACGGCGGCAGCCTCTATATACAGATGCATCACCCGGCGGGCCTTGCGCTCGACCTGTTCAATGCCGGCAGCCTGATCGCCTTCGCCGTGATCGCCATCACGCTATTGGCCTGCTCGCGCATTCCGGTGGAAAATCTTCTGCTGTTTTTGTACCCGCTGGGGTGCGTAACCGTGCTGTTTGCGCAATTCATGCCCAGCGGCACCATTCAGCCAATTGATGAAGAGCCGGGCATCATCGCGCATATCCTGCTGTCGATTCTGGCTTACGGCATGCTCACCATTGCCGTGTTCCAGTCGCTGTTGGTGCTCATGCAAGACCACCAACTGAAACACAAACACCCGACAGGTCTGATCAAGAACTTCCCGCCACTGCAAACCATGGAGAGCCTGCTGTTCGGCTTTCTCTGGGCAGGCATGGGCATGCTATCGCTGGCCCTGATCTCTGGCGCACTGTTCATCGACAATCTGTTTGCCCAGCACCTGGTACACAAGACCATACTGTCTTGCTTCGCCTGGGTGGTGTTCGCTGTGCTGTTGTGGGGCCGCCATCAGCTTGGCTGGCGCGGCCACAAAGCAATACGCTGGACGCTCGCAGGCTTCTGCCTGCTGATGCTGGCGTATTTCGGCAGCAAACTGGTTCGCGAATTCATCCTGCATATCTAGGCCACTACAGTGAACGATCTGCCTCCCGGCTTTTTGCTTGGCATCCTCATCTTCTTGCTGGCGTGCTCGGCTTTCTTTTCAAGTTCTGAAACCGGCATTCTCAGCCTCAACCGCTATCGTCTGAGGCATCGGGCTAAAGAGGGCCACCGTGGCGCCAAGCGCGTAACCGCCCTGCTCAACCGTCCCGACCACCTGCTCGGCACCATCCTCATTGGTAACAACTTCGTCAATATTCTGGCCTCATCGATTGCCACGGTACTGGCTATCAAGTTGTATGGCGAAGCAGGCATTGCTATCGCCACCATCGGCCTGACGCTGGCACTGCTGATCTTCGGCGAAATCACCCCGAAAACCCTCGCCGCCCTGCATCCGGAGCGCGTCGCTTACCCATTCAGCATGCCGCTGACCATTTTGCTGAAGATTTTTTACCCGCTGGTAATTGCCCTGAGCTGGGTCAGCAACCACCTGCTGCGACTGTTTGGCGTAGATCCGGCCAATCAGGGCACCGACAGCCTTACGACTGAAGAATTGCGCAGCGTGGTGCGCGAGTCCGGGCATGAACTGCCGAAGAACCGCCAGAACATGCTGCTGGGTATTCTCGACCTGGAGCGCGTGACGGTTAACGACATCATGATCCCGCGTAACGAGGTCACCGGCATCAACCTTGATGACGACCTTGAGCTGCTCATCCAGCAGCTCACCAACACCACGCACACGCGCTTGCCGGTATTTCGCAACGACATCAATCAAATTGAAGGCGTGGTGCACATCCGTCAGATTGCGCGCCTGCTCACCAGCAACGAGCTGACCAAGGAGGCGCTGTTGAGCGCCTGCACCGAGCCCTATTTCGTTCCGGAAAGCACCCCGCTGTCGACCCAGCTAATCAACTTCCAGAAGCAGAAACACCGCATGGGCGTTGTGGTTGACGAGTATGGCGACGTGCTGGGCGTGGTCACCCTTGAAGACATTCTCGAAGAGATTGTCGGCGACTTCAGCAACCAGAATATTCTGCGCAGCCCGGACATCCATCCGCAGGACGACGGCACCCACGTTATCGATGGCTCGGCGTACATCCGCGAGGTCAACAAGGCGCTCGGCTGGGGCTTGCCCTGCGAAGGGCCAAAAACCCTTAATGGCCTGATTACCGAAGCACTGGAAAGCATTCCGGACTGCTCGGTATGCCTTAAAATCGGCCAATACCGCCTGGAAATCCTGCAATCGTCCGAGAACCGGGTGAAAAGCGTTAAGGTCTGGCTTGCCGAAGCTACGCCTGAGAGCCCTGAGGCTGAAGCCTGATACCCAGCAGCAGGTTATCCGCCCAGAGGCGATAGCCTGCTGCTGATGGGTGGTAACCATCCACCGCCATCAGATGTGCAGCAAAATCCATATCCAATGCCAGATACTGCGCCCCAGTCGCCGTAGCGGACTCACGCATAGCGCGATCCAGCATCGCGGCTCGTAACCCCAGTAAACGCCGGAATAGCCAGGGCAACGCGGTGAAGTGCTGCAAAGGCGGTACACCGCTGAACACGACGCGATCGGCCGTGGTTTGTGCATGGTGCTGCAGGCTGTGAACAATCTGCTGTAGCGAGGCCTGCCAGCGCTTCAGGCTGCTTAAATGCGTGGTGTCGTTAACGCCCAGCAGCACGACCACCAGATCATGCGGCCCTGCTGCTGGCGTCGTCACCCGCTGCGGCAGGGCTCCCTGCGACAACATTCGCTGCGATACATATCGCTGATGCAACTTTGCTGCGGTTATGCCGTTTTCGCCGCACACTTGCCACGCAACGGGCCGGCTGAAGCGCTGGCTCATCGCCCCCGCCAACTGCCCGGCCAGAGCCAACTGCATGCAGCTAACGCCCACGCCGACCGCTGTCGACTCACCCAGCACCAGTAAACGCAGTGGCTCGCCAGCCAATGCAGCGCCTGCCAAGCCTGCCTGCTCGCCTGCAGCCGGCATCAGGCGCAAGGCCTTGCGCCGGGTCAGCACTGCCATTGGCAGCACCACCGGCGATAACGCCAGCACCAGCAACCACCACGCCGATGCTAACGCCGCGCTCATAGCTCGACGTTAATCGCCTGCGCAGCGCGCGTAGCTTTAGCCCGGGCAGCTTCCAGCGACTCGTCGCGTGCGAGCGCCACGCCCATGCGACGCTGGCCGCTGACTTGTGGCTTGCCAAACAGGCGCAAGGCGGTATCGGGCTCAGCAAGGGCCGCTGCAAGGTTGCCAAAGCTCACCTCTTGCGACTCACCCTCAACCAGCAAAACTGCCGAAGCCGAAGGCCCAAGTTGGCGAATGTGCGGAATTGGCAGGCCGAGGATCGCCCGCGCGTGCAGGGCAAACTCAGACAAATCCTGCGAGATCAGCGTGACCATGCCGGTGTCATGCGGGCGCGGCGAGATTTCGCAGAACCACACCTGATCACCCTTAACGAACAGCTCAACGCCGAACAGGCCGCGACCGCCCAATGCCTCGGTCACTGCCAGCGCAATGCGCTCGGCTTCAGCCTGCGCCTTCGGGCTCATCGCCTGTGGCTGCCAGGACTCCTGATAATCGCCTTTCTCCTGACGGTGACCAACAGGCGCACAGAACGTGGTGCCACCAACGTGGCGAACAGTCAGCAGAGCGATTTCATAGTCAAAGTCGATAAAGCCTTCAACGATCACCCGACCTTTGCCAGCACGCCCACCGGCCTGCGCATAATCCCAGGCGGCCTGCACATCGGCAGCGCTCTTGAGCACCGATTGGCCTTTACCCGACGAGCTCATGATTGGCTTGACCACACACGGAAAACCAATCGCCGAAACAGCTGCCTCAAAGGTCTCGAAGGAATCGGCAAATTGATACGGCGAGGTTGGCAGACCCAGCTCTTCAGCCGCCAGACGACGAATGCCTTCGCGGTTCATCGTCAGCTGCGCAGCGCGCGCACTCGGGATGACCGTGTAGCCTTCGGTTTCCAGCTCGGCCAGCGTCGCCGTGGCAATCGCTTCGATTTCCGGAACGATGTAATGCGGCTTTTCCTGTTCAATGATCGCGCGCAGCGCATCGCCATCGAGCATGTTCACCACATGGCTGCGGTGCGCAACCTGCATCGCCGGCGCGTTGGCGTAGCGATCCACCGCAATCACTTCAACGCCCAGGCGCTGCAACTCGATAACCACCTCTTTACCCAGCTCACCCGAGCCGCAGAGCAATACACGCGTCGCGCTGGGCGACAAAGGGGTTCCGATACGGGGCATAGATAATCCTTGAGCTATTCAGTACAGGCAAATAGGTAAGACAACTGTTAAAGGCTGGGCAATAGACGCGATTTACAGACGCCGCAAGCCCACGCAAACGAGCCGTTCAAAGCAGCAATCAGAGCATCAGGCCTTTTTCGCGGGCGCGCTGGTCACACAACACCAGCACTTGGCGACGCTCTTCGTTCTCCATACGGCTCCAGCGCACGATTTCACTCATGCTGCGCTGGCAGCCGGTACACACATCGTCATCGTCGAGCGCACAGATGTGCACGCAAGGCGATTTAACCGGTTTCTCAATGTTCATCAATCGTCTTGCTCAGCAAGCTCCTTGGCATAACGCTGGGCGTTGTGCACGTAATGGGCCGCGCTGGCTTCAAGCATTTTCTTCTGCGCGTCGGTCAGCTCACGCACCACTTTGCCGGGCGACCCCATTACCAGCGAGCCGTCGGGAATCACCTTGCCTTCTGGTATCAGGCTATTGGCGCCGATGATGCAGTATTTACCGATTTTAGCGCCATTCAGCACCACGGCGTTGATGCCGATCAGGCTGTAATCGTCTACCGTGCAGCCGTGCAGCATGACTTTATGGCCGATAGTGACGCCTTTACCCAGCGTCAACGGAAAGCCCATGTCGGTGTGGATCACGGTGCCATCCTGAACATTGCTGTTTTCACCGATATGAATCAGCTCGTTATCGCCGCGCAGAACAGTGTTGAACCAGACGCTGGCGCCGGGCTCAAGCTTGACCTTGCCCACCAGCGTTGCATTCGGCGCCACCCAGCTCTCCGGGTGCGCATCGACACTGGCAGTACCTAAACGGTATTTCATAAGGGTCCCTCAATGCTCAACTGAGCTTGATAAAGTGCTCGGGTGGGCGCTGCATGTCGATGCCAGCGTCGAAGATCAGATTGACCAGCTCGACCACCATTATTGCGGTGAGCCCCCATATTTTGAATTCGCCAAATCGGTAGCTCGGCACGTACCAACTCTGGCCGAGATAATCGATGCGATGCGTCACTTCACGCGGGTCGTCACGAAAGAACGCCAGCGGCACCGAGAATACGGCAGCGATTTCGTCGTCATTGGCCACGTATTCGACGAAGTCCGGCACCACCGCCACATACGGGGTGACTTGAATACCGTGACGGGAAACCAGTGTACTCAGCGGGCCAATAACTTCGACCAACCCTGGCGGCAGGCCAATTTCTTCTTCGGCCTCGCGCAAGGCGGTGTCGATGAGGTCGCGGTCTTCCGGGTCACGACGGCCACCCGGGAAGGCGACTTCGCCGCCATGCGTCGACAAGCCGCTGGCGCGTAAAGTCAGCACCACTTCGGGGTCATCACTACGGGTGATCGGCACCAGAACTGCCGCTTCGGGAAACCCCTGATCCGCCACCATCGTGCGTGGGCGGTAATCGCGTACACGTTGCAGTAAATCGTCCTGCATGTTGAATCTCGACTTTTTCTTCTGCCGCGATGATTGCATGAAATATCCCGACGCCCAAGCCCCGGCAAGCGGATCACCGGCACTGATGGTTGAAAATGCCGCAACCGCATAGCTTGCCGACGCACCTGATATCGCGCCAAGATAGAGGCTTGGCAGGAGATTCCAGCATGAAGTTTTGCAGCCTCTGTGGCGCACCCGTAACTCAGCGCATTCCCGAAGGCGACAACCGCCTGCGGTTTGTCTGCAGCCATTGCGCAACCATTCATTATGAGAACCCACGCATCGTGGCGGGGTGCGTGCCGATCTGGGGTGAGCAGGTTCTACTCTGCCGCCGCGCCATTGAGCCGCGCGTAGGCTATTGGACGCTGCCTGCAGGCTTTATGGAGAACGGTGAAACACTGGAGGAAGCCGCTGCCCGCGAGACCAATGAGGAAGCCTTCGCGCGCGTAAGCGGTCTGGAGCTGTACACGGTGTATGACCTGCCGCATATAAATCAGGTATACATGTTCTTTCGCGCGCAGCTCGCCGACCTCGATTTTGCAGCCGGAATCGAGAGCCTGGAAGTGCAGCTTTTTCATGAACATGAGATCCCTTGGTCAGAGCTGGCTTTCCCGACGGTTGGCCGTACCTTAGAATGTTACTTTGCGGACCGTCGGCATGATGCCTATCCGGTGCGTAACGAACCCCTTGATGCGCTGCGTGCGCATTACAAAAAAGCCTTTTGATCTGCGGGATTATGCTCTGATGCGTTGGTTGTTCGCCCTACTGTGTCTATCGCTCAGCGTTCTGGCTAACGCCAACCCGCAGCCCCCGCAAGCTTCTCCTGCACCCCGGGTCGACAAGATTCTGGTGGTCAAATCCGAGCGCAAGCTACAGCTCATCAGCCACGGCAAGCCATTCAAGTCTTACCGCATATCCTTGGGCAAAGTACCGACCGGGCATAAGGAGCGCGAAGGCGACCAGCGCACGCCGGAAGGTATTTACTGGGTGGATTGGCGCAAGACCAGCGATAACTTCAACTTGTCGATGCACATCTCCTATCCCAACGCACGGGACATGGCCACTGCGCGCAACAAGGGCACCAAGCCGGGCGGCATGATCATGATTCACGGCACCCCGCTCGACGCCGAATACCCGGAATGGTTCTTCAATACGCTGGACTGGACCAACGGCTGTATCGCCATGACCAACCCGGACATGCGCGAAGTCTGGTCGCTGGTGAAAGACGGCACGCTGATTGAGATCCGGCCTTAAGCCGCTCTCGCTGCAAACAAAAATGGCGCCGGGAGCGCCATTCTTTATGCCTCAAAACTGCATGTCCGACAACCGCCACACATCAAAGGCAGGCGTCTCATACGGATGCGCGGCCTTGAGCGCCGCCACGACCTGATGAATAGATTCATCGGCCACGACCAGTTCGACCTTCCACTCATCCACCCGCTCCAGCGCACCCGCCGTGCCTATGAATGGTTGGCTGCCAGGCAATGGCTGAAACTGCCCCTGCCCGAACACCTGCCAGGCACAGTGCTGGTAGTTGCCGATACGTCCGCCACCGGCGTTGAACACCGCCTGTTTGACGGGTTCAAGATGGTTCTCGGGCACATAGAAGCACAATTTGTACATGCGAATTCTCCAACGTCTGCATGCTCAGCTACGACAGCAATCTCCGTACTGGCTCAACATGAGACCCGATTCGCAGCCGCTTGTTCAGCCCTGCAAGCTCGACTGCCTCTCAATTTCTGCGAATAAACCGCTGCCACCGCTCGGCCATCGAACTTACCGGCGGCACATGGCTGCCATCACAGAACGGCAATCGTTTCGAGCGCCCACAACGGCACAACAGCAGGAGCTGTTCACGCGCAGGATTTACAGTGAGGCCACGAGCGCAGCCAGAAGGACAATCGGGACGTTGCAGCGAATGCTCGCAACGGCAAAGCAACAAAGGTTCGCCGGGGCTAACCCGACGAACCTCTGGCAGAATCAATGCGGGCTCATCAGCCATGAGCCCGCATCCGCATGATCAATCCGCCCAGACACGGGCATTACGGAACATGCGCAGCCAGGCACCGTCTTCATTCCACTCATCCGGGGCCCACGAGTTCTGCACGGCGCGGAACACACGCTCCGGGTGCGGCATCATGATCGTGACGCGACCGTCGCGGCTGGTCAGACCGGTAATACCGCGTGGCGAACCGTTCGGGTTGGCCGGATAGTTTTCGGTGACCTTGCCGTGGTTGTCGACGAAACGCATGGCCACGCAACCGGACAGATCCGCTTCCAGCAATGCTTCTTCGCTTTCGAACTCGGCATGACCTTCACCGTGAGCGATGGCGATTGGCATGCGCGAACCGGCCATGCCCTGCAGGAAGATCGAAGCCGACTCCTGAACCTGAACCATGGCAACGCGTGCCTCGAACTGCTCGGAGCGGTTACGCACGAAGTGCGGCCAGAATTCACTGCCCGGAATCAGTTCGTGCAGGTTGGACAACATCTGGCAACCGTTGCACACGCCCAGCGAGAAGCTGTCTTTACGATCAAAGAAGGCGCTGAACTGGTCACGCGCACGGCTGTTGAACAGAATCGACTTAGCCCAGCCTTCACCGGCGCCCAATACGTCACCGTAAGAGAAACCGCCGCAGGCAACCATGCCTTTGAACTGCTCAAGACTGACGCGGCCGCTGAGGATATCGCTCATGTGCACGTCAATCGCGTTGAAGCCGGCGCGGTCAAATGCAGCGGCCATTTCGACCTGACCGTTAACACCCTGCTCGCGCAGCACCGCAATTTGCGGGCGCAGGCCTTTCTTGATGTAAGGCGCGCTGATGTTTTCGTTCACATCAAAGCCAAGCTTGGCGCTCAGGCCTGGATTGTCTTCTTCAAGCAGCGCGTCGAATTCCTGATCGGCGCATTCGGCGTTATCACGCAGACGCTGGATCTGGTAGCTGGTAGACGACCACTCGCGCTGCAACATGCGGCGCTCGCCAGTGAATACCTTCTCGCCGTGATAGCTGATCAGCACTTCACCGTTGTTTACCGGCTGGCCGATCACCGAGACGCAATCGGCGAGGCCCGCGGCACTGAACTGCGAGAGCACTTCAGCGGTAACGTCCTGGTGCACCTGAATCACCGCACCCAGCTCCTCGTTGAACAGCACGCCGGCTACTTCATCAAGGTTTTGCGCGAGCGCATCGAGCTGCAGGTTCAGGCCGCAATGGCCAGCAAAGGCCATTTCCAGCACAGTGGCCAACAGGCCGCCGTCGGAACGGTCGTGATAAGACAACAGCAAGTTGTCGCGATTGAGACCCTGCATGACCGCAAAGAATGCCTTGAGGTCTTCAGCATCATCAACGTCTGGCGCCTGCTTGCCCATCTTGCCGTATACCTGCGCCAGAATTGAGGCGCCCATACGGTTCTGGCCACGGCCCAGATCGATCAGGATCAGGTCGGTTTCACCGCGATCCATGCGCAGCTCAGGCGTCAGGGTCTGGCGAATATCAGTGACCGGCGCGAAGCCTGTAACAATCAGCGACATTGGCGATGTCACGCTCTTCTCAGCGCCGTCATCCTGCCAGCGGGTCTTCATCGACATCGAGTCTTTGCCCACTGGAATGGTAATGCCCAGCTCAGGACACAATTCCATGCCCACCGCTTTAACGGTGTCGTACAGACGCGCATCTTCACCCGGGTGACCGGCAGCGGCCATCCAGTTAGCCGAGAGCTTGATGTCGGAGATCTTGCCGATCTTCGCACAAGCCATGTTGGTCAGGGTTTCACCAATGGCCATACGGCCCGATGCCGGCGCATCCAGCAGTGCCAGCGGCGTACGCTCACCCATGGCCATGGCTTCACCGGTGTAGGCGTCGAAGCTGGTGGCGGTTACGGCGCAGTCAGCTACCGGAACCTGCCACGGCCCGACCATCTGGTCGCGTGCAACCAGACCGGTAATGGTGCGGTCACCAATGGTGATCAGGAAGTTCTTGCTGGCAACAGCCGGATGACGCAGCACACGGCTGATGGCTTCGCTCAGCTCAACCTTGGCCGGATCGAAATCATCGCCCAATTCAGCTTCGCGGGTGGCTTCGCGGTGCATGCGCGGCGCTTTGCCAAGAAGTACGTTAAGCGGCATGTCGACGGCGTTGTTGTCGAAGTGCGAGTCGGCAACGGTCAGGTGCTGCTCTTCGGTGGCCTCACCGACGACCGCAAACGGGCAACGCTCACGCTCACAAATAGCTTTGAAACGCTCGAAATCCTTGGCATCAACGGCCAGTACATAACGCTCTTGCGACTCGTTGCACCAGATTTCCAGCGGGGCCATGCCCGGCTCATCGTTAGGCACAGCGCGCAGGTCGAAACGACCGCCACGGCCGGCATCGTTTACCAGCTCCGGGAAGGCGTTGGACAGACCGCCCGCGCCAACGTCGTGAATGAAGCTGATTGGGTTGTTGTCGCCCAACTGCCAGCAGCGGTCGATAACTTCCTGGCAACGACGCTCCATTTCAGGGTTTTCACGCTGTACGGAGGCGAAGTCGAGGTCGGCAGAACTGGTGCCGGTGGCCATCGACGAGGCTGCACCGCCGCCCAGACCGATAAGCATGGCCGGGCCGCCCAACACGATCAGCTTGGAGCCGACAGTGATTTCGGCTTTCTGCACGTGATCTTCACGGATGTTGCCCATGCCGCCCGCGAGCATGATCGGCTTGTGGTAGCCGCGCACTTCATCGCCGTGCGGGGTGCTGATCTGCTGCTCGAAGGTACGGAAGTAACCGGTCAGCGCCGGACGACCAAATTCGTTGTTGAATGCAGCGCCGCCCAACGGGCCTTCAATCATGATATCCAACGCAGTCACGATGCGCTCAGGCTTGCCGTAAGGCACTTCCCACGGCTGCTCGAAACCCGGAATTTGCAGGTTGGATACGGTGAAACCGGTCAGACCGGCTTTCGGCTTAGCACCGCGACCGGTTGCGCCTTCGTCGCGAATTTCACCGCCAGAACCGGTCGATGCGCCCGGGAACGGGGCAATCGCGGTTGGGTGGTTGTGCGTTTCGACCTTCATCAGAATGTGCACCGGCTCATTAACAGCGGCGTACTGACGGGTCTCTGGGTTCGGGAAGAAGCGCCCTGCCGTGCTGCCAACGATAACGGCGGCGTTGTCTTTATAGGCCGACAACACACCTTCGTTGTGCATCTGATAGGTGTTCTTGATCATGCCGAACAGGGATTTTTCCTGAGCCTGACCGTCGATATCCCAACTGGCGTTGAAAATTTTGTGACGGCAATGCTCGGAGTTGGCCTGTGCGAACATCATCAGTTCGATGTCGTGCGGATTGCGACCAAGACCTGTGAAGCTGGTCACCAGGTAATCGATCTCGTCTTCCGCGAGCGCCAGACCCAGCTCGACGTTAGCCTGCTCAAGCGCAGCACGACCGCCGGTCAGAATGTCTACCACCGTCAGTGGTTTTGGCGACGCGTGGCTGAACAGCGCGGCGGCGTCTTGCAGGTTGTCCAGCACTAACTGGGTCATGCGGTCGTGCAGCAAGCTCTCTACAACCTGCGCCTGAGCCGCATCCAGCTCGCCACTCACGTAGTAGGCAATACCGCGCTCAAGGCGCTGAATCTTGGCCAAACCACAGTTGTGGGCAATGTCACTGGCCTTGCTCGACCAGGGTGAAATCGTACCAAAACGTGGCACGCTGAGGAAAAGCCGCCCAGAGGGCTCCTGAACCGGCACGCTAGGGCCGTATTTAAGCAGGCGAGCGAGCACTTGCTCTTCGTCAGCGGTGAGCACACCGGTAACATCGGCAAAATGCGCAAACTCGGCGTACAGCCCAGTAACAGCGGGTACTTTGCTGGTTAAAAGCTCAAGCAATTTACCGTGGCGGAAAGCAGAAAGGGCGGGAGCGCCGCGCAAGATCAACATCGGAGACAGCCTCTGGGAAGGGGGTGTACTTTGAGGCCGTGCATTCTAGCGTAAAGCGCCGATAACGGCACCCGTTGACTGCTCCGAAACGATAACTACCTCTGTTAGCAGAGAAGCAGAACGCTGTCGAGATATGGCGAGGTGCAAGCTTTGCGTATACTGCATGGATGTTTGCCCAATCTGTGATCCGCAAGCACTGCACCTTCTGGGTGGCAGTGATCGGTATCCTTCTGCAGCTCAGTGGTTGCGCCGAGGAACAAAAACCTCCGAGCGCACTAGAGCGTGTGCAGACGGAGGGAGTCCTGCGCGTGATCACCCGCAACAGCCCGGCCACCTACTTCCAGGACCGCAACGGCGAAACCGGCTTTGAGTACGAACTGGTTAAACGCTTTGCGGCTGACCTCAAGGTCAAGCTGGAAATTCAGACCGCTGACAACCTCGACGAACTATTTTCCCGACTAAAGGCACCGGATGGCCCCTCTTTAGCGGCGGCTGGCCTGACCTCCAGCGCGGACCGCAAAAGCGAGTTTCAATTCTCCAAGCCTTATTTGCAGGTCACCCCGCAAGTTATCTACCGCCATGGTAATCGCCGCCCTACTCGCCCCGAAGATTTGATCGGCAAGAAAATCATGGTGCTTAAAGGCAGCAGTCACGCCAACCAGCTGGCCATGCTCAAAGTCCAGTACCCCATGCTCGCCTACGAAGAGTCTTCCGATGTGGAAGTGGTCGACTTGCTGCGCATGGTCGATGAAGGCCAGATCGACCTGACTCTGGTCGACTCAAATGAGCTGTCGATGAATCAGGTGTACTTCCCCAACGTTCGCGTGGCCTTCGACCTTGGCGACGAACTGGGTTTGAGCTGGGCCGTGCCCGGCGGTGAAGACCACAGCCTGCTTGATGAGATGAACGCCTTCCTCCAGCGCGCCAACGAGAACGGCAGCCTGAAACGCCTGAAAGACCGCTACTACGGCCACGTTGATGTACTTGGCTACGTTGGCGCCTACACCTTTGCTCAACACCTGCAAAATCGCCTCCCACGTTACGAGCAATTCTTCCGCGATGCCGGTAAGAATCACTCGCTGGACTGGCGCTTGCTCGCGGCAATGGGTTATCAGGAATCACTCTGGCAGCCCACGGCCACCTCGAAAACCGGCGTGCGCGGGCTGATGATGCTGACCTTGCGCACGGCGCAGGCAATGGGCGTGTCCAACCGACTCGACCCCAAGCAGAGTATTCAGGGCGGCGCCAAATACATCGTCAAGGTTAAGGCAGGCCTGCCAGACAGCATTAAAGAGCCGGATCGCACATGGTTTGCGCTGGCGGCTTACAACGTCGGCGGCGGGCACCTTGAAGATGCGCGCAAGCTGACCCAGGCCGAAGGCCTCGACCCGAACAAATGGCTCGATGTGCAGAAGATTCTGCCGCGGTTGTCGCAAAAGAAGTGGTTCAGTAAAACCCGCTATGGCTATGCCCGCGGCGGTGAGCCGGTGCACTTTGTGCGCAACATCCGTCGCTACTACGACATTCTCACCTGGGTAACTCAGCCACAGCTGGAAGACAGCCAGGTCGTCGACAGCAATATCCACGTGCCCGGCATCGACAAGAACAACCTGAAGAAAGAAACCTCGCCGCTCTAAGCACGCTATCCAAAGCCACTTAGCTGCAACCTCGAAGGCTTATTACTGGCCTTTGCTGGCCCGCCGCGCACGAAAGAATTCGGTGAGCACCGCGCCGCACTCATCTGCCAGCACGCCGCCCTCAATCATCACGCGGTGATTTAGAAACGTCTGATTGAAGAACTCGCCACGGCTGATGGCCACACCGGCTTTGGGCTCGGTTGCACCATATACAACCCGCTCAATGCGCGAATGAACAATCAGCCCTGCACACATGCTGCACGGCTCAAGCGTCACGTATAAGGTGCTACCCGGCAGGCGGTAGTTAGTCAGCTGCAAAGCCGCATCACGAATCGCCACCATCTCGGCATGGGCGCTGGGATCATGGGTGGTAATCGGGCAATTGAAGCCACGCCCGACAATCTCGCCATCCTGAACCAGCACCGCGCCGACCGGCACTTCACCGACCGCAGCGCCCTGACTGGCCAGCGCCAGCGCTTCACGCATGAAGTGGGCATCGCGAGTGCGATCAATGATTTTAACCGGACGCATCAGGCTACCTTTATCGCCGCCATAAGGCCTGTTTCCATGTGATCAATCACATGGCAGTGGAACATCCACACCCCAGGATTATCGGCGACAAAGGCGATGCGCGCCGTCTCGTTCTTGCCGAGCAGGTAGGTATCGGTGAAGTACGGGATGATTTTCTTGCGGTCGGAGCTGATCACCTTGAAACTCATGCCGTGCAAATGCACCGGGTGCAGGTATTGCGCCATATTGCGCAGCTCGAAAATGTAGTGATTGCCCAGCTTCAACGTGGCGATTGGCCGATCCGCACAGGTTTTGTCATTGATATCCCAGGCCTGGCCGTTGATCTGCCAATACTGAGCTGGCCCCGCCTGATTCGGGTCTGCTAATGCCGCCGCCCATTCAAAGTTGAACTTGATGGTTTCAGCCTTGGCCAGGTCGGGCTCGGCCACAGGATTGGCTGGCAATGCTGGCGGCCACTCTGCTGGCGCATCAGTGCTGGCAACACTCTTGATTGTCGCCAAACGCAACGGCCCGTTACGCAGTGACAACTCGGTGCCCTCTGCCGGAACCTTGAGCGCCAGATCGAGCCGCATTCCCGCGCCCAACCAGTATTCCTTGCCCAGATCACGCGGCTCGATCGGATTACCGTCGAGCGCATAAATCCGCGACTCGGCGCCGGGCAGGTTTATACGGTAGGTCATGGTGCTGTCGACGTTAATCAGCCGCAGGCGAACCACCTGCCCGGCAGGTAGCTCGATCACCGGACGCGGCACACCATTGATTGTCGACAGCCGCCCCCGTGTGCCGGCGCGCGCCGCTTCACGGGGAATGCTGAACGGGGTGAATGCGCCCTCTTCATCAACATTCCAGGTTTTCAGGCTCAGTGTGCGCTCATGCGCAAAGCCGGTCGGCTCGCGTTCATCAATGATCAACGGCCCGACCAATCCGCGCCCCAGCTGCTTGGAACTGGCCAGATGTGGGTGATACCAGTAGCTACCGGCATCGGGCGGGACGAACTGATAGTCGAAATACTCACCTGGCAGTACCGGCAATTGCGATACATAAGGCACGCCATCCATTTCCAGCGGGATGCGCATGCCGTGCCAGTGAATCGTGGTTTGTTCCGGCAGCTTGTTGATAAAGCGCACACGCAACAGATCGCCCTGACGGCAACGAATCTCGGTGCCCGGCGCTTGCGGGCCAAAGCCCCACACCGGGGTTTTATGGCCGGGAACCAGCTCCATGTCGAAGGGCGCGGCGATCAACTCGTAATCGTGGGTCTTGCGATCAAACGGGCGGCCCAGCCAATAACGTGCACCACCGGCACCCAGGCCAACGACGGTTAAGCCAGCCAGCCCGGCGAGAATTTGTCTACGCGTGAACGACATGTAAATGGACTCCTTTAGCCAACATTCATGAGCCCATCAGGCGACGGTTACCAGCGCCTCCTCTGCGGGAAACGGCTAATGTCATAAAGGCTGCGGCATCAGCCTCTCAGCTGATGACTCTGTGAATAGCGGAATGAGAATATTTTAACACGCAACGATCCGGGTTAACGACCACAACAACGCCCGCCATCAGCGCCACTGTGTCGCACCGCTGAAGTGCAGGAACCGCGCAGCTCTCTCAGCCACTGAGAGTTAAGAGCGTACAGCCGGCGCGGGCCAAACGCCGGACTGTGCAGGCAATAAAAAACCCGCGAATGAGCAGCTGCAAGGCTGGTTATTCGCGGGTTCGGGTAACGTCAGGCTAGCGCACTAGCCAACCGTTATTCCCACTCGATCGTTGCCGGTGGCTTGCTCGACACGTCGTAAGTGACGCGGGAGATGCCTTCGATCTCGTTGATGATGCGGTTGCTGACCTTCTCCAGCAGCTCGTAAGGCAGGTGCGCCCAGCGAGCGGTCATGAAGTCAATGGTTTCTACAGCGCGCAGTGCAACAACCCATGCATAACGACGACCGTCACCGACGACGCCAACCGACTTGACCGGCTGGAACACCACGAATGCCTGGCTGGTCTTGTGGTACCAGTCGAAGTTGCGCAGCTCTTCGATGAAGATATGGTCGGCACGACGCAGCAGGTCGGCGTATTCCTTCTTCACTTCACCGAGAATCCGCACGCCCAGACCCGGGCCCGGGAATGGGTGACGGTAAACCATGTCGTACGGCAGACCCAGCTCAAGACCGATGCGACGCACTTCGTCCTTGAACAGTTCACGCAGCGGCTCGACCAGTTTGAGGTTCATTTCCTCAGGCAGGCCACCAACGTTGTGGTGCGACTTGATAACGTGTGCCTTGCCGGTTTTAGCGCCAGCAGACTCGATCACGTCCGGGTAAATGGTGCCTTGCGCGAGGAACTTGATGTTTTCCAGCTTCGAGGCTTCGGCATCGAACACGTCGATGAAGGTGCGACCAATGATTTTGCGCTTTTTCTCCGGATCGGCTTCGCCAGCCAGGTTATCCAGGAACTGCTTTTCAGCGTTGGCGCGGATTACCTTGACGCCCATGTTCTCGGCGAACATGGCCATCACTTGCTCGCCTTCGTGCAGGCGCAGCAAACCGTTATCGACAAACACGCAAGTCAGCTGGTCGCCAATTGCCTTGTGCAACAGCGCGGCAACCACGGAGGAATCGACACCGCCCGAAAGGCCGAGCAATACGTTGGCGTCACCCACCTGAGCACGAACCGTGGCGATGGCATCTTCAACGATGTTCGACGGAGTCCACAGGGCTTCACAACCGGCGATTTCCAGCACGAAGCGCGACAGAATGCGGCCGCCTTGCTTGGTGTGGGTCACTTCTGGGTGGAATTGCACGCCGTAGTAGCCACGCGAGTCGTCGCTCATGGCGGCAATCGGGCAGCTCGGGGTGCTGGCCAGAACGTGGAAGCCTTCCGGCATGCTGGTGACTTTGTCACCGTGGCTCATCCACACGTCCAGACCGAATACGCCGTCGTCATCGATATGATCTTCGATGCCGTCCAGCAGGCGCGCCTTACCGACAACGTCTACGCGGGCATAGCCGAATTCGCGGACGTCGGAACCGAGCACTTTACCGCCCAGTTGCTCGGCCATGGTTTGCATGCCGTAGCAGATACCGAAGACCGGAACGCCCAGATCGAAAACAGCCTGCGGTGCACGCGGGCTGCCTTCTTGATGAACAGACTCGGGGCCACCGGCGAGAATGATGCCGCGCGGAGCGAAAGCGCGGATGTCTTCATCGCTCATGTCGAACGGGTGCAATTCGCAGTAAACCCCGATTTCACGTACGCGACGTGCGATCAGCTGGGTGTACTGGGAGCCGAAATCCAGAATCAGGATGCGATGGGCGTGAATATCAGGGTGAGCCATAGCCGTCTCTCGTAGCGGAATGCACAAATGACAAAGGGCCGATCAACTCAGCCCCGTACTTCATAAACTTTTCAAAAATGACCTTGCTGCTTCTGCACTGGCGAGTATGGCAAGGGGGTAAAGCGCGAACGGCTTATTTGCCTCAGCAAACAACGCCCTCTCGCTTTACCCCGCCTTACCCGCCCTGCGCATGCGAGCAGCAAAGTGATTTTTAACCGACGCGGTAGTTCGGTGCTTCTTTGGTGATCTGCACATCGTGAACGTGCGACTCAGCCATACCAGCGCCAGTAATGCGAACGAACTCAGGCTTGGTGCGCATCTCATCAACAGTCGCGCAACCGGTGTAGCCCATCGAAGCACGCAGGCCGCCCATCAGCTGATGAACGATAGCCGCCATAGCGCCCTTGTACGGCACACGGCCCTCAATACCTTCCGGCACCAATTTCTCGGCACCTGCGGATGAGTCCTGGAAGTAACGGTCGGACGAACCTTGCGCCTGACCCATTGCACCCAGCGAACCCATGCCGCGGTAGGCTTTGTAAGAACGGCCCTGGAACAACTCGACTTCACCTGGCGCTTCTTCAGTACCCGCCAGCATCGAGCCGATCATCACGCAGGATGCGCCCGCAACCAGCGCCTTGGACAGGTCGCCGGAGAAACGAATGCCACCGTCTGCAATCAATGGCACGCCTGTGCCTTCAAGTGCAGCGGCAACGTTGGCAACGGCAGAAATCTGCGGCACACCAACACCTGCAACGATACGCGTGGTGCAGATCGAACCCGGACCGATACCGACCTTAACGCCGTCAGCACCCGCCTCGACCAACGCCAGGGCAGCAGCACCGGTGGCGATGTTGCCGCCGATAACCTGGATATCAGGGAAGCTTTCCTTGACCCAACGCACGCGGTCGATCACGCCTTTGGAGTGACCGTGCGCGGTATCAACGATGATCACGTCAACGCCGGCAGCAGCCAACGCGGTTACGCGGTCAGCGGTTTCAGCGCCAGTACCAACAGCCGCGCCAACACGCAGACGACCTTGGTCATCCTTGCTGGCAAGCGGGTAAGCCTTGGCTTTTTCAATGTCTTTTACCGTCATCATGCCTTTGAGCTTGAACGCGTCATCGACAATCAGGACTTTTTCGAGGCGGTGCTTGTGCAGCAACTCGCGGGCCGCTTCTTTAGCGGCGCCTTCTTTAACAGTGACCAGACGCTCTTTCGGCGTCATCACTTCGTGGACTTTAGCGTCCATGCGTGTTTCAAAACGCACGTCGCGGGAAGTCACGATGCCAACCAGATCGCCGTCAGACAGCACCGGAACACCGGAGATGTTGTTCTGGCGGGTCAGCTCAAGCAGATCACGCACAGTGGCGTTGGCTTCGATAGTAATAGGGTCTTTAACCACACCCGACTCGAACTTCTTGACCTTGCGCACTTCGGCAGCTTGCTGCTCGATGGTCATGTTCTTGTGGATGATGCCGATGCCACCTTCCTGAGCCATGGCAATTGCCAGACGGGCTTCGGTAACGGTGTCCATCGCGGCGGACAACAACGGGATATTCAGTTCAATTCCACGGGTCAGGTGAGTCTTGAGGCTCACATCCTTCGGCAGAACTTCTGAGTAACCTGGAATAAGTAAAACGTCGTCGAAGGTAAGAGCTTCTTGACTGATACGCAGCATGGCGGGGGCTCCCAGACGGGAAAATTGGAAGCGCGTCATTATACCCAGCAGCGGCCCTGCACTCAATGCAAACTATCATTACGCGACGATTTACAGCCTCAACCAGCGCGAAAGGCCCTGACACAGGCAAAAATTGGCCAGCAATACGCATAAAAAGCCAAATGCTGGGCTATACAGTTATGCCAAGCTGATTCGCCGGCTGGCATTGTGCGCACAGGACTGCTCAGTGCCCTCAATGGCGGACGTCTATAGTCACTTTATGGTCAATACCTGATCTTCGATGTGTAAGGAGCCTCACATGCGTAATCTGCTTCAGGTTTTGCTGTTTGCCTGTCTCAGTGTAATGACACTTTCAGTTAGTTGGGCGCAGGATGAAACGCCGACAAACAACACATCAGGGACCATCAACCCCAATGCTGAACCCGCCGATTTAAAAATAGCCAACCGCACCATCTTCACCTTCCGCGCCGAGCTACTCGGTGAAACGCCGCAGCTACGGCAACGCCGCGCAGTGGCGGCTATCAATGAGGCACTCGACGAATACACCGACCTGCCTGTGAGCATCGATCAGGTCCAAAAAAGCTACGTCATCCTGATGGGCTCCAACCGGGCATTCTTTGTCACACCGGGCGACGTTGACCCCGTCACACCGTTGTCTACCCAGGAAACGGCCAAAGCGGCCGCCGCCAAACTGGAGCGGGTAATCAGCGAAACGCAGGAAAGCCGCGATTTGAACTTCATGTTCAAGGCTGTGGGTTATTCGGCTGCCGCCACGGTGATCTACATCCTGCTGCTCAACGGCATCGCGCTGCTGCGCAACAAACTGCTGGATCAACTGCCTAAGTTGCTGCAGCGCCATAACATGTCGCTCAAGGTTGGCCAGACCCAGCTGATTGATACGCGCCAGCTGTATCCGCTGATCTCACGGATATTTTGGGCTTTACGCTGGCTGTTGATATTGCTGCTGACATACCAGTGGATCAGCTTCGTGCTGTCCTGCTTTCCCTACACGCGCCCGTGGGGCGAAAGCCTTAATGCCTACTTGCTGGATATCGCTGGCTATATTGTGCACGGCGTTATCGGCGCCATACCCGGTTTGGGGATTGCGCTTTGCATCTTCATGCTCGCCCGGGCGACAACTCACTTCACCAAACGCCTGCTCACCCGCATGGCAACTGCTGGGCGTAGCTTTACCTGGCTGAACTTCGAGACCCTGTCGCCGACAACCAAACTCACCTCGCTGGCAGTCTGGTTATTTGCCCTGGCGATGGCCTACCCGTATTTGCCCGGCGCCGGTACAGAGGCATTCAAGGGATTGTCGGTACTGGTCGGTTTGATGATCTCACTCGGCGCATCCAGCGTTGTCGGACAAGCAGCAGCCGGTTTGATCCTGACGTATTCGCACACCTTCCGCGTCGGCGAATATGTGCGCTTTGGTGATCACGAAGGCACCGTCAGCGAAATGGGCATGTTCACTACCCGCATCCGCACCGGCCTGGGTGAAGTACTGACTATCCCCAACTCGATGATTACCGGCGGCGTAACCAAGAACTACTCACGCGCCGTAGACGGCAAAGGCTACATCGTCGATACCGTCGTCACCATCGGCTACGACACCCCTTGGCGCCAGGTCGAAGCGATGCTTCTGGAAGCAGCCTCGCGCACACCCGGCATATCCAGCGTACCGGGCGCGGTGGTGTTTCAAACTGCTTTGTCAGACTTCTACCCGGAATATCGTCTGGTCGCCCATGCAATGCCCAGCCAGCCACGCCCACGCGCTGAACTGCTGAGCGCACTGCACGCCAACATACAGGACGTATTCAACGAGTACGGCGTACAGATTATGTCGCCGCACTACCTCGGCGACCCCGCACAAGAGAAGTGGGTACCCAAAGAGAAGTGGTACCAACAGCCGGCAAAACCGGAAGAAGAGGCTTAAACAATTGATGCCTGCTGAGCCCTAATAGCTCAGCAGGCATACACTGGAGCGTTCTGACCCATTACGATTACATTGCTAAGATCAATCCCGCCGCCACTTAGCTGAACACTTCATAACCTACTTAACTCACAAATTTTCGTAACGTGTAAACCTTCACAATCTCCGAGCCACCCAGAAGGATCAAGGACACGAAAATGCCGAACGAGCCAAAGAACCCAATAACAATTAATACGATAGAGACTGAAGGTAGGTAATAGACCAACCGCAAAGGTATTTGAAAATAATATAACCACATGAAACGGGTGCTCCGCTTCAACAAGAGTACAGCGCTGACTATTAGCGATATCTGAAGCAACCACTGTCCGCAGGCAAAAATGTATGCCGCAACTCCGTGATCAGGGAGTAATCTCCAGGTTGAGGAAATATCGGTCACATAGGGAATATTCCCTCTGACAAAGCTCTCAATCGAGTACCAGGCGATGTAGAGCAAATCAAAAACTCCCCACACAAACAATGTTGTATTACGCGACCCATTCATTATTGCTCTTCACCATAGACTAGCTAATTGTCTAACGAATCCGGCGCAGCTGCTCAACATGATCAGCACTGAGAGCAAAGCTAATTGAGAATTAAAAAGTTCTCACTTGCAGTGCATGAAAGCCCGCACAACTACCATGATTCGTACGGTATGCCAAATTTCTCGACGTACGCTTTGGATATATCAGTGAGCGGCCTGTAATGGCCATTGGACTTACCTTCGTAAGGGCCGCGCGGATCAACTGTGGCTTGCGTGCGTGAGACTTCGATAGGTTTAAGGCATGGGCCGGTGACCCAAGTTTTTGCAATACCCCCAGGAGCAAGGCCAATTACAATTGCCTCACGGTAATCTGTTATTACTTTGCCATCAGCACGGCAGAACACCTCTACACTGTTACGCATCATCTCCCGAGTTGATTCTGGGATCTCGATGTAAGCCTCATAAGTTTTTGGTTCTACCATAGACTGCCAGCGAACATAGATTTTTTTAGGCAAATCAGAACCTCTCACATACTTACCTGCACCCCACCCAGGCCTTTCAGGCCATCCTTTAGGATTACCTTTAAACACCTGAGGAACCCCATTATTGAATGCCCTTGGATATCGGAGCCCGACAGTACCACTGCCACTTCGTCGAAATACAAGATTATTAACATCAACTACATCAGCTGTCTCAACCCATACTTCCATATAATCCGGCGCAAAGAATCCTAAACGCCATGCATCATAAGGCATTGTCTGCTTACTAAATGCGGTACCGCTGCTCAACACGAGTAGCATGGAGAGCAAAGCTAATCGACAATTGAAAAGTTCATACGTGTAGTGCATAACACCCCGCACAACTACCATGACTCGTACGGAATGCCAAACTTCTCGACGTACGCCTTGGATATGTCAGTAAGCGGCCTGTAATGACCATTGGATTTACCCTCATATGGGCCGCGCGGGTCAACAGTTGCTTGTGTACGTGAGATTTCAACTGACCTAACACACGGCCCCGCAACCCAGGCTTTTGCAATACCACCAGGAGAAAGGCCAATAACGATTGCCTTTCTATAGTCTGTTATTACTTTGCCGTCAGCAGGGCAAAATACATCTACGCTATTACGCATCATTTCCCGAGTGGCCTCGGAAATTTTGATATAAGCCTCGTAGGTTTTCGGCTCTACCATGGACTGCCAACGCACGTAGATTTGCCTTGGTAGAGCAGCACCGGCTACATACTTACCTTTCCCCCACCCAGGGCTTTCAGGCCAGCCTTTGGGGTCCCCACTAAAATCATCTGGTATTTTTGTAACTAATGGCCTCGGATATCTGATAGAGGCGATACCGCTGCCTGCTCTGCGAAAAACAAAATTATTAACATCTACAACATCGGCCGTTTCGATCCACACCTCCATATAGTCCGGTGCGAAGAACCCAAGACGCCATTCGTCGTATGGCATTGACTGATCGCCCACCACATAATTACTAGCCGCCAACAAAATTATGAATGACACCAGGCCATTCTTGTAGCTATTTAATACCTTATTCATTTGGATACACCGCTCTCTTGTAATTATTTGCCGGCCTATTTATAAAAACCACGTCGAAGCTGCTACTATTCCAACCCTTTGCCGCATTCCAATTAGCGGAAAGATGAATATAGCGACGATAAAGAAGTGTCATTTCTTCGCTCGTTAAATTAGTTGCCGAAGATTGGCCTAACGCGTAAGTCGTAAGCTTTTTAGCGACACCCTCAAGCTCTGCTGGTAGCAATAAGCTTGGGTCATCATGACCAATTTCATTGAATGGCACTTCATATTTTATAGCCAATTCACGCATCAACCTAAAGTAAACCAAAGCTAACCCATTACTCACTTCGCGGTCGCTGCTAGGTGCAGCGTACACATAACGCCCCTCGGAGCGGTCACCTTTGGCGTATTGATTAGCCTGTATTTCCCAAGTTCGCAGTTTCAAATGCAGCTTGTAATGACGTAACTTAACCTCTAACTTAGCCATATCCTTCTGAGCTAACGTGTAGCTCTGGGCTGATGTTTTAGGAGTGTACTGACTAACAAAACTTCGCCATGGCTTAGCCAGCAACACACGCTCTCGATAATTGGGAAGATAACCTCCACCTAAATCTGAGTGTGCACCAGGCAAAACAATATCTGCCGTTCCGGCACTGTTAAGCGAAAAATTGTAACGATGTTCATCCCTCGCCACTAGCTGTACGACCTTAATCGCCACATCCGGCGCCAGGTGAAGATTCACGCCTGAATTAATTTCATTATGCCCGCTAAAGTCTCCGGCCAATGGATCTGCAATTGCGGCAACGGTATCAAATAACCCGATGAAATTTATCGACACATCAATCTTCACACGCCAATCAAAAGACTCAGAAAACACAGCCAGTCCAGATGGGATTTCTTGACCCAATACACCTTGCGGCCCCCTCATCACTTCATTCGCAAAATGTCTAGCTGACGCTGCCCCACGACTGAATCCAAAAATATCAAACTCAACTTTACCTACTAGGCAGTTTTCATTCAAAATAATGAACTGCCTGATAGACTCTAGTATCTTCTGCAGCCCCTTCTCAACTCTTGACAATACTCCTTGCCGCCCTAGACCCGTACCTTGTGAGTAAACTGAATCTTCGTCCCCACTACTAGTTCCTATACCTTCTACATAGACACTCGAATAAGCTATGTCGCTTGTTATAATTCCACTTTCGCTTTCATCCGGATATAAATCATACAACCTAGCTATATTGCTTACATCATTACCATAACTATCATCTGGCACGCTGCCTTTACTATCGAAACCATGCTCTTCACAAAATGCTTGAATATCCTCCCCCATGTCCGTCAAGTTCACGTCTTGGGCACGGCAGTTTGCGGCTTGCTCGCTGTTCGAGCGATTGTTGCCGGTACCATCGAAGAACACGCCCACGCGTAGGGTGATGTTCCTTTGTTCAAGTTCTTCCTCCTCTTCCTCTTCTTCAATCAAGGCTTTAACCGGTGCAGGTACTGCTTTCAGCGCGTTTGCTTTTGGCACTTTGAGTAACGCGCCTGCGGCTACTACATCCGCTAAACCCGGTATCTCAGCCCCCAGCACATATATCCCAGAGCCCTTCCCTGGTTTGCCTCCGGCATTGATGCGGATAGTCGGGCCAACCATGCTGATGCCGCTCGGGTCGAGTTTGAGGAAGCTGCCGCCGGCTTTGGCGGTGAGTTCGATGGCGGCTTCGGCGACGACTTTGTCACCGGCGTACAGATGAACTTCTCGGCCCGCGCGGGTGAGTAACGCGGTGCCGGCTTTGATGTGCTGGGTTTGGCTGACGCTTAGGTGGTCACTGGCCTTGGCCTCGACTTTGCGCGCCAAGTCGATGGTGAGTTGCTCTTGCGCCTTGAACTCGCTGTAGCTGTTGGCGGTAACGGCATCGTGGCGCTCGTTGCCGACCGTGATGCTCTGGTCGTGCTTGATGTGCTGGTCCCAGTCGCGGGCTGCGTGAACGAATATTTGCTCTTCGCCTTTTTTGTCTTCAATGCGCAACTCGTTAAAGCCTCGGCCGCCGGGTGAGCTGAGGGTTTTGAAGCTGCTGCGGGTTTTATTGGCGGGCAGCACATAGGCTGTGTTGTGGCGCTTGTGATACAGGCAACCGCTGATGATGGGCTGATCGGGGTCGCCCTCAAAAAAACTCACCAGCACTTCCATGCCGATGCGCGGGATAACAACAGAGCCGTAGCGCTTACCGGCCCAGGTTGATGACAGGCGCAACCAGCAGCTGCTTTTGTCATTGCCCTGGCCGAGTCGGTCCCAGTGAAACTGCACTTTGACCCGGCCGTATTCGTCGCAATGAATCTCTTCACCCGCAGGCCCGGTAACTACCGCCGTCTGGTTACCCAGCACTTTGGGCTTCATGTGAATGCGCGAGGGGCGAAAGAACACATCCCACGGTGTGGCAGTGAAGCGGTTGCGGTAGCCCTGATGGAAGTCTTCAGCGTTTGCGGTGGTATCGCTGGTGATATTTTCTTCGAGCACTTGCGGCTGTTTGCCTTCGTGCACGAGGCTGGTCAGCAGCCACAAATCGTTCCATTCGCTACGCGGGTGATCGGTAAGGCGCAGGAAGTAGCCGCTGCACAACTGCGGATCATCGCCACGGCCTTCGACCAACGCATAGTCCGCGCGATGGCGCTCAAGGGCGCGTTGGCTTAAATGCCGGCAGCGGTCTCGGTCATAAACGCCGGCTGGATAGGCGTAATTCTCAAGGTCGGGTTCGGCGCCGTTATTCAGTGGGCTTTCATCGGCTTCGAGCAGCAGGCGCGGCTTCTCGAAGTTGTAGTCGCGCCTTGTGGTGCGCTGGGTACGCGCTTCCATGCGCAAGGCGAAGCGCTTGATCACCGGTTCATCGGCAACCATGCCACTGTCTTGTTGATACGGGGTGGAATTTTCGAGTTTGCGGAAGAAGGTCTGATCATCAGCAAACACCATCAGGTGCCCGTCCTGGCTGTGTTCGAAGTGGTAGTGAATGCCCTCTTCTTCGCACAGACGCTGGATAAAGTGCAGATCGGTCTCGTCGTATTGCACGCAATACATGCGCTTGGGATACACGGTTGGACCAAGATCGAAGCAGTAGGCCGTACCCAGAATGCCATGTGCTTCAAGCACCTGACTGATGATTTGCTCGACCGTCAGGTTCTGGAAGATCCGCTGATCGCTGCTGTGCTGCAAGTACGCCACGTGCGGCACCAGCACCATCGCGTAACGGTGCAAGCGCTTGCCCGAATCGCCTTGGGAGACCTGATAAACCTGGCCGTGAATACCGTTACCGGCCGGATCGAACGCGAGGAAAACCTGACGGTGCAACAGCTGGCCAAGATCGAAGTCCGGGGTTTCACTGACCAGCTCTATCGAGAATTGATACGGCGTACTGATCGCTTCGGTGCCAGTAAAGCCCAGCACCTGAAAGTCGTGCTGCAAGCCTTGTATCTGCACGCTGAAATGGGTTTCGTTGCTGGGGTTGAACATGGCGGACTCCCTGTCCCTTGTCTGTTACGTCCATGGCATTAGCCAAATGATGCAGAAAAACCTCTCACGGGTACGGCATTGAATGCGTCATACAAATGCAGTGCATTGGTGGTTCGGCGGTTAGGGTTTAGCCTTAGCGCGCGCTTTAATGCGGGCCAACAGCGGCGGGGTAATTTTCTGGGGCGGCGCAATGTGCGCCCGAGGTTCAGGTCTCTGGCCAGCTCAGACGAAACTCTCAAGTAGGGATGCTTGCCGCAGGCCAGCTCGAAGAGTACGCAGGCAACGGCAAACATATCGCTACCCGTCGACAGCCCGAAGCCATCGAAGAGCTCGGGCGCGGCATAGCTAGGCGTCCAGGCATTGAAACGCTCGCGGCTGAGCCGGGCCAATCCTGGCAGGACGCCGCCAAACGACTGCCCCAAACCGAAGTCGAATAACTTCACCCTGTAGTTGTCGAGCATCACGTTGCTCGGTTTGATATCGCCGTGCAGCACCCCGTGCGCATGCGCGTAGGCTAGAGCATCGAGCAGTTCCAACGCGATATCCCGCAACTCCGACCACGACAACCCATCGGGGCGCTCGCAAAGCAGCTTGTCCAGGGTCAGGCCCGACATCAACTCCTGAGTGATAAACCCACGTTGGCACTCAGGCTCCATGTTGAAGCTGTACACGCGCGCAATGTTGGGATGCTGCAGATGACGGGTTAACGCAAATTCACTGAAGAGCAAGACACTGGCATCTGCGCACTCGGCAATCTCTTCACCGAGAATTTTGATGGCGACAGATGGATCAGGGTCGCCGTATTGCTCATGCAACAAGTCGCGGGCTTTATAGACCAGATTCATCCCGCCCACGCCCAGCAAGCGTTCGATGCGGTAGCGCCCGGCCTATATGCGCGGGATTTCTTTAACGGTTTGAGCTTGAGATGGCTGGACTTGATCGTGCGCCGGAACAAAACCGAAATAGGTCAAATCACGCGGCTCATCCGCCGCGCCCGTTAACGTGACCGGCACCTCGCCACCGGCAAACGTCATCGCCTGCGGCTGCTCGTCGTTCATTGGCGCACCACCACAGCGCTTATGTTGTCGCGTGCTGCACTTTGCAGGACGTTGGCGAACAGTCGATCAATGGCAGCTTCGGGGCTGTCCATGTTGAGCGCGCGACTCAGAGCGTTAGCGTCGAGATATTGATACAGGCCATCGCTGCAAAGCAGAAATACATCACCTGGGCAGACTTCAAACTCGAGCACTTCAAGATTGAGCTGCACGCTGGCACCGATTGCCCGGGTCAGCGCATGCGAGGATGGATGCTGCTGGGCTTGTTCGGCGCTCATTTGCTGCTCGAATATCAACTCCTCATACAGCGAGTGATCTCGGGTGAGTTGATACAACCGCTGTTCGCGCAACATATAGCAGCGACTATCTCCGGCCCAGACGCAGGCGCCATGATTACCCTCGATCAGTAACGTCACCACGGTGCTGCCCATGATGCTGCTCTTGCGATCTGCGGTGACGGTAAGCTCCTGCCCCAGCCTGCGGTTGAGCCAATGCAGGCACTCGCGAACATCGCGCAAGTGCCTGACAAAGCTGCCATCAAACACCAGATCGGCTAGGCTGCTGACAACCAACTGACTGGCAACATCCCCGGCCCGGTGCCCGCCCATTCCGTCGGCGACAGCCCACAAGCCCTGCGCCGAGTTTTCGAGCAAGGCATCCTCGTTACGCGAGCGTACCTTGCCTGCATCGGTCTTTGCCGCACTGCGCCATGGTGCTTCGGCGATCATTACAGATGGCTCGGCAACTGAAACCGGCGCAACACACGCAAGTCGAACGGGTTCGGCGTGCGTTGGCTGGAGAGCAGATAGCTGGCATGTACATCGTCTACCCGCGCCTTGATCAACAGTACATCGCGCCCGCGCAGCGGCTCGGTCTGCATCATGTCGAGAAAACGAAACAGTGACCACGGCCCGGTGTCTTTCTTGACCCCGACAGCGCGTCCGACCAAGCGCTCAAGCACCAGGCTGGTCTGGCCATTGTCGGCATCTGTCGGCCAGACGAACGACTGCGTCACAATCGGACCGTGACGATACTCCATGCGCTGCTCGCCAAAGGTGAACTCGGCGCGACTCACGCTCGGATCAAGGTTGTAGGGTTCAAGCTCAAACTTGACCACTGCCTGATCAGGATTCTCGGCAAAGAAGCTCTGGCGAATGGTACGCACGTTGCTCATTTGCTTCAGGAAAGCCCCGGTCATCGGCAAGCTGTGCTCAGCAATGCTGCGTAAGCGGTAATGGCCCGAACTGCCGGTTACAAAGGGCCGCATGTAGTTGTCGAAGAACTGCTGGGCAATGCCCTGATCCTTGAAGAACATGTTGAAGTCATTGATCGACACATCACTGTGGCTGCCCGCGGAGAACGGGTAACGTCGGGCGATTGCCTTGCTGTAAAAGCTGTACAGCTCACTTTGATAACGCTGATTGAGGTAGCTGTAGGCGTCCGCCAATGCGAGGCCCCAAGTCTGGTTCGCGATGCCTGCAAACCAGCCGCCGACGGGCTGTGGCAGACGCACAGAAGCGGTGAGCAGATTGCCCAATGCATCCTGCTCACCGCTAATACGACTCTTCGCGTACTCGAACGAAGCCTGTCCAGACTGCCCCGCGCGCGCCCGGTTGGCCATCTGCAATTGCAGATCGTTAACCGCTTGCAGTGCGGGAGTAAGATCGGCTGTGGGGCTGCCTTCATCAGTCAGTAGTTGATGCAACGGATCAAAGCGGCGTTGCAGGAGTTTCTTCGCCGCATCCGGCAAACTCTTACTGATATCCACTTTGGACTTAGCCGCCTTGGCCGCATCCGCCACAGCACCCGCCACACCAGAATCAGGCGCTTCGGGCAAATCCTCGGCCGACTCAAGCAGCGTCGGGAAGCGGGTATTGGTGCGCACCTCCGTGAGCAGCAGTAACAGAGGCGAATTGGCAGATGTCAGACTCGCCAGCTGATTAGCGCCTTGCTGCGCATTGGTAATTTCGTGAAGCTCCACACGCCCGACGGCTTCACTCCAGTAGTCGGCATAATCGCTGAAGTACAACTGCTCAAGCTCGACCATCAACTGGCGTAAATCCATACCGCTGATGTCGGTATTTTTACCCAGCACCCAGTTGTCGCGCAGGATCTCACTGACCATGCTGACACCCCGGGAGATGAAGTACTGCTTGTATCCCTGCTGGGTGTAGAAGCCGGGGATAAGGTAATCCGTACCCGAGAACACGCCGCTTTGCGATCCCATATGCTGGCCCAGCCGATACTCAGGCAAGCTCCCCGCTTCATCGCGCAATATGCTGTAAACCACACTGGCAAACGACTCGCTGAGCAACACTTGCCTTGCCTGCGCAATAAGGGGTTTATCCGTTGCATAGCTAAACGGCAGCTCAAGCAGGCGATCAAGGTGCGCGCTCAGTTGCTGCTGGGTTTGTGCATCGCCGCGATAGAGTGCAGACCAGCGACTGGTGATCTGTTGTTTCAACAGCTCCGGGTCACGGCGCTTGGTATCACTGAGCATCAAATAGCCACGCAGGTTTTCCAGCAGTTGCTGGCGGTCATTCATGTGCGTGTGTATTTGCGTTTCAAACAAGCGGGCGATGCGCGGCAACAGAACGCGTTGCAACTCGTTATCGTACGCGGTCTCCAGCACTGGATTACTCGCGTCGCCCTGATACAGCCCCGTGCGCTCATGCAGCGCAACATCACCATCCGGCGGGAATACTTGTGTGGCGTTATAGCTGCTGTTGAGTGGTTTTAACGCCGCACGCACACCATCTGCCGGCGATAATTTTTGATCCTGCTTTTCGAGGGTCTGAGCGATGCTTTTGACCTCATCCAGACGCTCAAAGTTGGCCGAAAAACTCGTCGCCCAGGCAATGCCGAACACCGACAGTGCAGCCGCCGCGCCCAGATAGATTGCGCGCTGCCCCCAATTGATCCGGCGCTTTTCATTCTTGTCGAGGCCAGCAAGCACAGCCTCTGGGAATATTACCTGGCTGAGCAAATTATGAATGAAGCGAGAGCGGCCCTGATGCAGGGTCGGCAGCACGCTGCTGGCAATCCCGAGATTGGAGCCAATTCCCGCCACATTAGAATCAAGGGTTTCGGTCAGGTACGGCGCGCTGGTCAGATAGAAACCACGCAATAAGGTTTTGCGCTGGTAGCGATTACCGGTAAACGCCATGTCGACAAACAGGCACAAACGCTCACTGATTTCGGCAAGCTGATGCGGAAAATCAAGCACGCGCCCCCGGCGTGCGGTGTCGCGCTCCTGATGCATGCGCAAAATCACCTGGCTGTTGAGGCGCTGTAACAGCTTTTCGAGTTCCTGACGCAAGATGGTTACGTCAGTGCCATTCTGATCCTTGCGAAAAGTCGCGCCCAATACCTGTTCGCTCTCTTCGCGAGACAGCTGATCGAAGAACTCATTGAACCCAAGCAGTTGGTCGGCCTTGCTCAGCACCAGATACACCGGCACATCAATGTGCAAGCGCTGATGGATCTCCTGCAGGCGCGCACGAACTTGTATACCTAGCCGCTCCAACGCCTGCTCGCCGCCCTTGGCCAGCAGATCAATTGGAATATTGACCAGCACACCATTGAGCGGCCTGCTCCGCCTGTGCTTACGCAACAGCATCAGCAAGGTGTCCCAGGCGCTGCTGTCCGTCGGTTTATCCGGCTGGGTCAGAAATCGGCCAGCGGTATCAATCAGCACACCATGTTCGGCAAAAAACCAGTCGCAATTGAGTGTGCCTTTGGTGTCACGGGTTAGCTTGCGCTCGATCTTGTTCAGTGGAAAATCCAGCCCGGAGAAGTCCAGCAAACTGGTTTTGCCGCTGCCTTGCGGACCGATCAACACATACCAGGGCAACTCGGAGCGCCAGCGCTCGCTGCGCTTCCTGTAGAGGCTGGTACTTTTGAGCGTATAGAGCGCGTCTTTAAAGCGGCGACTGATTTCTTTCTGTTGGCTCTCAGTCTCCTCCTCACGGCGTAAACGCTCCTGCCCTTCCTCACTGTCCTCGACTTTCTTCATGCGCACACTGCTGCGCCAGCTGAGAAATACGACCAACAATCCCCACAGCAGAAACAATCCGCAGATGGTCAGTAACCGTGCATCTGTGCTTTCCCAGATGCTGTAATCGGCGAAGGAAAATAAAGGCCCCACGAACCAAATGAAGATCGCCGCCAACACCACCAAAATCAGTGTCCAAACCCATGACTTACACAGGAAGGCGGCTATTTTTTTAAAGTAGTTTTTCATTACACATCCCTGTAATTCGGCTTTTACTCGACGTTGACCGCGTCGGGCGGCTGATACGGTTGCAGTACCGACTCACGGTGTTCGCTCAAGACCCAGGCGAAGCCGGAATACATCACCAACAAGCACGCCCCGGTGAATGCCACTACGAGCCACCACGGAACGATTCGAACCAAACCGCGCCCCTTATCGTTAAGGCCCTGCCATTGTGGGGAGAGCTGGCGAGGTACATCACCGCGCAGCTGGCCTATCTGGCGATAAAGGCTGTCGCGGATAGCCTCAAGGTCGAGCATGCCGCGCGGAATAACCCGGTATTTGCCCTCGAATCCGAGGGCCAGGCAGAGGTACATCAACTCCAGCATTGGCAAGTGCTTGACTGGGTTTGCCGAAAGACGCTCAAGCAGTTGGAAGAACTTTTCACCGCCGAAGGTTTCGTGGTGAAAAGTACTCAGCAGGCTCATGCGCGCCCACTCACTTTCAACCCCCCAGGATGTGGTTACCACAGCCTCATCCACGACCGTGCAAAGTATGTAGCGCGCCGCCATTACCTGGCTGCTCTCACTGCCATCACGCAAAGCCCGTGCTTCGAAGAGCTTGAGGTTTGAAGACAGCCGCTGATTGAGTTCGAGCATGTCTTGCGGGGTACTGTCACGCTTTAGCCGCACCACATCTGAAAGCACAGTAGAAGCCGCTGCGACCAATGGATTAAGACTGACATTGAACGAGTCTGCCGGCCCCAGCCTTGCGGCATAGATCATTCGCTCTTCCAGCTGCTCAAACTTTGGAACCGTATCAAAATCGGTGAGTGGGTCTTGCCCACGCTCGTAGCCCGGGCGGTCCAGGAGCACCGTTTTATCGTCTTGCGGATTGCCCATATCCCTGGTCATTTTGATTAATTCCTTATGGCCCAAAACTTCATTTCCAACTCGTCAAACTCACCACTGACATGGAAAGCAAAGCCGCCTGAGCGCTCTAACTGGTCCAGGTCTTCCGGGGTCAGATCAAGAATGAAGTAGGTCTTTTTCGAGTGGAACGGAATCTGTCGTGGCGCGACCGGAAGCGGCGTCACTTTGATGCCTGGGAGGTGCAGGTTTACCAGCTGCCGGATGCTCTCGACCGAGCCCACCTTGAGGTGCGCGGGTAACCGATGGCGTAACTCTTCAGAGTCGCAGTTGGCACTCGCCGCCAGTACAAATGAGCCGGTCTCCAGCAGTGAGCGATCATTCAGTTGCGAGACCAAGACTCCGTACTGACGCGCCTGCAGCACAAGCTCCAGCGCATGCTGCTCAAGCACCATCGACAGCACCTGGCGTATGGTTTCCATCAGTTTGCGAAAGCAGGCGCCCTGATCGGTATGCAGGTAGCTGTTGTCCAGCCTGGGCCGCTTGCTTTCGCTGGAAAACGTCGAGAGATCACCGAGCATTACCAGCAATACGCGATAAAGCTCTTCCGGGGTAATTTGCTTGATGCTGAGGTAGTGGCGCAGAAGCAACTCGGTACGGTTGATCAGTTGCAGCATCATGAAGTCACCGACCTCTGCGCCACCCACCTTGCCGTTCGAGCGAATTCGCTCAGCAATGGTATCGCCCCGATGCGCCAGCATGCTGATCACTTCTTTCAGGCAAGACAGCAGATAGCTCGATCCGTGGGCATGGATGAAGGTCGGAATAAAATCCGCATTCAGGCTGACGATGCCATCAGGTCCGGAATTGAGGATTTCACAGATCTTAAGTTTTACGCTGCTTTGCTCGCTCTGCGCCTCGCCGAGCAGCAAACGAAAATCAGGACGGGCGCAACTCACCTGGGAACTGACGTCATCCCCCGCGTTGGAATCAACCACATCCAGCTCATAGGCGATATAACGCGCAAAAACATCAGTCTGCGCCGCGGTCCGTGACTCGACATGATTGCCAGTCACCAAAGGCAGCGCCAGATAAATATCGCAAACCCCGGTGTTCGGTGGGACTTCAAGCGTTAGTGGTTCGCTGTTTCCACCCAAATCAAACAGGCTGCCGTCTGGTAATACGCCAGCGGCTTTACTGATGACAATTTTGCCCATATTGAGAAACTGCACATCTATCTCGATGCTCAGAAAACCCCATGAATAGCTTCCCAGCAGTTGGGTGCGCATCTTCATCTGGTTATCGTAGTAACGATCGTTGTGCTGAAAGTGCTGAGGCCTCAAAAGCATGCCTTCACGCCAGATTACTTTGTGATCATTCATGGCTGAGCATCCATATTGTTGGCACTTTCGTTAACGTTAGTGATTCCTTGCTGGTCGAGCGTCAGGGCAGTCTGCGTTTGCCCGTCAGGGGTAACCTTGATCACATAGCGCCACTGCGCATCGGATAAATCCCGGTATGCAGCCAACACGCCGACGTAACGACTCTCTGTGTGGACGCTCAGTTTCAAGTTAACAACCTGACCAGGACGCAGCTCCATTTCTTCGTTTGCGACCAGATCAGGCGCCAGGGTTTTCTTGGCGGACTCATACAGACTGAAAAAATCTGCGTTCTCGAATGAGACCGGGTTCTTCAACTCAAACAAACGCACGACAATTGGCGAGGGCCGGCCATTGAGATCAGGATTAAGCCGTTCGCTGGCTGTCAGTTGCAGGTCCAGCTTGGTTAGCTTTGAGTAGGGCGAGAGCACCGAGCAGCCCGATACCAACAGGCTAATGAGCAAACCACTGACAATGTATATCCGCTGCATATCAATCATCCTTGATCTTCTTTGTTGAGCGTTGCTATCAATTGGCATTGTTCTTCGTAGGCCTGCGCAAAATCGCGGGCCAGCAGCCGCTCAGTCCATTCATCATCTTGTTGCAGTGCCTGGTGATAACGTTCGTATGCGCGCCAGCGACGGCCCGCCTTGGCGAACAACGGCTTGTTGCCGTCGCGCTCAAAACGCAAGGTGAGTTGCTGCGGAGAAAAGTGTTCAAGCGCGCTTTGCAGGGCTGCACGACTGGCGCTTAGCATGGCCACCTGATGCGCTTGCAGATCGCGAAATGCCTGGTATATCGCCTGCTCTGCAGTGACGGCCCCGGCCTTGGGCGGGCTCAGTAATACGCCGACAGCCTCATCGGTATCAGTGGCATACTTGAGTGGATTCTTGGCCGCTTTATGTACCACGCTGTGGCTCAAACGCAGCTGGTTTTTCAATTCCCGGCGCGTGTATAACGACTGCTGCAGATTAAGCATGCTCTGCCTGAACAGGCGCGCACTGTTGACCGCCATCGCCTCCCGATCCGCGTTTTCCATCCCGGACATATCAACGCCAAGCGCCTCGCTAAAACGCTGCCAGAACGCTTGATTAAGAGGCGCAACCACAGGCTCGTCGGGTAGCGGCTTGAATACCTTGGGAGCAATTAGCTCAGGCAACACCAGATGCTCTTTATCGACCCGCGCATAATCGGCGAGCTGATGGTCATCTTTTGTAGCGGCCTTGAGCGCTAGCAGTTCATCGAATGGCGCGTAGGCGTCTTCTTGCTGATCCAGTGCCACGAGCGGATCAAGGTCAAAATTGACATCATCAGGAATGATGCTGCCAGCGGGCAAAGGCTGGCCAATTTCGCGGGTATAGGGCGCCAGACGCTCAATCAAACTCGCCCGGATAATCAACCGGCCGAGCCGATAAGAGCTGCCGCTCTCTATGCGTTGTGCCACCCCTTTAGGCAACAGCGCACCACTCTCAATCAATTGTGTGCCGTTACTGCTGATATCGGTGATGTAATAACCATCGTTGCGATAACTGATCAGCGCATGTTGATTGGACAGGTGCCGGGTCGGGTCGGTAATCACCCACTCGCAATCATCACCACGCCCGATCAAGCCCCCCGCGTACTCGAACGTCTTGTGAAGCAACTGGTCTGGTGCGCATTCATGCGCCTCTACTATTTCTAACACCAACTGCATAAGCTCGCGCTCCTTGCGATTATTGTTCGCGATTTAGGGTCGCAGGCTCACCTAAGGGTCGATATTCATCATCGTTGTATTTGAAATTGCCACTACAGCCTCCAACGGTCAGTAGCGCACTTATTAAAAGCGCGGCAATTAGCCAGTTCCGGTCCAACATCTGTTCCCTCCCAAAATGCCCAGCAATGGCGTTGTAGTGCCCGTACATGTCAGCCCCCCGATAAAGCGTGGGTTAGCCATGACTCGCGTTGTAATGGATGTTGAGTCGCGACAGCCGATAAATCAGGGTTCGCCGAGGCAGCGCCAGTTCGCGGGCAGCCTGGGTTTGATTGCCGCGATTTTTGCGTAAGCATTCGATTAACAAATCTCGCTCAACCTGATCGAGCTTCTGGCGTAATCCGCAATGGGTTTGCTCGACTGTATGCGCCTGTAGAAGACTGAAATGCGCGGGCAGCAACACCCCCTGATCGCACATCAGCACGGCACGCTCGACAGCGCCTTTGAGTTCTCGAACGTTGCCCGGAAATTTGCACCCAGCCAGATACTCAAAGGTTTCGGGTGCCCATTTGAGGGAATCACGCTGCAAAAATATGCAGGCCTTTTCTGCAAAGTGCTGAGCCAGAATCCGAACATCGCCTTGTCGTTGCCTGAGCGGTGGCAACTCGATGGGAAATTGCATCAACCGGTAATACAGATCTTCTCTGAAACTGCCTGCCGCTACGGATTCTGGAAGGTTGCGGTGCGTGGCCGCGATAATCCGCACATTGATCTTGTGAGTACTGTTCGCGCCTAACGGGCGAATCTCACCTTCCTGCAACACACGCAACAACTTGGCCTGCAAGGACATTGGCATGTCCCCAATCTCATCAAGCAGCAAGGTGCCGCCCTCTGCGGCATCGAACAGCCCGCGACGATCACGGTCGGCGCCGGTGAACGCGCCCTTGCGATAACCGAACAATTCACTTTCAAGCAAGTTCTCAGGCACTGCTGCACAGTTCTGCACGACAAACGCATGTGTCTTGCGCGGCCCCTGCTCATGAATCGCTCTGGCAACGACGTCCTTGCCCGTGCCCGTCTCGCCCGTTAGCAAAACCGTGTAAGGGCTGGAAATTACCTTGGTGATAAGACGGCGTGTTTCACCGATAGCAGGGCTTTCGCCGATCAGCCCGAACAGGTTGCCCGTTGAGCGCGGATCGGTTGTGCTCGTGAGGCCATCATTCAGCGGGCGGGAGCGCTGCAACAGCCAAGCCTGTTCAGCAAAAAACTGGCCCAACTCAGAAAGCGCTGAGGTATAGCCGCTCAAGTCCTGAACCCGCGTACTGGCCAACAACAGCAAACCATTCACCGTGCCAGTGCGTTTAGCCAAGGGCACACACAAAAGTGATGACCAGCGTTGCTTGAATGCTGGCAAAAACTCGATTGAGTGCAGGCCAGAATCCACTTGTTGCAGACACACCGAACGGTTCTGGCTCAGCGAAAACTGCAGCAACTGCTCATCCCGGTAATCACTCGGCACCGCCGCATCGAGAGTTCTCTGAACGTCACCTGCGAGGCATTGCACGCTCAGATTCAACCGGGTGTGAGCCGCATCCAGCTGATAGACCTGGCTCAACTCACACTCTGTAAGCGCAGTCATGGCCCGCGCCAGCTTCAGTTGCAGTTCGCCGACATCTGCGGCGACGTGCAAGCCTGCAATTTGCCTGACAAAGCTCTCGGCAAACTGCACCGGTTGCGCTACTGGGGAAAACATCAGACGCGCCTCATGCGAATTCACACGCAATTTGCCCATTGGCGAGCGTTGCATGAACCCGACTAATCGGCTCACCCGTTGTCATGGCGTCGAGCAACCGGTCTGCGATCAGTGGCAGCAGATGCAGGTCGAGCAAATGATCGATATAGCGCGCCGCTGTCGCTCTGCTTGCAGCGCTCAGACAAAAGCGCGACCAGTTGCGGGCAGTAACTGAGCTGCAACTGTCGATTTGCCAGTCGCTCCTGCAAGCGCTGCAACTTGAGTTCAACCAACTCACGCAGAATCTGCTCATCCACCGGGAAATAAGGCACCACTTTCATGCGCGCCAACAGCGCAGGTTTAAAGTGCTGGCTAAGGGGCGGCTGGATGGCCTCTTGCAGTTGCTCGACGCTGGGTTTTGCATCCAGATTGCACAAGGCACTTATTTGCTCGCTGGCAAGATTGGATGTCATCAGGATCAGGCAATTGCGAAAATTGATCTCGCGCCCTTCCCCGTCGTTGGCGACGCCTTTATCAAAAATCTGATAAAACAGATTGAGCACATCGGGATCGGCCTTCTCGACTTCGTCGAGCAATATCACCGAATAAGGTTTTTGCCGAACGGCCTCGGTCAACATGCCGCCTTCGCCGTAACCCACATAGCCAGGTGGCGCACCGATCAGTCGCGAAACGGTATGTTTTTCCTGAAACTCGGACATGTTGATCGTGGTGATAAAGCGGTCGCCGCCGTACAGCAACTCAGCCAAGGCCAACGCGGTTTCGGTTTTGCCAACCCCGCTGGGGCCGACCAGCAGAAACACGCCCACTGGCGCATCCGGCTTACTCAAGCCAGCCGCGTTGGCCCGCATGGAACGATCTAGCGCCTCAATAGCCTGCTCCTGCCCAAGAATGCGCAAGCGCAGATCAGTCGCAAAGCTGGCTATTCGGGCGTTATGTTCACGCGCCAGCTGGGCGAGCGGCACACCAGTCCATGCGCTGATAACTTCGGCAACCAGCCGTGGGCATACCTCAAAACTGACCAACCGCTCGGCCTGCTGCGCTTCGCACAAGCTCTGATGCACCCAGCTCAATTCGGCTTCGTACGCTAAAATATCGGCATCGGTATTGCTGTCTTCAAACGCCTCACCTGCGTTTTCAGCTTCGACACGTGCAGCCGCGAGTAACTGGCGAAGCTCAAGCAAACGTTCCGCCATATCACGCTGCTTGCACCAGCGCTCATGCAGGCTCTGCTGCTCAAGTTCAGCTTCAACAAGCCGCGCTTGCAGCAGCGCCAGGCACTCTTGATCAACCGGCAAACCGGACTCAGCATCGCGCTGCAACGCCTGAAGCTGTCGGTTGCCCTGAGCCAGCTCTGCGCGCACACGCTCCAATGCATCGGGCGCGGCGGCGAGGCTGATGCGCACCCTTGCGCACGCCGTATCCAGAACATCCACAGCCTTGTCCGGAAGCAGGCGACCCGCCAGATAGCGCGCCGACAACTCAGCGGCGGCGACGACCGCATCGTCACGAAGATAGATGCCATGGCTTTGTTCATAGACCTGCGCCAATCCGCGCAGAATCGTTACGGCCTCTTCCACCGTTGGCTCATGCAGCTGGACTGGCTGGAAGCGGCGCGACAAGGCAGGGTCTTTCTCAAAGTACTTCTTGTACTCAGCCCAGGTTGTCGCGGCAATGGTGCGCAACTCACCGCGTGCCAATGCCGGCTTAAGCAGATTCGCAGCGTCCGAGCCTCCAGCATCGCCCCCTGCTCCGATGATGGTATGCGCCTCGTCAATGAACAGAACGATTGGCTTGGGTGAAGATTTAACTTCGTCGATCAGGCCTTTCAGGCGGCGCTCGAACTCACCCTTAACACTCGCACCGGCCTGCAACAGGCCCATGTCCAACGCCAGCAGCTCAACGCCCTTGAGAACTTCCGGAACTTCACCGGCAGCTATGCGTGAAGCAAGCCCTTCAACAATTGCGGTTTTGCCGACACCGGCCTCGCCCACCACAATGGGATTATTCTTGCGCCGACGAGCAAGAATATCGATCATCTGGCGAATCGCAGCGTCGCGGCACAACACCGGATCAAGCTTACCGTCGCGGGCTTGCTGGGTGAGATTGTGGGTAAAGCGCTGCAGTTGCGACTCGCCGCCGTGAGCAGTTGCTGGCGGTGCTTTGCCGGCCTCGTTTTGCAAAGAAAAATCGCGGATACGTTGTGCGTTCAACTTGGCGATGATCGGCTGATAACGGCTACCGGCATACCGTAAAGGGTTGCCTATCAGGGCTAGAATCAAGGCGCGCTGATCAATCTGGCTCTGCCCCAATTCCAGAGACGCAACCAGCAACGCATCCTGCATCCACTGCACCAACTCCGGCGCAAAGACCGGATTATTCGAGGCGCATTGTTCGGTTTTAAGCTGCAAAACCGCCTGCAAAGCATCCGCCGTAATCTCCGCGTCCTGCAGCGCACGCACCAGCAAACCATCACGATGCTCAAGCAACGCGAGCAGCAAATCCTCAATCAACACCTTGTTGCCGCCACGCGAAATACAACGCTCAGCGGCACTTTCAAGATCACGTCGGGCCTCTATTTCGAGTGCCTGAATGAGCTGTTGCAGGTCGACGTTAATCATCTTCATCAGTCCTTAATGAGTTTTGCTGCCGAGGGTGACAACACCATCAGCGCGCTCGCAGCCAAGCCAACTGGTCCAACCCAGCAGGCAGGCACTTTCCTGACCAATACGCAGTTCGCGAATTTCTTCGGGGATAAGCACCAGGCGGATGTCGTAATCGAGTGGATCACGCAAGGTAAAACGCACCAGCGCGCAAAGCGGTTGGTAGCCGGTGCCAATGGGTAAAAAATGGTGAAACTGCACCCAGCTCAAGCGCCGAATGTGAATGCGAAACTTGCCACTGCAATCGCGTACGCGTTCGCCCAGTACCAAGTCATGGGCCAGGGTGTAATTGGCGGTGCCCAGGCTGTTCTGTTGCCTGGGCTGAATATCCACAATCCGCACTACGCATTGCTCGATATTCATGTCGGCATGCTTGAAGTAGTAACGCAAAACCGCCTCGATCAACGCGGCGGAGTGAGCCCGTAAACTCAGCAGGCCCAAATACGGCAGCAAGCGTTTCCAGTTGAGTTCTTGCGCGTTGCGTATGTCTTGCCCGGCCAGACCAACCAAGGCGAACAGCTGCTCGGAGAACGGGTCATTCGCCCCCGTGCGAAAGCTCGAGCGATAGCGATACTTGCGCCAGATAGGCAGCAGCAAACGCTGAAGCCGGTGATTGAACAGGTCGAGAAACTCGCGTGTCGGGTTACCTTCCGGGCTGTCGCCAAGCGCTTGTTCGCCATAGAAAGCCGGAATGGGCGAGCTGGCACCAAACAAGCCAATCAAGTTGAAGCGCAAACGACACCGCAGCAGCCCTTCTTCCTGAAAATACTCCACCCGATCCACATCGCTTCCCGGAAACCCGAGGCTGGGATTGGCCTGAAACTCCAACTGATCGTAGAGCTCCTCCTCACTCATGAATGGGTGAGCTTCACGCAGGCGATACAGCACACGCTGCACAGCCTGAAACAGTGAGTATTCGCGTATTACCTGGCTAAGCCCGCTTAAAGAAGGGGCTGTAACCCCATGCGTGGCATCCATGTGTACACTTCTCCCTGTGTGCTCTCTACGCGCAATTCGTGATATGAGTTGAGGCTGGCGTACAGCGCAAAAAACTCATTGAGTACCGAGGCGAAGACGAACAGGTCGCCTTCACAGATGTATCCTTGCGAGTCCATCGACAACACGCTGCACAAGCCACGTATGGGCAATCCCTGATGCAGTCGGTCGACGTGGGTATGCTTGATCGACTTCAAACCGCCAAGTAATCGTTTGCTGACCCGCTGCGCATGCTGATCATAAAAACTCGGCAAGTCGTAGGTTTCGAGAATGACCTTGAGCGCATCGACATTCGCCAACGACAAATAGTTGAGCGACATATTGCTGATCAGCTTCCACAGAAAGTCCTGATTCAGCGGCGGTGCAAAGCTGGAGGTTGCGGCCGTTATATTCTTGAACTTGAGAAACTCGGGCGTGCCATCGCTGGGTACGCAGATATCACCCAGCTTCAGCTTTCGGGGCAGGTTCTGATTGGTGCAGGTCAACTCGATAGACAGGGTTTCATTGATTTCCTCTTCACTCATGCTGAAGCTCAAGTGCGTATCGAGCCCGTCATGGTGCAGCGAAGCGCGCTGGCGAATGCTGTAATGCGCCAGCGCCTGCGGCACATCAAAGCTTGGGTCATGCTCGAATGACTCGAATGGCACATAATCGCGATAACCCAAGCCACCAGGCCGCCAACCCAGCACGGCGTCTATCGAGAACACCCCGCAGTGCTCAAGGTTGTACTTGGCCGGCACCACCAGGTACTCATCCTGCTTGCCATCAAAACGAATGGGCGACGCATCGTGCTTGAATAAATTGACGATGGGCGTGCAGTTCAGCGCTATGTTGTCCAGCGTTGGGCGGGCGCGCTGAAGATTACCCTTGGCCAGATTGAAGCGAATCTCAAAGCCGCGCGTCTGCTTGAGAATGTCCTCAGGCAAGGCATTCAGCCGATCAAGCCCGGTCAAATCGACGAACAGAAATTTGTCCTGAAAGGCAAAGTACTCCTGCAAGTAGCGGTATCCGCGAAAGCTGTTTAACGGATATGGGATAAGTGCCTCTTCCTCCGCAAAGCCGACAGGCTGCACGCGGTCTGGCGATAGACCAAAGGAAATAGTCTTGTCGCCCTCACTCAGAAACGGCTTGTTCTCGCTGTCGAGTGGCACCAACTCAATCGCGTTGAGGTGGCGCAGCAAGCCTAGATACAAGGTCTGGCTGATGTACCGCTCACCGGTAAAATGCAGGCGCAAGCGACTCAGATCCAGACTACCCAGATGCCCCTCGCTGGTCATTGCCAGTCGCAGGTTGAGTAGCGCGCCATCGCCCTGCATCGAGTAGCTCAATGCCTGTAACTCGAGCGGCAAGATTTCAGTGGGATAACAGGTGCGAAAATGGCACGTGACCCCATCAACCGGAACACTTTCAACGGGCGTGTCACGTTGTACTTTATGTGCAGGGCCAGACTCAGTTAACGGCTCAAACTGCAAGATGCTGAACGCCGGCAGCGGACGCATGTAATTGGGCCACAGCAAGTGCATCAGCGAATGACTGAGCTCAGGGAGTTCGTCATCAAGCTTTTGCCGCAAGCGCCCGGTTAGAAAAGCAAATCCTTCCAGCAAACGCTCGACATCGGGGTCGCGCCCAGCCTGCAGCAGAAACGGCGCCAACGCCGGGCTGCGCTCGGCAAAGCGGCGCCCCAACTGACGTAACGCCGTAAGCTCACTCTGGTAGTAATTATTGAACGACATCTCAGCGCCAACCTGTCTGAGCAGGTGCGCAGTGCTCTGTACTCACCCGAATCGGCACTGAACTGCTTGCTGCGTAGGGTGCTGTGGCGGCATGGGTAAAAAGCACTAATCAATCCTTGATAGTGAAATGACGGCGCTGAATCTCGCGGATATCTGCGAGGTTCAGCCACCAAAACGTCCTTGTTTCGGCAGCTCAAACGGCATTGCCAAGCGCTGCAAATAAACGGGCAGTGTTCCGGGACTAACCGATAATCACGGTTCCTGCGCCACTGATGACAACATTGCCGTGGCTGCCGACCGAACCCACGGTAGCGGCTGCTTTGCCATTAATGAAAACCGTGTCCGAGAGCTGTTCCGCCAGGGCGCCACCGCAAGCACTGGTGTCGCCCTCGCGCGCGGCGCTAGCACCCTCGATAAGCACATCCGGCGAGCCGGTTGCGATTGGATTATTGCCATGCCCGCTGTGCGGACAATCGGTTGCGTCACCAACGCGTGCTGCAGGTTGACCAGCCATGTGAGTACCCTCATTTATTAACATTGACCTGCCCGCTACCATCGAGCGTCGCAGAAAAACTGACGTGCCGTTTGAAGCCCTCGACAGCCAGATTGCCCTCGATATTGAACGCCAACTTGAGTCGGTCATTACCGCCGGGTAAAGCCACTACATGCACATTGCTCAAGCGCGGCTCGTAAGCCTCGATGAAACGTTCGATTTCGCGCCGCGCCTGCTTGAGTGAGTCGTGCAGGCTGAGGCGCATATCATTGAGATCGGGTAAACCGTAGTCGGGGAGTGTCTGCACACTCCCCGCACGGGTGCTGAGCATTTTGCCCAGATGCGCTGCAACCGAGGCCATCGCGCAGGCCTCAAGGCTTGAGCCATTGCGCTTATCCAGCTCACCGCTAAGGCGCTCGAATAGGCTCCCGTAAGCAGCCATGCTCAGCCTCCGACCTACTCTTTATCCAGCTTGCCAACCAGCGACAGGGTGAAATCTGCGCCCATGTACTTGAAGTGCGGCCGCACGTTCAGGTTGACCCGATACCAGCCAGGCTCGCCTTCAACATCGCTCACAACAATTTGCGCGGCGCGCAAAGGGCGACGGCCACGGACTTCCGCACTCGGATTCTCTTGATCGGCAACGTACTGGCGAATCCACTTGTTCAATTCAAGCTCAAGATCCGTTCGCTCCTTCCAGGCGCCCAGTTGCTCGCGTTGCAGCACTTTCAGGTAATGCGCGAGTCGATTGACGATCATCATGTAAGGCAGTTGCGTACCCAGCTTGTAATTCAACTCGGCAGCTTTATCTTCGCTGCTATTGCCAAAGAACTTCGGCCGCTGAACCGAGTTGGCCGAGAAGAAAGCCGCGTTATCGCTGCCTTTGCGCATGGTCAGTGAAATGAAGCCTTCGTCAGCCATTTCATATTCGCGCCGGTCCGAAACCAATACCTCGGTTGGAATCTTGGTTTCGATTTCGCCCATGCTCTCAAAATGATGCAGCGGCAAATCTTCAACCGCGCCACCGCTTTGCGGTCCGATAATGTTCGGGCACCAGCGAAACTTGGCAAAACTGTCAGTGAGCTTGGTCGCAAATGCATAAGCGGTATTACCCCACAGGTAATGCTCATGGCTATTGGCGACGTTCTCTTGATAGACGAAGGTTTTGACCGGATTTTCTTCAGGGTCGTACGGGTTGCGCAGAAGAAAACGCGGTACGGTCAACCCCACATAACGTGAATCTTCCTGATCACGGAAGCTCTGCCACTTGGCAAACTGAGGGCCTTCGAAGTGATCCTTGAGATCTTTCAAATCTGGCAGACCGGTAAAGCTCTCCAGCCCGAAAAACTTCGGACCTGCTGCGGCAACGAAAGGCGCATGGGCCATGCACGAGACATTGGACACGTACTGCATCAGCTTGACGTCGGGTGCGCTCGGAGACATGAAATAGTTGGCGATGATTGCGCCCACCGGATTACCACCAAACTGGCCGTATTCAGCGGTGTATACATGCTTGTAGAGGCCTGACTGGACGACTTCCGGGGAGTCCTCAAAGTCATCCAGCAAATCGTCCTTGGAGACGTTGAGCATTTCGATTTTGATGTTCTCGCGGAAATTGGTGCGGTCCACGAGCAACTGCAAGCCACGCCACGCCGACTCCAGCGCCTGGAAGTCGCTGTGGTGGATGATTTCATCCATCTGCCGACTGAGCTTTTCATCAATCTCGGCGATCATCCGGTCAACCATGGCTTTCTTGACCGGCTCACCGCTGTTCTGCGGCTTTAACAATTCCTCGATGAAAGCTGAAACACCGCGCTTGGCGATTGCATACGCTTCATCATCAGGATTAAGCCGGGTTTCGGCGATTATAGTGTCGAGTATGCTGTATTCAGTTTTTGCGTCAGTCGACGTCTTTGCCGCGTGATTGCTCATAATTCCGATCCCTGCTGAAATTGATTTAAGCGTCCTTAGTGACTGCCGGATTAATGCCCAGCTCACCCAAAACCCGCCCGCGCGACTCATCGTCACTCAACACCCCTTCAATCGACTTGCGAAAAGCCGGTGTATTGCCCAACGGCCCTTTCAAAGCCACAAGTGCGTCGCGTAACTCCATCAACTTTTTCAGCTCGGGAATTTGCTCAACCAGATTTGCCGGGTTGAAATCTTTCATTGAGTTGATATTGATACTCACCGCCAACTCTTCGGCGTTCTCATCCAACTGATTGGGTACACCAAGAGTCAAGCTCAATTCCTGCTTGGCCAGCACTTCATCAAATGAGTCTTTATCAATACCAACTGGCTTGCGATCTTCTACCTTGCGCTCATCTTCGCGCTGAATAAAGTCACCCAGCACCAACAATTTCAAAGGCAGCTCTACATCTTCCTGAGCATTTCCAGTCGCCGGTTTAAACGTGACATTAATCCGTTCTTTGGGTGCTATTGAGCCTTCTTTGGCCATGGTAAATCTCCTGAGTTTAACCCTTGGGTCTATTCGAGTATCACGTCTAAATCGAGGTGGCAAAGTCTGCGATAAACATCATCTTTACACTCACGAACAACATTGCTCTGCGGCATCAGTTCACAGCAGCGGTATAACAAATGGAGAATTTCCAGCGCCAAGTTTGGCTCCCAGGAATTTAAACCTGACACCAACAATTGCTGATCCAAAGTTTCCAGCTGAACTTTTACCAAGTCATACTTTTTCGCCGAGAAACACAGCCGAGCCAGACTCAGCTGCCAGAAAAAAATTGCGCGGCCGCCCTGCGCACTTTGCAGGCCTTGATTGAGCAGCCTCACGGCGGCTTTCAAGCCTTCATCACGCAACACCGGCAAGGCATCGGCGAGCGCAATGTCCCAAGGCTCTTCAACATAAGCAGTGTGCTGCGGGTCTTGGGTTTTGGGGGCTTGCAGATGATGATTGACCTGCGCACTTATCCAGGCACGAGTTTGCTCATCGGCAAACGGCTCGCCATCATGGAAGCGCAGCTCAATGAGACTCGGCAGGCGCTGTTGCAACAGCGCAAAGTGGATTTCAATTTCACGCATTGCCAGCTGAGCATTCAGGCCTTCAAGGCACTCCCACACCATGCGCTGACCATCAAACCAGAACGGTGAACGCGCGATGCTGGCCTCAAGCTCGACAAGCAGATCGGCATACTGCTTTTGCTCAAGACGTTCCTGATAGTTCTTTTGTTTATCAGCAGGCAATCCACGCAGCGCAGTAACCTGTTCGGCGTTGCATTCCGGCAAGCTATCAATATTCAGCCAAAGCAGGGTTCTGTTGAGTTTCAGCGCCCGGACATCCGTGGCTTTCTGGCGCAGCCACCATGCGCACAGTGGCCGCGCGCCCTCTTGCAGATTACGCAGCGACTTATGCGCATCTTTCTCGTTGTCGATCTCAGCGTTAGGGCTCAAAAACTGACTGGCGGCCTGCTTCACTTGAGTGACTACACCACTAATCGAAGTCGGCTCCAACTGATCATTGGCGGCGCGCTCAACCATGCCCGACAGACGCCGACAAATCGGCAGCAGCAGCGGCGCTTCATCCTGCAGATGGTTGGTCAGTAGCAAATCAAGCGCTTCGAGGTGCAGCACGAACTGGCGGAAAAGAGGCAGCTGTTCTTTGACCGGCACGGTCTCACTCAAGACGCCTTCCATGCGTGGCACTAACCAGTTGAAAGCTGCAGAACGGGTACGCAGCTTTAGCGGATGCAAGGTGTCCCAATGGTGCTCACAGAGATTTCGCAACATGCCCAACCCAGCCAGCAATCCGGGTAAAGCCTCGCGTTGCTGCAACGCCCATGTCAGCCAGACAGCTACACGCAAATCCTTGGACTGCTCACGTAATAACAACTCGCTCCCATCCAACACCTTGAGCCAGTCAACATGACCATTACCATGGATACTATTGGCTTTACCAAGCTCACGCTCCAAGGCCTCATATTCGCTGGTAAAGCGTACGTCTTCACCGCTGAATTCATTTTCAGATATTGGCGTTTTCGCGAGGCGAATATAATAACTGGAAAGCTTGCGGGCATTACTCATCACTCAGTTCTTCCGGCTTAATTGTATCCACAAACATTTAGAATTCGCGCCAGACGCATCCATACGAACGAAAAATCTAAATCTATATAAACTTACACCAGTTTTGTTTAGTGACAAGCACCAAAAGAAAATCCCTACAGCAACTTACATCCCAACAAATCTACCCACTAAATAAGCGCAATCACTATAACCACGTATACACCCGACAAAGCAACCTACCCCTTAACCTTAACTCACTTAAAGCTTGCAAAGCATTATGCAACTTCTTGCTCAACACCTGTACATATCCACCCGACAAGCTACTTATCATCAGCAATTACGCCTCAATACATAACTGGAGAACAACAAACAAGAGTGAGCAACTTTTTGCTCACTCTAACAAGTGCAAATTAATCAAGCCAATGCGACAACAACCGGCAATAGCCACTACATTGTTTATTAGTTACTTTCCAATCAACTACAGGTATGTATCAATATTGCCCTTGTAACGCGGAATATATCGACCTGTACGTATAGTTTGTTTCATCCCTGAACTCATTCAGACTGGCCTTTCTGCTGAGGCACATGGCAAGGCCGTATCACGGCCGTGCTTGGCCGTTCGGATCGGCGAATCCCGGATTCAGACGAACTCACTAACTAGCACCGATTGGCCAAGCGCTCCTTAAGTGCCCACCTTCAGCCTATTTCCGCTTGCACCGAGACGATCTGAACGATGATTGAGGGGCACTAAAGCAACCTTGATCCACCGCCGCTTAAGCTATGCTTGAGAAAAATTTGCAGCGATGTATGCGGTCACGGTTGGAGCTTTTCAAAATGTCTTAACCGCATCGCCAAGGTGTTTCGCTGGATGTTTGAGCATCAACTACGGAGAAAGGAAGCAGCATGCCTGAGCCTGCACAGAGACTACGGATTGGCGCCTTGATCGCTTTGGTTGTGGGGTCGATGATTGGTGGGGGTATTTTCTCTTTACCGCAGAACATGGCCGAACGGGCAGATGCCGGCGCCATCATGATCGGCTGGACCATCACAGCTGTCGGCATGCTCAACCTGGCATTTGTGTTTCAGGTGCTGGCTAACCGCAAACCTGAACTCAACTCCGGGGTGTATGCCTATGCCAAGGCGGGCTTCGGTGACTACATGGGCTTTTCATCGGCCTGGGGCTACTGGATAAGCGCCTGGCTGGGTAACGTCGGCTACTTTGTGCTGTTGTTCAGCACGCTGGGTTACTTCTTTCCAGTGTTTGGTGAGGGTAATACACCCATCGCCATTGCAGCCTCTTCTGCTCTGCTTTGGGCCGTGCACTTTCTGGTGTCGCGCGGGATCAAGGAAGCAGCCTTCATCAATCTGGTCACGACGATCGCCAAAGTAGTGCCCTTGCTGATCTTTATCGTTATTGCCGCCATAGCCTTCAGTATGGATATCTTCACGCGTGATATCTGGGGCTATGAAAACCCGGACTTCGGCAGCGTGATGAACCAGGTGCGCAACATGATGCTGGTGACCGTGTTCGTTTTTATCGGCATCGAAGGCGCCAGTGTTTATTCGGCACGCGCACAAAAACGCTCGGATGTGGGCCGCGCAACAGTAATCGGCTTCCTCGGCGTGTTGGCGTTGCTGGTATTGGTCAACGTGCTGTCGCTGGGCGTGATGACTCAGCCAGAACTGGCCGGATTACAAAACCCATCTCTGGCCTCGGTACTTGAACATATCGTTGGGCCCTGGGGCGCGCTTCTGATCAGTCTCGGGCTGATCGTTTCCTTGCTCGGCGCCCTGCTCTCCTGGGCGTTGCTGTGCGCCGAGATCCTGTTTGCTACCGCGCAGGACAACACCATGCCGGCGTTTCTGAAAAAGCAAAACGCCAATCAGGTCCCGATCAATGCATTGTGGATGACCAATGTAATGATCCAGCTGTTCCTGCTGATCACCCTGTTTTCGGCGGGCACTTATACCAGCCTGATTTACCTCGCCTCATCAATGATTCTGGTCCCTTACCTGTGGTCAGCCGCCTATGCCTTTCTGTTGAGCTGGCGCGGCGAAACCTACAAAGCCAAATCAAAGGAGCGGATCAAAGACCTGTGTATCAGTTCAATCGCATTAATCTACGCGGTCTGGCTGCTCTATGCAGGCGGCGTCAAATACCTGCTGTTGTCTGCACTGCTCTACGCACCAGGAGTGGTGCTGTTTGCGATAGCCAAGCGCGAACAACGCGCTGCATTGTTCACACCGATAGAAACGGCTGTATTTGTGCTGGTAGTGGTAGGCGCAGGCTTCGCGGCCTACGGTTTGGAGACGGGCATATTGACGATGTAAGCCGGTAATGGCGCTGGGCCGATCAAGTCTCGGCACCCAGCGTGTTTGCCGTGGGTGGCAAAGCTTACGCTTAACCACCCAAGTTGCAGCGCCAACTGGGCATGGGTGCTGCTAAGCAATCACTGATTAGCCTGCGGCTGCCCGGCCTTGGGTTTGAAGTACAGGGTCTCGCCACGATTAAGATTGGCCAGGCTCAGGTGATCTTTAGCCACCTCGGCCTCAATCAATTCGCTTTGCCCAGCCACCTTCAAGGTCACCCGGGTGATTGCACCGAGCGGGCGAATATCACGCACTTCAGCGGCCTGATGATCCGTTTCGGCATCACGCGAAAGATGCACTTCATGCGGGCGGAACAGCACGTGGTGATCTTCACCCACATACAGGCGGTTCGCATCCCCGAGGAAGTGGTAAACGAAGTCGCTGGCAGGCTTTTCATAAACCTCGGCCGGTGTGCCGATCTGCTCGATCACACCTTTATTCATGACCACGATCCGATCGGCAACTTCCATCGCCTCCTCCTGATCGTGCGTAACGAACACCGATGTCAGATGAACCTCTTCATGCAAGCGCGCCAGCCAGCGGCGCAACTCTTTACGCACCTTGGCATCCAGCGCGCCGAAGGGTTCGTCCAGCAGCAACACCTTGGGCTCAACAGCTAGCGCACGGGCCAAAGCGATCCGTTGGCGTTGCCCACCAGATAGCTGCTCAGGATAGCGATCCGACAACCAATCCAGTTGCACCAAACCCAACAGCTCGTGCACTTTTTGCTTGATGACCGTCTCGCTCGGGCGCTCGCGCTTTGGCTTCATGCGTAAGCCGAATGCGACGTTGTCGAATACAGTCATGTGGCGGAACAAGGCGTAATGCTGGAATACAAACCCCACATTACGGTCGCGCACGTCGTGCTCGGAAACATCTTCACCGTGGAACTGAATAGAGCCGCTATCGGGTGTTTCCAGACCGGCGATAATGCGCAACAGCGTGGTTTTACCGCAACCGGATGGCCCCAGCAGCGCAACTAGCTCGCCACTTTTGATATTCAGGTTGATCTCGTTCAGCGCCTTGAACGCATTAAAATTCTTACTGACGTTGGTGATTTCAATCGACATGTTCTTGCGTCCTCAGCCTTCTGGCGCGGGCGGTTAATTCGTACATATCCCGCAGCGATAATGACAGCAGGGAAACAGCGCCCAAGGAAGGAGGCTGATAAGGCGGTGTAAGTGTATCGGGTCAGGTGACGTATAACGACTGCACAGAGGTCATCAGACCCTGACAAAGCCGGTACACGCGCAACCTTTAAAAAGTTGAGCGAATCATAGGGCCGGCCCTATATTCATAAAAATATCATTTAGTAACATTGATATTCGTTTTTAGCATATAAATCAAGATGCCGCGCTATCTACGCTCTGCCGGCGACCTTACTCTTGGCTTTGGATAATGCTGGCTCAAGCGAAACACCGGGCCAACAGTTGCCGAGCTAGCTGACTGATCAGAGCCCGTTGAGCAGCAATTAAGCTGCCTTGGCGCTGCACCGAGGTTAACGCACCTAAAAATTCGATATCGTTATATACATAGCTCAAAAAATTACTTTTTAAGAATAAAAAACTTAGGCAGTATCACCGCCCATAAGTTGGCCGATGTGCCAGAAAAATTAAATGGAGCCTTAAACACAGGGCTCAGTGACGAGGAACGTCTTCATCATGCTAAAGAAATTGCTTCTGGCCAGCCTTATCTCTACCAGCCTGTTGAGCAGCGTATCTGCACTGGCTGACGACAAGCCGATCCTCAACGCTTCATACGACATCGCTCGTGAACTGTTTGCCGAGATCAATCCTAAGTTCCTCGCCAAGTGGAAAGCCGACACCGGTAAAGAGCTGAAGATCGACCAGTCTTTCGCCGGTTCTTCGCGCCAGGCGCAAGACATCATTCAAGGCAAAAAGGTTGATACCGTTACTTTCAACCAGGTAACCGACGTCGACATCCTCGCCAAGCGCGGTCTGGTACGTAAAGACTGGGCACAGCAGTTCCCGAACAACAGCTCGCCTTACTACAGCACCACCGCATTTTTGGTGCGCAAGGGCAACCCAAAGAACATCAAGAACTGGGACGACCTGGCCCGTAGCGATGTGAAACTGGTGTTCCCAAACCCGAAAACTTCGGGCAACGCGCGCTATAGCTACCTGGGCGCGTGGTTGTATGCAAACGAGAAGTTCGCCGGTGATGAAGCCAAAATCAAAAGCTTCGTCGGCAAGATCCTGCACAACGTACAAAACTTCCCAACTGGCGGTCGCGCCGCAACCATCGCCTTTGCCCAGAACGGCCAGGGTGATGTATTGCTGACTTTCGAATCGGAAGTGGTGAACATTGCCAACGGTGAAGAGTTCAAGTCCGGCGAATACGAAATCGTTGTACCGCCAGTCAGCGTTCTCGCCGAGTTCCCGGTGGCAATCGTCGATAAGGTTGTCGACTCTAAAGGCACCCGTGATGTTGCCAAAGCCTACCTGGACTTCCAGTACAGCAAAGACATCCAGCAACTGCTGACCACTTACAACTACCGTGTACACAACCCGGAAGTCGTGAAAGCCACCGCCGACCAGTTCCCGCAGGTGCGCCTGATCAACCCGACAGAAGTACTCGGCAGCTGGGATGACATCACCGCCATGCACTTCGACTCCAATGGGGTGCTCGACCAACTGCTGGCTGAAGGTCGCTAAGACCGCTTTGATTTGAGCAATACAGCAGGCCGCCGTCCATGATGGCGGCTTGTGCATTCAGGGACATTTGCGTGCTTACAACTCCCCGCTTTTTTGTGCAGAAACCCGTACTGCCAGGCTTCGGCCTGAGCTTTGGTTTCAGCACGTTTTACATTTCTCTGGTGATCCTGTTCCCACTGTCGGCACTGCTGCTTTATGTCAGCGACATGAGCTGGGCGCAATACTGGCAGGCCATCAGTGATCCGCGCGTGGTGCAGAGCTACAAGGTGACGGTCAGCGGCGCGTTCTACGCCACGATCGCCACCGTATTGATCGGCATGTTGCTGGCCTGGATCATCACCCGCTATGACTTCCCCGGCCGCCGCCTGGTCGATGCTTTCATCGACCTGCCATTCGCGCTGCCCACCTCGGTTGCAGGTTTAACCCTGGCCACCCTGCTCGCACCTAGTGGCTGGCTGGGCATGTGGCTTGAACCGATGGGCATCAAACTGGCCTACGCCTATCCCGGCATTCTGATCGCAATGGTTTTCACCAGCCTGCCCTTCGTGGTGCGCACCGTGCAGCCAGTGCTGCAAGACATGGGACACGAATACGAAGAGGCCGCCCGGACCTTGGGCGCTAATCGCGTGCAGACTTTTTTCCACGTCGTATTGCCAACGCTATTACCGGCGTTGATGACCGGCGCATCGCAGTCATTCATTCGCAGCCTGGGTGAGTTTGGCGCGGTGATCATGCTGGCCGGCAACATTCCGTTCAAGACGGAAGTGTCCTCGCTGATGATTTTCGTGCGCTTGCAGGAATTCAACTATCCGGCGGCGGCAGCAATTGCCTCGGTGATTCTGCTGGCCTCTCTGGTACTGCTGTTCAGCCTGCAAGTGCTGCAGGGTCGAATCTTCAAATGGCAACGGCAAGGCAAATGAAAAAACCTCAACACTGGCACCAGTGGCTGTTGATCGGCCTTGGCTTGACCCTCGTCACGCTAATTCTGCTAATCCCGCTGGCGCTGATTTTCAGTAAGGCGTTTTCCGGCGGTCTGGCCCTGTTGTGGGGCAACCTCAACGAAGATTACATGATCCACGCCATTGGCCTGACGCTGCTGGTTGCGGCCATGACAGTACCAATTAATCTGGTGTTCGGCATTTTGCTGGCCTGGTGCGTAACCCACTACGACTTCCGCGGCCGCAAGCTGCTGACCACTGTGATCGACATTCCCTACGCGGTGTCGCCCGTGGTGGCCGGCCTTTGCTATCTGGTGGTGTACGGTATCGAATCCTCGCTGGGCCGCTGGCTCTACGATCAAGACATCCAGTTGATGTTTGCCTGGCCGGGCATTGTCATGGTCACGGTCTTCGTTACCGCGCCCTATGTCGCGCGTATTCTGATACCGGTGATGCAGGCTCAGGGCCAGGATGAAGAGACCGCCGCCATGTGCCTTGGCGCAAACGGCTGGCAGATTTTCAGCAATATCACCCTGCCGAAAATCAAGTGGGCATTGCTCTATGGCGTAGTGGTAACCAACGCACGGGCGGTGGGCGAGTTCGGCGCAGTTTCAGTCGTGTCCGGCACCATCATCAACCAGACGCTGACCCTGCCGCTGCTGGTTGACCAGCTCAACAACGACTACAAACCCGCTGCCGCGTTTACCGCCGCCGCACTGCTGGCGATGATGGCATTGCTGACACTGCTGCTGAAAACCTTCATGGAATGGCGCCAACGCACCTTGATGCAGCGCGCCGAGGCCAGCTAGAGCCGGTATTCGCTGTAATCGCAGATTGAAAAAGACGCCCACGGGCGTCTTTTTTATGGCTGACGGATTAGTCGCGCCCCAGGTCAAAGGCTTTCATTGCGCCGTTTGTAGCTGAGCAGCCTGAGGTTAATTGGTGTGATTGGCCTGCGCCTGTAAAGGGAGCTAATAACCGACAGCAGCCAAACATTCAGCTACCCGCCTGCCACAACTTATTAAACCGAGAGTGCCAAGGCCTCGCCTGTTCGATACGCGCTGCCAGCGCCAGTAAATCGCTATCGGCGCCCATGGGCGCGACTAATTGAATGCCTATCGGCAGCCCTTCGCGGGACTCTGCAATCGGCAGGCTAATCGCCGGCACACCTGCAGCATTCACCCAGCCAGTGAAGATCGCATGGCCACGCGGACCGACTGGCTGGCCATCAATGGTCTCGGGATAAGCCTGTTCGGCGGGCCACGGCAAGGCGGCTGCCGTAGGCATCAACAGTGCGTCATAGTCTGCAAACATTCGGTCAACTGCGACTCGTAGCGCCTCGACCTGCTCGATGATGGCCCATAAACGGCTCGCCGGCAGGCGCTCCCCGGCGTCGGCGAGTTGTTGATATTTCGCAGACGCACCAGTGCGCCATTGTGGATAACTGGCAAACAGATGAGCCAGACCGATCTGACCAATCTCAGGCCAAGCCCGATTCATAGCACTCAGATCAATCGGCAGCTCGGCTGTTACAACCGTGCAGCCCAACTGCTCAAGCAAGCCGGCAGCTTCGGCCGTAGCGCAGCGCACCTGCGGACCTACCGGCGCGCCATCGAGAGTTTGTACATAGAGCACTCGCTGCAATTGACGCCTGGCTTGCACCCGCGCCAATGAACGGCGATCGCGGGTATCAGCGCCAGACAGCAAGCTGAACATCAACTGCACGTCGGCAACGCTGCGCCCCACCGGCCCGACTACTTCAAAGTCCAAGAGCAAGCCGGGAAATCCTGCGCCCCGGGCAATCGCGCCGATTGAAGGCTTTAAACCGACCAGCCCGGTGTGCGCGCAAGGCCGACGGATTGAGCCGCCGCCATCGGTACACAGCGCCAACGGCGCAATTCCCGCCGCCACCGCCGCCACCGCACCGCCACTGGAACCGCCGGGCGTGAGCTGGATATCCCACGGATTGCGCGTGGTGCCAAACAAGGCGTTGCCGGTGTAACCCTCAAGGGTAAACTCCGGCACATTGGTTTTTCCCACCAGCACCGCACCCATGGCCCGCAAGCGTGCCACCGGCAATTCATCAGCCGCGAAATTATCTTCCAACGCCGGGCATCCCCATGTAGCGGGCACACCGGCCATCAACAGATTGTCCTTGATGGTCATCGGGATGCCATCCAGTTCGCTCAACGGGCAACCTGCGGCATAGCGCGCCTGACTGGCCAGCGCAGCGGCATGTGCATCAGGAGCCAGCGCGATAAGCGCATTGATTTGCGAGTTGACCTCGGCGACACGCTCAAGCACCGACTCGAGCGCCGCAACCGGCGACCACAAGCCCTGTCGAAAACCTTGCGCCAACTCGACTGCGCCCAGTTGCCATAGCTTGCTCATGCAGCCTTCCCCGGCAGCCAAGTGACGATATCCGGCATGGCTATAAGCAGCAGCGAGAACACCATCATGATCGCGGCGTACGGCAGCGCGCCACGGATCACATCCGTCATGCTGCCTTTGTCCGGGCGAATGCCGTGCACCACAAACAGGTTCATGCCCACCGGTGGCGTGATCAAGCCGAGCTCACACATCAGCACCACGAAGATCCCGAACCAGACCGGATCAATGCCCAGCGCGATGGCCATCGGGAAGGTGATCGGAATTGTCGCCACCTGCATCGACAAGACGTCCATGAACATGCCCAGCACCAGATAGAACACCACCAGCACCAACAGGAACGCCGTGGCGCTGAGGCCAAGCGAATTGACCCACGCCGACATGTCCTCGGCAACGCCCGTCAAGCTGATGGTCAGGTTAAGGATGAAGGCCGACGTGATGATCAGCAGAATCATTCCGGACACCCGCGCCGTCTGAATAAAGCAGGTGCGCAGGGTCGGCCAGTTCAGCGCCCGCGCAGAAGCTGCAAAACCCAGCGCTACCATCACGCCTAGCGCCGCCGATTCAGTCGTGGTCGCAAGGCCGGTGTAGATGCTGCCCATGACCACGCCGAAAATCACCACAGGCGCAATCAGGTGCACCGAAGCACGCAACTTGAGAGCCAATGGCACATTTGCTTCACGCATCGCCGCTTTTTCAGCGCCGCAATGGGTAAGCGCAATAAACAACATGAACAAACCGCTTAACAGCAAACCTGGAACGATACCGCCCATGAACAACTGGCCAATCGAGGTATTGGTCAGCGAGCCATAAATGATCAGGTTGACGCTCGGCGGAATCAGGATGCCCAGCGTGCCGCCCGCCGCCAACGTGCCCAGCGACGGCGCCACTGCATAACCGCGCGCCTGCAAAGATGGTAACGCCACAGTACCGACTGTTGCAGCAGTGGCCACTGACGATCCCGAAGTGGCGGCGAACAACGCGCAAGTGGCGATATTGGAATGCAGCAAGCCTCCGGGCAAACGTCCCATCCACGCCGACAACGCCAAATACATGCGGTCGGCAATACCGGCGCGCAGCAGAATTTCACCTAGCAGAACGAACAGTGGAATCGAGGTCAGCAGATTATCGTTCTGCACGCCCCACACCACCGGAGAAATCGAATCGAGAAACGGCATGCCATACGCCAGCACACCACCAATAATGCCGACAACCGCCATCACCACAGCAATCGGCAGACCTGCCAGCATCAGCAGAATCATCGCCACAAAGGCGATCAGTACAAATACGACACTCATACCGGCTTCACCTGGCTGCGTTGTTCGATGTTGCCCAGTTCCTCGGCCAGTTCATCCTTGGCCCCGCGTGGATTGAAGCCATGGTTCAACGCATTAATACGGCGGTTTACCAGCAAGTACGTCGACCGAACCGCCATACCAAAAGCCACCAGCATGAAAATCACCTGTCCGGCAAACCACAAGCTCTGTGGATAAATCAGCGGCGTTGCCCACGGCGTTTGTGCAGTGCTTTGATAGTCCAGCGTGTCGCGCACCACGCCCCAACTGAGCAAACCCAACAAGCCTGCAAAACTGGCCATCAGCACACTGGAGAACCAGTTCAGCTCCGCTTGCCAGCCCGCCGACAAGCGCTCATAGAACACATCCACACGAATGTGATTACGCCCGAACAAAGCCAGCGTGAAGGCCAGCGTAGCCCCAACTGCCAGGGCATAGCCGCCCAGCTCATTGGCGCCTTGCAACGAGACGCCAAGAAGCTTTCGCGCCAGCACTTCGATGCTGATCCAGCCGGACAGGGCGATAAAGATGCCGCCAAATATCGCTGCAAGCGTGTTTTCGATACGCGACATGATGATCGCCCTCCGCTGAATGGTTTGGGTTACTTCAGGCCAACAACAGGACCGACCTTGGCTTTCCAGTCAGCCGAGCACTGTGGGTTGACCTTGTCGCATACGGCGGCCCAGTTCGGCAGCGAAATAGACTGCAATGCGCCCTTGAGCAACTGGCGATCGGCATCACTGGGCTCAACGCTGATCAGCTTGTATTTCTTGCCAGTGGTGCACGGTTCCGCGCCAACGTTGCAGTTCAGAGCATCCTTATAAAGCTCTTCGGAGTACGCCCAGATTTTGCTGTTGAGGGTGTCGAAGGCTGTCTGCAATTTGGCTTGCTGCCCGGCGTCGAGTTTGTTCCAGGACTTTAGAGAAATGCCGTAGCCGTTCAGGCCCATCTGCACGCCGAGGGGAATCTGCCTTGTGGCAATTTCTGTCCAGCCTGCCGAGTTGGCCGAGCTTGGGCCGGTGATCGCGCAATCAACCACGCCGAGCGAAAGGGACTGATGCGTTTCAGCAAAGCTCATTGGCACCGGAATCCCGCCGATGGACTCAACGAACTGCGCAAGGTTCTGATCCGATACGCGCACCTTCAAACCCTTAACATCGGCAAAGCTTGCAACCGGCGACTTGCAAAAGAGAATCTGCGGACCGAAAGGCCAGACGCCCAGCAGCTTGACGCGAAACTGCTTCTGCAGGCGCTGATCGAGGGTATCGAAATAGGCATCTGCAACCTTGCGACCAGTCTCGTAGTCTGGGTTCAGGCCAACCAGATCAAGCCCCAGCAAGGCCGGTTCATCACGCGAGTTTTGCGAGGCGCGGATCGAAACCAGATCGAACAGGCCGGACTTGAGTACACGCAATTGTTCGGTGTCTTTGATCCCGGTGGTGTCGATTGGCTTGTAGTCCACCGTGACCGGCAACCCGGTATTTTCAGCAAAGTTCTCGAAGAACGGCTGCTCGATGTTCTTCTGGATCAGGCCGGTTGCCAGCGGCTGGCCGATTGCCTTCCATTTGATCGCTTCATCCGCCTGAGCGGAGCTGATTGCAAGGGTCGCGATCAAGCTGGCAACGAGGGGGGTGATTCTCATAAAGGGCAAACTCCTGGACGATTGGCTGTTTTGTGGGTCAGCGAACTGCAAGTGAGTACATAACTTTCAAATGTATTGCGTACATTCTTGAAATAACTTTTGCAGGTACTGTGCCAATCAGCTGTATACCCCTGCGTAGCGGGAAAGGCTGCTCGCTGCTTGCCTGAAGTGATCACGTACCGGGCATGAGACTGGCACCGCGAGGGTGCGCGACGCTGAAGGAGGCACCGCATGAGTGCAGTGTGTTGTGTCACTTGACAGCGAGAGGGGTACTGCTCATTGTTCAGAATTATTGGGTACAATATTTTTGTACAATTGATTGAGGCTGAATCGTGGAATCAACCAACAAGCCGGGCATTAATGAAATTGCCGACCGCATCGTCAACGCGATCATGGAGCACCGGCTACCTCCCGGCATCAAGCTTGCGGAGGAGAAACTGGCCAGCGCGTTCGGGGTCAGCCGCACCAAGATTCGCCAGGCATTAACCCGGCTGGCCAAAGATGGCCTGGTACGCCTGACGCCCAACCGCGGCGCCTTTGTGGCAAGCCCAACCGTACAGGAAGCGCTCGACCTTTTTGCCGTGCGCCGCCTGCTCGAACCCGAGGTTATTCGCAACACCGTTGAACGGGCCGGCAAGGCCGAAATTGACCGCCTCAACCAGCATTTGAAGCTTGAAGCCGAGGCCCGCGCACGTCACGACCGGCGAGCAATCATCAAGCTTTCCGGTGAATTCCACATGCTTCTCGCCGAGGTATCCGGCAACAGTTTCATCAGCAAGATGATGGCTGAACTGTGTCCGCTTACCTGTCTGATCATTGCCTTGTACGACTCGCCGCAAACCCCGGCCTGCCCCGAAGACGAGCACAGCAAGATCGTCGAAGCAATTACCGCCAAAGACAGCGATAAAGCCATTGAGCTGATGCTCCATCATCTCAACCATGTCGAGCAGGAACTCAACCTGGGTGGCCACAGCAAACCCGATATCGACTGGGACCAGATGTTCGGCTAAGCCATTCACCAGCCGCCCAGCCCGTACACCTGCCCTGCAGAAGTTGCCCGGCCCCGGAGGCAACTTCTACAGGAAACACATGCCGTTCAATCCCCTGCGCGCCTCCAGCCTTGACCTCGCCGAGCAATTATTGGCAGGCATATTGCTTAGATAAACTACAAGATTGCATCCAATTTTGTTTTTTATTATGGATGCACATATATTCAAACCAACAGGCTCATGCGCTGGGCTGCAGATAAACGGATCTTCATTAATGACTAAACGTATTCGGCTCGGCGTGCTGACGCCCTCCTCCAACACCGCACTGGAACCCATCACTTCCGCAATGGTTGCCCAAGTGCCAGGCGTTACGGCGCACTTCTCACGGTTCACGGTGACTGAAATATCGCTGGCCGAGCAGGCACTCGGCCAGTTCGATGACAGCAAGATTCTCGCCGCGGCCAAGTTGCTCGCCGATGCGCACGTCGATGTGATCGGCTGGAGCGGCACTGCCGCAGGTTGGCTTGGGTTTGAGCACGACCGTAATCTGTGCCGCCGCATCACCGAAGCCACCGGTATTCCTGCTACCACCTCGGTGCTTGCGCTGAATGAGATTCTCCAGCGTACGGGCCGCGAAGACTTCGCCCTGGTCTCGCCCTACACCGCCGATGTGCAGCAACGCATCATCAGCAACTACACAAGCGCAGGCTTTGCCTGCAAGGACGAGTCGCACCTGAATATCAGTGTGAATTTCGACTTTGCCGAAGTGGATGCACAAACCCTGACCCGCCAGGTCATGGATATGGCCAAGACCAACCCTGCTGCGATTCTCACCTACTGCACCAATCTGCAAGCCACACCACTGGTTAAGGAATGGGAAGCCGAATTGGGCATCGCAGTTATCGATACCACCGCCACTGTCGTCTGGAAAATGCTGCGCATGTGCGGTATCGACACCACAACCATCAACGGCTGGGGCCGTTTCTTTGCGGAGGCCAAATAACATGGCTGCATTCGATCTGGTCATCCGCAACGCCCGTTGCGCCACCGCGGCCGACACCTTCAATGCCGACATCGGCATTATTCAGGGGCGTATTGCCGCGCTTGGGCTCGACCTTGCTGGAGGCGCAGAAGAAATTGATGCAGCAGGTCGCTGGGTGTTACCCGGCGGTATCGACGCGCATGTCCATTTCGACCAGCCGACCAATGACGGCTCGCGCATGGCCGATGACTTTCTCACTGGCACCCGCTCGGCAGCCTGCGGCGGCACCACCACGGTGATCCCGTTTGCTTGCCAGCAGAAAGGCCAGAGTTTGCGTGCAGCGGTTGAGGACTATCACCAGCGTGCCGAGGGCAAGGCCAGCGTTGACTATGCATTCCACCTGATTGTCGCGGACCCGACCGACAATGTGCTGGACGTTGAACTGCCCGCGCTGATCCGCGAAGGCTACAGTTCGTTCAAGATTTACATGACTTACGATGATCTCAAGCTCAACGACCGGCAGATCATCGACGTGCTCGCCGTCGCCCGCGCCGAAGGGGCGATGGTGATGATCCACGCCGAGAACACCGACTGTATTTCGTGGCTCACCGAGCGCCTGCTCAAGCAGGGTAAAACCGCGCCCCGCTACCACGCGCAATCGCGGCCGATGCTGGTTGAGCGGGAAGCCACGCACCGCGCTATCGCCCTGTCTGAGTTGGTCGATGTACCGATTTTGATTGTTCACGTCTCGGGGCGTGAAGCGGTCGAGCAGATCCGCTGGGCGCAAGGTCAGGGCCTGCGCATTTATGCCGAAACCTGCCCGCAATACCTGTTCCTCACCGCCGAAGATCTCGGCCTTGAAGACGATGAACACAACCATGGGGCGAAATGCATTTGCAGCCCGCCGCCGCGCGATAAAGCCAACCAGCAAGTGATTTGGGACGGCCTTGAGTCAGGGCTGTTTCAGGTGTTCTCATCTGACCACGCGCCCTTCTGTTTTGATGGCCCGGACGGCAAGAAAGCGGCCGGCGCAGACGCCAGTTTCGACAAGATTCCCAACGGCATTCCCGGCGTCGAAACGCGCCTGCCGCTGCTGTTCTCGCACGGCGTACTCAATGGCCCGCTGGAGATGAGCCAGTTTGTCGCGTTAACGTCCACCAACCCGGCGAAAACCTACGGGCTGTATCCACGCAAAGGTTCTATCGCCGTGGGCGCCGACGCCGATCTGGTGATCTGGGACACCGGCCTCGAGCGCACGATCAAAAATACCGATCTGCACCACGCCGTCGACTACACACCTTATGAAGGCATAGCCGTGAGCGCCTGGCCTGCGATTACCCTGCTGCGCGGCGAAATCGTCTGGCGTGACGGCGAGTTCACGGGGCAGGCTGGCAAGGGCCAGTTCCTGCCGTGCGACTTACCCACACCCGCGCACCCGAAAACCCGCAAGGACCACTCATGACCAACACACCACAACTGCACGACGCACTGATAGAGGCGTGGCGTTCGGGAACCCCGCTCAGCGAGGAAGCCGCTACCCGTCTGGCACCGGCCGATAATCAGGCGGCATATCGTATTCAGCACCAAGTGGGTGAGGCGTTGCAATGGTTTGAGCAGGGCCGTCCACACGCCTGGAAAATTGGCGCGGCCAGTAAGGAATCACTGCCCACCGCCGCCCCGATTGCCGATGCGGTGGTTATTCATGGCTTGCCAGAAAGCCCTGCACAGTTGCCACTGAGCGCACGCCACACATTGTTTGGCATTGAGGTGGAACTGGCCATTCGCTTGGCCCGCGACTTGCCGGCAAGCACCGATGCCGCGCAAATAAAGGCGGCGGTTGCCGAGGTCATTGTCGCCATTGAAGTCTGCGATGTGCGGGCGCAGGCGTGGCAAAAATTGCCAGCCACGTTTCGGCTGGCAGACCAGCAGATGAATCGATGGCTGATTCTTGGCAATGCGACTGCGGGAGGCTGGCAAGACGACTACGCGCAGCGTGGCGTGCAATTACAGGTGAATGGTGCGCCAGTTGCACTGAAGGACTCGCGTCACCCGCTGGGTGATCCGCTGTGTCTGTTGCCGTGGTTGTGCAATCACGTCGCCGAGCAATATCCGGCTGGGCTGCGCGCAGGCGACGTCATCACCACCGGCACCTGGACCGGATTGTATGAGGCGCAACCGGGCGACCGCATCTGCGCCAGCTTCGACGGGCTCGGCGGCGGCGCGCTGAATATCGCCAACGCCTGAACCGCCTTGCTAACGCAGGGCTCGCATAAGAGCCGCATCGGCCGCCGACTCGCCGCGACTGGCTTGCATCAGTTGTTCGGCGAATGGCAGTGAGGCCAGCGGCCGCGCCTCTACGCTGTCAATTGCCGCGCCAGTGCGCCCGGATGCACCGCTGATGGGGCGCATTTGCACCTCGAACGCGTTGAAGTTGATGTCCAGCATGTAACGATCAACAACACCATTTTCCCGTTCAATGCGTAATTGCAGCGCGATCCCATCTACGTTTGCAGGCCGGTCCATCGATAAATGGCCTAGCCCATCGCCCCGCGCCCACACCGGCAAGGCCCCGCCATCGGCAGCACTGAAACGGGCACGCACGATCCGCTGCTGCTCAGCGTCCAGTTTGTTGATCACATCCAACCATGCGCGAGGCCCGTGCGTATGCATCTGCACCGTGGCTTTGCCGTCGTGCGAGGTCACGGATGCGGCCGACTCTGCCGCCGCATCATAGCCATCGCGGCCTTGGATCACGCTGCTCTGCTGCAAGTGTCCGAACAGGCCCAGATCACCGTTGTTGCCACGGCTGCGCTCGTCGATGCCAAACAATGACGACACACCATTGGCCGCTGCCAGCACAGCACCATCGCCCGACAACGTAGTATTACCATTGAGATCATTAAGCTGATCGATCCCCAACTCCTCAATTGCGGGCGGGTTCAACCACGCCGGTGAATCCGAATGATCCGGTGACTGCCGCCCGGGAGTAAAGCTGGCACCCGGTGCTTGCGGTTCAAGGTGGACGATGTCCTGATTGAGCAGATCAGTGAAACTCAGCGTGCTCGTGCTAAAGGCCTGCCCGTCGGTAATCGTATAACTGACCACAGGCACAGGGCCGTTGTAGTCTGGCCCCGGAATCAACACAAAGCTGCCATCGGCGCCCAGAGTCAGGGTGCCAATCAACGTGCCATCGGCGCTGGTCAGTTGCGTACTGGTCGCGCCATTATCCGGTACGTTAAAACGTTCGGCGATGCCATCTCCGTTGGTATCGACGGCAAAACTGCTGACCCGCAGCGGGTCGCCATCCGGGTCGCGGTCGTTGTTCAGCACATTGCCGGTTGTCGGCGTGTTGACAGTGGTTGTAATCGGGCCATCGGCCACGGCAACCGGCGGATCGTTAACCGCCACCACCGTAATCGAAATAACCGCCGTGGCCGTGCCGCCTTGGTCATCAGTGATCACGTAAGCGAATCGAGTCACGCCGTTGAAATCAGGCGCGGGGATGAACGTCAGAGCGCCGTTGGCAGCCACGCTCACGCTGCCGTTTGGCACCGCAATGCTCTGCGCCACACCGGGCGTGAGCGCCACGCCGTTAATCGACTGCACCCGCAGCGTATCGCCGTCAATGTCCACGTCATTGAGCAGCGGCGAAATCACCAGCGGCGTGTCTTCCTGCGTGGTGTACGGATCGTCCTGCGCAACCGGCAGATCATTCACCGGCGTGACATTAATGCTTATCGTCGCGGTGGCCGTGTCCACGCCATTGCTGATCACATAGCTGAAACTCAGCGGGCCGTTGAACTGCGGCGCGGGCATAAAACTCAGGCTGCCATCGGCGGCGATATTAATCGCGCCGGTCACCACGCCCGCCGTGTTAGTCAGCTGGATAACCTGCGCACTGCCTGGCGTTAGCACCACGCCGTTGATTGACTGAATGCTCATCACGCCGCCGTCTATATCCACAGCTCATAACTCAGCGCCACCAACGGTCGGGTCAGTCCGCTGGACTCCTGCTCCTCTGCTTGTTTCAAGGCCGCTTCGGTGGTGCGTTCAAGTTCCAGGGTTTTGCCCAACATGCGCTCGGCACAGGCTGCACGCCAAAAAGCTGTGCGCACATCTTCGACAATCCGCTGGATGACTTTGCGTTTGCGCTCTTCGGCGAGCATGACCGCGTCACCGGCTTGCTGTGCGCGGACATACGACAAGCCAAAGTCGAGCACATCCCAGCTCAGCGCCAAGTCACTGGCCAGCACTTCACGGTCACTGGAGGTGGACGGTTCGAGGGACTGCTGGCCCGTTAACAAGGACCGGCTACTGCCGCCGGAGTCGTTGCTGCGGCCGTTGTAATCGAGGGTGCCGACCAGCCGGGGCAACATGTCGTAGCGGCTCAGGTCCAGCTCCCGCACACGCACCGCGTGTTCCATCATTTCCACCCGGTAATCGAGGTTGTACTTGATGGCGCGGGCCATGGCCGAATAAAGGTCGATGGGGCCGGTGACAGGCTCTTGCTGGGCGGCGACACGCTTCAACAGGTCATCAGCGCGCTGTTGGCGCTCTTGCTCACTCAATGATTCGGGTTTGACGCTGCAGCCACCAATAGCAGTGCTGAGCAATAAAATGGCTAAAGCAGTTCTACGGTGCCTGAGTGAAAGCATGTGCACACTGTCCATTGATGCATCTGCTCCTAAAGCGCCGCCCGTTGCCGCCGCAACAGACCGTATGAACACTTACGCAAAGCACACAGCAGATCTTCCCCAGCGAAATCGCCTGCCCCTCCTGCATCAGCAGTTCGAGACGGCCACCAAGCGTTGCTACAGGCGAATCTACATCTAAGCCACTTGTTCGAAAGTGTTAGCGACGGGGTGAAATGCTGCCAAGTGAACTGGCTGCCAACTGCATTTCAGATGATTGAAAGTCGTCACATGTATTACGTCAGAACAGCACAGGAACAATTCATTGGCAAATTGGCAAGCACAATTAGGCACTAATTAATTTGTTATAAAAGCTCGCCTATATTCGCCGAAAACAAACTCAAAAGTGGCACATCAAGCGAACATAACGTCCAACGCCTGACTTAAAAAGCCCCCAGAAACAGGCCATTTAATTTGCCGGTTGACCACTTTTTGGCATGCCATTACGATATTCGTAATTCAATTACAAAAAAACTCAAAATGACCACTCTTCAATATCTCTCAGGCTTTGCCAACGAGTTCAGCAGTGAAGCGCTTCCCGGCGCATTGCCTGTTGGCCAGAATTCGCCGCAAAAAATGCCATACGGTCTGTACAGCGAACTGCTTTCTGGCACCGCATTCACGGTGCCACGGGCAGAAGCGCGGCGTACCTGGATGTATCGCATCAAGCCGTCGGCCAATCACCCGGCATTCAAGCGACTTGAACAACAGCTGCCAAACAGCCAGCTAGGGCCTGTCACGCCGAATCGGCTGCGCTGGAATCCGTTTGAGCTGCCGGAAGAACCCACTGACTTCATCGCAGGTTTGCAGCTTATGGCCGCAACCGAGGCGGCCGATAAAGCCAGCGGCGTCAGCGTTTACTTGTACGGCGCCAACTGCTCGATGCAGCGAGTGCTGATGAACGCAGACGGCGAGTGGTTATTGGTGCCGCAGCAAGGTCGTTTGCGCCTGGTAACGGAATTGGGCGTTGTGCAGGTGGAGCCGCTGGAGATCGCGATAATCCCACGCGGAATGAAGTTCCGTGTCGAACTGCTCGACGCCACTGCTCGCGGCTACTTGTGTGAAAACCACGGGTGCGCCCTGCGCCTGCCTGATCTGGGCCCGATTGGCAGTAACGGCCTGGCCAATCCACGAGACTTCCTGACGCCAGTCGCGCACTTTGAGAACATCGACCAACCCACGCAGTTGGTGCAAAAGTTTCTCGGCGAACTGTGGGCAACCGAACTGGATCACTCGCCACTCGATGTAGTGGCCTGGCACGGCAATAACGTGCCGTACAAATATGACCTGCGCCGCTTCAACACCATCGGCACGGTGAGTTTCGATCACCCGGACCCGTCAATTTTCACCGTACTCACCTCTCCCGGCGTAACGCCCGGGCAGGCCAATATGGACTTTGTGATTTTCCCGCCTCGCTGGATGGTCGCCGAAAATACGTTCCGGCCACCGTGGTTCCACCGCAACCTGATGAACGAGATGATGGGTTTGATCCAGGGCAGCTACGATGCCAAAGCTGAGGGTTTCAGCGCCGGTGGTGTATCGCTGCACAATTGCATGAGTGCCCACGGCCCGGACAACACCACCACAACGCAAGCCATTGCGGCAGACTTGAAGCCGCACAAGCTGGATAACACCATGGCTTTCATGTTCGAAACCTGCAGTGTTTTGCGGCCCACCCGCTTCGCGCTGGAAGCGCCGCAATTGCAAAGCAACTACGACGATTGCTGGGCCCACATGGCGAAAACCTTCAACCCTGAGCAACCTTAAACGGTTACGTATCAAGCCAGGCCTTGCGTGATCCAGACCGGCTCGCGCAAGGCCTTGGCCAGCGCATTGAGCGGCAGTGCTTCGAAATGCCGCATTTTGTGCCCCAATTCGCTACCTATACGCCCCAATTCGAGGCAAAGCTGTCCTTTCAGTCAGAATCGACGCCCTCTACCCGCCAAATCTGGGCGGATATAAAACCCTGCGCAATTATTTTTCCTTTTAACAACAACAGTTTGTTTGGCTGGCGATATAAAATTAGCTTATCTGGCGCTAATTTTGCTTTAGACCCAGCAGCCTGACCCAATAGACAGGTTTAACAACGATAATTCTGCACACCAGGAGCAACACCGAATGATGCGTACACTCTCCACCATGATGTTGGCCGGCGGGCTTCTGGCGGGCGGCCAGGCAGCAGTTGCGGGCGACTTACTGCAATGGCAAAACAACAGCCTCACCTATCTGTACGGCGAAAACTTCAAAGTAGACCCGGACACTCAGCAAACGCTGACGTTTGAGCATGCCAGTGGTTGGAGCGTGGGCGATCTGTTCTTCTTCGTTGACGGCATTACTTACAATGACGGTGAAAACGGCGCGGGCGACTCGAAGACTTTCTACGGCGAACTTTCTCCTCGCCTGTCGATGGGTAAGCTGTTCAACAGCAAGATCCAGTTTGGTCCGGTAACAGACGTCCTACTTGCGATGACGTACGAGTTTGGCGAAGACGACACTGAGTCTTACCTGATCGGTCCAGCCGTTGATCTGGCGATCCCCGGTTTCGATTACTTCCAGTTGAACACTTATCTGCGCACCACTGACGGCAAGCGCGATGGGGATAACGTCTGGCAGATTACGCCGGTCTGGAGCTACACCATTCCGGTTGGCAACTCCGACATCCTGTTCGACGGTTTCATGGACTGGGTTGTGGACAACGACGACTCCTACCACGCCAACCTGCACTTCAACCCACAGATCAAATATGACATGGGTAAAGCGCTCAGCTGGGGCGAGAAGCAGCTGTACGTGGGTATCGAGTACGACTACTGGAAAGACAAGTACGGTATCGACAACGACGGTTTCGTTGGCAGTGAAATCCTTGACGGCACCAACCAGAGCGCGACCAACTTCATCGTAAAAGCGCACTTCTAAGTAAGTCCGGCCACAGGCCAACGCTGCATTGAGTGCAGGTTGGCCCGCGGCTTTCAAAGACCACCCAAACGATCTAGCCTCACCCGACTTTCGAGGCATCCTTGCAGCCCCTCGTTTGTGTTTAGATGGTGCCCTCATCTGTGCACCGTTTATATTCGAGAGCTGCCCATGACTGCGCGTACCTTCCTGCTGACCGCACTGGCGATGCTTGCATTTGCCGGTAACTCGCTGCTCTGTCGCCTGGCGTTAAAAGCCACGACCATCGACGCTGCTACCTTCACCAGTGTGCGCCTGCTCTGCGGCGCGCTGACTTTATGGCTGTTGCTGCAATGGCGCAGCAGTGGCAAAACCGCTGCCGGAAGCTGGGCAGGCGCTGTTTCGCTGTTCATCTATGCGGCCGCGTTTTCGTTCGCCTATATCAGTCTCGACACCGGCGTAGGGGCGCTGCTGCTGTTCGGTGCAGTGCAGGTCAGCATGATTGTTTATGGTTTTTACAGCGGCGAACGTTTCAACAAGCTCACCAGCTGTGGCCTGATTCTGGCGCTGGCCGGCTTGCTCGTCCTGCTCTTGCCAGGCGCCAAGGCACCCGCACTCGGTGGTGCGCTGCTGATGTTGCTGGCCGGTGTTGCCTGGGGCGCGTATTCCTTACTGGGGCGCAAAGTTGCCGACCCGCTGGCCGCAACAGCCGGCAATTTTATTCGCGCCGTGCCGCTGGCTCTGCTGCTCAGCCTGATCCTCATCAGCCGAACCCAATGGGACGCCAGCGGTCTGTTCTATGCGGCGCTCTCCGGCGCGCTGACCTCAGGCGTGGGTTACGCCATCTGGTACACCGCCCTGAACGGGCTCAAATCCATTCAAGCCGCCACCGTACAACTCAGCGTGCCGATCTTGGCGGCGCTGGCAGGCAGCCTGGTACTGGGAGAAGCGATGAGCCTGCGCCTGTTAATAAGCTCGGTGGCCGTGCTCGGCGGCATTGCGTTGGTACTCTCGGCCAAACAACGCACAGCGTAAGGCCAGTGTGCCTGATTAACGCGCATACAACAGCCGCGCCCGCTAGACTCAAGGCTCATTACTGCAAGGAATTCTGCCCATGGTACGCGCCATTACATTGCTGCAACGCGCCCTGTTCACCGCTCTGCTAATCAGCCTTACGGCGTGCAGCACGCTGGGCATGCGCGACCCGCTGAAGATTAATCTGGTGGGCGTCGAACCTCTGCAAGGCCAAGGCCTTGAGGTACGTTTCGCGGTCAAATTGCGCGTCCAGAACCCCAACGATTCAGTGATCGACTACAACGGTATTGCCCTTGATCTTGAAGTGAACAATCAGCCGCTGGCCAGTGGTGTAAGCAACCAAAGTGGGCAAGTGCCAGGCTTTGGCGAAGCGGTGATCAGCGTTCCAGTGACCATTTCTGCATTCTCGGCAATGCGCCAGGCCATGGGCGCTACCGGCTTCAAGCCCGAGCAGGGATTACCCTACAAGTTAAGCGGCAAACTCGCGGGCGGGCTGTTCGGCACGGTACGTTTCAGCGACACGGGCACACTTGATCTGCCGGCGCCCGCCACCGCTTACTGAGCCACAGGCTGGCCGAGCATCACCTGATTTCGGCCATTTTCCTTGCCGGCATAAAGCGCCTCGTCAGCGCGGGCGATTGCGCTGTCCAGTCCTTCATGAGCCTGAAGTTCGACCACACCAAGGGTCAGCGTCAGGCCAACATCATGACCATCGAGGTGTAGGGCATTGCGCGACACTTCAACGCGTATTCGCTCGGCCAACTGCCGCGCTCCCTGCAGGTCGGTAACCGGCAGCATGATCAGAAACTCTTCGCCGCCCCACCGACAGCAACTGTCGCCGTCGCGAGCGATCTGCATGATGGTCTGGCTGACATGCAATAAGGCCTGATCGCCGAACTGGTGACCGTAACGGTCATTGATCAGCTTGAAATGATCGATATCCGCCAGAATCATCGACAACGCCGAATGCTTCTCAAAGCTGTGATCCAACTCATCCGCGGCCACCTCAGCCATACGCCTGCGGTTGATCATGCCGGTTAACGGATCATAAGCGGCCAAATGTTCCAGCTTGGAGTTCATGCCCGCCACAACCATAAAGTGGCGCATCACAAACAGCGAAATCACACTAAACGCAGTGGCAAGATTCAGCAGCCGCAGACACTCAAGCGCCTGCGCTGAAATATCCGGGTCTGGGGCCGTGCGCTGCTCCAGCGCCAACATTTGCAGCATCAGTAACACGCACAGCACAACCTTGTGCCAGATGCCAATTCGGCCACTGAAGGCGACCAGAGGGGTCATCGCAAACAGCAGGTAGTGAAAGCCCGCACGGGCGCCAAACTGGGTGCAATACACGCTCAACTGTATGCCGAAGGCCAATATCAGCAACGCCAAACCGCCGATAAATACCGGGAAAGAGCGGCGATTGATGACCAGCAGATAAAGCGGTGCCTGAACCAGAATGAGCAGCGCGCTGAAGGCCCACCAACGGCTGCCGTAAGACAGGAACAGGGAAAGGTGGAGCAGATTGATCACACTGAGAATTACAATTCCCCAGCGCACCAGCGAACGAAACGAGCGGCGGATGAACACGGTGTCATACGGATCATCTTGCCTGGATTCTGGGTTTGACTGCATATGCGGTACATCCCTGTACGAAACAACCCACTGATTACAAAGCCTGCGCAAACCGGCCACTCCAATCAGCTTCCTGCTGCAAGGTGGCACATCTGGCTGCTTGTAAAACCATCGGTCGCGACTGGCAAGCCGATGGATCACCCCTGATGCTGTCGCGACCATATAAAGCGCTTGGCATGCCTGTTCTCAGAGTAGCTCAGAGCGCTACAAAACGGCTGTTTGAGCCCCTATCCGCAAACTAGCACAGGCCACTCAAAGGGGAAGGACAGGGTTGTCAAATTAGTCAAAATACATAGTAAGGATGTTTTACAGAGCAAATTGGCCTAATAGCTTTACACAAGCTTTACACGAACTTACGGATAATTACCGAGTTTAGGCGTTCAATATTGTTGTGCGGTATTAGCCGCAATTTTCGCAGGAGTACTCCTTATGATTGGCCGACTTCCCTTACTCTTGGCCGGCATACTCAGCTTGGCCGTTGCAGGTCAGGCCTCAGCCCATGGCCATAATGATGGCGTGATTGCCGGTGCGGTGGTTGGTGCAGTAATTGGTGGGGCAATAGTTGCTAACAGCCGTTATCAGCCGGCGCCGGTGTATGTGCAACCCGCACCGCAGCCGGTGTATTACCCGCCTCAACCGGTTTACTACGCACCGCCGCCACCGGTTTACTATCAGCCAGCACCGGTGTACTACCGCCAGACGCGCGTAATTGTCGCGCCGCGCTATCGCTATTACGGAGGCGGCTACCACCACGGCGGCGGTCATGGTCACGGCCACGGCGGCCACCATCGTTAAGCCAACCAGGCCCCGCTCAATGCGGGGCTTTTTGCATGTGCCCCGACGACAGCTAAATCCCTATATAATGCAGGTCTTTAGCCCACCTTAGAGGACTCACCGTGAGCACTTTGCCAGCCTGCCCAAAATGTAATTCCGAATACACCTATCAGGATGGCTTGATGCTGATGTGCCCGGAATGTGCCCATGAGTGGGCGGCGGACGGCAGTGATGAAGCGGCTGCAGACGACGCCAAGGTAATCAAGGACTCGGTCGGCAACACCCTTGAGGACGGCGATACCGTCACGGTCATCAAGGATCTCAAGGTCAAAGGCTCATCGCTGGTGGTGAAGGTTGGCACCAAGGTCAAGGGCATCCGCCTGTGTGATGGCGACCATGATATCGACTGCAAGATCGATGGCATTGGCGCCATGAAACTCAAGTCCGAGTTTGTCCGCAAAGTTTAATACTTCCCCGCGAAGCTCGCCCTGCAACTGGGCGAGCGGCTCTAGCGCAAAAGCTTCTACAAGCCCGCTTCGCGCCCTGTCGGCCAGCCGTTTTCAGTGCATGCTATGGTTGTTGAATCAGCCAATAATCCGAGACAGAGCCAATGCGCGTGATGTTGTTCAGTTTGCTTGTGGGTATAAGCACCTCGACTCTCGCCGAGACTTGGCGGGTGGTTGGTAGCGAACAGTTCGCGCCCTACAGCTACACCACCGCGATTGACAGTGAACCGCAAGGTCTGGATGTCGATTTAGTCCGTGCCGTGCTGGATGAGGCCGGTATTGAATACCATCTGCGTTTGTACCCGTGGCAGCGGGCTAAAAAGATGCTGGAGACCGGCGAGGCAGAGATGGCATTCGTGTTTGCCGGAACGGCCGAGCGCCAGCGTCAATACCAGCTGGTTGGGCCTATTCGTGAGGGCTCGACACGCTTCATGAGCCGCCGCGACTTCGCCCTTGAAGACTGGCAGAGCTTCGCGGACCTGGCGCCCTATGTGATTGGTCAGGTGCTGGGTTACGCCTACGAAACTGCATTCGACAACGCCGCGCTCAAGCGTGACGAAACGGCCCAGCAACCCGGCCAGCTGGTCTCAATGCTGTTAGCTAAACGGATCGAACTGATTGTTGGCGATAGCTTGCAGTTACAGTATCTGGCACGCCAGCAACATGGCAGCGAACACGTAAGGATGCTGCCCACTCCCCTGGTGAAAATGCCGCGCTATGTAGCCTTTGGCAAAAATGATTTGCACCGTGCCAAGCAGTTCAATGCCGCGCTGGAAAAGCTGAGAGACACTGGCGAACTGGACGCTATAGTCGAGCGCTGGAGACAACAGATAAGATTGCCTCAACCCAACTCGATTGAAGCTGAGCCCGAACCTGACCTTGAACATCAGAGTTGATCATGCGCATTGCCACATTCGTATTTGCCATTACTTGCCTGCTCGGCCTCAGCGCCTGTGGCCTCGGCGAAACTGCAGCCACCGCCAGCCTGCAGGCCAAACAAGCCGAGCAGGCGCAGCAGCAAATGAAACAACTTAAAGAGCAGGTTGAGCAAGCCAATCAGGCCAGCAATCAGCGCCTCAACGAAGCAATGAAACAAAGCCAATAGCACTCACGCGCGAGCTCTAGAACTCAAGCAATTTGAATCCGGCATCGGCCTTTTTCAGCAGCGCTTGTTGGTCGCCGGACTGGTTCCACTTAGCGCGGCCATCCATTTCCGCACTCTTGTGAAACAACAGCAGCATGCTGCCGACCACCTTGAAGTTGGTCGGGTCGATAGCCATCTTTTTGCCCTCAGTCAGGCTGAATGCACAGAAGGCGCCGTAGTGCGGAACATAGTGCGCCGGATTGCCATTGAACAACGCAACCTGCTCAGGGGATGTCAGGTAATAGGTTTGATCTTTGTACTCGGCCTGAAACTTTTCACTTCCAAGCTCCGCCTTGTTCTCAGTGAAATATGAAACCGGGCTGTAGCCGCCAATGGCGGGCGTTGCAGCCTGCACCTGGCTGCAAAACAGGAACGCGCCAACCAGCAGGACCTGAACGGTCCGTAAAAGCGTGTGGGTACGAGACATAAGCTAACCATCCTTAGTGAGCATTGAGAAAACCGGCGCCACCATCCGTGGGCGCATCCGGACTGCACTCTAACATTGCAGCTCGGCGCTGTGGGGCCTGCTGGATTTACCTGAACGTCTGCGCGCGACCCGCAGATCAAAATCGTTCATAGCCAAACAGCGAATTTCAAATTACCTTGAATACAAACCAATCAGGGAAGAACGATGGCCAACAAAACCCCACAGTCCGCCCAGCAAACTCATCTTGCCGTACTCATCGACGCCGATAATGCGCCGGCGGCGATTGTTGAGGGTCTGTTTGAAGAGATTGCCAAATACGGCATTGCCAGCGTCAAGCGCATCTACGGCGACTGGACGCTGCCCAATCTCGGCAGTTGGAAGAAAGTCCTGCTGGATCACTCGATCCAGCCCATCCAGCAGTTCGCCTACACCAAAGGCAAAAACGCGACGGACAGCTCGCTGATCATCGACGCGATGGACCTGCTCTACACCCGCCGTTTTGACGGCTTTTGCCTGGTCTCCAGCGACAGTGATTTCACCCGGCTGGCGGCACGCCTGCGCGAAGAAGGCCTGACTGTTTATGGCTTCGGTGAGGAGAAAACGCCCTCACCTTTTGTGTCCGCCTGCGACAAGTTCATCTACACCGAGATACTGCGCGCCGACGCAAAAGAGCATGACAAACAAACGCCGGACTCGGCTGATGACGCCCACCCGGAACCCACCAAACAGCCGTCGCAGCGTAAAAACCAGAAAGCCCCAGTCGAGTTTATTGGCAAGGTTATCGATGATATTGATGACGAAGACGGCTGGGTCCAACTGGGCGCATTGGGCTCAAACATCACCAAACTACGCCCGGCGTTCGATGCTCGTCTTTATGGCTTCAAAAAACTCAGCGACCTGATCAGAGCCAACCCGCAGCGCTTCGAATTACAAACAAAGGCCGTCAGCTCCACCGGCGGCGAAGCACTTTATGTACGCAACAGAAAAGCCGCGAAATAACTGGTATACGGCAGCTGTGAACGGCCAAAACGGTACTGCAACATGAATGCGAAATTGCACTCAATTTAAACACCCGATTGTGTTCGGCCTGACCCGTTATTTTCAGTCGGCTTGACCATCGGTTACATCGGACTTGACCGGCACACTTCGTAATCCTGACCGGCAGAGAATGGTCGGTTTTGACCGGTCGAGACAGGCAGTAACCGGCAAAAACCGGTCACTCGAAATTGGTTACGGAAGCAGAGCCGGACTAGTAACTCAGCCTCTCCTCGTCTACAGGTAAGCCGTGCTTCATACTATGTCCGCCGCTGTCTTACTCTGAAAGTTGAGCAGGCCAGAAAGTGAATATGACCCTGCACGCAGAAAATTTAACTACTGCGGAACGGCTGCGATCACCGAGATTTCTACCAGCAACTCCGGGCTGGCCATTTTAGCCTCTACGCAGGCACGCGCAGGGGCGAAGCCTGCTGGAACCCAGCTGTCCCATACACTGTTCATCTCGGCGAACAGGCTCATATCTTTCAGGTAGATGGTGGCTGACAGCAGCTGCTCACGATTGCTGCCGACCGACGCCAGCAGCGCATCGACCTTGGCCAGCATGGTGCGGGTTTGCTCCTGAATGCCGCTGCTACGATCTTCAGCGACCTGGCCGCATAAATAAGCGGTCTGGTTATGCACCACGACTCGGCTCATCCGCGCGGCTGTTTCGTATCGGCTAATGCTCATCACTTGTCCTATTGGTTTTTCATGTTGAAATGACACGCTACTGCTTGTCCCCGTGGCTCACCAGAGAAGCCAGTTCACCCAGGCAAAGAGGTTTTATCGGCGCGCGGATCGTGTAATAACCTACTTGGTCGATGGCGACATTGCGCTCGGCGGCGATGATCTGCGCCACGGTGAGACCGCACATGCGGCCCTGACAGGGGCCCATTCCGGCACGACTAAACGCCTTGGTCTGATTTGGACCGCTACAGCCAAGCCCCACAAAACGGCGGATATCGCCGGCACTGACCTCCTCGCAACGACATACGATGGTTTCATCGACCGGCAGCAGGAACTCGACAGCCGGTTGGTAAAGCACATCTAGAAACGGCCGGATAACCATCAACCTATTCAGGGTCTGACGCACCGGCCGTGCCAGCATGTCCCGTTCAGCGCTGCCGAGGCGCCCCTGCTGGCAGGCAACTTGCCAGGCCGTCAGACGCCCGAAGTGCTCTGCAGCCAGTGCGCCTCCTATCCCGGCGGAGTCGCCAGCGACGAAGACACCGCCGATCGAGGTTTCGCCCCAGGAATCGGTCTGCGGATGCCAGCATTGCTGTTGTTCGTGCCATAAATGCCGAGCATCCATGGCACGGGTCAATTGCACATTTGGTACCACGCCCTGATGCACCAGAAGTGACTTGCAGTTGATAACGCGGCTATGGCCTCGCTGCTGAAAGTGCACTTGCGCCACGCGGCCGCTGCTGTCAGCGTCGGCGCTCAGCTTCGTCACCCCACTGAGCATGTTGATACCAGCCTTGCGCAGCGAAACCAGATAGCCGAGGCCCTTGAACAGCATACGCCACCCCCGTAGCGCGCCGAGCCCATGGCGCAATGCTTTGAAGTAGTTGGCTGACGGCGTGGTATCGAGCACTGCGCTGATCGACACTCCGGCCTTATGCAGCTGCCAGGCAATCAACAACAACAACGGACCACTGCCTGCCAATACAAGCGGGCCTGGCGGGGTCAGGGCGCTGCTCTTCAACAGAATCTGCGCGGCGCCACAGCTCATCACACCGGGCAGTGTCCAGCCAGGGAAGGGAACCGGCCGTTCCTGTGCGCCGGTGGCCAGCAAGATTTTCGCCGCACGTAAGGTGCGACTATGTCCGCCGATGGACACACTGAGTACGCGCTCCGAGCTGATGTCCCAGACCGTGGTCGAACTAAAGTAATCGATCTGTGTATGCTGCAGCGCATCCACCAGTTTGCGCCCGTAATAGTAATCGGGGCCCAGCACTCGGGTGTCGGCCGGAGCAGGCTTGCCTACGCTGCGGTAGATCTGCCCACCCGGGGCGGCTTGTTCGTCAAGCAAGGCGACATCTAGGCCATGCTGACAGGCCGTAGTCGCGGCGGCCATCCCGGCGGGTCCGGCGCCGACTACGACCAAGTCATATATTCGCTCGCTCACGAGTACATCTCCTGCTCTGCCATCGAGAGGTATCTGGCGCCGGTCTGCGGAAGGATTTTCATACCCTCAGCCACCAGCGTCATGCAGCCCTGCACATTGGGGACGCCATCGACCTCCACTAGGCACTCGAAGCACACACCCATCATGCAGTATGGGGCGCGCGAGCTGCCGGACAGCGGAGTTGTGCGTGAAGGAATCATGCCCGAGGCCAGCACTGCTGCGGCCACTGTATCTCCCGCTCGGGCATTGAATGTCGCGCCATCGATCTCTACCAGCACCGTGCCACCGTCTTCATTTGCCAAGCGTTTAAACATCAAATCGTGCTGCACGGAACACCTCCAAAGAAAAGGCTTCAGGTTTGCCTGCTATCCAGTCGGCGATCGGTCCTGAATGAGCGGCACCAAGGGTGACACCGCTATGGCAGGTCACTAGAAATGCCCCGGGGCAGACACGCGACTCTTCATATATTGGATACCCATCCGGGGTCATCACCCGCAATGCGCCCCAGGCGCGAACCATGCGTACGTTTTCCAGCAGCGGAAACATCCGCGTTGCCCGATGAGCAATCTGTGCCATCACCTCGGTAGTGGTGCCGCTGTTGAAGCCGACGTCTTCCTTGGAGTCGCCCAGCTGCATGGTGCCGTCCCCTGTCTGGCGCACATGACCGGTGGGATAATGGAGAAACGGCTGTATGCGTTCGGTGATCAAAATCTGTCCGCGGTTGGGCTGGACCGGGGCCGACAGCCCCAGTTGGGGGGCCAGTACCTTATTGCCGAGACCGGCAGCCAGCACCACCTTTGCAGAGTTCCAGCGGTCATGCCCGGCCACTACGCTAAAGCCACCGTCCTGCTGACGGATCTCGCCGATGGAGGCATTGCTGAGCAACTTACCGCCCCGGGCGATAAAAGCCTCGGCCAAGGCCCGCAATAGCAGTAACGGATTCAAATGACCGTCCTCCAGCCCCAATGTAGCGCCGGCAACATGGGGGCCGATCGCGGGCACAAGAGCTTTGAGTTGTGCATGGTCAAGCACCTTGAACGGGTAATCGCCGCCAGCCTGCTCGCGCATAGCACAAAGCATGCGCTGGCGTTGTTCCAGTTCGGCGTCGTCCAGGCAAATCAGCAGCCCGCCTTGCTGGGAAAGTTGAACATCGATGCCGGTGAAGGACTCAAGCTCTTGGGCAAAGTCTCCCCACAAACGCGCCGACAAACGTGACAACTGGGCGTATTCGGGACAGGTATCGCCCTTGCCCTGCACCCATACCAGGCCGAAGTTTCCCCGAGAAGCGCGCAGGGCGATGTCGCCCTCATCCAGCACGGTGACCTTCAAGCCATTGCGGATAAGGCCTAGCGCAATGGCCAGGCCAACGAGTCCGCCGCCGATCACGGTGACATCCGTTTCGCGACAGTCTGCCCGTAAGCGAACCGACATGGCCTACTCCTTTTAAAATATTGAGGTTGCAGGCATAGGACCTGCTGGATGAAAGCGGCAAGGCCGTCCCGGACGTTTATATTTCGGGGGCCTTGCTCAGCCAGGCTCAGTCCTTCAATGCTGCCTTGAGCACCTTCTCGGCCCACTCTTTGCCGATGTCATCGATGATTTCAGGCCATACATTGGTACGGACTTTCCTCACCGTAGCTTCGAGCTCCGCCTCGGACACGTCGACAATGGTGGCACCTGCTTCAGCTAGCAGTTGCTCGTTGGCGGCCTGGTCAGCTTGGGCGGTCAGCCAACGACGGTTTTCAAACTCCAGAGCAACCTTATCTAGCGCCGCTTGTTGCGCTGGATCGAGGTCGTCATAACGCTCCTGATTGAGCAGCAAATACCACACTTCGAAATGGGTATTTGATGGTACGTAGTACTTAGTCACATCACGGAAGGAGGAGTAATAACCCTCGGCACCCGAGCCCATCACCCCATCAACCACACCCGTTTGCACGGCGGTAAAAGCCTCAGAGAACGGCAGTGGCGAAGCAATGTAGCCCACCTGATTCGCCAACAGTTGGAAGGTTTTGATGGGTGGCACGCGCAGCTTGATGCCCTTAATGGCATTCGGATCGCCAGCACCCTGCACTTCGCGGTTCAGCGCGATTCCGCCGAAATATACCGGCCAAGCGCCCATCACCTTGATGCCTTGTTCTTTATACAGCTCGGCAACAGTTTCACGCAGTGGCGTGCCCGGACCGAACACCTCCCGTGCCTCTTGCCAGTTTTTTACCATGTAGGGCATGTAAATAATCTGGAAGCGTTTGTCTGCGCCGGAGGCTGGCGGTTGAACCGCCATGTCGATAGCGCCGAGGCCCACACGCTCTTGCACCACGGTGTAATCACCTAGAGCATTGGCGGCGTATATCTTGACTTTAATCTTGTTGTCGGTCGCTTTCTGGACATTTTCGGCGAACCATTTGACTTCATTATCAATGACAGTGCCCTGAGGGCGGACATGAGAAAGCTTCAAAGTTTCGGCCTGAATCAAGCCGGTAGTCGCGAGCGTAAGAGCCAGCGCGAGGGCGGATTTTTTTACGAGTGCTAGGTTCACTTTAAGTTTCCTTGTTGTTGTTCGAGGGCCTGAGTAGGGAAATCAGTAACCAAACAGCCTAGGGATATATTCGGAAAGGTCGGGCCATGCAGCGACTAGAACTACGACCGGTAAGTAACCGAATAGTAAAATCAACATGGCGGGTTTAACGACATCAGTGAATTTCACTTTGCCAATACGAGCGCCCAAATAGAGGATGCTGGCGTAAGGGGGCGTAACGCCTCCCATCGCAGTGTTCACCCCAACAATCGCGGCGAATTGGATCGGACTGACGTCCAGAGCGATCATCAGTGGCAAAAGCAATGGCGCGGTCAGGATAATGGCGGTGATGTCATTCACTACCATGCCGATCAAGAACAGGAACAACGTCACCAAAATCAGCAGCGTAGTTTTGTCAGACGTGATTTCGAAAATAGCGGCCACCAACGCTTGCGGAATCTCTTCCATGACGTAGATCTGGCTGAGCATTAAGCTGAACAGGATCATGATCATGATGGAGCCCACGGCAGTGGCCGACTCCTTGCCTGACTCAATAAACGCGCGCCAGGTCAGTCCCTTGTAGATCATGAAACCGACAGGTAAGGCGTAGATAACCGCGACGGCAGCCGCCTCCGTAGGGGTCATAATCCCACCATATATCCCGCCTAGGATGATCACCGGCATGATCAATGCTGGCAGGGCATTCACTGTGCGCGACATGCCTTCCTTGAAAAGGTCGGGCATGGACATGGATTCATCGAGCACCAGCTTGAACTTACGCGACATCACTAGGTTGACCACGGCAATGTTGAACATAATCAGCAGGCCAGGGCCCAAGGTGGCGAGGAAGCTAGCCAGGATTGAGGTTTCTGTGACCCAGCCGTAGACGATCATGGTTACGCTCGGCGGGATCAATAAACCGAGAATCGAGGAGTTGGCGATCAAGGCTGTGGCATAGGCCCGTGGGTAGCCTTTACGCTCCATTTCGGGGATCAACAGCGGTCCAATGGCTGCAATGCCAGTGAGGCCACTGCCGGAGATCGCACCGATAATTGCGCAACTGACAGTCGCCACCACACCGAGACCGCCGCGGATCCGGCCAACAAATATATTGACGAACTTCAGCAGACTGGCCGCAATGCCACTGACACTCATGATGGTCCCGGCAAACACAAACAGAGGGATAGCCAGTAGCACCGGATTGGTCAGTTGGTTAAAGCCCCAAAGCATCATACCTTTCATGGTGGCATCACCGACGAGCACCATGATCATCAGCCCAGCGCCGAAGCAGTAAGGTAGCGGCACCCCAAGGCTGAGCAGAATAATCAGCAGGGCAAAACCGAGCAGCGCGACTTCAATCATGGCGGTTTCCTTCTTGTTTTTCGGTCAGCACCTGGAACTCAGCAACTTCGGTCGTTTCTGGGTAGTCATGGCTTATTGGCGCGTTCAGTGCGGCGCCGCCGTTGAACAGCACGCGAAGGTTTTTATAGAGGTGCATGCAGACGTATAACGTCATCAGCAGCAGGCCGAGAAACAGCGAACATTCATAAATGAACGTTGGTAAGTAGAGGGTGGGGGTTTCCTTCCATACCCTAAATGCGTAGCGGAAGTAATCCCAAGCCCACCAGGTCAGCCAAGCGGAAATAATGATACTGAGGGATTCAGAGATGACCATCAGAAGGCGTCGCGCCTTTTCGGTGTCGAGAAAAATCTCCAGCACGTTGGCACGTATCTGTGTGTCTTCCCGCGACGCGTTAACACTGCCGAGGATGTACAGCCACATGATTGGGATGATCGATACCTCTTCTAGCCCCATGACGGGAGTTTCAAAGACGTATCGGGTGATTACCTGCACGAATTGGAAGCCTGCAACAGTGCTGATTAGCAATGCCAGCGCATACCGGAAGAACGTCTCCATTTTTTCTCTCTTGTTGGACGTTTGTGATGCAGATTTTGCTTGGCCAACTTGATAACATCAAATCGTTTATTATTTGCACTAGATAACAAAATATTATGATCTTGCTTCACATCAATCGTGCTTTAAGGCCCCAAAGTCGTTTGGAGGGTATGTGGCGAAATTAAGTCATCGGCAGGCCGAGGCCTTCCGTGCGGTGATGATCGCCGGCACTATTACCGGCGCAGCAGAGATTCTTTGCGTATCTCAACCGGCCGTGAGCCGACTGCTGGCGGACTTCGAGGATGCCGTTCAACTCAGGCTGTTCGAACGTCACAAGAAACGTCTCACGCCAACGCCAGAGGCTTTGATTCTGTTCGAAGAAGTGGAAAAATCCTTCGTAGGTATCGAGAAGTTGGCCAGAACCGCCGATGAGCTGCGCGGCTATCATCGCGGCTCCTTGAGGATCGCAGCCATGCCAGCTGTGTCCATAGGCTTCCTGCCTAATGTGGTCCAGAACTTCATCAGCGATCACCGCGGCGTTTCAGTGACCCTGCAGGTCCGCAGTTCGCAGCAGGTCGCCGACTGGATCGCTACCCAGCATTACGATGTCGGCATAGTCGCTACTAACGTCTCCGACCCCGCCCTTGAGGTACAACTGCTGGCCGACTGCCGCATGGTCTGCGCACTGCCTGTCGGTCACCGGCTTGCTGATAAGTCGGTGATCACACCCGAGGACTTGCGAGACGAGCCCTTCATTTCACTAGGCACAGAGCAGAGCGTGCGCTACAAGATCGATGAGGTGTTCAATCGCGCAGAGGTAAACCGTCAGCTAATTGTGGACACGCAACTATGCTACGTGGCGTGCTCATTCGTACTGGCAGGCAGCGGCGTCACCCTCGTTGACCCACTGACAGCCCTACACTTTGCGCCGCAGGGCTTGGTGGTAAAACGGTTCGAGCCGAGGATTAGTTTCGTTTTCAACGTTCTGTATCCAGGACAAAGAGCGAAATCGCAAATGACCCTTGATTTTACCGACACGCTGCGCTTCAAGCTGGCGCAGTTGGCAGAGTCCTCGTCCGGTTTATTAGACTTCGAGGCACCACCACACGACCAAGGTGGGAGCACTTGATTCGACATGAGTTAGGCCATCTGAATCAGCTCTATTACGGTGACCGCCTTCAAATCTCTTTTTTGCTAGTTCAAATATGTCCGCCAACTACTGCAAAGTGTCGATTTCAGCCGATTACGACAGGCAGTTTTAGCCGACTGCTGCCAGCCATGGACACGGCCCATTCTGCTCAAGTCCTAAGCACATGATTGCTAAGACCAAATGCAATCGAGCGGTCAATTCGATGCAATTCCCCAATGCAAAAAGCCCAGTCATCGGACTGGGCTTTTTGGTTACCGCGAAGCGAGTTAAGCGTTAGCCGTTGCTTGGGAAAGCAAACGATGCAGCCTCGTGAGTCGCGCGCTGTGGCCAGCGCTGAGTGATGGCTTTGCGACGGGTGTAGAAACGCACACCGTCCGGGCCGTACGCGTGCAGATCGCCGAACAGCGAGCGCTTCCAGCCGCCGAAGCTGTGGTAGGCAACCGGTACTGGCAGCGGCACGTTGACGCCGACCATGCCGACTTCGATCTCGTCGCAGAACAGGCGTGCAGACTCACCGTCGCGGGTGAAGATGCAGGTGCCGTTGCCGTACTCGTGATCGTTGATCAGTTGCATGGCTTCTTCGAGGCTGTTGACGCGCACGACACAGAGTACCGGGCCAAAGATTTCTTCTTTGTAGATGCTCATTTCCGGAGTTACGCGGTCGAACAGGCAGCCACCGAGGAAGAAGCCTTTTTCGTTACCGGCAACGCTCAGGCCACGGCCGTCGACAACCAGTTCTGCGCCAGCAGCAACACCAGCATCTACATAGCCCTGAACCTTGTCACGGTGCGCGCCCGTCACCAGTGGGCCCATGTCCAGACCGCAGGAAGTGCCTGCACCGATTTTCAGTGCTTTGATCTGCGGCTTGAGCTTTTCGATCATCGCATCGGCAATCTGATCGCCCACGCACACGGCAACGGAGATGGCCATGCAGCGCTCGCCACACGAACCATAAGCGGCACCCATCAACGCGCTGACCGCGTTATCAAGGTCGGCATCCGGCATCAGCACCGCGTGGTTTTTAGCGCCGCCCAATGCTTGTACGCGCTTGCCGCGCTTGGTGCCTTCGGCGTAGATGTACTCGGCAATCGGGGTCGAGCCGACAAAGCTCAGGGCTTTGACTTCCGGGGCTTCGATCAACGCATCCACGGCTTCCTTGTCGCCGTGCACAACGTTGAGTACGCCTTTCGGCAAACCGGCTTCCTGAAGCAGTTGCGCGATGTACAGCGTCGAGCTTGGGTCACGCTCTGAAGGCTTGAGGATGAAGCAGTTACCGCAGACGATGGCCAGCGGATACATCCACAGAGGCACCATCGCCGGGAAGTTGAACGGGGTGATACCGGCAACCACGCCCACCGGCTGGAAGTCGCTCCAGGCGTCGATGTTCGGGCCGACGTTGCGGCTGTATTCACCCTTGAGAATTTCAGGTGCTGCGCAGGCAAACTCGACGTTCTCGATACCGCGCTTCAGCTCACCGGCGGCGTCTTCGAGGGTTTTGCCGTGCTCTTCGCTGATCAGCTTGGAGATTTCAGCTTCGTGCTGCTCGAGCAGTTGCTTGAAGCGGAACATGATCTGCGCGCGCTTGGCCGCCGGGGTATTGCGCCAGGCTGGGAATGCAGTTTTGGCCGAGTCGATAGCCTGCTGCACGGTGGCGGTGTCCGCCAGTGCAACCTTGTGGATAGCGTCGCCAGTCGACGGGTTGAACACGTCGGCGCTGCGACCGGTTCCAGCGACTGACTCGCCATGGATCAAGTGATTGATAGTGCCCATGAGACTCTCCATTTAATTGTCTGTGCGATGGAGGCAGTTGTGCCCGGCCATCCGAATTTTCTGCTAAGCGGCGACAAACCTATGGCCTGTCACCTTCTGATTCAGCGAGCGGTTTTGATCTCGGTTTCTACAAACACCACTTCATGCTCACTGGCGTTGACCACATTGTGCTTAACGCCGGCGCTGCGAAAATAAGCCTGCCCGGCAACCAGGGTCGCGTACTTGTCGCCCTCGGGTGTTTCCAGCAACAGGGTGCCCGCGGTCATGGGCACCACGACATAGTCGTAACCGTGGCAGTGCAGCCCGGTCTCGGTGCCCGGCGCAAAGCGCCACTCAGTAACGATAACCTGCTCGTTATCGACCTGCACCGTGGCCACGGCCTGAGCCCGGTCGCCCATTAGTCAATGCTCTGCAGGGCTTGGCCGACCGCGTCGAATACGCGGTCGAGGTCTTCGGCCTTGGCATTGAAGGTTGGCCCAAACTGCAGGGTATCGCCACCAAAGCGTACATAGAAACCGGCTTTCCACAGCGCCATGCCCGCCTCGAACGGACGAATCACTGCATCGCCATCACGCGGGGCCAACTGGATTGCACCGGCCAGACCGCAGTTACGAATGTCGATGATGTGCTTGCTACCTTTCAGGCCATGCAGCGCATTGGCGAAGTGCGGCTCGATCTCGGCAGCTTGCTGCACCAGGTTTTCACGCTTGAGCAGTTCCAGCGAAGCCAGACCCGCGGCGCAGGCAACCGGGTGCGCCGAGTAGGTGTAACCGTGGCTGAACTCGACCATGTGCTCTGGCGATGGCTGGTTCATGAAGGTCTGGTAAATCTCTTTCGAGGCAATCACCGCGCCCAGGGGCACCGCGCCGTTGGTGATCTGCTTGGCGGTGTTCATGATGTCCGGCGTGACACCGAAGTACTCAGCGCCAGTCCACTTGCCCATGCGGCCGAAAGCGGTAATGACTTCGTCGAACATCAACAGGATGTTGTGCTGGGTGCAGATTTCACGCAGGCGCTGCAGGTAGCCAACAGGTGGCACGATGACACCGGCCGAGCCGGACATCGGCTCAACGATGACCGCCGCAATGTTGGACGCGTCGTGCAGCTCAATCAGCTTGAGCAATTCGTTGGCCAGCTCAACGCCACCCGTCTCAGCCATGCCCTTGGTGTAAGCCATGCCGGCTTGCAGGGTGTGCGGCAGATGATCGACGTCCATGAACTGGCCGTACATTTTACGGTTGCCGTTGATCCCGCCGAGGCTGGTACCGGCAATGTTCACACCGTGATAGCCACGTGCGCGGCCGATAAATTTGGTCTTGGCCGGCTGACCTTTCAGGCGCCAGTAAGCCTTGGCCATTTTCACAGCCGTATCGGCGCACTCGGAGCCCGAGCTGGTGAAGAACACATGGTCCAGACCTTCCGGCGTCAGCTCAGCCAGTTGTTCGGCAAGCTGGAACGACAGCGGATGGCCGTACTGAAAGCCCGGCGAGTAATCGAGGGTGCCCAACTGCTTGGCCACCGCTTCCTGAATTTCCTTGCGCGAGTGACCCGCACCACATGTCCACAAACCCGAAAGGCTGTCGTAGATCTTGCGACCCTGATCATCCTTCAACCAGCTGCCTTCGGCAGACACGATAAAACGCGGGTCACGATGGAAGTTGCGGTTAGCGGAGAACGGCATCCAGTGAGCGTCCAGCTTGAGCTGGCTGGCGATTGATGGCGTAGCAGTCTGGGGCATATTCATGGTGCAGCCTCGCGAGGAAGACAATGTTCTTGTTGAAGGACTCTTGCCAGTAAAGGTGCCACGCGGATAAAGTCAGTAAAACCAAACTCTTCTTATCTTTAGTTAAGCGCATACTAAACAATGAGCACACGCCGCCCCGAACCGTTGGCCCAAGTCAGTGATTTTGATATCCGCCTGCTGAAACTGTTCCGCAGCGTGGTCGACTGTGGCGGCTTTTCTGCCGCAGAAAGTGTGCTGGGCATCGGTCGTTCGGCGATCAGCCAACAGATGAGTGACCTCGAACAACGCCTCGGCTTTCGCCTGTGCCAACGCGGGCGCGCCGGGTTTGCGCTGACCGAAGAGGGCCGCGAAGTTTTCCGCTCGACCGAGCAACTATTGGCGGCGCTCGAAAGTTTTCGTACCGAGGTCAACGGCCTGCACCAAAACCTGCGCGGCGAGCTGAATATCGGCCTCACCGATAACCTGGTAACGGTACCGCACATGCGCATTACCCACGCCCTCGCCCGCCTCAAGGAACGCGGCCCGGATGTGCGCATACACATTCGTATGACGCCACCCAGTGAGGTCGAACAGGGTGTGCTCGACGGTCGCCTGCACATTGGCGTGGTGCCGCAGGCCAGCTCGTTGTCCGGCCTTGAGTACCAACCGCTGTATGACGAACGTTCTTTGCTGTATTGCGCGGTCGGCCATCCGCTGTTTTACGTGGACGACACCAAACTCGATGACGAGCGCCTGAATGCGCAAGACGCCATTGCCCCGACCTTTCGCTTGCCGCCGGACATTCAGGGCCATTACCAACAACTCAATTGCACCGCCAGCGCCTCGGATCGCGAGGGCATGGCCTTCCTGATTCTGACCGGACGCTATATCGGCTACCTGCCCGACCATTACGCAGCGCCATGGGTACAGCAAGGCCGGTTGCGTGCACTCAAGGCCGACTCGCGCTTCTATGAACTCAATCTGGCGGCGGTAACCCGCAAAGGCCGGCGTCCGCACCTGGTACTTGAAAGCTTTCTTGAAGTGCTCGACGAAACCAGCAACCTGAGCTGAGCCACGCCGTATCAAGCCGATAAAAAGCGCAGAACGGCTGTTAGTAACAACCCGTAACAACCAAGCCGTTAGATCGGCGCAGCAGGATGCGCCGGTCTATGCTCGAGGGGTTATTGTTTAACCCTGACTCTCGCACGTTTTCATCGCCAAGGAGGCGCCATGTCCAGTCGTCGTCGATTTATCCAGAACAGCGCCACCCTGCTCGGGCTCGCGGCTTGCACCCCGCTGTTGAGCAACGCCGTATTTGCCGACGACCTGAGCCAGCTGCTGAAACGTGAAATCCCCTCCTCCGGTGAAAAGCTGCCGGTCATTGGCCTTGGCACTTCGCGCACATTCGATGTCGGCCTGGACGATGCCAGCCTCAAAGAGCTGGACGGCGTGATGCGTACATTCATCAACGGCGGCGCCAAGCTGATAGATACCGCCCCCAGTTACGGTAATTCCGAGGCGGCCACGGGGTCTTTGCTCAAACGAACCGGCACGCACGGCAAGGCGTTTCTGGCGACCAAGATTTCCGCCACTGGCCGTGACCAAGGGCTTGTCCAGTTCCAGCACAGCCAGAAGGTGCTCCACCGCCAAACCATCGACTTGCTTCAAGTGCATAACTTGCGTGACACCAACACCCAACTCAAGCTGATGCGCGAACTCAAGGAGCAAGGGCTGGTGCGCTATATCGGCGTAACCCATTATCTGGACTCGGCTCACGACGATTTGCTTGCGGTGCTGGCGCGCGAGAAGCTCGACTTCGTCCAGTTCAACTACTCACTGGGTGAGCGCAATGCCGAGAAGCGCCTGCTGCCGTATTGCGCCGATAACGGCATCGCCACACTGATCAACCGGCCGTTCATGCGCGGTGAATTGTTGCGGCGGATCAAAGGCCAGCCGTTACCGGAATGGGCGATTGAAGTCGATGCCACTTCATGGGCGCAACTGTTGCTCAAGTTCATTCTTTCCAACCCTGCCGCAACCGTGGTGATACCGGCCACATCGACTCCGCGTTACATGGCCGACAACATCAAGGCCGGTATGGGCCGTCTGCCAGATGAGCGCAATCGCCAGCGAATTATTCAAGCGTTTTCCTGATTTGCAGGCCGGATAGATGATTAACGCGGCGCCGCGACTGGCCAAGGCAATTAACGCCGAAGCCAATGAGCTGGTGGCGGCCTTATGCGGTTTCAGCCTGTTTCTCTGCCTGTTCTGCGGCTATTTCATGCTTCGCCCAATCCGCGAAACCATGGGCATCGTCGGCGGTGTGGATAACTTGCAGTGGCTGTTCAGCGCCACATTCGTGCTGATGCTGATCGCCGTGCCGCTATTCGCCTGGCTCAACTCTAACGTGCCGCGTGAGCGTTACATCGACTGGGTCTACGCATTTTTCATCAGCAATCTGCTGATCTTCGCCAGCTTATTCAGCCAGCTGCAACACGATGTGTGGCTAGCCCGCAGCTTTTACGTCTGGCTGTCGGTCTACAACCTGTTCGTGGTCTCCGTGGCATGGAGCCTGATGAGCGATGTGTTCGACAGCCAGCAAGCCAAGCGGTTGTTTGCCTTTATCGCCGCCGGTGCCAGTTGCGGCGGCTTGCTCGGCCCAGCATTAGGCGCGCTGCTGATCGGCTGGCTCGGCGAGAGTGGCCTGATGCTCTGCGCCGCAACCTTGCTGGCCACCGCGCTGTTGGCCAAGCGTTACCTGATGAGCTGGCGCAGCCAAGGCGGCGCAGGACGCCCCGGCGCTGTGAGCGATGAAAGCCCGAAACGCCCAGTTCTCGGCAATCCTTTCAGCGGGTTTAGCCTGGTGGCCCGCTCGCCGTATTTGTTGGCGATCAGCGTATTTGTGATTCTTTTGGCGACAGCCAGTACGTTTTTGTACATCGAGCAGGCGCGACTGGTCGCCGAAACATTCCCCACCCGCGCGCAGCAAGTGCGGGTGTTTGGCTTGATCGACTTCACCGTGCAGGCGTTATCACTGATCGCGCAGCTTTTCATCACCGGGCGCATCGCACAGCGCTTCGGCATTCGCGCGCTGCTCGCCAGCGTACCTTTGCTGGTGTGTCTGGGCTTTATCGGTCTGGCCCTGGCACCTACATTCGCCATGCTTGCCGCGCTGATGATTGTGCGCAGAGTCGGTGAATACGCCTGCGTAAGGCCGGGCCGTGAAATGCTCTTTGCACCGCTCGATGCGCAAACCAAGTACAAGGCCAAGAACTTCATCGACACCGTGGTTTACCGCGCCGGCGATGCGGCCAGCGCCTGGGCCAAGACCCTGATCGACAGCCTGAGCAACGGTGTGTGGGTTGCAGCAATAGCAGGCGCAGTCTGCGCCGCCATTTGGGCCGCACTCGGTTGGTACCTGGGCGGCCAACGCGAGCAAATCAAACCGCGCAGTGATGAGAGCAGCGTTTAAGTATCGGGCACCGGCAGACGAGTTGGCGACAGCTCCAGCCGATCAGGCAGCGCTCGGTTGGCAATCCGCCAGCGTCGCTTGCCGCCAGGATCAAACTTGGCCCAAGCTGGCCAAGGCGCTCAAACACAAGCCTTTGCGCTGCGCACCAAGCGACAAAAGCGTGCGACGCCATCGCAACACGCACCAGTAAAGTGCGTTATTCACCGGTAAGTTCGGCTGGCCATTTTTTTCTGACTGCAGAGCTTGTCACGCCCGCGGCACTGGGGTATCTCTGCACTCGTTGCCAGACAAAAGCGAAGCCGTCATGACCTTTGAAGTTCCAGCGCACAGAACGAATACCCCGGGCAAACCCGCAGGCCGTATTCGTCAGAAAAACGAAGAAGCCATCATTCTTGCAGCCGAAGAAGAATTCGCGCGCCATGGTTTCAAAGGCACCAGCATGAATACCATCGCGCAGAATGTCGGCCTGCCAAAAGCCAACCTGCATTACTACTTCAACAACAAGCTCGGCCTGTATCTGGCCGTGCTCAGTAATATCCTCGAACTCTGGGACAGCACCTTCAACAGCCTCACGGTTGATGATGATCCGGCACTGGCACTGAGCCGTTACATACGCGCCAAAATGGAATTCTCAAGGCGATATCCGAAGGCCTCGCGGATTTTTGCGATGGAGGTGATCAGCGGCGGCGAGTATCTCTCGCAATACTTCGATCAGGACTATCTGGTCTGGTTCAAAGGCCGTGCGCAGGTATTCGAGGCGTGGATAGCCGCTGGAAAAATGGACCCGGTAGATCCGGTTCACCTGATATTTTTGCTCTGGAGCAGCACGCAACACTACGCGGACTTCGCCTCTCAGGTGTGCCGCGTGACCGGCCGCAGCAAGCTCACCAAGCAGGACTTCGACAGCGCCACGCAAAACCTAATCACCATTATTCTCAAGGGCTGCGGCCTCAAGACAACTGCCGAGTGACACTCAACGCCAATGCCTTTCACCCTGCTCCAGCCTTGCGAGTACAGCGAGGAAATCCGTAAAAGCCGCTTCGTTGCCTACGCCGCCCCCGTCACCAGCGCCGAACAGGCGCAAGCGTTTATCAGCCAGCACAGCGATGCCAGCGCCTCGCATAACTGCTGGGCCTGGAAGGTCGGCCAGCAATATCGTTTCAGTGACGACGGCGAGCCCGGCGGAACCGCAGGCCGGCCGATTCTCAGCGCAATTGAAGGCCAGGATTGCGATCAGGTCGCAGTGCTGGTGATTCGCTGGTACGGCGGCATCCAGCTGGGTACTGGCGGCCTAGCCCGCGCCTACGGCGGCAGCGCAAACAAGTGCCTGCAGGCCGCCGAGCGCATAGAGCTGGTCAAGCGCACGCAGTGCAGTTGCCATTGTCACTTCAGCGAACTGGCGCTGTTCAAATCCCGCCTGCAGGATGACCCGGACTTCGTACTGGAAAGCGAAACATTCGATGCCGAAGGCGCCACCCTGCAACTGGCCGTGGCCGATGCCCGCGTCGATGAACTGGCTATACTGCTGGCTGATATCAGCCGAGGTCGCGCCGTTCTGCAACGCCAATGAAACCCTGCCTGCTGCTGTTGCTCGCTTTCGCCCTGCCCCTGCGCGCAGAGGTACAGCAGCAACTTGAGCAAACACCCTACATTGCCTGGGGCACGAGCCAGCCAACGCTCGGCGCCGTGCTGCGTAGCGCTACGCCGATTACGTTTGGCGGGCAGCGCTTCATCGGATATACCCGCTGGGACATCAATTGGCGTTTCTTTTGGTATCAGCAAAGCAACGGCCGCTGCCAGATACGCCATCCCGTGACCCGCCTGAATGCACAAATGACCCTGCCCGACCTGCGTGGCGGCAACAGCCAGATACATGCTCAGTTCGACCAATATTTACGCGCGCTGAAACGACATGAAATGGGCCATTACGCCATCGCTCAGGCCGCCGCCAACGCCATCGACGAGCGCCTGCAAACGCTGCCCGAACAAGTCGATTGCAACACTTTGCAGCGGGTGGCCAATGAACAGGCGCAAGGCATTCTTGAGCACTACAGGCAACAGGAATTCGACTACGACCTGCAAACCGGCCATGGCATATCGCAGGGCGCGGTACTGCCTGACTAACGCGTGAAACTTTGTCCAAACGCCAACCCGTCATGCAGGCGCACCACACTGGCCAACAAGCGCACCAAATCGGTGCCAAATTGACATCACCAGGCAGGCAGTCGAAAATTTAACCGCGCCGGTGCAGGTTTCTGACTTACTGGCCAAGTTTTTGCTTATAAAGCGCACGTTGTCATTTAGAGTCACTGCCCATGTCCGTTTCCCCCGAATCTTTGCGCCTGCAGATGCGCGGCATCAGCAAGCGCTACCCCGGCTGTCTGGCCAACGATCGCATTGATCTGAACATTCAGCCGGGCGAAATCCACGCCCTGCTGGGTGAAAACGGCGCTGGCAAAAGCACCCTGATGAAAATCATCTACGGCGTTACCCAGCCCGACAGCGGTGAAATTGTCTGGCGCGGCAAGCCGGTGAAGATGCGCAACCCGGCAATGGCACGCAGCCTCGGCATCGGCATGGTGTTCCAACACTTCTCGCTGTTTGAAACCCTGACAGTGGCCGAGAACATTGCGCTGGCCATGGGCCGCGCCGCGGGTACGCCCAAGCAACTTGAAGGGCGTATTCGCGAGGTTTCGCAGCGCTACGGCATGGCGCTTGAACCAGAGCGTCTGGTTCACAGTTTGTCGATTGGCGAACGTCAGCGCGTCGAGATCGTACGATGTCTGATGCAGGACATCGAACTACTGATTCTTGATGAGCCGACCTCAGTGCTCACCCCGCAAGAAGCCGACGAGTTGTTCGCTACCCTGCGCCGGCTCGCTGCCGAGGGTTGCAGCATCTTGTTTATCAGCCACAAGCTCGGTGAAGTGCGCGCGCTTTGCCACGGCGCCACGGTATTACGCGGCGGCAAGGTCTCTGGCCACTGCGTGCCCCGTGACTGCAGCGACCTGGAACTGGCGCGGCTGATGGTGGGCGATGCAGAAGGCCTTGAAAGTACCTACGCCAAGGTTCAGGGCGGCGAGCACTTTCTGCAGGTGAACGATCTTAGCTGGGAAAACGCCGACCCGTTTGGTACCTCGTTGCGCGCCATCAACCTTGAAGTGCGCAGCGGTGAAATTGTGGGGATCGCCGGGGTGGCCGGGAATGGTCAGGACGAACTGCTGGCAATGCTCAGCGGCGAACAGTTGCTGCACAAGCGCGATGCCGCGAGCATTCGCTTTGCCGGTGCGCCAGTTGCCAACCTGCGCCCCGATGCCCGGCGCAAACTCGGGCTGGCCTTTGTGCCGGCCGAGCGTTTGGGGCATGGCGCGGTGCCAGAAATGAGCCTGAGCGACAACGCCCTGCTCACTGCTTTTCAGCAAGGGCTGGTGAGCAATGGCCTGATCAAGCGCAACAAGGTTGTGGCCTTCGCCGAAGAAATCATCCGCCGCTTCGCAGTCAAGACGCCGGACGCAGAAACCCCAGCCGGGAGTTTGTCCGGCGGCAACCTGCAAAAATTCATTCTCGGCCGCGAGATCATGCAAAAACCCAAATTGCTGGTCGCCGCACACCCGACCTGGGGTGTTGATGTGGGCGCAGCCGCCGCGATTCACCGCGCCCTGATCGCCCTGCGCGATGCTGGCGCGGCGATTCTGGTGATCTCCGAAGACCTCGACGAACTGTTCCAGATCTGCGACCGCATCGGCGCATTGAGCAGCGGCAAACTCAGCGCACTGACCGATACCCCAAGCACCTGCCAAGTTGAAGTGGGCCGCTGGATGGCCGGTGAATTCGGCGCCAATCCTTCCCCTATTGATCAGGCCGCAGCTAACCCTGCCCCGCTGAGCTGACGGAGTTTTTATGTTGTTATCCCTCGAACCCCGCGGCCAGCAATCGCGCGCGATGCTCTGGTTATCACCGGTGCTGGCAGCCGTACTGACGCTCATCAGCGGTTCGCTGCTGTTTCTGGCACTCGGCCACGATCCGCTGGAAACCCTGCACACCTTGTTAATCGCACCGCTGAGCGACTGGTACGGCGTCTCCGAACTGCTGGTTAAAGCCCTGCCGATTCTGCTCTGTGCGCTGGGCCTGGCGGTGGCGTATCAGGCGCGCATCTGGAACATCGGCGCAGAAGGTCAACTGCTGATCGGCGCACTCGCCGGCAGCGCGGTGGCGATCAATATCATCGACTGGGAAAGCCAATGGGCACTGGCGCTGGTCATCATCAGCGGGATTTTTGCGGGCGCGGCGTGGGGCGGTTTAACCGCCTGGCTGCGCACACAATTCAACGCCAATGAAATCCTCACCAGCATCATGCTCAACTACATCGCGCTGAACCTGTTGCTGTTCTTCGTCCACGGTGCGCTGAAAGACCCGGCGGGTTACAACTTCCCCGAGTCCGCCATGTTCGGCGATGCCAGCCGTCTGCCGGTACTCAGCGAAGACGGCCGGGTGCATGCCGGTTTGTACTTCGCCTTGCTGGCGTTGGTGGCGGTGTGGGTATTGCTGCACAAGAGCTTTCTCGGCTTTCAGGTAAAAGTGCTCGGGCTGGACCGCCGCGCTGCGGGTTTTGTTGGCTTTCGCGAGAAGCGTCTGGTCTGGTTCGCCCTGCTGGTCAGTGGCGGCCTGGCCGGGCTTGCCGGAGTGGGTGAAGTGGCTGGCCCAATCGGCCAGTTGGTGCCGCAGGTTTCCCCCGGTTATGGCTACGCAGCAATCACCGTGGCCTTCCTCGGCCGTTTGAATCCAATTGGCATTGTGTTCTCCAGTTTGCTCATGGCGCTGCTGTATCTGGGCGGGGAGAACGCGCAGATGAACATGAACCTGCCGCAGGCAATCACTCAGCTATTCCAAGGCATGATGCTGTTCTTCCTGCTCGCCTGCGACGTGCTGATCATGTATCGCCCACGGCTCAAGGCCGGTCTGTTCAAACGCTCATCAGCCGCGGTTAGCAACGAGGCGGCGGTATGAATCTTCTTCTCTCTCTGGCCCGTATTTGCAAGGTTCAAGCGCATGGATATTGATCTGCTGACTAACATTTTCTACGCCATGGTGCGCACGGGCACGCCTCTGCTTCTGGTCGCGCTCGGTGAACTGGTGTGCGAGAAGAGCGGCGTGCTCAATCTGGGCCAGGAAGGCATGATGCTGTTCGGCGCGGTAATCGGCTTTATCGTTGCCTTCAGCACCGGCAGCCTCTGGCTCGGCGTGCTGCTGGCGATTGCAGCAGGCATGTTGCTTTCACTGCTGTTCGCGATTGTGGCGCTGGGTTTCAACGCCAATCAGGTCGCCACTGGCCTTGCATTAACCATCTTCGGCGTGGGCCTCTCAACGTTCGCCGGGGCGGCCTGGGTGGGCAAACCACTCACTGGTTTTGAGCCGATTGCCTTGCCGTATCTCAGTGATATCCCGCTCATCGGGCGCATGCTGTTTGCGCAGGATCTGCTGGTGTATCTGTCGTTTGCGCTGTTTGCGCTGGTGGCGTGGGTGATGCTGAAAACCCGTATCGGCCTGATCATTCAGGCTGTCGGAGAAAACCCCGACGCCGCCAGCGCCATGGGCTTGCCGGTATTGCGTGTGCGCACGCTGGCAGTCATGTTCGGCGGGGCGATGGCCGGTTTGGCCGGCGGTTACCTGTCGCTGGCATACACGCCGATGTGGGCAGAAAACATGACCGCCGGGCGTGGCTGGATTGCTCTGGCGCTGGTCGTTTTTGCCAGCTGGCGGGTGTTCCGTGTGTTGCTCGGCGCCTACCTATTTGGCCTGGCCAGCATTGTCCATCTGGTTGCTCAGGGCATCGGTATTTCAGTATCGAGCAACCTGCTGGCGATGCTGCCGTATGTGGCGACCATTGTGGTGTTGGTGCTGCTCTCGCGTGACGCGATCAAGACTCGCCTGTTTGCTCCGGTTTCACTCGGCAAGCCCTGGCAGTCGGGGCACTGATCAGTCGCCATGGCAATTACAGACCGCCACGTATGGCCCATCTGAATCACTGAGTTGAGCGGTTGGGCGTGGTGTCAGTCACCCGCCCAAGCCATGCAGATAAACAGCCATACGTAAGTTGGTTTGACGCGTTACAAGCCGTTTGCATATTCGGCCTGTAACCGCGCAACATAGTCGCTCCGGATCAACTTGGAGCGACCTATGCAAACTGTCAAAACCGCCCTTATCATCGGCGCCTCCCGCGGGCTTGGGCTTGGTCTGGTCGAGCGACTGCATAGCCTCGGCTGGAACGTCAGCGCCACGGTTCGCAACCCGCAACGCTGCGACGAGCTGCGCGCTATCGATGGGGTCAAAATTGAAACCCTGGATATCGACGACAGCGCCTCAGTTCAGGCACTGGTCAACCAGCTCGACGGCCAGGTGTTTGACCTGATTTTCGTAAACGCCGGGATTCTCGGGCCTGAACACCAGAGCGCAAGCCAGGCGACCCAGGCTGAACTGGGCCAGTTGTTCATGACCAACGTTGTTGCGCCGATTCGCCTCGCCGAAAAACTCGTCTCACAATTGCGCCCTGACACCGGCGTGCTGGCGTTCATGAGTTCGATTCTCGGCAGTGTAACCATGCCCGAAGGCAACGAGATGGCGCTGTACAAAGCCAGCAAGGCCGCACTCAACTCGCTGACCAACACCTTTGTCTGCAGCCTTGAAGGCAATCGACCAACGGTATTGTCGCTGCATCCGGGCTGGGTCAGAACCGCGATGGGCGGGCCGAATGCCGATATTGATGTAGCCACCAGTTGTGCCGGTCTGGTTACCCAGATAGAGCAGTTCAGCGGCAAGGGCGGCCATCACTTCGTTGATTACAAAGGCCAGACTCTGATCTGGTAAATTGCAGCAGACGCAGCCTGCAAAATGCTTCTGAATACCGCCGTCGCGCGTCAGGTCCGGTTGAACTGACGCGCGACGGCGGGTATCTTTAGCGCCGGTCAGATTTTGTCTGACGCACCTGGATCAGCAGACAGGGTTAACACTGAGCTGGCTTACCTGAAAACCCACTCAGAGGCCTGCACATGCCGAGCACCCATATCTGGATCAAAAACCCTCTCGATATTTTCACTGCCAACGATGTTGATGCATCGGGCGGTATCGTTGTCGAGCACGGCATCATCACGGAAATTCTCAAAGCCGGTCAGGAGCCTTCGCGCCCTTGCACTCAGGTCTTTGATGCCCGCGAGCACGTTGTGCTGCCGGGGCTTATCAACACCCATCATCACTTCTATCAGACCCTGACCCGCGCCTGGGGCCCGGTGGTCAATCAGCCGTTGTTTCCATGGCTGAAAACCTTGTATCCGGTCTGGGCACGCCTGACCCCGGAGAAGCTGGCACTGGCCAGTAAAGTGGCGTTGGCCGAATTGCTTCTTTCAGGTTGCAGCACCGCAGCCGACCACCATTATCTGTTTCCCGGCGGCCTGGAAAACGCCATCGACATTCAGGTTGATGTGGTTCGCGAGCTGGGTATGCGGGCAATGCTTACCCGAGGCTCGATGAGTCTGGGCGAAGCCGACGGTGGCTTGCCGCCGCAACAGACCGTGCAGCAAGGCCAGGTGATTCTTGAAGACAGCCAGCGCTTGATCAAGGAGTACCACGAGCGGGGTGATGACGCGCAGGTGCAGATTGCCCTCGCCCCTTGTTCGCCGTTCTCGGTAACGCAGGAAATCATGCGCGAGAGTGCGCAACTGGCCGAGCAAATGGACGTGCGCCTGCACACTCACTTGGCTGAAACACTGGATGAAGAGGAGTTCTGCCTGCAGCGCTTCGGCCTGCGCACGGTCGACTACCTCGACAGCGTCGGCTGGCTGAGTTCGCGTACCTGGCTGGCACATGGCATTCACTTCAATCCGGATGAAATCGCCCGTCTCGGTCAGGCTGGCACCGGCATTTGCCATTGCCCAAGCTCGAACATGCGCCTGGCTTCGGGTATCTGCCCGACTGTCGATCTGGAAGCGGCTGGCGCACCGATTGGTCTGGGCGTTGACGGCTCTGCGTCCAACGATGCCTCGAACATGATTCTGGAAGCGCGTCAGGCCCTGTACATTCAGCGCCTGCGCTTTGGCGCCGAAGCCATTACCCCGGAACGCGCATTGGGTTGGGCAACCAAGGGTTCAGCCAAACTCATAGGACGCAGCGACATTGGCGAGATCGCCGTCGGCAAGCAGGCGGATCTGGCGTTCTTCAAGCTCGACGAGCTGCGTTTCTCCGGCAGCCACGACCCGATCAGCGCCATGCTTCTGTGTGGCTCGGACCGTGCCGACCGCATGATGATCGGCGGCCAGTGGCGCGTAATCGACGGCCAGATCGAAGGCCTCGATGTCGCCCAGTTGATCGCCGATCACCGTCAGGCCGCCAAGGAACTGATCGCCGGCTAAAGAGCTACCGCACCATAAAGAGGCACTGCATCAGCAGCCAGCTGATCAGCCGCACCATCAACGAACCCCGCCTGCGCGGGGTTTGTTGTTTAAGCGAAGCGGCAACACTGAGCTGGGTATTTCTAAGGTGGCGCGGCTCGCTTACAGCCTGCCTTTACGCACGGTTACAGGTTTGCGAAGTAATTACACGGGGTAATTGTCTAGTTGGTCAGTTTTTTGCAGTTGACTTACGGTCAACGTATAACAAGCATAATCACGCCATCACCCAACATTTACGGAGCAACACCCGCTATGCACAAGAAGAGCAAAGGACCCTTGCTGCGCACCCTCGTCGCCGCCCTTGGTTTCAGCGCCGCCATGAGCGCCTCAGCCGCTGACCCGCTGAAAGTCGGCTTCGTCTATATCGGGCCTATCGGCGACCACGGCTGGACTTATCAACACGAGCAAGGCCGCAAGGCGCTCGCGGAGAAACTGGGCGATAAAGTCGAAACCAGCTTCGTTGAAAACGTACCGGAAGGTGCCGATGCCGAACGTGTTATCCGTAACATGGCAAAAGGCGGTTATGACCTGATTTTCTCGACCTCATTCGGCTACATGAACCCAACCGTGAAAGTGGCCAAACAGTTCCCGAAGGTAACCTTCGAACACGCCACCGGTTACAAGCAAGCGAAAAACCTCGGCACTTACCTGTCGCGCTCGTATGAAGGCCGTTATGTCGGTGGCTATCTGGCTGCCAAAATGACCAAATCCAAGGTTGTCGGTTATGTGGCCTCTTTCCCGATTCCGGAAGTGATCCGCGACATCAACTCGATCCAACTGGCACTCGACAAGTACAATCCGGGCACCGAAATCAAAGTGGTCTGGGTCAACTCCTGGTTCGATCCGGGCAAAGAGTCTGACGCGGCCAACGCGCTGATCGACCAAGGCGCAGACGTTATCTTCCAGCACACTGACAGCCCGGCGCCGATCCAGACCGCAGAACGTCGCGGTGTTTACGCTGTTGGTTACGCCTCGGACATGGCCCACTTCGGCCCGAAAGCGGTACTCACCTCGATCGTCAACAACTGGGGCCCGCATTACATCAAGGCCAGCGAAGCGGTCATGGCCGGCACCTGGAAGTCTCAGGATTACTGGGGCGGCCTGGATGACGACACCATTCAACTGCCGATCAGCGACATCGTGCCGGCTGACGTAAAAGCTGAAGCCGAGAAGATTATCGCCAGCATCAAGTCGGGTGAATTTCATCCGTTCACCGGCCCGATCAAGGATCAGAGCGGTGCAGTCAAACTGGCTGACGGTGTAGTGGCGACCAACGCCGAACTGGCGTCGATGAACTACTACGTAGAAAATGTTAAAGCTGAGCTGCCTAAATAACAGCCTAAGTAAAAGATGCACTGGCCCGGCATCCGGTTAACTCCGGGTGCCGGGCCAAGGTGTATCTGCAACTGAACGTGAGAATTGCATGAGCATTGATAAACTGCCCGTTATTGATATCGCCCCGTTGTACGGCAACGACCCGGATGCATCCCTTGCTGTCGCCAACGCCATTGATGCGGCGTGTCGTGAATGGGGATTTTTCTACATCACCGGTCATCCAATCAGCCGTGAGCGTATGAGCTCGCTGCTGGATACCGCCAAAGATTTCTTCGCCCGTCCCGACACCGAAAAGCTCGCCATCGATATTACTCAGAGCGCGCATCACCGGGGCTATGGCGCGATTGCCACCGAGCAACTCGACCCGAGCAAACCCAGCGACCTCAAGGAAACCTTCGACATGGGTTTCCACATGCCCGCCGAGCACCCCGAAGTGCTGGCCGGTAAACCCTTGCGCGGCCCTAATCGCCACCCGGATATCGCCGGTTGGAAAGACCTGATGGAAACCCATTACGTCGATATGCACGAGCTGGCAAAAACCCTGCTGCGCAGCATGACCATCGCCCTGGGCATTGAGCGTGACTTCTTCGATACACGCTTCGAAGAGCCCATCAGCGTGTTCCGCATGATCCACTATCCGCCGCGCCACACTGCGACCAGCGCAGATCAGCAAGGCGCCGGCGCCCATACCGATTACGGCTGCATCACCCTGTTGTTTCAGGATCAAGCCGGTGGCTTGCAGGTGCAGAACATCAACGGCGAATGGATTGATGCACCGCCAATCGCCGATAGCTTCGTGGTGAATCTGGGCGACATGATGGCGCGCTGGAGCAACGACCGTTACAAGTCGACGCCGCACCGGGTCATCAGTCCGCTGGGCGTTGATCGCTATTCGATGCCGTTCTTCGCAGAACCGCATCCGGACACCGAAATCAGCTGCCTGCCCGGCTGCTCGGACGCCAACAACCCGCCGAAATACCCGAGCACCACCAGCGCCGCCTACCTGCTGTCACGCTTTGCCGATACCTACGCCTATCGCCGCGAAGAAGCGTAAATCAAAGCGACCGCAGCCTGAGTAACTCTCACGATACCCAGGCTGCGATCATCGCTTATCCCCCGACAATTACACTCGCCGATTCGCACCAATCCTGACCCAGCGGTTAAACTGTTGCCCGATAAGCCCTGCGATGAGATTTCAATATGTACGAATGGTTAAATGCCCTGCCCAAAGCCGAACTGCACCTGCACCTCGAAGGTTCGCTTGAGCCCGAGCTGCTGTTTGCACTCGCCGAGCGCAACAAGATCGCCCTGCCCTGGACCGACGTAGAGGCATTGCGCAGCGCGTATGCATTTAACAACCTGCAGGAGTTTCTCGACCTTTATTATCAGGGCGCGAATGTGCTGCGCACCGAGCAGGATTTCTACGACCTGACCTGGGCGTATCTGTTGCGCTGCAAGGCGCAGAACGTGATTCATACCGAACCGTTCTTCGACCCGCAAACCCACACCGATCGCGGCGTTCCGTTCGAAGTGGTGGTTAACGGTATCCAGCAGGCGCTCAAGGATGGCCAAGAAAAGCTCGGTATCAGCTACGGCTTGATCCTCAGCTTTCTACGGCATTTGAGCGAAGAGCAAGCCTTTGTCACGCTTGATCAGGCACGGCCATTTCGCGACGCGTTTATTGCCGTAGGCCTCGACAGTTCAGAGATGGGCCATCCGCCGAGCAAGTTCCAGCGGGTATTCGACAAGGCGCGCAGCGAGGGTTATCTGACCGTTGCTCACGCTGGTGAAGAAGGCCCGCCCGAATACATCTGGCAGGCACTGGACCTGCTCAAGATTGAGCGGATTGATCATGGCGTGCGCGCTATTGAAGACGAACGCCTGATGCAGCGCATTATCGACGAGCAAATTCCACTGACAGTCTGCCCGCTGTCGAACACCAAACTGTGCGTGTTCGATGACATGCGCCAACACAACATTCTCGAAATGCTTGAGCGCGGCGTCAAAGTCACCGTCAACTCGGATGATCCGGCCTACTTCGGCGGTTACGTTGGCGAGAATTTCGCCGCGTTGTACGACAGCCTCGGCATGACCGAAGCACAAGCGCGCAAACTGGCGCAGAACAGCCTCGACGCTCGTCTGGCCTAGCGCGCAATCAGGGGGCTCAACGGCCCCCTGAACATTTGCTGGTCACTACTGACCGGGTGACTAACCAACTGGAGCCCGGCTAGCGCGACTCGGGTCTAACTCAGTGCTGGTGCTCGCTGTGCTCAGCCGGCGCGGTTTTTTGCACAGCAACTTCAACTGTTACAGCGCCCGATTTCTCGAAATTAAGGGTTAACGGAAAACGCTCACCGTCCTTCATTTGCCCTTTCAGCTGCATCAGCATGACGTGATAGCCCTTGGGCTCGAAACGCACCTCCCCGCCTGCTGGAACTTCAACGCGTTTAACCTCCTGCATTTTCATCACGCCATCTTCCATGAGGTTTTCGTGCATCTGGGCAAGACCCGCTTGTGGGCTGCTGACCGAGATCAGCGCATCCGCTTCCTTGCCATGGTTTTCCACCACGAAATAGGCCGCAGCAGCCGGCGCAACTGGCGGCATTTCGCGTGACCACGGATGTTCGATGTGCAACTGGCCCGCATCGTATTCATGCGCTGAGGCAAACATGCAGGGAACCATCAATGTCACCAGTAACAACGTTTTCTTCAACATAAACACTCCAAAAGTAAAACGAACCGCCCGCAGCACGGGCGGTTGGCGCCGGCAATCTGCGCCGTTAACCAGCAGGCTACTGGGCCTGCAAGCGGGTGGATGAGTTCATCCGTGAAAGTATCAGCCAATCAATCAATGCGATCAGCAACAATGAGCCGCCCACCAGCGGGAAAGCAATGCCGACCAGCCCCATAATCACCAACCCGGTTTTCCAGCGCGGCAGATCGTGACGCAATGGCGGCACACCCAGACGACCTTGCGGCCGGCGCATCCACCAGATCACCAGACCGCTGATCGCACTGAGCAAAATCATCAGGCACACGGCCAGCATCAGCAACTGATTAGCCAGCCCGAACATCTTGCCTTCATGCAGCATCACCCCGGTTTCTACCGTGCGGGCAACCAGCCCGTAATCGGCCCAGCGAATGTCTGCCAACACTTTACCGCTGTATTGGTCGATGTGCAGAGTTGCATCGTTACGCGGATCGTCGGCGAACACCGCCACGGTGTACACGCCCTTCTCACCCTTGGGCAGAGTCACGCTGTAGCCGGGCGTGACTTTGTGCGCAGTGGCAGTCTCCACCACAGCTTGCAAACTGACCTTTGGCGATGCGTTGGTGGCAGGTGCCTGTGCATGGCCGTTGTGCGCCGCATGCGGATCAGACTCTGGCATTGGCGTGTTCTCAACCGCCCATGCCACGGTTTGCACGGCGCCGTTGTTGAGCGTACGCGCCTCAACATCCGAGGTGGGCACCTCTTCCCACATTGCCGGCGGAAAGTGATTCCAGGCACCGGCAAACTTGGCGCCCCAAAAGCCGGTCCAGGTCATGCCGGTAAGCAGCATGAACAGCAAAAAGATCGAGCCCCAGAAACCCAGCACCGAGTGCACATCGCGCCAGAATGCCCGGCCGCTGTTGGCCATGCGCGGCCACAACAGCGCCGCTTTATTGGCCCCGCGTGGCCACCATAAATACAAGCCGGAAATCACCAGCAAAATGCCCCAGCCCGCCGCCAGTTCCACCAGACGATCGCCGAGCGTGCCGATCATCAACTCGCCGTGAATCTTGCGGGCGATGGCTTGCAGGTTGTCATGCGCGTCCTGAGTTCCCAGCACAGTGTTGCTGTACGGGTCGACAAACACATTGAGCGTTTGCTCACCGTTAGCCAACTCGAACATGGCACTGCGATCAGCCGCCACAGGAGGCATGTATTTACTGATTTGCGCCTGTGGATAAGCTTGCTGCACAGTCGCCATCTGCTGATCGGCCGAAACCATTTCACCGGCCTGTGGCACCTGCATGAGGTCGGCGTACATCAGGTCATCAAGCTGCGGCTTGAACAGGTAGATGATCCCGGTTAACGACAGCATGATCAGAAATGGAATGACGAACAGCCCGGCGTAGAAATGCCAACGCCAAGCCAGGTTATAAAATGAGGGAGTGCTGGTTTTCATTTTGTGGCTCCGGCTAGCGGGTTGTGTGTGTTGTTAGCAACTGCAGGATTGCGTTGATCATGGCTCATAACCGCCACTCCAGACCGGCGAAGACGCTGCGGCCATCGCCTGGTAAAAACTGAGCACTGTCCTGGCCTCGTGCATCCGCAATCACGCCAGTAGTCGCCACATAGGTTTTGTCGGACAGATTGCGTCCCTCAACAAAAAAACCAATGCCTTCGGGCATTTGGTATCCGGCTTTCAAACCCCATATGAAATAACCATCGGCATAGAGTGTTTCTGCCTGGTCGACGTTGTAATGGGTAGGTGCCCACTCGAATGTAGGCCCGGCATACCAACCGGATTGCTGCCACAGCGCTTCCCCTTTGAGGTACTGCTTGGGCATGCCCGCGAGCTGATTGTCGCCGTAGACATCATCGTCATCGAAGTGGAAATCATTGAGCAGGTACTGCCCGCGAAATGTCACCTGAGCCAAGCTGACCGCCGCGCCGAATTCGAGCCCCTGATGGATGGTTCGGTCAGCATTGACGGTGCCCAGCGGATCGCCATTGGCATCGTTCAACGATAGCAGTTCGTCACGAATTTCACTGCGGTACGCCACCAGATCAAGATCCAGATTGTCACGCTGCCAGCGCATCCCCAGCTCGAAGGTATTGGCGCGCTGCGCATCGTTATCGGTAACCACTTGCCCGCCCGTCAACTCGCTGAACGTTGGCGGCTCGAAACTCTGGCTGAAGTTGGCAAAGAACTGCACGCCTTCCGCATAGTCATGACGAACGCCAAGGCGCGCGGTACGGCCGATGTAGGTTTTGCTGAATGACTCGTCCTGAGCCAAACAGAAGCCGCTGACAAAGGCATTGCACTGCAAGCGGTCGTCTACGTCACGCTCCTGATGCAACCACGCGAGGCCGCCAATAACAGCCCAGTCCTTGGCCACCGGCATTTCCAGCTCGGCAAAGGCATTGAAGTTGTTTGCGCTCTGTTGCAGCTCATTAACTTTGCGCCCGGCATGGCCGGACATGTTGATTGAGCGCGTGTCATCGCTCCTGCCTTCACTGGCCTCCACACCGCCCAGCCAGCGCCAACCGTCATGATTGCTCCAGGTGTGCGTAAGGCGTATGCCATAGTCTTCGCTGTCGACATCCAGCACCTGAAAAATCGGGTGCCACAGCGATTTCTCGCTGTAGAAGGTCGACAGATGCAACGCATGGCCATCATCGAGTTGCAGGGTTGAGATGTTGCCAATCCGGTCCAGGTTCAGATCGCGTTTTTGATCGCCCGATAAACTGCTGGCTGAAGCCTGCTCGGGGTCGTCTCTGAGTTGAGCCTGAGTCAAACTGCCCGGCAGTTCGGAGTCGGACTCAACATGGGTCAGGTAGAAGCGCGTGGCAATACGGTCATTGATACGCCCGCCGATATTGGCAAATACCCGCTGGTTGTCCTGATCGGAGTGATCGCGGTAGCCGTCCTGCGCCGAGTCCGACAAGCTGACAACGCCATCCCAATCACCAAAGTCTTGCGCAAAAGCACCGTACAACCGGTGATAGCCAAAACTACCGCCCTCATAGCGCAGGTCTAACGGGGCTGCGGTTTTACCCGTTGGGGTGACAAAGTTCACCGCGCCGCCGAGATTAGCCGCGCCGTAGCGCCACGCATTGGCCCCACGCAAGACCTCGACCCGACTGACTGCAAGTGGCTCAATGGTCTGAAAATCAAAGCTGCCGTCCGCCAGATTGACCGGCGCGCCATCCTGCATCAACAGCAATCCACGGCCATGAAAGGTACGCTGCAGACCAGAACCGCGAATCGATAAACGCGCCTCATCCGAGCCGAAGCGCGGCTGCACAAAAACGCCGGTGGCCAAGCCAAGTGCATCCTGGAAGGTGCTGCTACGACCCGTTTTATAGGTTTGTGCATCAATCACCGAGGCGCCGCCCGGCACCTTGGCAAACTCTTCGCGCTTTTCGCTGAGTGTTGCGGCCGTTGGATCAGACTGCCATTGCCCTTTGACCGTCTCATCCGCCAACTCGACAGGTTCATCAACGGCGCTGACCATTTGGCACACGCCCAGGGCGCAGGCGCCCCAGAGACTCTTTTTAATTCTTTGCATGTGTAACTCCCCATCCCGCAAAGAGCCGGCCAGTCAGCCGGACAATGTTGCGAAAAGCTCAGACACTGCACGCCAGAGCACGAAGCTCTGAACGCAGTTAATCTGGATATTTTTTATGGTCTATTCGCAACGGCGCAGCGTTGCTGGCATCCATTGCAGCGATGGATCATGCAAATAGCGGGGAGGCGCGGGGATTGGCCGAGGGCCATAAATAGCGGACAGCTTTGCCAAATAGCAGAGGTGGTTTCAGCGCGGGTTGGCGACCGGAGGCGAACAGCCCAAGTACACCGAAGAAGGCGGCGAGCGCCAAGCCGACAAAGGTTGAGCACATGGAGCAACCAAAGCCGCCAGCAGGATTGATCAGCGGAGTGCCTGAGCCTTGCAGGTCGAAACCAGAGCCAGAATTGCCGCTGGCTGAGCAGTACGCTCCGTCTATTCCGCTGAGCTGCAGGCCGGTCATCTGGCCATGCCCGATACTGCAAGCGAGCGCACTGAACAGCACGCTGATGTACAGCATCCAGGCCAGAAGAACTCGATCAGAGCGGGCAATTTTCATGACGCGGGACTTTAACACTCAGAGGTTGGAGAGCAAGCAAAGGTCTTGAGGCAGTTTGTCGCACTCACAAAGCAATGCTAGCTCGGCATTTTCAAGATTGCCACATGCGAAAAGTTTGTAGTTTGCTCCGGGCGCCGCGCGTCGTACGCCGGGCGCCTACCACCTTGCCGCGGAGACCTGCGATATAACCTTGAGTTCTCGCCAAGTTCGCGCTTGTTGCCAATGGCGCTAACCAACCGACGATTGCCTGATGAATGTCAGTGAAAGTTCACAGTGTCTTACTACACTAGCTCAACCGAACTCAGGAGGTGCTCAACATGAATATCGCTATCCGTACCGAGAAGAAACCTGAAAGCTCCTGCTGGCAGGTCTTTGTAGACCAGCAAGCGATTCCCTTTCGCAGCGAAGCCGAGGCCCGCCAGTTCGTAACCACGCTTGAAGCACGCGTGCGCGCTCCTCACTGGCTGCCGGAGCAGAAAATCGCGGGGTAAATCCCGCTCAAACCGGGTGCCCCGCACGCAGTTCTGCCCAGCGGGTAAAGCGCGAACACAGCGCTGCCAAAAGCCCACACCCGCAGATCACAGTTGCCATCGGCATCGCCGTGCCATCATGCAGCACACCCACCATTGCCGCCGCGCTGGCGGCAATGCCAAATTGCAGACTCCCTAACAACGCCGAAGCACTCCCCGCATGGCTGCCCTGCCCGGCCATGGCGCTGGCCGTGGAGTTGGGTAAAAGAATCCCCAGGCAGGATATGCAGCCAAACAGCGGCAACAGAATCGGCCACAACGCGGCTGGCGCCGAACTGGCAACAGCAAGCAAGGCAGCGCCACACGCCAGATAGAACAGCACGACTCTGCGCACCCAGTAACTCGGATTACGCTTGGCCAATAGCCAGGAGTTAAGCTGCGCGACCAGAATAAAGCCGCCCGCGTTAATCCCGAAAACCCAGCCGTAATGCTCGGGCGGTATGTCGTACAGATCGATGAACACGAACGGCGAGCCGGCGATGTAGGCGAACATACCCGCAATCGACAAGCCGCCCGTCAGCGCATAGCCCATAAACGGCAGGTCTTTGAACAAGTGCAGGTAATTGCCAATAGCGCCGCTCAGCGGAGCGGGCTTGGCGTCGGCTGCCAAGGTTTCCGGCAGCCAGCGCGCCACCGCCAAACCACTGAGCACGCTGAATGCGCATAGGCAGAAAAAGATCGACTGCCAGCCAAGTGTCGCCAGCATCGCGCCGCCCAGTATCGGTGCCAGAATCGGCGCCAGGCCCATGACCAGCATCAACTGCGAAAACACTTTGGCCGAGGCAATCGGGTCGCACAGGTCGCGCACCACGGCCCGTGAAATCACCATGCCAGCGCAGCCACCTAAGGCTTGGATGAAGCGCGCGGCAATCAACCATTCAAGGCTTGGTGCCATCGCGCAGGCCAACGAACCCAACGTGAAAAGGGTTATCCCGACCAGCAGCGGCTTGCGCCGGCCAAAGCGGTCGGCCAATGGTCCATAGAGCAATTGGCCGATAGCCAGGCCGATGAAGTACACCGCCAGCGACACTTGCACGTGCTCGATATCGGTTGAGAAAGCTGCCGCTATCGCCGGAAAACTTGGCAGGTAGAAGTCGATTGCCAATGGCCCGAATGCACTCAAAGCGCCAAGGATCAGCAGTGTTCGCAGGTTCATGGGGTGGCTCGCAAAAGGGTTTCTTAAAAACGACAACGCCGCCTTGAGTTAAGGCGGCGTTGTTTTACCGGGCAATCACTCTATGTGATCGACTGCTGGTTTGTCTGTTTTTCGCTTGCTGAGTTTATCGCCCCACGACTCAACCAACATAAAGAACATGGGAATCAGGAATGTCGCCAGCAAAGTGGCTGCGAGCATGCCGCCGATGACCCCGGTACCAATCGAGTGACGACTGGCTGAACCCGCACCACTGCTGATAGCCAGCGGCACAACACCCAGGATGAACGCCAGCGAGGTCATCACAATCGGCCGGAAACGCAGGCGTGCAGCCTCCAGTGCCGACTCGAATATGCCCTTGCCTTCACGGCGCAGCATCACCGCGAACTCGACAATCAGAATCGCGTTCTTCGCCGCCAGACCGATCAGTGTCACCAAGCCGACCTGGAAGTAGACATCATTCTCGATGCCACGCAGCCACACCGCCAGAATGGCCCCGAATACCGCGAACGGTACGGCCGTGACCACCGCCAACGGCAGTGTCCAGCGCTCGTACTGGGCGGCCAGAATCAGGAACACCATGATCATACCGAAGATGAACGCGAGGCTACCCGAACCCTGAGTCGCCAGTTCCTGATAAGCCGAGCCGGTCCAGCCGATGGAGTATTCCGTGCCCAGCACCTTGTCTGCGACTTCCTGCACCGCTTGCAGGGCCTGGCCCGAGCTGTAGCCCGGCGCTGGCCCGCCGAGAATCTTCGCCGACGGATACACGTTGAAACGTGCATAGGTATCCGGCCCGAGAATACGCTCGACACTTACCAGAGTCGCCAACGACACCAGCTCGCCGGTGGTCGATGAACGTACGTACACCTGCGACAAGTCTTCCGGCTTGCGGCGGAACTCGGACTCAGCTTGCAGGCTCACCTGCCAGGTACGCCCATACAGGCTGAAGTCGTTGACGTAGTAGCTGCCAAACGTTGACTGCATCGCAGTGAACACATCACTGATCGACACGCCCAGAGAACGGGCCTTGGTGCGATCAAGGTCGATGTAGTACTGCGGTACGTTGGCGTTGAAAGTGGTCTGAATATTTGCAAGCTCAGGACGTTTCTTCGCCTCGGCAATCAGCTCGTTCGCCTTGGCAGCCAACTGTTCAGTGGTCCCACCGGAGCGATCCTGAATGTAACCCTCGAAACCACCGGTGGTGCTCATGCCGGTAATCGGCGGCGGGTTGAACGTGGCAACCACGCCATCCTTCTGGCTCGCGCCCATGCCCATGTAGTCATAGATCAGGTTACGTGCGTCCAGCTCTGGCGTATCACGCTCTTTCCAGTCATTGAGGGTGATGAACGACACACCGGCGTTGCTGCGCGTGCCCATGGTCAGGATGTCGAAACCGGAAAAGGTCACCACGTCTTTAACTTCGGGGCGATCCATTAACTGCTGCGTCACATCGCCGGTCAGTTTTTCGGTGCGCGTTAGCGACGCGGCGGCCGGCAGGAAGTAGGCATTGAGCACATAGCCCTGATCTTCATCTGGCACCAGCGAGGTTGGCACCCGGCCAAACAACACCACCATCAGCGCAATCATGCCGCCAAACAGCACCAGGCCCATCAACGAGCGCTTGAGGAAGAAGCGAACACCAGCGGTATAACCGTCGGTAATTTTGTCGAATACCCGGTTGAACCAACGGAACGGTGCCGCCGGTTCGTGATGGCCGGGCTTGAGCAGCAAGGCGCAAAGTGCCGGGCTCAATGTGAGTGCGACGATGCCCGAGATCACCACCGAAACGGCAATGGTAATCGCAAACTGTTTATACATTTGTCCTGCCAGCCCCCCGAGGAAGCCGACCGGAATAAATACCGCACAGAGCACCAGCACGATGGCGACGATAGGGCCCGTCACCTCTTCCATCGCCTTGATGGTGGCCTCTTTCGGTCCGATCTTGTCCGTCGCCATGACCCGCTCGACGTTCTCGATCACCACAATCGCATCGTCCACCACGATACCGATTGCCAGTACCAGACCGAACAACGTCAACAGGTTGATCGAGAAGCCCAGCGCATACATGCCGGCAAAGGTACCGATTAGCGACACAGGAATCGCCAGCACCGGAATCAGCGTGGCGCGCCAGTTCTGCAGGAAGATGAACACCACCAGAACCACCAGCACCAGCGCTTCAACGAAGGTGTGGATAACTTCTTCAATCGATACTTTTACGAACGTGGTGGTGTCGTATGGAATCTTGTATTCCATGCCGTCCGGGAACTTGGTCGACAAACGTTCCATGGTCTTGTTGACCGCCTCAGCGGTGTCCAGTGCGTTCGCGCCTGGTTGCAGATACACACCGAAAGCGGCGTTCTGCTGGCCATTGAGCGAGGTCACCAGCGAGTAATCCTGTGCGCCCAATTCAATCCGGGCAACGTCTTTCAGGCGCAGGCTGGCGCCAGTCTCATCAGAACGCAGGATGATGTTTTCGAACTCTTCAGGGTCAGTAAAACGGCCCTGAGTGGTCACGGTGTAGGTGAAGTCGAGCTTCTGCTTGAGCGGCTGCTGACCAAAACTACCGGCGGCAAACTGCGAGTTCTGCTCGCGGATGGCGTTGACCACATCCGTTGGCGTCAGGTTGTACTGCGCCAGCTTGTCGGGGCTCAGCCAGATACGCATCGAGTAATCTTGCGAGCCAAACTGGGTGACGTCACCCACGCCCGGCAGACGCTTCAATTCGTCGATAACGTTGATCAGCGCGTAGTTACTGATAAACACCGGGTCACGTGAGTCATCCGGCGAGAACAGGGTGACAACCTGGAGAATGTCCGAAGACTTTTTCTCAACGTTTACCCCCTGACGACGCACCTCTTCCGGCAGCTTGGCCAGTGCGGCCTGCACCCGGTTGTTAACGTCGATGGTGGCCTGATCCGGATCACGTCCGACATCGAAGTACACCGCCAAACGCATGGTGTTACCACCCGAGTTCGACTGCTGATAAATCATCCCTTCAACGCCGTTGATCTCTTGTTCCAACGGCGCCGCAACGGTTTCAGCAATTACCTGGGCACTCGCCCCCGAGTAGGTAGCGGTCACCGATACCTGAGGCGGAAGAATCTGCGGATACTGCGCAACTGGCAACGCGCGCATGGCCATAAGGCCGGCGAGCACGATTACCACCGAGATGACCGATGAGAACACCGGCCTTTCAATAAAGAAGCGTGAGATCACCTAATTACTCCTCAGCTTTTTTATCGGTGGCAGGCGCCGAACCGACTTTTACGGGAGCATCAGGACGAACCTTTGACAGGCCCTCAACAATCACTTTATCGCCGGCACTGATGCCGGACTCGATCACCCAACGACCATTCGCGGTGCGGCCCGTTTTGATCTGACGAGTACGGGCAACGCCCTTGTCATCAACCACATACAGGAAGGTGCCTTTAGGGCCTTGGGAAACGGCGCGCTCCGGAACAGTCAGCGCGTCTGGCAGGGAAATGCCCTTTAGCTGAACGCGTACGAACTGGCCCGGCAGCAAGCTTTGATCCGGGTTTGGCACAACAGCACGGGTACTTACGCTGCCAGTGCCGCGGTCGATCAGGCTGTCGGTGAAGTTGACCTTGCCTTCCAGCGGATACGTTGAACCGTCACCGTAGGCGATACCAACGCGCAGCTCTTTGTCTTCAAGCACCAGCGAACCATTGGCCAGGCCACTGCGGACCTTTTTCACATCGCTGTCGGGCGCGGCGAAGTTGACGTAGATCGGATCAAGCTGAGTAATCTTGGTCAGCAAGCTGGCGTTCGGGTCGCCGGCTACCATCAGGCTGCCTTCAGAAACGGTTTCTTTGCTGGTAATCCCGGAAATGGGCGCCTTGACCGTGGTGTATTCCAGATCAATCTGCTTGGACTGCACTTCTGCTCTGGCGGCCTGAATGTTCGCCTTGCTTTGCTCGAAGTTGGAGACGGCATTGTCCAGTTCGCTCTCGCTGGCGTAGCCCTTTTTCTGCAATTCGCGAATACGCTTAAGGTCGCGCTCGGTCTGACGATAACGCGCCTGCTCCTGCGCCAGAGCACCTTTGGCACGCGCTAATGCGGCCTCATAAGTGCGCGGGTCGATGCGGAACATCACCTGGCCCTTAGTCACTTGGCTACCTTCCAGATAGGTGCGCTCCTGCAGAATGCCACTTACCTGGGCGCGCAACTGGATTTCGCGAAAACCTGCAGTACGTGCCGGATATTCGAGCATTAACGGGAACGCTGCCGGCTGCACTGTCTCGACCGTTACTTCTGGCGCTGGCGGCGCATCTTCGGCGTGAGCGGCATTAAACAGTGTGCTTAGAGCAAAAAATCCCAGAAATGCAGGGAAATGGCGAGCAAAGGACATAGGTGTCTCCGAGACATCGTACAGCACAAAAAAACAGGCCGACGATCCTAGTTACATACAGGTATGTTTGTAAATAGAATAACCAGGCAATTTTTATTACACTCTGTTCCAAAACAGAGCCGTTAAATCAAGCCGATACCGCCATGCGCAGAACCAAAGAAGACGCTGAGAAAACCCGCCTGGCCATTTTAGCGGCTGCAGAAGAACTATTTCTGGAGCGCGGCGTTGCTCACACAAGCCTAGAACAAATTGCGCGAGAAGCCGGAGTAACTCGTGGCGCGGTGTATTGGCATTTCGAAAATAAAGCCCAATTGTTTCACGCGTTACTCAGCCAGGTTCGCCTGCCCCTCGAACAAATGACCGAACGCTTCAACGGCAACCCCGGGGAAGACGCCCTGCAAACCTTGGCAAACCTGTGCATCGAAGCACTTGAGGGCTTGGTACTCGAACCACAAAAACGCCGGATCTTCACTATTCTGCTGCATCGCTGTGAGTTCACCGACGAGCTACGCGACGCAGAAATACGCCACGAAAGTTTTATCAACGATTTCATCAACCTGGTAGAGCAACAATTCTGCCAACCCGACATCCGCCAGCGACTGCGCCCGGAAATGACCCCGGCACTGGCTGCACGCGCATTGCACGCGATGATTGTGGGATTGTTTTCTGACTGGCTGCGCGACCCTGAATTATTCGACCCGCTCAAGCATGGCCGAATAATCATTGACTCGTTTATTGCAGGGCTGGTGCAGCAACCGGACCTATAGCGCTTCGCTCGCAACCAGCGTGTAACCCTCGCCTTCTATGGCCTCCCCCAGCTTCTCAGCCGGCAACTCGCTTTCGACCAAAACCTTGCCGGCCTGCAAATCGACAGTAACCTGAGCGGCCGGATCGAGCTTTTCAAGCGCCCGAGTGATGCCCTGAACGCAATGCGCGCACGTCATACCCGCCACAATGAATATCTGCATGATTGGTTCTCCACTGGTGTGTGATGCCTGCAACGCAGACCGAAACGCTACTTTCGACCTTGCCACGGGGTTAAGGTCAAGCACCTCATCATGCACCCTTACACACACCTGCGCACCGAAAGTGCACAACACAAGCGCAGTGCCAGCCGCTATGCTAGGGCTTCATCTCGCCTTTTAAAGGAGACCGCCGATGCGCCTCGCTTGGCTATTGGCATTGACAACTGCGTTTGCAGCCACCATGACGCAGGCGCAAACCCTGCACTCATCGCAAGCTCAGGCCGGAGGCTTTGCCATACTGGTGGTCTCGCGTGAACGCCTGCAAGTGAATACCCAATGCGAAATCGGCGTGTACCTGCATGACCAACTCGCCGGCCGGCTGTTTCAGGGCCAGTCGATCTCGTTCAACTTGCCGCCGGGCGAAATAGCCGTGCGCCTGCAGCCTGTCGGCAGTGGCGAATGCAAATCCGGAGTCGACCTGCGCGACAGCCAGCGCCTGCAATTACGCGCCGGCGATATCCAGCGCTACAACATTGCCGTCAGCAACGGTGGCCTGCATTTACTGCACGCCAATCGCTAAGCATCCATGGTGTTGAGGGACTGAGACACAGAAAGGCCTTGACCTTACCAATGTGGCAAGGTTGATCCTAGGGGCACCTCTTCAAGGAGACTGAGAAATGGCCGCCCCCAACACGTTTGATCTCCCCATTAGCGGCATGACCTGCGCCAGTTGCGCTGGCCGGGTTGAGCGCGCCCTGCGCCAATTGCCCGAAGTACACAGCGCCACCGTGAATCTTGCCACCGAGCAAGCCCGCATCGAAGCACCCGCTGACAGCCTCGGAAAACTACTTTCCAGCATCGAGGCGGCGGGCTACAGCGTACCCAGCGAGCGAATTGAACTGGCTATCAGCGGCATGACGTGCGCCAGTTGTGTGGGCCGCGTCGAACGCGCCTTGAATAAAGTGCCTGGCGTTGTGCATGCCAGCGTCAATCTCGCCAACGAGCAAGCCACAGTGCAGGTTACTCGGGGCATTACCGCCGAAAGCCTGATTGCGGCCGTCAAGGCTGGCGGTTATGAGGCGCGCGTAATCGACGCCGAAGACAATCAGGTATCCGACGCCGAGCGCCACCTGAAAACCGAGCGCTGGCACCTGATTGCGGCTGCGCTGCTCACGCTGCCACTGGTGGTGCCGATGCTGGTTGCTCCCTTCGGCTTGCATTGGATGCTCCCGGCGTGGCTGCAATTCGCCCTGGCCACGCCCGTGCAGTTCATCCTTGGCGCGCGTTTCTACCGCGCCGGCTGGCGTGCCCTGCGTGCAGGCGTCGGGAATATGGATCAACTGGTGGCGATTGGCACCAGCGCCGCCTATGGCTTGAGCATTTACCAATGGCTCAACGCACCCGCCGGCACCGCCCCGCACTTGTATTTTGAATCTTCAGCGGTGGTGATCAGCTTGATCCTGCTCGGCAAATATTTCGAGAGCCGCGCCAAACGCCAAACCACCACCGCGATTCGGGCGCTGCAAGCACTCCGGCCGGATCAAGCGGTGAGACTGCAGGATGGTCAGGAGCAAATCGTGGCCCTGAGCGAACTGCAACTCGGCGACAGCATTGTGGTGAAACCGGGCGAGCGCTTTCCGGTGGACGGCGAAGTACTCGAAGGCCAGAGCCATGCCGACGAGGCCCTGATCAGCGGCGAAAGCCTGCCTCAAGCCAAACAGCCAGGCGATAAGGTGACTGCCGGGGCCATCAACGGCGAAGGCCGTTTGCTCGTGGCGACACGTGCGCTGGGCGCGGAAACCGTATTGGCGCAGATCATACGACTGGTCGAGGATGCACAGGCTGCCAAGGCACCGATCCAGAAGTTGGTGGATAAAGTCAGCCAGATTTTCGTCCCCGCCGTCTTACTGATTGCACTGGCCACTCTGATCATCTGGCTGATGCTCGGCGCCACGCTCAGCACCGCCCTGCTCAACTGCGTCGCGGTATTAGTGATCGCCTGCCCTTGCGCACTGGGGCTGGCAACGCCGACTGCAATCATGGCCGGAACGGGCGTGGCAGCGCGCCACGGAATTCTGATCAAGGACGCCGAAGCCCTCGAAGTGGCGCACCAGATCAAAGTGGTCGCATTCGATAAAACCGGCACATTGACCTCCGGCAGCCCGCGCATCACCGATCTCAAAGCCGCGTCAGGCAGCGAGCAGCAACTGCTGCAATTGGCTGGTGCCCTGCAACGCGGCAGTGAGCACTCGCTGGCCAAGGCTGTGCTTGCTGCCTGCACCGAACAAAAGCTTGAGCTGCCGACGGCCAGTGACAGCCAAGCCCTACCGGGGCGCGGCATCAGCGGCCAGATCGGTGAACGCAAACTGGCGCTGGGCAATCAGCGCCTGCTTGAAGACAACCACCTGCAAGCCGGCGACCTCAGCACCGAGGCCAAAGACTGGGAAGCTCGGGGCCGCACACTTTCATGGTTGCTCGAGCTTGCGCCGCATCCGCAGGTGCTGGGCCTGTTTGCCTTTGGCGACACGCTCAAGGAAGGCGCGCAGGAGGCCGTCAGCAAACTCAGAGAATTGGGCGTGCAAAGCCACGTGATCAGCGGCGATAACTGGGGCAGCGTCAAGGCCGTGGCCGCCGAACTGGGCATCGAACATGCTCATGCGCAGGTGTTGCCCGGCGAGAAAGCCGAGTTGGTCAGCGAGTTGCGCCAGACTGGCCGCGTGGCGATGGTGGGCGATGGCATCAACGACGCCCCTGCGCTCGCCGCCGCCGACGTTGGCATTGCCATGGGCGGCGGCACCGATGTGGCCATGCATGCAGCCGGGATCACCCTGATGCGCGGCGATCCGCGACTGGTGCCCGCAGCGCTGGAGATCAGCCATCTGACGTACAACAAGATTCGGCAGAACCTGTTCTGGGCGTTTGTGTATAACCTGATCGGCATACCGCTGGCGGCGATGGGGTTACTGAATCCGATGTTGGCGGGCGCGGCGATGGCGTTTTCGAGCGTCAGCGTAGTAGCCAATGCCCTGCTTCTCAAGCGCTGGCACCCTTGAAAGTGATCATTCTGAGGCTACTGCGCTTAGGGATTGCTGCGTTATAAACAGGCTCGGAATGCTCATTTACACCAGTAAACTCCGCTTCCTCGCCTGTTTATGCCTTGCACTCCCGTCGCTCGCTACGCCTCAGAACGATCACAGAGATGCAGTGAATGTGAGAAGAGCAAAGGCTTTTTTGGGTAGAGGAGCAAGACTGAAACTGCGTTACACGTGGTGCAAGCGGGTGTGGTTAACGGCAGTACAGCATCAGTAAATCGCTGAAAACTAATGCGTCCAGGGGTTGCGGGGTTATAAACAGGCTCGGAATGCTCATTTACACCAGTAAACTCCGCTTCCTCGCCTGTTTATGCCTTGCACTCCCGTCGCTCGCTACGCCTCAGAACGATCACAGAATTGCAGTGAATGTGGGAAGAGCAAGGGCAAGGGCAAGGGCAAGGGCAAGGGCAAGGGCAAGGGCTAGAAACTCTAGTTAGAAGCGAATTGGCTTTAACTACGGAATACGCGATGGAGGCGAGTGTGAATATTGGGCAAGCGGCGAAGAAAACTGGTTTGAGCGCGAAGATGATTCGTTACTACGAATCCATTGAGTTGCTGCCGGCGGCGGGGCGCAGCGAGAGTGGTTACCGGCAGTACAGCGCCAGTGATTTGCATCGGTTGGGGTTTATCAAGCGGGCGCGGGATTTGGGTTTTTCGCTGGATGAAGTGGCGCGACTGCTAACGCTGTGGCAGGACCGTCAGCGTGCCAGCGCCGATGTTAAGGCGTTGGCGGCGGAGCACATCGACGAGCTGAACCGCAAGATCATCGCCATGAGTGAACTGCGCGACACGCTGCAAGACCTGATGGATCACTGCCACGGCGATGATCGCCCGGACTGCCCAATAATCAAGGCGCTGGAGCCTTCTACCGACGCGCGATAGGCGTCGGCATGGCGTTATCCGGCAATAGTCGCCATCAAACCTTCGAACAGTCGGCCACCGCCTCAAGCAGCGCGCAGCAATCGACAGCGAAGTGATCGACCAGACTCGGCCACGGGTTCTCCGCCAGATTCACCAACACGCTGTATGCACCGGCGGCGCGGGCGCATTGCAGGTCGTAGAGATAATCACCGACCATCACCAGCTCATCGGGCTGCACCTGCCATTGTTCGGCCAGATGCAGTAAACCGGCGGGGTCCGGTTTCGGATGCGCTTCATCACGGCCCAATACGGCATTGGCTGCGAAGCAGTCCGCAACGCCAATGGCTTCAAGCGTGAGCCAGGCCAATTCGTGAGCGTTGCGGGTCAGGATACCCAGTTGGTAGCCGCGCTGATGCAGCGCCTGCACCAGCTCGACCGCCCCCGGTGCTGGTTTGGCGCTGAGCGCCAGTTCGCGTTCATGCTCAAGCAGCCAGGCATGTTTGGCTGCGGCATCGGCAGCCGGCAGGCCAGCCAGATGGTGCAGGATGTCGTGTTCCAGCGGGATGTCGAGATAGCGTTTGATCGCTTCGAAGTCATGCACGGCAAGCGTCAGCGTGCCGTCCATGTCGAACACCCAATGGCGCGACTGTCTCAGCTTCATTTCCAGTCTTCACGCAGACGTATCAAGCCTTCCTGAGCCACCGAGGCCACCAACTGACCTTGGCGGTTGAACACGCTGCCCCGCGAAAAACCGCGCGCATTACCGGCCCACGGGCTGTCCATGGCGTAGAGCAGCCAGTCGTCCATGCGCAGGTTTGCGTGGAACCACAAGGAGTGATCGAGGCTGGCGACCTGCATGTGTTTCTGCCAGACCGAGACGCCGTGCGGCTGCATCGAGGTGGTCAGCAGGTTGAAGTCCGAGGCATAACCGAGAATGTATTTATGGATCGCCGGAATGTCCGGCAAGGTGCCATCGGCACGGAACCAGACGTACTTGACCGGCTCCATCACCTCGGGCGCGAACGGGTTGCACTGGGTAACCGGGCGGATCTCGATCGGTTTCTGGCTCAGCGCACGCTCGCGCATTCTTTCCGGCAGCAGGTGAGCGATTTCAGCGACCAGCTCGGTTTCGGATTTAAGATTCTCAGGGCCGACCACGTCGGGCATCTGGGTCTGATGGTTAAAGCCTTCTTCGTCATACTGGAACGAGGCGCTGCAGGTGAAAATCGGCTGACCCTTTTGAATCGCCATGACCCGCCGCGTGCTGAAACTGCCGCCATCGCGCACGCGATCGACCTGATAAACCACCGGCAGTGTCGAGTCGCCGGGGCGCAGAAAGTAGCCGTGCAAGGAGTGCACATGGCGGGCATCTTCGACAGTCTGGCTGGCGGCAGAAATACATTGGCCAAGTACTTGCCCACCAAACAACTGGCGAAAACCGAGATCCTGGCTGACACCACGAAAGAGGTTTTCTTCAATATTTTCGAGGCTGAGCAGAGCAACCAGCTCTTCGAGTACCTGACTCATGTATTTCTCCATTACCCGCGCTGCGCAGGCGGTAATCAATACAACAGGGAGCGGCGGCTATGGGTAATCGGCGCGCCCTGTTGTAAAACAATTAGTGCTTGGTTAATGATTATCGGTCATATCCTACCGTTGGTGCACGGCATCATCGCAATAGCCGGATAAAACAGTGCCTGAATAACCCCGGTGTTTATGTCTTTCGAGGCACCGCCAACCAATCCTCATGGGTTATACGATAGAGCACATGACGACTCAGCCAGTGCCCGGCAGGCAGGGCTGGATGCTCAAAATCCTCGCGGCTGTGGTGCTGCATGCCGAGGGCTTGCATGAGCTGAATCGACGGCTCATTGACCTCGGCAGTAAAGGCCACGACCTCGGGCAATTGAAGCTGGCTGAACGCACAATCAAGCGCGGTACGCGCCGCTTCGCTGGCATAGCCCTGATGCCAGTATTCACGCGCCAGCCGCCAGCCAATCTCGACAGCGGGGTTGGTAGCCGAACTGAATGAAGCCTCGAAGCCAACGCGGTTCAAACCGGTAAAACCTATTAACTGGCCGCTGCCTTTTTGCTGCAGCGCCCAGAAGCCATAGCCTTGCGCGGCAAATTGGCCACGCAGGCGCTCAAGCATCTGCGCACTTTGCTCACGGCTCAACACGGCGGGGAAATAGCGCATCACCTCGCTGTCGGCATTGAGCGATGCCAGCGCCGGCAGGTCTTCCGGCGTCCACTGACGCATGATCAATCGCGGCGTTTCAAGCTCAATCATCAATCCTCCGATGCGCCTTGGCCTTGAGTGATAAAGGTAGGCAAGCTCATACTCGCATGCCAGCCGCCACGCTGTTTACTAGCGCGGATAACGGCACGGAACTCTGAACACCTGCACGTCGCTTAAGGCTTATTTGCATGCACCTGCCCCTCGTCTACCACGAAGACTACAGCCCGCCCTTCCCCGAGGGCCATCGCTTCCCAATGGAGAAGTTTCGCCTGCTGCGCGATCATCTGCTGGAGTCCGGTCTGGTCACGGATGCGCAACTGCAACGCCCAGAGCTTTGCCCGGCCGAGATTCTCGCCCTGAGCCATTGCCCGGCGTATATCGAACGCTACATGAGCGGCGAGCTGCCCTACGCCGATCAACGCCGCCTTGGCTTGCCCTGGAGTGAAGCACTGGCTCGGCGCACGGTTCGTGCGGTGGGCGGTTCGTTGTTGGCCGCCGATCTGGCGCTCAAGCATGGGCTGGCGTGTCATCTGGCGGGTGGCACGCACCATGCGCACTACGATCATCCGGCAGGCTTTTGCATCTTCAATGATCTGGCCATCATCAGCCACTCATTGCTGGCAGCCGGTCGGGTGCAGCGCGTGCTGATTTTTGACTGCGATGTGCATCAGGGCGACGGCACTGCGCGCTTGCTGGCAGATACGCCGGATGCGATCACGGTATCTCTGCACTGCGAAAAGAACTTCCCGGCGCGCAAGGCCGAAAGCGACTGGGACATTGGCCTGCCGATGGGCATGGGTGATGCGCAATACCTGCAGGTGGTTGATGAGGCGCTGAACTATCTGTTGCCGCTTTATCAACCCGACCTGGTGCTATATGACGCAGGTGTCGATGTGCACAAAGATGACGCACTGGGGTATCTTCAGCTTACTGATGCTGGCGTTGCGCAGCGTGATGAGGCCGTACTTAATCACTGCCTCGGACGCGATATTCCAGTGGTCGGGGTCATTGGTGGCGGCTACGACAAAGACCGCCGGGCGTTGGCCAAACGCCACGGAATCCTGCACCACAGCGCCGCTAAAGTCTGGCAACAACGCCAAATGGGTTAGACGCACGGTTATCCGCCAGCGCAAATAAGCTCTAAAATGCGCAACCTGGCTGTGCTGCCTACACCGCTAACTGTAACTGGACCTGCCTGAATGCTCCCTCGCTCCGAACAGAAACAGCAAACCCGCCTCGCACTCATGGCTGCCGCCCGCAACCTGATGGACAGTGGTCGCGGTTTTTCCAGCCTCAGCCTGCGCGAAGTCACGCGCTGCGTAGGGATTGTGCCGACCGGATTTTATCGTCACTTCAACGATATGGACGCTCTGGGTCTGGCGCTGGTTGAGGAAGTGGGCCATACGTTCAGCAGCACCATCCGCATCATCCGCCACCATGAACTTGAACTCGGCGGCCTGATCGATGCGTCGGTTCGGCTGTTTTTAGATGGCGTCGCCCAGCATCGCTCGCAGTTCCTGTTTCTCGCCCGTGAGCAATTCGGCGGCTCGCTGCCTGTGCGTCAGGCGCTCGGGACTTTACGCGAGCGCATCACCGCCGACCTTGCCGCCGACCTGCGCACCATGCCCAAACTGCGCCATCTGGATGATCCGGCGCTGGATATTCTCGCCGACAGCATTATCAAAGTGGTGTTCGCCACACTCCCGGAACTGGTCGATCCACCCGAGTACGAGCTACCGGCGCACCTGACGCCGCAAGCCAAACTGATCGAACAATTGCGCTTCATATTCATTGGCGCGAAGCATTGGCAAGGCCTCGGCAGCGCCCATGCGCACGATGAAAGCTGAGACGCGCACCAACTCAGTGCACCAGCACTTTTAACGCACCAAATAAAACCTGACTGACGCCCCAAGTTTTGGCGCAGTGGCGTGCGCGCGCCTGTTCACGGGGCATACGGCAAGTTGGCAAGCACCTTGCTCCTGTCGCTGCATCTATTTGTAGCGCATTAATCTGCCGGAACTTACCCATGCTGGTGATCCACCGAAGAATTGCTGCTCAGCCTGACTGGGACGCCGAATTACTCCTGACCTTCGAGGCGCGCAGCAAAAGCCGCCTGCGCACCTTCTCGACCACCGGCGAAGATGTCGGCTTGTTCCTTGAACGTGGCCAGCCGCCCCTCTACGACGGGGAATGCCTGCGTGCCGAAGATGGGCGCGTAGTTCGCGTTTGCGCCCGCCCGGAACAACTGCTGCACGTCACTTGCGCCACACCGTTCGAGCTGATGCGCGCGGCCTATCATCTGGGCAATCGGCATGTCGCGCTGCAACTTGGTGACGGTTGGTTGCGCCTGCCGGACGACTACGTGCTCAAGGCCATGCTCGAACAACTCGGTGCCAAGGTCGAACTGATCGAAGCGGCCTATCAACCGGAACATGGCGCCTACGGTGGCGGCCATCATCATTCGCACGCGGGCGATGCTGAGTTCAGCTACGCACCGCGCCTGCATCAGTTTGGTGTGCGCAAGTGAATAACAGCTGGGCATTGCTCAGGCTCGCCAGTCCACAGTTGCCGATTGGCGGATACAGTTATTCACAAGGCCTGGAGATGGCCGTCGAAAATGGCCGGGTCAATGATCCGCAGACGGCCAAACAGTGGATAACCGATCAATTGCTGCTCAATCTGGCGCGCTTCGAGGCGCCGCTGTTGCTCGCCCATTGCCGAGCTGCTGCCGACGGGCAATGGCAAACGCTCAAGCAGTTGGCCGATCAACACCGCGCCAGCCGTGAAACCCGTGAGTTCCGGCTGGAAAGCCGGCAGATGGGTTACTCGTTGCGCCAGTTGCTGCACGATCTGCCTGAAACCGATGACGCCGCCCGCGACATGTTCGCCGCCTTCACCGAGCCGGGCCTTGCGCTGGGCTGGGCACTGGCTGCGCGCGCCTGGCAAATCAGCCCGCAAGACGCGCTCACAGCCTGGCTCTGGGGCTGGCTGGAAAACCAACTGGCGGTGCTGATGAAAACCCTGCCGCTGGGCCAGCAAGCGGCGCAACGCCTGACCTCCGAATTACAACCCGCACTGCAGCAAGCGCACAGCACCTGCTGCCAACTCGATCCCGCCGACTGGGGCAGCGCCGCCTTTGGCCTGAATCTGTCGAGCATGGCGCACGAGCGCCAATACAGCCGACTCTTCCGTTCTTGATAAGGAAACAGCACATGAACAGCCAACCTTTGCGCGTCGGTATCGGCGGCCCGGTAGGTTCCGGAAAAACCGCACTGACCCTCGCCCTGTGCCTGGCTCTGCGCGACCGCTACAACCTGGCCGTCGTCACTAACGACATCTACACCCAGGAAGACGCCCAGTTTCTGGTACGCAACGAAGCCCTCGCCCCCGAGCGCATCATTGGCGTGGAAACCGGCGGCTGCCCGCACACCGCGATTCGCGAAGATGCCTCAATCAATCTGGAAGCGGTTGAGCAGTTGAATCAGCGCTTCCCCGGCCTCGACCTGATCATCGTTGAGTCTGGCGGCGATAACCTGTCTGCGACCTTCAGCCCGGAATTGTCTGATCTGACCATTTACGTGATCGACGTTTCAGCAGGCGACAAGCTGCCGCGCAAAGGCGGCCCCGGCATCTGCAAATCCGATTTACTGGTCATCAACAAGGTCGATCTGGCGCCCATGGTCGGTGCTTCGCTGGAAGTAATGGACCGTGACACACGCAAGATGCGCGGCGACAAGCCATTCGTTTTCAGTAACCAGAAAGTCGGCCAGGGTCTGGACCAGATCATCGCCTTTATCGAACGTCACGGCATGCTCACCGCCGCCTGATTCGCTGAGCCCAAGGAGCTTCACATGAACCTACGCAAACCCGTTATCGCCCTCGCCCTGCTGTGCAGCCCAGCGTTGGCGTTCGCCCATCCCGGCCACGACCACGCAGGCCTGATGGCCGGTATGGCTCACCCGCTGTTCGGTCTCGATCACTTGCTGGCCATGCTTGCCGTTGGCCTGTGGGCCGCGCAGCAACAAGGCGCTGCGCGCTGGGCACTGCCGCTGACATTCGTGGCGAGCATGTTGTTGGGCGGCGTATTAGGTTTTTATGGCCTGCAAGTGCCGATGCTGGAAACCGGCATTGCCGCCTCAGTGCTGGCTTTCGGCCTGCTGGTTGCAGTGGCGATGCGCCTGCCAATGGCACTGGCGCTGGGCATGACCGCGCTGTTCGCCCTGACTCATGGCGTTGCCCACGGCCTGGAACTGCCTGCCATGGCCAGCGCCTGGACTTACGCACTGGGCTTTGTCGCCGCCACCGCCGCGCTGCATGCAACGGGTTACGCGCTGGTTCGTTACCTGCCGCAAGCCGCCGCGCCACTGGTGCGTTTGGCCGGTGTTGGCTCGGCAATCACCGGTGTGTGGTTGCTGGCAAACTGAGCGGACAAAGGCCAGGGCTGAGTTAAGCCTTGGCCTTATTCAACCAGTTGATAATGCCTTGCCCGGCGCGCCGACCGCTGGCAAAACAACCGGTGAGCAGATAGCCGCCGGTTGGCGCTTCCCAGTCGAGCATCTCGCCGGCGCAGAATACCCCCGGCAAGGCATTGAGCATGAGATTAGCGTCCAACTGCTCGAACGGCACGCCACCGGCGCTGCTGATTGCCTCATCCAGCGGACGAATCCCTACCAGCGTAATCGGCAACGCTTTGATCGAACGCGCCAGACGCGTGTGATCATTGAATTGCTCGGGCGCAAGCAACTCGCGCATCAGTGCCGCCTTGACGCCATCGAGGCCCAACGTGCGATGCAGGTGCTTAGCCATCGAGTTTGAACCGCGCGGTTTCAGCAGTGCTTTCTTGACGACTTCGAGGCTGCGCTGCGGCAGCAAATCGAGGTACACCGTTGCCTCGCCTTTGCTGTGGATAAGTTGGCGGATCGGCGCCGACAATGCATACACAAGGCTGCCTTCGATGCCTTTCTCAGTCAGCACGAACTCGCCCGTACGCGGCGCTTGACCGGATAGGTTGAGGCTGACGTTCTTCAGCGGTGCGCCGGCAAATTTATTACGCAGAAACTCGCTCCACGCCGCGACTTCGAAGCCACAATTACTCGGCAACAGTGGCTGTACATTGACCCCCTGCGCTTCAAGCAACGGCGCCCAGGCGCCGTCGGAACCGAGGCGCGCCCAACTCCCGCCACCCAAGGCCAGCAGCGTTGCGCGGGGCTTTAAAAGCAGTTCACCGTCGGCATTGGCAATGCGCAGTTGGCGTTTAGCGTCCCAACCCAGCCAGCGATGACGGTTATGGATTGTCACGCCGTGCTCACGCAGACGCCGCAGCCAAGCGCGCAGCAGTGGCGCGGCTTTCATGTCTTTGGGGAATACCCGCCCCGAGGTGCCGACAAATGTCTCGATTCCCAACTCATGAATCCAGTTGCGCAGCGCGTCGGCATCGAACTCGCCCAGCAGTTCCGCCATTTCGGCTTCACGCTCGGCATAGCGCGATAAAAAGGCCGGCTTGGCTTCGGAATGGGTAATGTTCATGCCGCCCACGCCGGCCAGCAGAAACTTGCGCCCAACCGAGGGCATGGCATCGAACAGGTCGACCTTGATCCCAGCCAGCGCCAACACCTCGGCCGCCATCAACCCGGCAGGACCGCCACCGATAATGGCAACACTGGAAGTAGCAGAAGCGGTAGCAGTCATAACAGGCAGGCCTTGAACGCAAGCAAACGAGAATGGGGATTAAAGGCAGCGCCAATATTGGCGCTGCCTCTCGACACACAATGAGCGGCACTGAATGCCGCCGGCAGCAATACCTAGCCCTTCTTTTTCGGGCCTTTGCCGCCAAAACTCGGAACCTTGCGCACGGCCTTGGCCTTGGGCGCTTCTGACTCTTCAAACCAGTTACCGAGGTGGATCTTGCCTTTGCCGCTGCCAGGCACAGTCTTAACTTTTGGCTTCTTCGGTTTTTTAACCACCACGCCACCGGCGACAGTCACCGGCACGCGGTGATCGGGGATGAAGTCCGGCTCGTCTACACGCTTGAGCAATTGTCCGGTCAGGCTCTCGATTGCTGACAGCAACTGAACCTCGTCGGCGCACACCAGCGACACCGCCTCACCGGTCATTCCCGCGCGGCCGGTACGGCCAATCCGGTGAACATAATCTTCGGCCACAATCGGCAAGTCGAAGTTGACCACCAGCGGCATGTCGTCGATATCCAGCCCGCGCGCCGCCACATCGGTTGCCACCAGCACCAGCACCTCGCCGGCTTTGAAACGCTGCAAGGCACGCAGACGAGTCGCTTGCGGCTTGTCGCCGTGAATCGAATCGGCACTGATGCCGTTGCGCTGCAACTCGGCTTCCAGTTCATCCACGCCTTTGCGGGTTTTCACGAACACCAGCGCCTGCTGCCAGCGGCGGCTCTGATACAGGTGCAAAAACAGCTCAGGCTTGCGCTTCTTGTCGACCGGAATCAGCCATTGCTTGACCGACTTGGCCGCGGCGTTGCGCGGGCTTACTTCGATACTCAACGGGTCTTTGAGCATCTCGCCGGCCATTTGCCGGATTGCCTCGGAGAACGTGGCCGAGAACAGCAAGGTCTGGCGCTTCTTCGGCAATGCACTGAATACCGCGTCCAGTTCGTTGGCAAAACCCAAGTCGAGCATGCGGTCGGCTTCATCCAGCACCAGGGTTTGTACCTGATTGAATTTCACCGCGTTCTGGCGATAAAGATCGAGCAAGCGGCCCGGCGTCGCGACCAGCACATCCAGGCCTTTGCGCAGCTTCATCATTTGCGGGTTGATGCTGACGCCGCCATACACCGCATAGGTGCTCAGCGGCAGATTCTGCGCGTAAGTCATGAAACTCTGATGTACCTGCTCGGCCAGCTCACGCGTCGGCACCAGCACCAGCGCCCGCACGGAGTTGCTGGCAACAGTCGGCCCTTCCATCATCAAGCGCTGGAGCACGGGCAAGGCGAAACCGGCGGTTTTACCGGTGCCGGTCTGCGCCGCCGCCATCAGGTCGCGGCCCTTCAGGACGGCAGGAATGGCCTGCGCCTGCACCGGAGTCGGAGTTTTGTAGTCCAGCGTTTCGAGGGTACGCAGCAGCGGCTCGATAAGGCCGAGAGAGGCAAATGTCATGGTGAATAACCGGGCGAATCAAAGAGGCCTAGTTTAGCAGGCTGTGGCCTGTCTTATCCGCGCTAATGCTTGCGCAATTTTCGCCGCCGGGACTTTTTGCAAACCGCAGAGCAACTCATGGGAAACCTGCCCGATGCCGTGATGCTCGCGCAATACCGCGCCCATGAAGCCCATCAGGTTAGCCGCCATCTCGGCATCTGCCATTGCCCTGTGCGCCGTGCCAGTGCTTGGCAGGCCTGCCCAACGGTTGAGGTTGCCGAGTTTATGGCTGGGCGCTTGCGGCAATAGTCTGCGCGCCAGCAATAACGAGCAGGCGAAGGACTGACGGCGGGTGCGGCGGATCAGGCCAAGCTCGGCGTCCCAGAATTTCTGGTCAAAAGCTGCGTTGTGCGCCACCAGCGGAATATCCCCCACAAAGTCTGCGACTTCGTGCATCACCTGCGCGGCGGGTGGCGCATCACGCAGCATGGCATTGCTGATACCGGTCAGTTGCTCGATAAATGCGGGCACGTGTGCACCGCTGTTCATCAGGCTCTGATAACGCGAAACGATCACGCCGTCTTCCACGATCACCACGCCAATCTCTGTGGCGCGGGCATTCTGAGCTGGCGACAGGCCAGTCGTTTCAAAGTCGATAACGGCAATAGGGTCCACAAACACTCTCAATTACGAAGTAACAATTGGCCTTCAACTGGCACATAGACACTGGCGGCGCGCACCAGTGATTGCGCCGTCAGCCCCGGCACGCCATAGGCCACAGCTTCGACGCCATCACGGCTGCGGACTTTATCCAGGAGCATGTCGAAGTCGCCATCACCGGAAGCCAGCACAATCTCGTCGACTCGCGGCGCGGCGTCCATGATATCGATAGTAATACCAACATCCCAATCACCTTTGGCCGAGCCATCGCTGCGCTGGATGAACGGTTTGAGTTTCACGGTGAAACCCAGATTGCGCAGAATCTGCTGAAACTGCTGCTGCTTGGGGTCGCCGCGATCAATCGCATAGGCATAGGCCTCGACGATTTCACCGCGCTGGCTGACCTGCGCCCACAAGGCCGCGTAATTAAAATGGCAACCATAGGCCTGCCGCACGGTGTAATAGAGGTTCTGTACATCGGCGAATACGGCTATTTTTTTCACCGGAATTCCTCGGTTAGCGGCTGACGGGCAGCGGCGTGCAGGATAAAGTCATTGGCCAGTATGCCAGCCTCGCCGTGATGAGGAAGTAAAAAGCGCACAACTCAGGCATTGCATAAGGCTGGTGAATAGCGGGTTTAGCGAATTTCGAACCCCGCAAATGAGCAACCCTACACACCTATTTCGCTCACAGGGAGGTGTTCAATGCACACCATTGAGCCTGCGCCAGCGCTGCTGACCATCGACATGCAACAGGGGATTCAGCGCCTGCCAACACCGCGCAATAATCCGCAGGCCGAGCGCCATATTGCCCAATTGCAGCAGCATTGGCGGGCCCGCGGTTGGCCACTGGTGCATATCCGCCATATCTCCGTGGATGCGGATTCGGTATTCGCGCCCGGTCAATCGGGCGCGGCCTTTCAACCCGAACTGGCGCCACAGCCGGGTGAGGCAGTGTTCGAGAAGAACGTAACCGATGCGTTTTGTCACAGCGCGCTTGAACGCTGGCTGCATGTGCGCGGCATTGCCAAGGTAGTAATCGTCGGCGTTGCCAGCGAGAACTCGGTGGAAGCCACTGCGCGTACAGCCAGCAACCTGGGCTTTGCCACGGTGGTGGTGACAGATGCCTGCTATACCTTTGGCAAGACAGACCTCGCCGGTGTTTTGCGCAGCGCTGACGACGTACACAACATGGCGATGGCCAACCTGCGTGAAGAATATGCACAGCTGCACTTCACCGCCGAACTGCTGAGTGGCGACTGACTCAAGCGCCCAGACAATCTGTTCAAGCAGATGTCGCGCTTGGGTTAGCCCATCTCAATCGGCTAGAGTGACGGCCTGTTTTCCCAGACGATAATTGTCCATGAATAGCATCCAGGTCCTGCGTGACGCTTGGTACTTTTTCCGCAACAACCTGTCGGCGATTGCACGCCTGTGCCTGCCGCTGATTGTGCTTGAGTCACTGGCCCAACAACTGCTCAGTCAGGCAGTAGGGCCGGATACGCAAGCGCCTTACAGCTTGCTGATCGGGCTGATTTTTTACCCGATTTATACCGGCGCGCTGATCCTCTTTCTGGATGCGCGCAGCAATGGTCAGGCGCCTGCGGCCCGCGACCTGATCGCCACTAGTTTGAGGTTCTGGCCGCAACTGGCTTTACTGACCGGGCTGAGCACCCTTGCCATTTTGCTCGGCGCCTCGCTGTTCGTGCTGCCGGGCTTGTGGATCATGATCAAGCTGGCCTTTGCCGAATACCTGCTGGTGTTGCGCGGCCTTACCCCTCTCAAAGCCCTGCATGAGAGTTTTGAGCAGACGCGTGGCGCGTTCTGGCAGATTCTCACCTGTGTACTGTGCGTGATGGTGCCGTTGTGGTCGCTGGACTTGCTGATACAGGGCAATGAGCCGGGCAGCAATATGCTGCTCAATGTGGCGATGGACAGTGGCAACGGCTTTTTGCAGTTGTTTGCCAGCGTGGTGCTGTTTCGCCTGTTTATGCTCAACACGCCGCAACCGGCCGAGGACTAATCTGGCGGGTTACTCCACCTGAGCGTGATAGCGCTCGGCCGCTTGAGTGACCCAGCCCTCTTCGCGCAATTGCTGCAACGCCGCACTGAGCGCATCGAAGGTTTGCGGGTTCAGACGCTTGCGTGAGAACCCCAGGTACAAATGCGTCGGCGACTCAGGCCGATACGCAGCCTTGGCGGCGACTTGCCGCCAGGCGGTATCACGCAGTTCATAGTCGACCTGACAATCTGTGCCGATCAATAGCTGAATCCGTCCGCGTTTAAGCATTTCCAGCAACTGCTTCTCGCTGTTGACCGCGACCTTGTTCAGGCTGGCATCCGAGTCGAAGGGCTCGAAATAGGCCGACCCGTGTACATAGCCGATTTTCAGCCCCTTGAGCTGGCCGTATGTATTGATATCCATCGCCCTTGAGGGCTTGGCGTAAAAGCGCGCTGAGCAGGCGTAATAAGGTTTGTCGCTGTACTGGACATAGGCTTCGCGGGCGGCGGTTTTGGCTAATCCGGTCATCATGTCTGCCGAGCCGCTTTCCAGTGCGGCCAGCCCTCGCGCCCAAGGTGCGCGAATAATTTCAAAGCGGATGCCCGTGCGCTCGGTCAGCTTTTCCAGCAAGTCGATATCCAGCCCTTGCAGCTTGTCGGGGCCGACAGCGATACGAAACGGCGGCCAGACATCGGTCATGACCCGCAATTTCAACGGTTCTGCGCCAAGTGCAACAGTAGACAAAAACAGGCTGGCGAGCAGCGCCCAGCGCATCAACCGGCCTCGCCTTCAGAGGGTTTCATGCCAGACAAACGCGGGAGCAGCACCCGCTCGAACACGCGCGGGAAGAATCTCGCCAGCACCCGCGCACGCCAATCGACATTAGACAACACCAGCAATCGCCGCCGTTTCAGCGCACCGCTGTAAATGGCTTCGGCAACATCTTGCGGCGATGCCACCTTGCCCATCGCCAATGGCGGCTGCGCGGCGACAGAGCCATCGCCGACCAAGGCATTCTTGCGCAAATCTGTCGCTGTAAATCCGGGGCACACCAGCATCACATTGACCCCGGAGCCCTTGAGTTCATAGCGCAGGGTTTCAAACAGGCCGTGCAGCGCATGCTTGCTGGCGTTGTAGGCACTGCGATAAAGCAACGGGGCGAAGCCCGACAAGGAGCTGAGGACGATAATTTGCCCGCTTCTGGCGATGATGCTGGGCAGCGCTGCCTGCGTGCAATGCACCGCGCCGAAGTAGTTAACCGCCATAACCCGCTGGAAAACGCTCAAATCGGTGTCGGTGAAACTGCTGCGATGCGTAACCCCGGCGTTATTGACCAACACATCAATCCCGCCAAAGCGCTCGACGGCCAGCGCCACTGCGGCGGTGACAGCCTCAGCATCGGCCACATCGCAACATAGCCCCAGCGCTTCGGCATTGTGATGATCCGCCAGGTGCTGCACCAGGCTGTCGAGCGCCTCGCGCTGCAGATCAAGAATCACCAGCCGGGCACCGGCCTGCGCCAGTCGCACGGCCAGAGCGCGGCCAATACCGGCGCAACCACCACTGATCATCACAACCTTGCGGTCAAAGACTTTGCTGGCGAAGACTTTGCGGTGCATAGCTGCCCCTCGGCGGTTACGACTGTTGTTTGGCTGACACTAAAACCAATCGCGCAAGTCGCGCAACCTATAGCTGCATCGATGGCGGAGAATCTGTGACGAAAGCGCATTTCAGCGCCGAAGACGCAGCGCACATTGGCCGCGCCTGCATCTTCATCAACATGCCTCATGGCCAACTTAGCGCATTAGCCACAGCGCAGCAGATCAACTGCAGTCGTTAAGTCGATTTGCCTGCAAGCAATTAGTCATCGCCCGGTCACTTGCGCGGTTTGGCTCGCGCGGTGGGTTCAGCAACCAGTGGATCATCTGGCCAGTAATGTTTCGGGTAGCGACCCTTGAGGTCTTTTTTTACCTCGGCATAGGTGCTGGCCCAGAAGTTGGCAAGGTCCTGAGTGACCTGCACTGGCCTGCGCGCTGGCGACAGCAAATGCAATTTCACCACCTGCCTGCCACCGGCAATTCGCGGGGTATCGCTCAGGCCGAACAACTCCTGCAAACGCACCGCCAGTACGGGCGGCTGCTCGCTGTAATCAATGCGGATATTCGAGCCGGAAGGCACCCCGAGGGTTTTCGGCGCAAGTTCCTCAAGGCGTTGTGGCAACGGCCAGGGCAGCAAGGTCTGGAGCATGTTGTGCAGCTCCAGATTGGCGAAGTGACTGAGCCGGTTAACCTTGCCCAAATACGGCCCAAGCCATTCGGGCATGCGCTCAAGCAATGCAGCATCGCTGACATCCGGCCACTCGCTCTGCCCGTTGGCCTCAAGCTCAAGCGAGCGTAGCAGCGCAATTCGCGCCTGCCATTGGCGAAGCTCCGGCGTCCACGGCAAGAGTTCCAGACCTTTGCGGCGAACCAGATTGATCAGCGCGTTGGTTCTGGCTTGCGGGTCGAGCGCTGTCAGTGGCTCACGCGACACCACCAGTTCGCCAATCCGCGCCTGCCGCTCGGCGCGCAGCAGCCCTTCGCGCTCATCCCAGTCCAGCACATCGTGCTGGCTCACCAACTCACTGAGTTCGTGCTCGAACAATTGCTCATCCAACTCGGCTGCCAGATAGATACGCTCTTCGCGCTGGCCCTGGCGACTGCCAAGATCGGCGATGACCAGCCAGCTATGTTTCATCAACGCATCGGGCTCACTGAACAGCGCAGCACGCCCGTTAGCCAGTCGATACTCGGCCCCCGCCTCACGGCGCTGGCGGGCTATTCGGTCGGGATAGGCAAATGCCAACAATGCGCCCAGCCAGCGCGGGTGCTCGGGATCAGCCGGGGGATTGACCGCAGCGCGCCGCTGCAAATAGCCATGAAACTGTCGCGCCAGTTGCCGCGCACGACTAACGCCGCCCTGCGCGCCTCGCGCTGCACGCATCTCGCCAGCGAGCAAAGCCAGCCGACTGTGCAAATCGGCCCCCGCGCCACGCAAAATATCGCGTTCACCGAGCAGCGCCGCTACATTACACGCCAGCTTGGCCAATCCCAGCGCATGCCCGCGCAACAGTAAATGGGCAATTCGCGGGTGCGCCGGCAGTTCGGCCATGGCTTGACCCTGCGCCGTCAGCACGCCGTTCGCATCCAACGCATCAAGGCGTTGAAGCAGGTCGAGTGCTTGCGCATACGCTGCCGCTGGCGGCGGGTCCAGCCATACCAGCTCATCCGGCGTTACGCCCCAACGCACCAGTTGCAGGGCTACGCCCGCGAGATCCGCCTGAACGATTTCTGCCGCTGAATACGCCGCCAACTGCTCGTGTTGCGCCTGCGACCACAACCGATAACACGCGCCCGGCTCAAGGCGGCCAGCACGCCCAGCACGCTGAGTGGCCGAGGCTCGCGAAATACGCTGCGTTTGCAGGCGCGTCATGCCGCTGCCCGGATCGAACACCGGAACCCGCGCAAGTCCTGCATCTACAACCACGCGAACACCCTCAATGGTCAGGCTGGTCTCTGCAATATTGGTTGCCAGCACGACCTTACGCTGCCCTTTCGGGGCGGGCTCGATGGCGGCACGCTGGGCATTCAGGTCCAACTCACCGTGCAGCGGGCACACACGAATGTCTGCCTGTCCGGCCAGTGCTTGTTCCAGCTGCTCGCAAACCCGGCGTATCTCGGCCTGCCCCGGCAGAAAAACCAACACGCTGCCGGTCTCGTCAGTGAGCGCCTGCAATACAGTCTGCACCACCTTTGGTTCCAGCCATTCACCTGGCTGCGTGGCTTGCCCCCAACGGATATCCACAGGGAACATGCGCCCCTCGCTGCGCAGCACCGGCGCATTGTCGAGCACACTGGCCAGTCGCTCACCTTCGAGCGTGGCGGACATTAGCAGCACTTTTAGCGCGGGCTCGCCACTGTCTGCACCGCGAAACATCGAACGCCCGTTAAGCGTTAATGCCAGTGCCAGATCAGCATCGAGACTGCGCTCATGAAATTCGTCGAATATCACCAGGCCGACGCCTTCCAGCGCCGGATCATCTTGCAGACGCCGCGCCAGAATGCCTTCGGTGACCACCTCGATGCGCGTGCGCGGCCCCACTTTGCTGTCGAGGCGGATGCGGTAACCGACCGTTTCGCCCACCGCCTCTCCCAACTCGCTGGCTAAACGCTCCGCCGCTGCCCGCGCGGCCAAACGCCTGGGTTCAAGCATGATGATGGTTTGCCCTTGCAGCCAGGGCTCAGCCAGAACAGCCAAAGGCACCCGCGTGGTTTTACCCGCGCCGGGAGGCGCCTCAAGCACCACTTCGTGGCGCTCACGCAATGTCTGACAAAGGCTCGGCAGCAGGTCATCAATAGGCAGCGGCAGGGGCATGGCAACTCCAATCTGGGGCGGCGATTATAACGGTTAATCGGCCCACAGTTTTTGCCGTATTTCTACGCCACACCTACAATCCAGAAGCGCAGCGGGCCTACCCTTGGTATAGTTTCGCAACTTTTATCAGGAGATTTTGAATGCGTACGTCTACCCGTTTTATTGGCGGTGCTCTGGCTCTCTCCTTAATGACCCAGCTTGCGGCCTGCGGCACGTTGTTCTATCCAGATCGCCGTGGCCAGATCTCGGGCAAAGTGGATCCGGTTATTGTGGCGCTGGATGCCATCGGCATTCTGTTCTACGTGATACCGGGCCTGATCGCGTTTGGTATCGACTTTGCGACCGGCGCGATTTACCTGCCTAACGGCAAGACTGCTCAGGTCGATCCGGAGCAACTGCGTGGCGTGCTAGATGCTAACGGTGACATAGATCGTGCCGCCCTCAAGGCGCTGATCGAGACGCAAACCGGCACCAGCCTGCCGCTGGATGATCCGCGTCTGATCCAGAAAAGTGGCTCGATCCAGCAACTGGCCGCTTACGGCCTCGTTCCTGCTGCCTGATCAGAGCACGGCTATTGCGCTGCCCTTCCGCTCCCGGCGGGCAGCGCAACATCGCATCCCCGATAACATGACCAACACCCCAGCACGACTTGCTTGCCGCGCTCAACCGCACGCACTTGCCTGACTGCCGACCGAAGCGCACCATGCAACGCTTAACGTGCGGCGTATCGATGGCTAGCCTGCGTATTTGTTCCACTGATTCACCAAACGGAAAACAGATGGCCCCTTCACCGCAACATGCACGCCTGATGCGCCTCGCCAGCTTCGCCGCCCTCGCCCTCGCGCTCTCATTGGCCTTGGCCAAAGCCATTGCCTGGTGGTTGAGCGGCTCGGTCAGCTTGCTGGCCGGCCTGACTGATTCGTTACTGGACGGCGCCGCATCGCTGCTCAATCTGATTGCCGTGCATTACGCGTTGCGCCCCGCCGATGACGACCACCGCTACGGCCACGGTAAAGCCGAAGCCCTCGCCGGCTTGGGGCAGGCATTGTTCATTGGCGCGAGTGCTGTATTGGTTGGCGTGCAAGGCGTCGACCGTCTGCTCCATCCGCAACCTCTGCAAGCGGAAGCACTGGGCATCGCCGTGATGGTTTTGTCGCTGGTAATGACTATGGCGCTGCTGGTGTATCAGCGTTATGTGGTGAAGCTGACCGGCTCGACGGCGATCCACGCAGACTCGTTGCATTACCGCTCGGACTTACTGCTCAACAGCAGCATCTTGCTGGCCCTGTTTATTGCCAGCTTCGGCTTTGTGCAGGTGGATGCAATCTTCGCGATCGGCATCGCCTTCTACATTCTCTGGAGCGCCATCTCGATTGCCCGCGAAGCGGCAGCCGTGTTGATGGACAAAGAACTGTCACCGGAAATCAGCGAACACATGCATGAGCTGGCGTGCGCCGTACCGGGCGTGGTTGGTGCACACGACTTGCGCACCCGCATCTCCGGCACGCACTGGTTCGTGCAGCTCCACGCAGAGCTTCCGGGCAGTCTCAGCTTGTCGCAGGCGCACGCTATTTGCGATCAGGTTGAAGCGGCTATCTGCAAGGAATATCCACGCGCCGAAGTGCTGGTTCATGCCGACCCGCTGGAAGTGGTTAAGCCGTAATCCACTGATTACGGCTCCAGCCTGCTGCGCATCAACGGCGCTGATTGTCTGCCTCGACCCACGCCACAGCCGGCGCTCGCGGGGCACGCACCACCTGATATTGATGGCCCTTGCCGACCGGCTGATAGAACACGCCCGCCACCTGATAGTAACGCTCATGCCCCACTCGCACGATCTTCGCCTTGCCCGGCAGCGCATTCACGCGCAAGCCCGGTGGCGGGCTGATCAGCACATAGCGCCCGGCTTGCGGCCGATACCACTGCGTGCCAACGGTGTAATAGTCGTGACCGCCATAACGCACCTTTTGATAGCCGCGCGGTAATTTGGCGATGCCCTGATGCTTATCGCTAACGTGATGACTGGCTTCATAACGTGCCGGCTCATGCTTATCGTGGGCCTGCACCAGTGGCGACATGCTCAGCACCAGCAACGCTGCAATCTCAATCCATGCAATCCGCTTGTTCATCGCACTCACTCCAATCTGTAAGGACGATTAGAGTGTCTATCAACGTGCGTATAGGTGCGGTCAGGCCAATGTAAAGCAGAGGTAAATCCCAATCCGGCAGATCAGCCCAGATGACTCGATCGCTGCGCTAAATGGCGCCGGTGACCTCAGACAAAATCTTCTTCAACCTCGCTAATAACGAGGTACTGCAAGAATGTTTTACCTTCTGCATAGGCTTTGTTGGCTGAAGCGCTTTGCTCTAATAGCTCAGTACTTGGCTTTTCGTGCTGCTCACAAGGCAGTGGTTTTGACCACTCAACTACATCTTTTGGAAAACCGGTTCTAGGCAGCTTGTTGATCAAGTTGGAGATATGGCACGGTATTGTCCAACCGCTGCAAAACTGGATGACGACAAAACCGAAGAAGTACTTCAACCAGCTGTGATACTTGCGGTAGTCGTCGCGGCAGGAATAGAAGTATTCCACGCTACCCAGTTCAATCTGTTCATCTTCGGGCAGGAGCCTTAACAGTGCCGCTGGGCCGTGCTCCATGTAGGTACGAATAGCCTCCCACTCACTCATGGCCTGCGCAACATTTGAGGCCGCAACGCTGACCCACAGCACATCACCGCGACTTGCATCGCGCAAACCTATCTTGAGCAAGAACCGGGGAATGACTGCATATTCGGTGATTGTTTCGCCGACCGACACGCAGGCAATGACTTCTTCCCAAGGCACGAATCGAGCGCGCTGACCTCGTTTAGCAACGTAGGCTACAGCGCGCCGTTCTCGATTAAATCTTACAGGGGGGACTGAGCCTAGCTTGCGGATGGATACTAAGATGGTGCCAAGATAAAGTAATGCTAAAAAACCTAGAAATCCCCACAGATATGGATTGGTCTCGTTATAGGCCCAACTTAACCAAAAGGGTTCTTTAGCCCGCCTAATCCAAGCCGCTACTCCATTCCCCAAAAAAAAGAATAACTTCATAAAAACAACTGACCCAATCGCCCATCGGATCATAAATTCAAAGCTGCCGCGACCCATGACAAAGTCAGCATATGTCTCGTTCGCAGTGCGATATAACTCTCGGCTACTGAATGCGGCCATTCCTGTAGGAATAGGCTTAGGAGCCAGATACACCACTTCCTCAGTGAGTGTTTTTTCTGTATCTCCTGCATGCGGTAAACGCTGGTATTTACTCGCTGACATGCAGGTTCTCCACGCCAAAACTCATTGCACGTAAGCCTTTACCCACGGAGCCAGCCATACCTAGGGTTGATTTGCTGTGACCTTCCGGCATGTAATCCAGCGGGATTGCGTAGAATAAAAAATTATCGTCCTGATTAAGGGGGGTGCTGGCTAAACTTGGTTGGACAGCAACACGCAAATGAAGCCAAGTGGCCACGCCACACCAATGCTCCGGCACATCGAAACGCAGCACCAATGGCACAGTGCTAACAACACATAACTCGTTAATAATGGCCTCTGTGGCATCTTCAGGGGGTAGATTACCGCGCTGAAAGTCCATGCTTAAAGCCATTGGCTGTGCTTTCAAGCTTTCGGGGGTAACGCCGGGAAAGCACAGCAATAAGGGGCGCACACCACCTTGATCAGGGGCTTTGTCGAAGCCCTTATCGATTACTACAGGCTTTAACGTTGCCTCCGCCAAAGCTTGGGCATGCTCTTCCCATGTAGACCATTGCGCCTCGTTGCCCCAACAGCCGTTAAGCATCCAGCGCTGGGTATCATCAAGGTGATAGTAGTTATACAGCGCCTCACCCAAGACCTGCGCAACGGTTAGCCCGAGGCCCCAGGGCGTGGATCGCGCGAGAAAGCCGGTGAACCGCAACCCTCGGGTGCTCCACGCCAGGCTCATAACCCCAGCCCGATCAGCCGCAGATACGGAAACGACTTTCCAGCCGGTTACCGCCAGATCCCGCAATCCACGCAGGGTAATGGCGGTGCTCAAACTGGCATAGCCCATATCACCAGCGATAGCAATAGACGCTCCTACCTGTTCTCCTGTAGTGCCAGTTTTTATGGCTGTGATCCATTTATCGGCATGGTTCCATGCAGTAGCGATCGCACTGGTCATAAAGAGTGGCGCTATAACCATGCCAAGACCTAGCCCTAGACGCCCCATTTTCACAGCGAATAGCATGCCCGCTTTGTTGTCGTGAGCGCTTTGCAGAGTGCTAAATGCTGTATTTACAAGAGCGAGGTGGGCACCTTGGTAAATTGAAAGTGCGGATGCAGCGGGGGCCGCTAATGCGCCAAGAAAAACGACTTTTTCTTTCAGAGTGACTATTCCCGAAATCTGGCTGTAAGCCTCTATTGCATCCCCTAGCGACCACGACTGCCACAACATCAATCCCAACGGCAACCAACCACCCTTCAAAACCGACTTTGCCGCACCGCCCTCTCCATAGCCCTTCCAAGCACCACGTTGAATACGTCCAATTTCATCATCGAACATGGCTTTCTGTGCGGCAGTCAATTTAACTTTCAGCCCAAGAGCGCCTACAGCTGAGGCCGTATTGGTGGTGATGATGCTATCGCCCAACTGATTGGTTAAGGCAGTGCGTTGCTGGCGAACGAGAAAAATCTTGTTGTTGAGCAGCTGTTTTTCATGCAAGAAACTTCGTCTTATCTCAGCAGTGGAACTAAATTTTTTGCTTTGGTTTTTGGCAAAATTCCGCTCTTTTCGCAAAGAGTCTTCTTCACCCAGCAAGCGATTGAGCTCATTGAGCTTGAGCTTGAACTGCTTGATCTCTGCTTCGCTTGAGATCTGTAACGTGGCACCTTCTTGCTTAAGCGCAAGAAGCCCCGCCAAGCGCTGACCACGATTACTGTGGGTGTCGAGTTTTTCCAAATCTGCCGAAAGCCCAGGCGAATTGAGCTTGGTTTCTAAGTCGGCCATTGTTTGGTTTAGACGCAAAGCAATAGCCGGTGAGTAAGAGGCTGCGACCGCAATACTCAGTGAGCGTTCTTGAGGCGAGAGATGAAGGCTGTGCGTCCAATGTGAGCCCATCAGGGCTTCTACTCGGGTTATTTGCAGGTTAGCGCTTTCAATGCTTGCCCGCGCTTTGCGGGTATTGTCCAGCAGCTTGATCAATGTGGCTGCTTTACCGCCGAAAACACCGTTATATGCAGGAAGAATGTATTCGGGGTGCACGTGAAAATATTCACCCACCGCCTCCAGGCTCTCGCCAGTGCGGCACAAGTCACGCACGCAATTAAATTCGGTAGCGAGTTTGGCTTCGAACTGGGCGGACACGCTGGTATCAAAATACCAGGCACTGCGGTGGAACTCACCCGTGGTAAAAAGTAGCGTGCGGTCTTCAGTGATTAAATCCAGCCGCTGGGTCCAGCGCTTAATGCCGACACGTTCAGCCTCAAGATACTGATTCATCTCTTCATAACGCACGAGGTCATTGATGCCACGGGCGCCCAGGCCTTTTCCCTCCAGAGATGCATGGGTGCTGTCTTGCATGGCATCAATATCATCTTCCAACTCATCGTAGAGGGCGTCGCCGAGAGCGGCCTGCATGGCCTGTTTTTTGTTCTCCGCGGCCTCCTGCAGGATTTGAGTTTCCGGGCTCCCTTTTAACTGACCGCCAAGAGTGAATGCGGGGTACAGCACCTCCGATGTTTTACTGGCCTGGGTTTTCAGGTCATTAGTTGCATTGACGTAGTCGTACACCGACTGACGCTGCTGGGACGTAGTTTTGTTCTGGAAATTGTCACTGGCCCCTGCGCTTTGAACGTTCTGCTCACCGAGCACCATCAGGTTTTCAATGTAGCTTCCCACCATGTACTTGAGCTCGGTGTCTTCGTTGCTGCGCCAATCATCAATCCAACCCACCACTGTGTCTTGCTCTTGCGCGAGGTCGCGCAATACGCCGATGTTGTCTTCGAACACTAAGTACAAATGGTCGGTCTGATACGCACCTTGCAGCTGGTTTTTTACCGTGCCTATCTGGGTCTTCTGAAACAGTGTTTGATTCTCCCAAACGTAGTCTTGGCCTTCTTCTACGTTTGCACCTTCGGGTAAAGGCTCGGTACTTGTGGGCTCGGCAACTTCAGCAATCCACTGCTTGGCCTGGCGCTCGGTTAGCAGGTGCGTCGCGCCTGCGATAGGGTCGGCGCTGGAGAGATTAACCACCTGCATAAAGTGTTCACGCTCTTCAACGCTGCCTATCATTTGCGAGCACTTTCTAGCCGTCCACTGCACTTCGCTATATGCCACATGCAGACGACTTAGCCGCGGGAACAGCAAAATACTGTCGCCCTCACCGCCCTCACGTTGGTCTTGGCTGGCTTCGGTGCCTTGCCATAACCGTTTGGTAATCGCGCCGCCCGTTACGCTGTATTCATGCAGGTAGCCGGTGCTGTTATCGATGATATACAGCCAGCCATCGCGGATAAGGCGCACGCCCAACGGGCGGGACTTCAAGGTATACGGTGGTTTGATTGCACTGCTCGGATCAAGCCGCTCAACCAAGCCATAGCGCAAAGGCAAGAGCTGCACTTTTTCTTTCATTAACGGGCATTCAGCCATCGCAGACTTGGCATCGGTGGTGCGCGCATCCACATCATTGGGGTTCGTGTTACTCATGCCTGATCTCCTTGCCGCTGGGTGCGCTCGTAGGCGATACGAGCCGCTTTTTCAACGCGCTGTGATGGCGTTGCAGCAGAGGACGACGTGATCAGTTCTGCGATGTCTGGGTAATGTTGCAAGGCGTCATCACCCAGCAGCGCGAAAATATTGGCGTAGCGAAAAATATCGCGCTCGCTGTTGAAGCCGCGCTCATAGGCCTCATCAGCAAGGCCGCGCAGATGCTGCCAACGCTCAATCCTTGTTAGAGCGGTGCAGTACGCGGGGAAATGTGTTTGCAAATGCTTATCGAGATTGATCAGCACATTGCGAAAGCTCACCTCGCTGAGCAACTCCATTTGCGCTTCACTCAACGCATAGGGTTTGTCGTAGACGGGCGCTAAGGCCTCACTGGGCCGTTGATGTTGATTCCACAGGCGGGTGACTGGATCAAACATTACTGCCAGTTCAATCACCCCAAAAAAACGCAGATCACAGCGGCTGACGGCATCGGCAAACAGCGCATTAGCTACTGCGGGGTCAGCATGACGTAAAAAAACAGTGCTCCCTAGTGGATGCTTAACCGTTAACAGCCAACGTAAATGTTGTATCAACGTGGTTTTATCCGCACGGCTGAATATCAGATAGCCCCATTCATCCTCGAGGTTCTCGAAATAGGCTTGCATGGCCGCCTCATAAGGGCTGCTCAGGCGAATCAGGCACGGGGAAATGTCATGCAGCCCGGCAAGGCGCGTTTTTAAATAGAGAATCTCGATATCTGGGTCTGGGTACCAGGTATAGAGCTTGCCCAGAATGTCCGGGACACTGACACCATCCAAAAACAGGTAGGCTCCGCCCTGCCAAGGCAACGCCTGCGGAAGAGCAGGAAACTCACTCATTGCCATGCCCTTTCGTGCTGTGTGCAATTGCACCCAAAGCGCAACCAGGCAGTTGTTTAGCTGAGCGGTGTGTGAGGGGGAAGACAACTGAGATGCGCACTGTACAGGCGCAGGAAATCACGTTTAAGGATCTGCTGATGTTCATCGGGGTAGAACCTCTGAAGCTGCGCTGGAGCAGACTCAATATTTCAGTTCTGGCGAAAATATCAGCGATGCCTCGTGGCTATATGTAGGGCATTTCGGAACTAAGATATTGGCGCCGATAAAGCGCACCCTTTTTGCTCCATAACCTACACAAAGTTTTGGGTCAGTAACGCTTAGGGGATTGATACATCTGCCTAGCTTGGCGCTGGGCCGGCAAAGCGCCCACAAGAAAAAAGGGAGACCTTACGGCCTCCCTTCGGGAAATGTTGTCCTGTATTGGCAGTTTTGGTGCCTTTTCCTCGCCCGCCTGGTTGGGCAGTGCGGACCCGGCTGCCGTAACGACCCGGTGGGATCGGCGGCTACCGCTCACCTGATTGGGTGAGTCGGGGTGGACATGCTGTCCGGGCCTTGAAACTGAGGTAAATAATACGTGCAGGCGCGCAGCAGAGGATTGCGAATATTGCTCAAATAAAGCCTGCTTGCGCAATTTTTAACTAATAGCGCATTATTATCTGCACGAAGTTAATGAAAACGAGCCAATCATGAACAAACTTGATCGTTACGACCTGAATATCCTTGCCGAATTGCAGCGCGATGCAACGTTATCCAATCAGGATCTGGCCGAACGCATCGGCTTATCCCCATCACCTTGCTCGCGGCGGGTTAAGCAACTGGAGGATGACGGCTATATCGTCGGTCAGGTTGCCCTGCTCGACCGGCAGAAACTCGGCCTGAGTCTCACCGCTTATGTGCTGATCGGCATGGACAGGCACACGCCGGAACGCTTCGAGCACTTTCAGGAAGTGATCCGTAACTGTCCGGAAGTGCTGGAATGCAGCCTGGTAACGGGCATGGATGCCGACTATCAACTCAAAGTTGTGGTGCCAGACATGGACCACTATCAGAAACTACTACTCGGTACGCTGACCCGTATTGATGGAGTCTCCAGCGTGCGCTCAAGCTTTGTCCTGCAACAGGTGCTTTCCAGCACCCAATTGCCGCTGCAACACCTGCGCAGCTGAGCAAATCCGACTTACCAGCGGGGACTGACCGACGCACGATGCTGACGTATAATCGCCCGCGATTTGCAGTTCGGCATTGCGCCACACGATATAGAGGTCCGTATGGAACCCGAAGTTTTTGAAAGTTGGATGACCACCATTCTGGTCAGCGGCCTGATTTTGTTCATGGCCTTTATCGTCTGGGATCTGGCGAAGAAATCCAAGGCTGGCCGCTTTGGCAGCATGATTCTGTTTTTGGCGTTGGGCTTGGGCGTGCTTGGCTTTGTGATCAAGACGTTCGTGATCGCCGGCATGGAAATCGAAGGCGGCATGTAAGCCTGCCAGCATTCACCCGCCAGCCATTGGCGGGTGAATTCCTTGAAAACGCATTACAGCTTCGGATCAACTTCGCGCCATTGCCCCGGTTGCAGTTCTGCCAACCGCCACGGGCCAATCTGCACCCTGACCAAACGCAGCGTCGGCAATCCCACTGCCGCCGTCATTCGTCGCACCTGACGATTGCGCCCCTCGCGAATAATCAATTCCAGCCACGCCGTTGGCACGCTCTTGCGAAAACGCACCGGCGGATTACGCGGCCATAACTCGGGTTCTTCCAGCGCACGTACTTGCGCGGGCAGCGTGGGGCCATCGTTCAGCTCAACGCCATCGGCCAGTCGCTGGATCTGCTCGGCAGTTGGCTCGCCCTCAACCTGCACCCAATAGGTTTTCGCCAACTTGTGTTTAGGGTCGGCGATACGAGCCTGCAACTGCCCGTCATTGGTCAGCAGCAACAAACCTTCGCTGTCACGGTCCAACCTCCCAGCGGGATACACGCCGGGCACATCGACAAAGTCCTTGAGGGTGGCGCGGCCCTGATCATCATTGAACTGGGTCAGTACATCAAACGGCTTGTTGAGCAACAACAGGCGCGGCTCTGCCGGCGGCGCTTTGGCCACCCGACGCGGTGCAGACTTGTTGGCTGGACGGCGCGGCGCTTGTGGACGCGAGATACGAGGCATGCAAAAACTCATCAACAGTACGACATACAAGCCAGTGTAACCGAGGCAGCAGCCACATCATCATGGCAAATGATCAACCTTCACCTGTAGCTGCAAACGACTATGCTGAAACCGATTTGATTAGCCTGAGGACTTATACCCCATGAGCACACTCGACACATTCACCGGCTGGGCCGCCAAAGCGCCTGGCGCGCCACTGGAGCAATACGAGTACGACCCGGGTCCGCTCGGCGCAGAAGAGGTTGAGATTGCTGTTGAGTACTGCGGTATTTGTCACTCCGATCAATCAATGATCGACAACGAATGGGGCAATGCAAAATATCCATTCGTCCCGGGCCATGAAGCCGTTGGCACTGTGGTTCGTCTTGGCGAGCAGGCGCGCGGCCTGAAGCTGGGCCAGCGGGTTGGGATTGGCTGGCACAAATCCAGCTGCATGCACTGCGCGTCCTGCATGGACGGCGCGCACCAGCTCTGCCCGACCGTTAAACCCACCATCATCGGCGGCAATGGCGGCTTCGCCAACCGCATGCGCGCACATTGGGCCTGGGCAATTGCCCTGCCGGACAACCTCGATCCGAGCCTTGCGGGCCCGCTGTTCTGCGGCGGGTCCACGGTATTTGCACCGCTGCTGGAGCTGGGCGTTAAACCCACCGACAAAGTGGGTGTGGTTGGCATTGGCGGCCTCGGCCATCTGGCTCTGCAATTTCTCAATGCTTGGGGCTGTGAGGTCACGGCGTTTACCTCATCTCTGAACAAGCAGGATGAAGCCAAGCGGCTCGGCGCACACAAGGTTGTTGCCTCGACCGACAGTGCGGCAATGAAAGCAATCACCGCCAGCCTCGATTTTCTGATGATCACCGCCAGCGCCGATCTCGACTGGAACGCACTGATGGCAACGTTGCGCGGCAAGGGTCGGCTGCATTTTGTGGGAATCGTGCCAAGCGCAATCCCGGTGCATGTGTTCAACCTGATTCCGCGCCAACGCAGTATTTCCGGCTCACCGGTTGGCTCGCCAGCGATCATGGCGCAGATGCTTGAGTTCTGCGCCCGCCATCAGATTCTGCCGCAGGTCGAGCACTTCCCCATGAGTGAAACCAACGCCGCCATTCAACATCTGCGCGACGGCAAAGCCCGCTACCGTGTGGTGCTCGACGCTAGCAAGTAAGGCTCAAAGCCACACAACAAGGCGCCGCTCTGGCGCCTTGTGCATCCCAACTTCACGCTCATAAATTCGCCTCCCCGGCTGAGCAACAGGCAAGAGTCGCCCGCGCCGACTAGACTGCAAATGCGCCAGAGCCGGGAGTTTCGCCCTGACGAGTAGATGGATTTTATTCGGGGTGGGGCGAGATGCGAGAGTTTATGTACGAACTCAACAGCGGGCTGATTGCCGGCATATTGTTTGTTTCAATGGCGCTGGTTATTGAGCTGGGCTACCGACGCGGCCGCAAGATCCAGTCGATGTCAGACGAGCCCTCCAAGGCCCACGTCAATGCTATTCAGGGCTCGTTGATCGGGATACTGGCCCTGCTCCTCGGCTTCACCTTTTCCCTGGCATTGCAGCGCTTCGATAATCGCAGCGAAGCGGTGGTCGATGAGGCCAATGCGATTGGCACGGCTTACCTGCGTGCCCACTTGTTGCCCGAGCCTGCGCGCACCGACTCAGTCAATAAACTGCAGAGTTACCTGAGCCTGCGCATTCGCACCGGCAATCTCGATTTGGCTAAGCCTTATCAGCGCCGGGCGATGCTGACGCAGGCAGCAGACTTGCAAAGCCAGCTGTGGTCGTATGCCCTCAAAGCCGCGCAAGAGCAGCCGAATCCGGTGACTACCGGGCTGTATATTCAGGCGCTCAACGAAATGATCGATTCGTACGGCACACGTGATGCCGCGCTCAATCGCCATGTTCCGGAGATTGTGCTGGGGCTGCTCTACATCACGTTTCTGATGGCGGGGGTTATTGTCGGTTACACGGCCGGAATGTCTGGGCACCGCGCCTCATTTGCGACCTACATCATGGTCGGTTTGATCGTGCTGCTGGTGTTCTTGATCATCGACCTCGACCGCCCTCGGCGCGGCCTGATCCAGGTCGACCATAAGAGTCTGGTCGACCTGGAATCGAGCTTGTATGACCCGAAGACCAGCAGCGGTTATCTAAAAACCATGCCCGGCAGTGGCGTGCCGCGCTAACTCAGCGGAACGGCGGCTCATCAAAGCTGCGCAGTTTGCGTGAGTGCAACGAGTTGAGCTGGCTGCGCAGCATGTCCAGAGCCGTAATGCCGATGTGCAGATGCTGGGTCACGGCGCGCTCGTAGAACGCACCCGCCGCGCCGGGCAGTTTGATTTCACTGTGCAGCGGCTTGTCCGATACGCACAACAACGTGCCGTAAGGCACACGCAGTCGATAGCCTTGGGCGGCAATGGTGCCGCTTTCCATGTCTACGGCAATGGCCCGCGCCAGGTTGATTAACGGTCGTTCCTGCGCCCAGCGCAGCTCCCAGTTGCGATCGTCGTACGTCAGAACAGTGCCGGTTCGCAGGCGTTTTTTCAGCTCATCGCCGCGCTCACCGGTCACCACTGCAGCCGCTTCCTGCAATGCCAACTGCACTTCAGCCAAGGCCGGCAGCGGGATGTTCGGCGGCAGCACCCGATCCAGAATCCCGTCGCGACGCATGTAGGCGTGGGCGAGCACGTAATCACCAATGTTCTGCGACTGGCGCAAGCCGCCGCAGTGACCAATCATCAGCCAGCAATGCGGGCGCAGTACCGCCAGGTGATCGGTAATGTTCTTGGCGTTGGATGGCCCAACCCCGATATTCACCAAGGTAATGCCATCGCCGTCGCCGGCCAGCAAGTGATAAGCCGGCATCTGATAACGATGCCAGACAACGCCGCCGATAATCGCCTGCATCTCGCCTTCGGACATTCCCCGTTCAATCTTCACGTTGCCCGGCAAGATCATGTGGGTAAAACGCGAATCGCCGACCAGCATGTCGAGGCCGTGGCGGATGAACTGATCAACATAGCGGTGGTAGTTGGTCAGCAAAATCCACGGCTGCACGTGGCGCCAGTCACTGCCGGTGTAATGCACCAGACGGCGCAGCGAGAAGTCCACACGAGCAGCATCGAACAGCGCCAGCGGCATGCTCTCCATGCTTTCCCAGTCGGTCAGGCCGTCGGCATTGTTGTCGGTAGCAGCCGACAGGTCGGTACTCGGAAAGACCCGCGCCAGCTCGGCGGCAGTGACGCCCGAGCCTGCCAGTTCATCGCCCTGCTCGACCACATACGGATAAGGAATATTCTGCTCGCTGATGCCCACCTCAACCCGCAAGGTGTAGTCGTGCATCAGCGGGCGCAGCTGCTCCAGCAGGTATTTACGAAACGCTGCCGGGTGCGTAACCGTCACGCTATAAGTGCCAGGCACTTGCACCTTGGCGAAGGCGCGCACAGACGCGGGCACCTCGCCCTGACACAAGTACGTCAGGCGCAACTCGGGGTAGCGATACTGACAGTGGTTTTCAGCATCCGGTTTAACCCGATCCTTGAGATACGCTTTTAGCGCCCGGCTCAAACCATGGGTTGCCTGCTGATGCAACTCAGCAAGGCGATCCACCGCCTCTTCGGGACTGCTGACAATAATGAAATCATCTGAACATGGACGCATGGCGATTCTTCCTGACTGAACGTGCAGGCTAATATTGCACCTGAGTGTGGCAGCTAAGCCAGTGCCTCTAATTATTTGACCCGCCGGCAAGCGCCTCTTAGAATCGCGGCCCGCACACTTTTCATCCCAGTACGCACCATGAGCATTTCACTGCGCTTCCCCCCATTAGCACCGACCGCGCTGTTGGCGTGTCCGCGTGCCTGGCCGGCGGATGCCAAGCTCAAACGTCGTCGCAGCGTACTCTTCGCCTTCACCTTCTCGCCTCACACACTCAGCGCCTGAGCCCGACGCACACCTGCGTATACGCCACACCCAAGGCGTAGCGGCTGCAATTTGCTCACATTTTTACTTTGCGCCGCGCTGCGCAGTTTTTTTTATCTTGGCTGGTCCCGGCAATTGAACCGGGGCGGAGAACGTGATGAATCGCTGGTTACTGGTTGTACTTATTTTTGCCGTTTCCGTGGTAGGCCTGAGCATGGGCCTGACATTGCCACTGGTGTCGTTGCGCCTGCTTGAGGCCGGCGCATCGCCCCTGCAAATCGGTATTCTTTCGGCGATGCCAGCGGCGGGGATGATTCTTTCCGCATTCATGGTCGCTCCGCTGTGCCGGCGCTTCAGTGGCCGCCACTTGTACCTGATGTGCTTCGCCCTCTGCGCAGCCAGTTGCAGCGCCATCGAATGGCTGCCGGACTCGCTGGGCTGGCTCGCTGCCGCCCGTTTGACGCTGGGCGTGGGCATGGGCGTTGCGGTGATTCTGGGCGAGTCCTGGGTCAATGAATTGTGCGATGAAAACAAGCGCGGCCAGATTGTCGCCCTGTACGCCGCCTGTTTCACCGGCTGCCAGTTGTTTGGCCCCACACTCATTGGCGTGCTGGGCACACAAAGCCTGTGGCCAATCGCCGTGGTTACCGGGTGTAATCTGCTGGCACTGTTGGCGGTGTGGCTGTATCTGCCCGCCGACTGGAGTGAGGCCGAACACGAACAAACCAAGACGTTCTCGTTGGCGGGCTTCATCAGAGTAGCGCCGGCGCTGTGTACGGGCGTGTTGTTCTTCGCCTTTTTCGACAGTGTGGTGCTCTCGCTGTTTCCGGTTTATGCCAGCAGTCACGGCTATGCCGTCGGCATTGCCGCGTTCATGGTGACCATAATTCTGCTCGGTGACATGACGTTTCAGGTGCCACTTGGCTGGCTGTCGGATCGTTGCGAGCGCAGCCATCTGCATCTTGCCTGTGGTGTCATGGCGTTACTGATCGGCTGCGCATTGCCCTGGCTGATTGGCCACCCGAGCGTATTGTGGCCGGCGCTGGTCATACTCGGTGCAGTGGCTGGCGGGGTTTATACGCTGGCCTTGGTGCGCATCGGCGAGCGCTTCAGCGGGGCCGAACTGGTCACCGCCAACGCCAGTGTCGGCATGCTCTGGGGCGTCGGCAGTCTGATCGGGCCACTGCTCAGCGGCAGCCTGATGGGCCTTGGCCCGCAGGGTTTGCCATTGGCCCTGAGCCTGGCGGCGGCCTTGTTTGTGGTCACGGCCATTGGCAGTAAAAAGACTCTGCGAGTTGCACGCTCTGCCTGACGACTCGAAAGATTAATCGCCTGAAACGCAAAGAAGCTGACACGTGTCAGCTTCTTTGTTTGCGGCAAGGCTCAGGCGAAATGCGGCGAGCTGCGTGCGACCAGCGCCTCTGCATCCACGCCACGCGGCAAGGTGCCGTAAACGCGACCACCGTCACCCAGCCGGCTGGCAATAAAGCCGTCGGAGACTGTCGCATTGCCCGCCTCCAGCAGCAATTTGGCCTGCAAGCCTACCGCCACGTCTTCGGTGAGCTGGCGCGCGCGATACTGAATATCGTCGGTGTCCTTGAAGGCGCTGTGCACCTTGGCAATGTGCGCTTTGAGGCGTGCATCGCCATGACCATCGCCCAATTCGTGGAACAGCGCATCAAGCACGCCTTGCTCCTTGGACAGCGCGCGCAGCACATCCAGACACTGAACATTGCCCGAGCCTTCCCAAATCGAGTTGACCGGAGCTTCGCGGTACAGGCGCGGTAAAATGGTGTCTTCCACATACCCGGCACCCCCGAGGCATTCTTGCGCCTCGTTGATCATCGCCGGCGCACGTTTACAGATCCAATACTTGCCGATGGCCGTTACCAGCCGGGCAAACTTCTGCTCCTGCGCATCGTTCGGATTATCCAGCGCCTTGCCCATACGCAGCGTCAACGCCAGCGCGGCTTCGCTTTCCAGCGCCAGATCGGCCAGCACGTTTTGCATCAGCGGCTGATCAGCCAGCAGCTTGCCGCCTACTTTGCGGTGCGCGCAGTGATGCGCAGCCTGCGTCAGCGCCTGACGCATCAGCGCGCTGGAGCCGATCATGCAATCGAAACGGGTCAGCGAAACCATCTCGATAATGGTCGGAACCCCACGGCCTTCTTCACCGACCATCCAGGCAAAAGCGCCCCGGTATTCCACTTCGCTGGAGGCGTTGGACCAGTTGCCCAGCTTGTTTTTCAGGCGCTGGATATAGAACTCGTTACGCGTGCCATCCGGGCGGTGGCGCGGCAGCAGGAAGCAAGTCAGGCCCTTGTCGGTTTGCGCCAAGGTCAGGAACGCATCGCACATCGGCGCCGAACAGAACCATTTATGGCCAACCAGTTCATACGCCTGACCCGGCCCCGGCGTGCCGACAGGATAGGCGCGCGTGGTGTTGGCGCGCACATCCGTTCCGCCCTGCTTCTCGGTCATGGCCATGCCGATGGTGGCGCCGGTTTTCTGCTCGATCGGCAGGTTACGCGGGTCGTACTGTGTAGACAGGATTTTCGGCAACCAAATACGCGCAACGTCAGGCTGCAACTGCAGCGCCGGAACGCTTGCGTAGGTCATGGTCAGCGGGCAGCCGCTACCGGCCTCTGCCTGACTGTGCAGATAGCTCAGGCCCGCGCGGGCAACCTGTGCTCCATCACGCGGCTCGGTCCACGGCGCAGATGGCAGACCATGCTCAATCGCCGCACTCATCAGCTGATGGTACGAGGGATGAAATTCAACCAGATCGATGCGGTGACCATAACGGTCATGGCTTTTGAACACGGGCTTGTTTTCGTTGGCGAGAAAGCCGGCGGCCATCAGCTCGCCACCGGCCAGTGCGCCATAAGCATCCAGCCGGTCGTGTGCCCAACCCGCACCAAAGCGTCGGGTCCACTCTTGTAACGGCAGGTCCACACGGTACAGATTGGCGCCATCCAACGGTGGCACCTGATTGAACACTTCGTGGGTTTCAGCCTGTAATTCAACGCTCATGATAGGGCTCCTTGGCGCCAACGGCACGCAAACAAAAGGTGACTAAACTGTGGCTCACATCGGCCAGTTGCAGGCTCTGCTGGCCGGCTTCGCGGGCCGAGCGGGCATTCGGTGACAACGGGCCTACCAGTGATTCGGCAATTGCACCGACCAGGCAGGCGGCTGCCAGAGCGTAATGGCTGACGTCGAAAACGCCCTGCTCCGTACCTTCGCGCAACAGATCAGTGAATAATTGAGCATAGGCTTCGCGGAAGATCAGACGCTGTTCATCGACCTCTGGCTCGACCGGCTCGGCGATGAGTGCGTACGCCAGCTGTCGGCTGCTCCAGGCCCGGGCGGCGAACTGCTCCAAGCCATTAACCAGACGCTCGACCGGTGTGCCGCCGAGGGCGAGTGTCTGGTTGAGCGCGTTGATTTCATGCTGACTGGCGCGGGCAAACAGCTGGGCCGCCAGCTCGCCCTTGCTGCGGAAGTGGCGGTACAAGCTACCGGTAGCAACGCCGGCATCTTCGGCCAGAGCCTGCATGGTCAGCGCGGCAAAGCCACCCTCGGTGACGCGTGTGTGCGCGCACAACATAATGCGCTCACGCAATGCTTGATCGCGGCTGATACGCTGCGCCGTGGTGCGATAGGCCATAATCTGAATCCTGATTCACTTAATGCCAGTGAATCAGGATTCAGAGTAATGAGATAGCGGCATTTGCGCCAAAAGACCCATTATCTGCGCCGCAAACTGCGCTCAATAATGCGCAATGTGACGCTGCGCTAGTAGGGGCGGGTCAACAGCCAGGCCTGCAAAAGCTGGCGCAATTGCTCGAAGTTAAGCGGCTTGGCCAAATAGTCACTCATGCCTGCGGCCAGACAGCGATCACGGTCGCCGGCCTGACTGTGCGCCGTCACGGCCAGCACGGGCAGCTCTTGGCACGCGGGCATTTGACGCAACGCCCGGCAAACGGCAAAGCCATCCATACCCGGCATCTGACAGTCGAGTAATACGCCATCGATGCGCTCGCGACGCAGCACCTCCAGCGCTTCGGCGCCGCTGCCGGCAGTAAGCACCTGATAGCCCAGTTTGAGCAGCATGCCGCGAATGACCAACTGGTTGATCGGATCATCTTCAACCACTAAGACTTTGCAGTGCTGCGGCTCGCGAATCGACGGTAACGTTTGCCGTGCATGCGGCGTAGCATTTTCTGCCGTTGGCAAATCCATCAGCACGTCCAGCGTGAAGCAGCTGCCGCGCTCGGCCTGCGGTTGATAACTGAGATGGCCCTTGAGCAAGTCGGCCAATTGCTGGCAAATCGACAAGCCGATGCCCAGTCCGCCGTATTGCCGGGTGAGCGAGCCGTCCTGCTGCCAAAACGACTGAAACACTTGCCCCGGCGTGTCCACTTCAATGCCGGCGCCGGTGTCGATCACCCGAAAACTCAACGCTTGCAACGACTCGCTGTTGGCCGGTGCAACGCCGCGCACGACGGATAAGCAGACCGAGCCTGTGGCAGTGAACTTGATGGCATTGTCGAGCAGGTAGGTGAGCGCACGCTTGAGTTTGTCGGCGTCCCCTTCGAGGGTGTCGAGCAGCGTTTCATCCACGTCGAGCTTGAACTGCAGATTCTTCTCACTGGCCCTGCCGGCATGGAGTTGGTACAGATCATTGAGCAGGCCGCGCAGACTGAACACGCGTTTTTTCAGGTGCAGCTTGCCGGCCTGGAGTTCGGTGTGCACCAGAATATCGTTGACCATGTGCATCATGTCACGCGCAGAGGCGGCGGCAGTTTGCTGATACTGCTGAGCCTCGTTGTCGAGCTCCAGGGTTTTTAACAGCTCCAGAGAACCGATAACGCCATTCATTGGCGTACGCAACTCATGCGTTACCGTCGCCAGGAATTCATCCTTGAGCCGGTTACTGGTCGCCAGTTGACTGTTCAACGCAGCCAGTTGTGAGGTCGACTGCTGAAGAATCCGCGCGCGCTCTTCCTTTAAGGTGTTGATGCGGTCAGCCAGCGCCAGAGACAACAACGCGACCTCCAGTGCCGAGCCAATCTGGCTCGCGTACATGGTCAGGAATACGTTGGGCAGGAAGCCCAGCACCATCAGGGTGTTGACCATGCCGCCGATTAAGAATGTCGACCAGGCCACGATGAAGTAACGCGCAACGCGCATGCCACGCAGCCCGGCGATAATTCCGGCGGCGAAAATCACCACGATAAACACCAGCGACAGCCCGGTAGCCAGCCGCAACGACAAGGCATAGCTGTTGGTGAGGGCAATGAACATCACACCGGCGCCGGCCAGCATCATGGTCATCAGACAACGATCCACCCAGCGACTGTGCAGCCGGGTTTGCAGAAAGCTGCGGGCGAACTGGCTGCCGAACAGGACCGCCGAGCCGATCAACAAGGGCGTGGAAATGTTGGCCCACCACGGATTATCGGGCCACAGGTACTGCACGCCAGCGCCATTTACCGACACTTGATACATGCCGAACGAGGCGATGTAGAGAATGTAATAGAGGTAGCTGACGTCGCGAACGCTGAAGAAGATGAACAGGTTGTAGATCATCATCACCAGCAGCACGCCGTAGATGATGCCCAGCACATAAATGTGCTCAGGTTGAGACTCAATAAAAGCGGTGGTCGACCACAGGGTCAACGGCACCTGAATCGAGCCCTGACTCTCGACCCGCAAGTAGTAACGGGTCGACTCGCCGGCTGGCAAGTGCAGTGCGTAGAGGTAATTGTGTTGTTTAATCTGCCGACTGCTGAACGGCAAAGCATCGCCACTGCGCTGCAGCAAGGTGTAGCCGCCCTGCTCGTCACGGCCATACAAGTCGACATGGTCGAGCGGCGGATACGCCAGCTCCAACAGCCAGGTACGATCTCTGACCACCTTCTGCGGCTGGTAATCCAGATCAATACGCAGCCAAAACACCGAACGCGAATAACCCGCATTCAGTACGTTTTTATCATGCGCTCGAAAACTTCCGGCCATGGCAGGCGAATCGATATCGTCGATCTTCAACTCACCGCGCACATCTTCGAATACCGAAATTTGCGGGCCAAGGGTCAACGATTCGGTTGTCTCGTCAAAGACCACCGCACTGGCAAATGTTGGCAGAACCGCCAATAACAGCATCACGATAAAACGCATACAGCCCGTCACAGCCTAAATGAAAGTGATATCGCCGTGCGCAGGGGCACGGTAACTGCCAAGGTCGGCAAAAGCCCGACACTCTAGCACAGCCTTTAGAGAGTTAAATGCGCATTGCTGCCTGCCGCGCCTGCGCTTTGATTTCAGGGCCAAACCACGGCCTTGTGCAGCCGCTGCAGAACAATTTGCTGATGCCTAAAAGGGCGCAAATCGTTTGATTAATGATAAGCTCGCGCTCCATGAAAACACCGACCTCACGCCCCGTAGTGCTTTGCGTGTCTGGCCATGACCCCAGTGGCGGCGCCGGACTGCAAGCCGATATTGAAGCCCTGCTCGCCCAAGGCTGTCACGCCGCGCCTACCGTGACAGCTCTGACCGTGCAGGATACCGTCAACGTATCTGACTTCCGCGTGCTCGACCGCGAGTGGGTTCTGGCGCAAGCAAACGCTGTGATTGCCGACTTGCCCGTAGAGGCGATCAAGCTGGGCATGCTGGGTTCGGTGGAGATGGTCGAAACCGTCCTCGAAATCAAAAACAGCCTGCCCAATGTGCCCATGGTCTGCGACCCGGTACTGCGCGCAGGCGGCGGCGGTGCGCTGGGCAAGGATGAAGTCGGCTACGCCATGCGCGAACGTCTGTTCCCGGCATCGCTGATCGCCACACCGAATCTGCCCGAGGCGCGAATTCTCGCCGAGCTGCCTGAAGGCACTGCTGATGAGTGCGCTGAAAAACTTCTGCCCTTCATCAAGCACCTGCTGATCACCGGCGGTCACGGTGATGAGAAGGAAGTGCACAATCGCCTGTACTCACGCGACGGCAGCCAGCACACCTTTACCTGCCAGCGCCTGCCCGGCAGTTACCATGGTTCGGGCTGCACGCTGGCCAGCACATTGGCCGGACGCATCGCGCTGGGCGAGGAATTGGTCAGCGCCGTGAAGTCGGCACTCGACTACACCTGGCGTACGCTGCGTGATGCCGAGCAACCGGGCCACGGCCAATACATTCCGCGGCGCCTGCCATTGGATGCAAGCTGAAGGAGGGTATCTGATGAAACTGCAGGGACTCTACGCAATCACCGACAGCCAACTGCTGGCTGACGGCAAAATGCTGCCTTATGTAGAGGCTGCGCTGCGCGGCGGCGTGACACTGCTGCAGTACCGCGATAAATCCAGCGATGACGCCAAGCGTCTGCGTGAAGCCCAGGAACTGCGTGATCTGTGTGAGCGCTACGGCGCCAGCCTGATCATCAATGACGACGCCGAACTGGCAGCGCGCCTCGACGTCGGCCTGCATTTGGGCCAGGGTGATGGCTCACTCGCCGCCGCCCGCGCACTGCTCGGCCGCAAGGCTATTATCGGTGTGACCTGCCACGCGCAGGTCGAACTGGCGGAAATCGCCGCCACCGAAGGCGCCAGCTACGTCGCCTTTGGCCGGTTCTTCAATTCCAACACCAAGCCCGGCGCACCTGCCGCCAGCATCCAGACCCTGACCGAGGCCAAATCGCGCTGCCACCTGCCGATTGTCGCCATTGGCGGCGTAACGCAGGACAACGCCGGGCAATTGATTAGCGCCGGCGCCAGCATGATTGCCGTGGTACACGCCCTGTTCGCAGCCGAGAGCAGCGATGAGGTCGAATCCCGTGCCCGCGCCTTCAGCGATCTGTTTGCCACTGTCTGATTAATTACGGGCGCCAACCGCGCCCTGTTCACACTTTTTGAGAGGCCATTATGTCCCGTTCGGAAACCCTGTTTGCCAATGCCCAGAAGCACATTCCTGGCGGGGTAAACTCACCGGTCCGCGCATTCAAAAGCGTCGGCGGCACACCGCTGTTCTTCAAAAGCGCACTGGGCGCCTACATTACCGATGAAGACGACAAGCAGTATGTCGATTACGTCGGCTCCTGGGGCCCGATGATCCTTGGCCACAGCCACCCGCAAGTGCTTGATTCGGTGCGCAACCAGCTTGAACACGGCTTGTCGTTTGGCGCGCCGACCGCCATGGAAACCGAAATGGCGGATCTGGTCTGCGAGCTGGTTCCATCCATGGAAATGGTGCGCATGGTCAACTCCGGCACCGAAGCCACCATGAGCGCTATCCGTCTGGCGCGTGGCTTTACCGGCCGCGACTCAATCGTCAAATTTGAGGGCTGCTACCACGGCCACTCCGACAGCCTGCTGGTAAAAGCCGGTTCCGGCGCACTGACTCAGGGCGTGCCAAGCTCTGCCGGCGTTCCTGCCGACTTTGCCAAACACACCCTGACGCTGCCCTTTAACAATATTGAAGCGGTTAAAGAGTGCCTGGAGAAATCGGGTCAGAACATCGCCTGCATCATCGTTGAGCCGGTAGCCGGCAACATGAACTGCGTACCGCCGGCCCCGGGCTTTCTGGAAGGCCTGCGCGAGCAGTGCGACAAGCACGGCGTGGTGCTGATTTTTGACGAAGTCATGAGCGGCTTCCGCGTATCCCTCGGCGGCGCGCAAGCGTATTACGGCGTGACGCCGGACCTGACCACGTTCGGCAAGATCATCGGCGGCGGCATGCCGGTTGGCTGCTTCGGCGGCAAGCGCGAGATCATGAGCCACATTGCCCCGCTGGGCCCGGTTTATCAGGCCGGTACGCTGTCGGGTAACCCGCTGGCAATGGCCGCAGGCCTGACCACTCTGCGCCTGATCAAGCGTCCTGGCTTCCATGACGAGCTGACTGACTACACCAGCCGCTTGCTGGCGGGCCTCAAAGAGCGCGCACAAGCTGCCGGTATCGACTTTGTCACGACTCAGGCAGGCGGTATGTTCGGCCTGTACTTCTGCGACAAGCCAGACATCATCAGCTTTGAAGACGTCATGAGCAGCGACATCAATCGCTTCAAGCGCTTCTTCCACCTGATGCTTGAGGGCGGCGTGTACCTGGCACCGAGCGCCTTCGAAGCCGGTTTCACCTCCATCGCCCATGGCGACGCCGAGTTGAAGCTGACACTGGACGCGGCAGAAAAAGCCTTCGCGCAGATGCAGAACGACTAATGGGCGAAACCTCGCTACTGCTCGGCGCTGCACTGGCGCTGGTGTGTGCCAGCAGCGCGGTGGCAATTGCCCTGACGCGTAAACTGCACACCGAAGGCGATCAGGCGGGACTGTTCTGCGCCCTGCTCGGCTTTGCCATTGCAGCGGCGGCCGGTGCCAGCATTGCGCTGCCCGGCGCGCAGTCGGCGTTGCTCTGGCTGAGCCAGGCGGCGCAGTTTCTGGCGCTGCCGCTGATCGCCGCTGCCGCGCTGGCACTGAGCCGGAGCTGGACGTGGAGCCGGCCGAACTGGGGCCGAATCCTGCTCGGCCTGTGCGCTTTCTTCGAGTTATTCCGGCAAATGCACCAGTTGGAGAACTACCGCCTGCTGATCAGCGTGATCAGCTTGCTGCTGATTGTCTATGCTGGAGCTGTACAGTGGCCGCGCCGAATGCCGGCATTGTTAGGTGTTGCCTCAGCCGGATTGCTGTTATTGGCCGGCTTGAGCGCCGCTAACCGGCTGAACCCGGGCCTGATCAGCGCTAACAATCTGACCTTGCTACTGCTGACACCGGCCTCTGCGCTGCTGGCGAGATTGTTAGTAATCCTACCGGGACAGCGCAAACCGGAGTAAAACTAGGCAAGGACACGTAGGCAGAGCAGAAATATGGCAAAGGCTTTGTATCAACCGCCCCGCTTATTTCATAATGTGCTGCACAGCTCAATTTTCAGGCATTGCGCCTACCGCCTACCCTCGAGGTAATTGGATTTTCATGAAATGCTCCGGCCGCACCCTGGTACTGGGATGCTTGCTGCTTTTGCCTTTATACGCATCTGCAGACGGAAACTCTTTACTGATTCCGGCAACGGGCAGCTGCTCGCTTAATACGGCGCCTGAAGACCTGCCAAATGCCCTGACGGCGTGCCGTCAGGCAGCGCAGAACGGCGACCGTCAGGCTCAATTCGAACTGGGCGAGTATTTCTATGACGGTAAGCGCACCCCGCGTGACCTTTCGCAAGCACTCAACTGGTTCCAGCAGGCCTCGCTGCAAGGCCATGCGCAGGCGCAATATCGTCTGGGCATGATGTTTTATCGCGGTGAAGGTGTGCCGGCGAATAACGTGCAGGCTTATATCGTTCTGAAAATGGCCGAGATCAATGGCTCGGATGACGCCATGGACAGCGCCGACCTGCTCTCTGAGCAAATGCAGCGCAAAGAACTCGAAACCGCCAGCCAGGTGCTGGGGCAGATATTCCGCAATTATCTGCAGGAGCTGCAGAATCAGGCCGGAAGTTCACCCTTCGCGCCTCTGCCTTGAACCCTGAAACCCTGAAACCCTGAAACCCTGAAACCGACCGTTCAGGGTTTACTGTCTACGCGCCAACCAGCAAGCTGTGTTACTTCTCGGGCATCGGCATCGGGAACGGCATGACATTACCGCTCGCCTTGGCTTCGCTGATCTTCGGCGTGCCCAACCGCTCGACTTCATCAATGCGGATAATCGAGTGCATGGGCACAAAGCTGCGCACTACGCCATCAAACTGCGCCTTGAGCTTCTCTTCACTCGGATCAACCACTACCTGGGTGCGTTCACCGAAGATGAACTCTTCAACTTCAAGGAAGCCCCACAGATCACTCTGAAAGATCTGCTTGGCGTACATCTCGAAGACCTGTCCCTGATTGAGGAAAATGACCTTATAAATAGGCTCGCGCTTGCTCATGAGTGGCAGTCTGGACTGTGAAAATTGGAGGGCGCAAATCATAGCACAGCCATCGAGCAGTCAATGCTAGGAACACAACCCCATGCGCCTTATAATGTGCGGTTCGTCGAATCACTCTTTGAGCCCGCATGACCAAGAAGCTTTATATCGAAACCCACGGTTGCCAGATGAACGAGTACGACAGCTCGCGCATGATCGACCTGCTGGGCGAACATCAAGCACTGGAAGTCACGAAACGCCCTGAAGATGCGGACGTGATCCTGCTCAACACCTGCTCCATCCGCGAGCGGGCCCAGGACAAGGTTTACTCCCAGCTCGGCCGCTGGCGTGAACTGAAACTGGAAAACCCCGATCTGGTAATCGGTGTTGGCGGCTGCGTGGCCAGTCAGGAAGGTGAGGCCATTCGTGACCGCGCGCCCTATGTAGACGTAGTGTTCGGCCCGCAAACCCTGCACCGTTTGCCCGAAATGATTAACGCGGCGCGCACCACCAAGTTGCCGCAAGTGGATATCTCATTCCCGGAAATCGAGAAATTCGACCGCTTGCCAGAGCCGCGTATCGATGGCCCGACCGCTTATGTCTCGGTCATGGAAGGGTGCAGCAAGTACTGCACATTCTGCGTTGTGCCGTATACCCGTGGCGAAGAAGTCAGCCGCCCGCTGCGCGACGTGCTATCGGAAATCGTCCATCTGGCTGAAAACGGCGTGCGCGAAGTCACCCTGCTCGGCCAGAACGTCAACGGTTATCGCGGCGAGACCAGCAATGGCCAGATCGCCGACTTTGCCGAGTTGCTGTATGCCGTCGCGGCAATCGACGGGATCGACCGGATTCGCTACATGACCTCACACCCGCTGGAGTTCTCCGATGCGCTGATTCAAGCGCATGCGGATATTCCAGAGTTGGTGAAGTACCTGCATTTACCGGTGCAGTCCGGTTCTGACCGGATTCTGGCGGCCATGAAGCGCAACCACACCGCGCTTGAGTACAAGTCGCGCATCCGTAAATTGAAGGCCGTGGTGCCGGATATTCTGATCAGCTCCGACTTCATTATTGGTTTCCCCGGCGAAACCGAAAAAGACTTCGAGCAGACCATGAAGCTGATTGAAGACGTGCGCTTCGACTTCTCCTTCTCGTTCGTCTACAGCGCCCGCCCCGGCACACCGGCTGCGGATCTGGCCGACGACACGCCCGAAGAGCTGAAAAAGCAGCGCCTGAAAATCCTGCAGGACCGCATCAGCCAGATTGGTTCGGAAAACAGCCGGCGCATGGTTGGCAGTGTGCAACGCATTCTGGTCAGCGACTACTCGCGCAAAGACCCGGGCATGTTGCAGGGCCGCACCGAGAGTAATCGGGTGGTCAACTTCCGCTGCGATAATCCGGGCCTGATCGGCCAATTCGTCGACGTCATGATTGATAGTGCTCAGCCCTACTCACTTCGTGGATCTCTGCTCAACTGACAAGAGTGCCCGACAGAACCTTTTGCGATCCGGCTGCAACAACGGATTTCACCCTACGCGGCAAGCAGGCCAGCGGTACTTTTCCGCCCGCTGCATGTCGCGTAGTCTGAATCTGCCCAGATCGCGAAAAGGCGCCTGCCATCTGCCGCTTTCGCGCGCCAGCTGGTAGGGTTATTCTTGACTCATCACCCAGCCGACTGGCGGCCAAAAGACAACCTTGAATACACCTATAGAACCTAATCGTTTTGTCCTCGAACCCTTTGAATCAGAGCGGTTCGCCAACCTTTGTGGCCAATTTGACGAAAACCTGCGCCTGATCGAAGAGCGCATGGCCATCGAGATCCGCAATCGCGGCAATCAATTCGAGCTGGTCGGCGAACCCGAGCAGACCAAAATTGCCGAGCAGTTGCTGCGGCGCTTGTACCGCGAAGCCAAATCCAGCGAACTGTCACCAGACACCGTGCACCTGTTCCTGCAGGAATCCGGTCTGGAAGAGATGGCGAACCCGGTGGCAACAGCCAGCGTAGCCTTGCGCACCCGTAAGGGCATGATTCGCCCGCGCGGTATTAATCAGCAGGCTTACGTCAAATCGATTCTTGAGCACGACATCAACTTCGGCATTGGCCCGGCCGGTACGGGTAAAACCTATCTGGCAGTGGCCTGCGCAGTCGATGCGCTCGAACGTGAACAGATTCGCCGCATTCTGCTGGTTCGCCCCGCGGTTGAGGCCGGTGAAAAACTCGGCTTCCTGCCGGGCGACCTGTCGCAGAAAATCGACCCGTATCTGCGCCCGCTGTATGACGCACTGTACGAGATGCTTGGTTTCGAGCAAGTGGCACGGCTGATCGAAAAACAGGTGATTGAAGTAGCGCCACTGGCTTACATGCGTGGCCGTACGCTGAATAACAGCTTCATCATTCTCGACGAAAGCCAGAACACCACGCTGGAACAGATGAAGATGTTCCTCACGCGTATCGGCTTCGGCTCAACCGCAGTCATCACCGGTGACATTACTCAGGTCGACTTGCCGCGTGGCACAAAGTCCGGTCTGACCCACGTGATCGAAGTGCTGCGCGATGTGCCTGGCATCAGCTTCACCCACTTCAAGCCCAAGGACGTGGTGCGCCACCCGCTGGTTCAACGCATTGTTGAAGCCTACGAGCGCTTCGACAGCCAGGCCGAAAAGAAATCGAGCGATGAGCGCAATAATGGCAATGCTTGAACTCGACCTGCAAATTGCCAGTGACGCGCCCGACCTGCCCAGCGAAGAGCAGTTCCGCAGTTGGTGCAGCGCTGCCCTCAAGCAGCGCACGGCTGATTCGGAGCTAACCATCCGTTTGGTCGATGAACCTGAAGGGCGTGAACTCAATCACACCTATCGCCAGCGCGATTACGCCACAAATGTGCTTTCATTCCCTGCAGATGTTCCAGACGAGATGCTCGACATCCCGCTGCTGGGTGATCTGGTCATTTGCGTGCCGGTAGTGGCGCGTGAAGCGGTCGAGCAGAACAAGAGCCTTGAGTCGCACTGGGCGCACCTGGTGATTCATGGCTGCTTGCATCTGCTCGGTTATGACCATATTGAAGACGATGAAGCGCTCGAGATGGAAAGTCTCGAACAAGTTTTAATGGCTGAACTGGGTCACCCGGACCCGTACGCCGACCATGATTGATACACCCATTGCATGATCTCCCACCTAGAAAGGATCCTGAGTAAAACGCCATGAGCGAAGACCGATCGAGCAACGAGCAAAAGACCTGGCTGGACAAGCTGACTCAGGCTTTTGCTCATGAGCCGAAAAACCGCCAGGAGCTCCTCGAAGTCCTTCGAGAAGCGCATCAAAACAAACTGCTCGACAGTGAGGCACTGGCAATCGTCGAAGGCGCCATCCAGGTCGCGGACTTGCAAGTTCGCGACATCATGGTCCCCCGCTCACAGATGATCAGCATCAAATCGACCCAGACGCCTAAAGAGTTTCTGCCCTCGATCATTGATGCCGCGCACTCGCGCTACCCGGTAATCGGCGAAAGCCTGGATGATGTCATCGGCATCCTGCTGGCCAAGGATCTGCTCCCGCTGATCCTAGTTGAAGACCAGCAGAGCTTCAACATCAAGGATCTGCTGCGTCCTGCCACCTTCGTCCCTGAGTCGAAACGCCTGAATGTGCTGCTGCGCGAATTCCGCGCCAACCACAATCACATGGCCGTGGTGATCGACGAGTACGGCGGTGTTGCCGGACTGGTGACCATCGAGGACGTGCTTGAGCAGATCGTCGGCGACATCGAAGATGAGCACGACGTCGAGGAAGACAGCTACGTCAAACCACTGCCCAGCGGTGATTTCCTGGTCAAGGCACTGACGCCGATCGACAACTTCAACGAGGCGTTCGACACCGCGTTCTCGGATGACGAGTTCGACACCGTAGGCGGCCTGGTCATGAGTGCGTTCGGGCATTTGCCCAAGCGCAATGAAGTCACCGAAATCGGCGGTTTCCGCTTCCGCGTCCTCAACGCCGACAGCCGTCGGTTGCACCTGCTCCGGCTGACACCGCTCAGCCACTAAGCAATGCGCTCTCTGCGCAGGTCCCCCTGCGCAGAGACTGGCGCTGCGTCCTGCAGCCGCCCCGCTGAATACACATCTTTACACCCTCATGCTTGCTCTCGACTGCCCGATGGCGCTAGCCTCCTGCGGTCTTATTACTGCCAAGGATTAAACATGCGCTGGATCACCTCTGCTGGCTGGCCGGGCAACCTGATTGCACTGGCCGCAGGTGCCGCGACAACGCTGGCACTGGCGCCATTCAATATCTGGCCGCTGGCGATTGTGGTTATCGCACTGTTCTACCTTGGCCTGCGCACGCTGAATCCGCGACAGGCGTTGTGGCGTGGCTGGTGGTTTGGTTTCGGCTTATACGCCGCAGGCACCAGCTGGGTATATGTCAGCATCCACCAATTCGGCGATGCCAGTCCGGCACTGGCCGGCGCACTAACGCTGGCGTTCGTCGCCGCACTCGGCGCATTCTTCGCCCTGCCCGCCTGGCTGTGGGCTCGCTGGTTGCGTCGCGACGAAGCGCCACTGGCAGACGCCCTGGCCTTTGCTGCGCTCTGGGTTGCGCAAGAAGCCTTTCGCGGCTGGTTCCTGACCGGCTTCCCCTGGCTCTATTCAGGCTACAGCCAACTCACCGGCCCGCTGTCGGGGCTGGCGCCGCTGGGCGGGGTCTGGCTGATTTCGTTTGCCCTGGCGCTGACGGCAACCTTGTTGGTCAATCTGTATTCACTGCGCACACGCCTGAGCTTTTTGGCGGCAGCGATTGTGCTGCTGGCCGCGCCTTGGGTCGCGGGCTTCAGCCTCAAGCATCACCAATGGACGACAGCGGTTGGCCAGCCACTGAAGGTGATGACCATTCAAGGCAACGTGCCGCAGAACATGAAGTGGGACCCGGAGCAACTGGATGCGCAACTGTCGCTGTATCGTGACCTGACGTTCCAGTCCAAACCCGCCGACCTGATTGTCTGGCCGGAAACCGCCGTACCGATTCTGAAAGAGCGCGCCAGTGGTTATTTGAGCGTGATGGACAAGTTCGCCAATGACCGCAATGCCGCGCTGATTACCGGCGTACCGCTGCGTCAGGCCAATGCGCAAGGCGATCAGCGTTATTACAACGCGGTAACGGTGGTTGGCCAGGGCAGCGGCGACTATCTCAAGCAGAAGCTGGTGCCGTTTGGCGAATACGTGCCGCTGCAGGATGTTCTGCGCGGCCTGATCGCCTTCTTCAACCTGCCCATGTCCGACTTCGCGCGCGGCAGCGCAGACCAGCAGCTGCTGCAGGCCAAGGGCTACAGCATTGCCACTTACATTTGCTACGAAGTGGTATATCCAGAGTTCGCTGCAGGGCTGGCGGCGCAGAGCCAGCTGCTGCTGACTGTGAGTAACGACGCCTGGTTCGGTGACTCAATTGGCCCGCTGCAACACCTGCAGATGGCGCAGATGCGCGCACTCGAAGCGGGCCGCTGGATGATCCGCGCCACCAATAACGGCATGACTGGCTTGATCAACCCGTTCGGCGAAATCACCCTGCAACTGCCGCAATTTAAACGCGCCGTCATGTACGGCCATGTGCAGCCTGTTGAAGGGCTGACGCCTTACCTGCAATGGCGCTCGTGGCCGCTGATCATCCTCTGCGGGCTGATCTTCGGCTGGGCGCTGCTGGCAGCTCGCATGGCTAAAACGGTTTAAGCGCTATTCACCGGGTTCGCTGGCGTAGACCAATGGATACGCCAGCAGCCCGACTGCCTCGTTGAACAGCAGAGTGTTGCGCCAAAGCGCCCTGCCATCCGGCAACCAGCCGCCCAAGGGCTCGCCGTTGGCCACACTGAAAAAGCCGAAAGGCGCCGGCACCACATCGAAACCGGCCTGCTCGAAACACCAGACCGCACGCTGCATGTGCCAGGCCTGAGTGACCAGAACAATGCGCTTAACCCCTTGCGGCTGTAGCAGCTCAGCACTGCGCTGGGCATTTTCCCAAGTCGTGCGACTCTGGCCTTCTTGCCAGCGCGCCTGCAAACCGTAATCGACCGCCAACTGCTCAGCCATGATCTGCGCCTCGCTTGGCGGCGTGCCGTAATGCAGGCCGCCACTGGTGGCAATTGGCAGCGCGCTGGCGCGAGACAACCGCGCCGCGTAGCGAACGCGTTCCTGCGCGAACCAGCTTGACTGATCCGCGCCCCACGCCGGATCTCCACGCTGCCGACCGCCGCCCAACACCACAATCGCATCCGCCTTTTCACCCAGACTGGCCCATTCATCGAGCTGAATCGCCGGCTGGCGCTCAATCCCGCGCGCCGACCACTCGACCACCACCGGCAAACTCATCAGCCAGATTCCGGCAAAGCCACCGACAAAGCAGGCAGACGCCAAACGCGGGGCGCGCCGACGCAACCGCCAGGCAAGCAAGATCAGCAGCAGGAAGATGCCGGGCGGTAATAACAGATGCTTGAGAATATAACGAAACGCCATGCACACCTCCGAGATGCGCAAAGGCTATCAGGCGCAGTGCATCAACTCGAAGGAAAATTGCTCGGCGATTGCGCCAATAAAGGCGTGGTGATTAACCCTGATTAACGCGTGCTTCAGCCGGTCTGATTAGCCCGAAACAGTTGCGAACCACACTCGCAGCACGCACGCACGCCGCCGGGCTGAAAATCCGCAGGAACCCCGCACATTGCACAACACAGCGGCTGCCGGCGCCGGGTGAAGGTTTTGCTGCGCAGCTCGACTTTACCCAGAGGTTTGCCAGCCAGCCCGTTGAGCCGCGATTTGCGCAGCGGCAAATGCTCAAGCATCGCCAACTCTTCGGCCGCCGCATGCCAGCCGCGCAACCAATTGAGGTCGTGATCCATGTACGCCTTGATCAGCTCCACCTCGGAGGGCGACAGGCCACGCAATTCCAGTTCATCGGGCGGCTCGGCCCGATGACCACGCAATGAATGCGCCTCGTCCAACGCCAGTTCAAGGCGCTGCAATAGCCGCTCATAGAGCCCGCCTCGCGCCTCGGTCTGTCGCAGTCCTGCCATTGGGTCACCTCATCATGAGCTAAACGTCTAAGTCCTAAATCAAGCTTAGCGCTCACCCTGCTGGCAGGTAGATGCTGCGACCAACGGCGGATTTCAGGATGTGACAGCGGCCCTTTGAGCAATCAGGTTTCCCACTATTGCGAGGGGTCATGTATGCTACGTCGTTTCCTGAACGAGTGATGCAATAGCGCCGTGCGCAACGGCCGTGTGAGGGTGCAACTGGCAAACCGCAGATCCGCTCTGCCAAATCGCCGGCTTGGCACAATCTCGCGGAGGCCGATCCGCCACAACTGCCTTTACGTCGCCCGTTAAAGCCCTCATTCCATAGCGCAAGTAGCCATGCACGAACAGTATCAGCCACGCGAAATCGAAGCCGCCGCGCAATCCCAGTGGGACGCGCAGAAATCCTTTGTAGTGAGTGAACAGCCAGGCAAGGAAACATTCTATTGCCTGTCGATGTTCCCCTACCCGAGCGGCAAGTTGCACATGGGCCACGTGCGCAACTACACCATCGGTGACGTGATTGCCCGCTACCAGCGTATGCAGGGCAAGAACGTACTGCAGCCGATGGGCTGGGACGCCTTTGGCATGCCGGCGGAAAACGCCGCCATGAAGAACAAGGTCGCGCCAGCCAAGTGGACCTACGAAAACATCGATTACATGAAGACCCAGCTCAAAAGCCTGGGCCTGGCCATCGATTGGTCGCGTGAAGTCACCACCTGCAAGCCTGACTACTACCGTTGGGAGCAGTGGCTGTTCACCCGCCTGTTCGAAAAAGGCGTGATCTACCGTAAAAACGGTAGCGTGAACTGGGACCCGGTCGACCAGACCGTTCTGGCGAACGAGCAGGTTATCGACGGTCGCGGCTGGCGCAGTGGCGCGCTGATCGAGAAGCGCGAAATCCCGATGTACTACTTCAAGATCACCGCTTATGCGGATGAACTCTTGACCAGTCTTGATGAACTGGATGGCTGGCCTGAGCAGGTCAAAACCATGCAGCGCAACTGGATCGGCAAATCGCGCGGCATGGAAGTCTGCTTCCCGTACGATACTGCCAGCATTGGCAGCAGCGGCGAGCTGAAAGTCTTTACCACCCGCCCGGACACCCTGATGGGCGCAACCTATGTTGCCGTTGCTGCCGAGCACCCGCTCGCCACTCAGGCGGCGCAGGGCAACCCTGAACTGCAGGCGTTCATTGATGAATGCAAGCGTGGCGGCGTAGCTGAAGCTGACATCGCCACTCAGGAAAAGAAAGGCATGCCGACGGCTTTGCTGGTCGAGCATCCGCTGACTGGCGAGAAGCTGCCGGTGTGGGTCGCCAACTACGTGCTTATGCATTACGGCGACGGCGCAGTGATGGCGGTACCGGCTCACGACGAGCGCGATTTCGAGTTCGCCACCAAGTACAACCTGCCGATCAAGGCAGTGGTTCGTACCAGCGCCGGTGACGAAACCGTAGCCCCGTGGCAAGAAGCCTATGGCGAGCACGGCGAGCTGATCAATTCCGGTGATTTCAACGGCCTCGACTTCGCTGGCGCTTTCGACGCTATCGAAGTGGCTCTGCTGAAAAAGAACCTGGGCAAATCCCGCACCCAGTTCCGCCTGCGTGACTGGGGCATCAGCCGTCAGCGTTACTGGGGCTGCCCGATCCCGATCGTACACTGCGATACTTGCGGTGACGTACCGGTGCCGGAAGACCAGTTGCCTGTCGTACTGCCTGAAGATGTAGTGCCGGACGGTGCAGGTTCGCCATTGGCGCGCATGCCTGAATTCTACGAGTGCAGCTGCCCGAAATGCGGCGCACCGGCCAAGCGCGAAACCGACACCATGGACACTTTCGTCGAGTCGTCCTGGTACTTCGCCCGCTACGCGTCGCCAAACTACACCGGCGGCATGGTTGATCCGGCTGCAGCCAATCACTGGTTGCCGGTTGACCAGTACATCGGCGGCATCGAACACGCCATTTTGCACCTGCTGTATGCGCGCTTCTTCCACAAGCTGATGCGTGACGAAGGCCTGCTCAACTCTAACGAGCCGTTCAAGAACCTGCTGACTCAGGGCATGGTTGTCGCGGACACTTACTACCGCACTACCGATAACGGCGGCAAAGACTGGTTCAACCCGGCCGACGTCGAAATCGAGCGTGACGGCAAGGGCAAGGTCACTGCGGCCAAGCTCAAGTCGGACGGCCTGCCGGTTGAAATCGGCGGCACCGAGAAGATGTCCAAGTCGAAGAACAACGGCGTCGACCCGCAAGCCATGATTGACCAGTACGGCGCGGATACCTGCCGTCTGTTCATGATGTTTGCATCGCCACCCGACATGAGCCTCGAATGGTCCGACTCGGGCGTTGAAGGCGCGAACCGCTTCCTGCGCCGTGTTTGGCGTCTGGCTCAGGCCCACGTCAGTGCCGGTCTGCCGGGCGCCAAGCTGCAAGGTGAGCTGAGCGATGCACAGAAAGAAGTGCGCCGCGCCATTCACCTGGCCATCAAACAAGCGACTCAGGACATTGGCCAGCATCACAAATTCAACACGGCGATTGCTGCCGTGATGACGCTGATGAACGTGCTGGAGAAAGCGCCTAACAGCGCCGATCAGGACCGTGCGCTGATGCAGGAAGGTATTGAAACAGTAGCCCTGCTGCTGGCACCGATCACCCCGCACATCAGCCATGAGCTGTGGCAGCAACTGGGCCACGAAGGCGCCGCCATCGACGCACAATGGCCGCCGCTTGATGAATCAGCGCTGGTGCAAGACACCCTGACGCTGGTGATTCAGGTGAACGGCAAGCTGCGCGGGCAAATTGAAATGCCGGCCTCGGCCAGCCGCGAAGAGATCGAAGCACAAGCACGTGCCAATGAAGGCGTGCTGCGCTTTACCGAAGGCCTGAGCATCCGCAAAGTGATTGTGGTGCCAGGTAAACTGGTCAATATTGTCGCCAACTGATAAAGCTTGGCGCGCGTTTCAACACGCGCGCCAGGCAGCTTGTTTAGGGGATACAAAGATGCTGAAACGGAACCTGTTGGTCATTGGCTTGAGCACCCTCCTCGGCGCCTGCGGCTTTCAACTGCGCGGCACGGGTGTGGAGCACTATGCGCTTGACGAACTTAATGTCACCGCGCGCAATGCCTACGGCCCGCTGGCCAAAGATGTTGAGGAAATGCTCGAGAACAACGGCGTCAAGGTCCACGCGAGTGCGCCCTACACGCTGGTGCTGGCCAATGAGCGCGAATCACAGCGCACTGCCAGCTACACAAGCTCTGCGCGCAGCGCCGAAATTCAGCTGACCAGTGCGCTCGATTACGAGATCCGCGGCAGCAATGATCTGCTGCTGATGAACAACCAGCTCGAAGTCCAAAGCTACTTCGTGCAGGACGGCAACAACCTGGCCGGCTCCGATCAGGAATCCAGCCAGCAACGCGAAGAAATGCGCCGTGATCTGGTCCGCCAGTTGTCACAACGCCTGCAGCAAATCACCCCAGCCGAACTGGATCAGTTGCAGCAAACCGCGCAAGCCAATGCTGAGGCCGAAGCACAAGCACTCGAAGCCTCCAAGCAGAAGCGCGCCGCACAGCCGCAACAGTCGCCAATCGAACTCAATGTGCCTGCAACCGCACCTTGAGGCGTGAGCCCTGATCGCAGATGAAACTGGCCCCGGCACAACTCGGCAAACACCTACAGGGCAACCTTGCACCTGTTTACGTAGTCAGCGGCGATGAGCCGCTGCTCTGCCAGGAAGCCTGCGACGCTATTCGCGCGGCAACGCGCGAGCAAGGCTTCAGTGAGCGCCAGGTATTCAATGCCGAAGCCAACTACGATTGGGGCAACTTGTTGCAGGCAGGCGCCAGCCTGTCGTTGTTTGCTGAGAAGCGTCTGCTCGAACTGCGAATCCCCAACGGTAAACCCAGCGACAAAGGCGCAGCGCTGCTTGAGTATCTGGCCCGCCCCGCTGAAGACACCGTGCTGCTGATCAGCCTGCCCAAGCTCGACGGCAATACCCAGAAAAGCAAATGGGCCAAGGCGCTGATCGACGGCAAGGATGTGCAGTTCATGCAGATCTGGCCGGTAGACAGCAACCAGCTGGCTTCATGGATTCGCCAGCGCATGGCCCAAGCCGGGCTTAGCGCGACTCAGGAAGCGGTGGAAATGATTGCCGTGCGCGTCGAGGGCAACCTGCTCGCCGCTGCTCAGGAAATCGAAAAACTAAAACTGCTGGCTGAAGGCGATCAGGTCGATGCCAGCACCGTTCACGCGGCGGTTGCCGACAGTGCGCGTTTCGACGTATTCGGCCTTATCGACGCGGTGCTCAACGGCGAAGCCGCACATGCGCTGCGCATGCTCGAAGGCCTGCGCGGAGAAGGTGTCGAGCCGCCGGTAATCCTCTGGGCACTGGCCCGCGAATTACGTGTGCTGGCGACCATTGCGCATCAGCACAGCCATCAGAATATCCCGCTCGACAAAGCGTTCAGCTCTGCACGCCCCCCCGTTTGGGACAAACGTCGCCCACTGGTTAGCAAGGCCTTGCAGCGCCACAGCGCCGAGCGTCTGGCTGGCATGCTGCAAGATGCTCAGCGCATTGATGCGCAAATCAAAGGCCAGGCTGCTGGCGATGCGTGGAGCGGGCTTAGCCTGCTGACACTCAGCTTGTGCGGCAAACGCCTGAGCATCAGTGGCGCCACTGCCTTCTGAAAACGGCCCAACGCCACCACCAGAACCTTACCTCTGGACAATAATTGAACAGCCGCGCATTATTCGCAGCTGTTCGATCCAGCCGTATGAGGACAATCATGGCTAAGAAAACCAGTAATGGCCGTCACCGCGCCAAATCAATCATCGCCCAGCCACTGTTTCGCAGCCAGCAGCAGAAACCGAAAAAAGGCAAAGGCAGTTACCAACGCGAAGCCTCCCAGCAAAACTGGGAGGCTTCATTCGTTATGGCTGCTTGAAATACCCGCTACAGACCGCATGCAGACGCATTCGTGATATCGTAGCTGCTCGCAAAACGTGCTGAGATCGCTATGCCAAATCTGTTTTTCCGTGGCCTGAGCCACACTGCAATAGTGAGCACAATGCTGCTCTTGGGCGCATGCTCCGAGGCCCCGGCTCAACCGCTGGCGGCATCGACTGGCGTGCAGCAGGAGAAAACGACTGCCAGCCCGACTATCACTCGTGCTGAAGAACCCACACCGCAATTGAGCTTCAGCGAGTGGCGCGACCTGCTGCGCAGTGATGCGATGGCCGCTGGTGTTTCCCCGCAGGTATTCGACCGCGCCTTTGCCGGCATTACCCCGAACCCATCGGTTATCAGAGCCGACAGCAGCCAACCGGAATTCTCCCGTCCCGTGTGGGAATACATCGAAGGTGCGGTGTCATCACAGCGCGTCGATCAGGGCCGTAGCTTGCTGGCCAAAGAACGCCTGACCCTCGACAAGATCGAGCAGCGTTATCAGGTTAACCGTGAAACGCTGGTTGCGATCTGGGGCATGGAGAGCAACTTCGGCGGCAATATTGGCAACTTCAATGTGGTGCGCTCATTGGCGACCCTCGCCTATGAAGGCCGCCGCCAGGTGTTCTGGCGCAGCCAGTTGCTGGCCGTGTTGCAGATTCTCCAACATGGCGATGTCAGCCCGGAGAAACTCGTGGGCTCATGGGCCGGCGCGATGGGCCAGACCCAGTTCATGCCAACAACCTACAACGAACATGCAGTCGACTTTGACGGCGACGGCAAACGCGACGTCTGGTATTCCTCGGCAGACGCGCTGGGTTCCGCTGCCCATTACCTGCAACAGTCCGGCTGGAAATTCAATCAACCCTGGGGCTTTGAAGTTCGTCTGCCGAGCGAGTTCGATTATTCGCATGCAGCGCCAGAAGTCAGCAGAACCCTGAGCCAGTGGCAAACCCTTGGCGTACGCCCGGCGTTCGGCAGCATGCCGAGCGTAAACGCTGATGCCAAAGCCTCCTTGCTGTTACCGGCTGGCCATCGCGGCCCGGCATTTCTGGTGTTCAGCAACTTCCGCAGTATTTTGCGCTACAACAACTCGACCTCATACGCCTTGGCGATTGGCCTGCTCAGCGACGCCCTGCGCGGCGCACCGGGCATTCGCGCCACTTGGCCAAAGGATGACCGCCAACTCGGCCGCCACGAGCGTATAGAGTTGCAAGAGCTGCTGGCGCGCAAGGGCTTCGAGCCGGGCAAGGCCGATGGCATTATAGGCGCCAACACCCGCAAAGCCGTGCGTGAGTTCCAGCAACAGCAAGGCGAGCCCGCCGATGGCTATCCGAGCTTTGAGCTGCTGCAACAATTGCGTAAGTAACCAACTGCCTGACGGATAAGCCTCAGGTTTATCCGTCATTGCGCAGCGCACTTCAACCCTGCTCTGCGCTGAATCACTGCCACAAAAAAGGCGACCCGAAGGTCGCCATTTTTGTGGGGCTCATAACGCTCTGATCAAATCAAAGACGTTTTCTTGGCCTCTTTTGCTTCGTGCGCTTGCTGATCCGCATGATACGAAGAACGCACCAGCGGGCCCGAGGCGACGTTCTTGAAGCCCATCTTCAGGCCTTCTTCGGCAAACCAGGCAAATACGTCCGGGTGCACAAAGCGCTGCACCGGCAAGTGGTTGCGCGAAGGTTGCAGGTACTGGCCGAGGGTCAGCATATCGACGTCGTGTTCGCGCATGCGCTTCATGACTTCGATAACTTCTTCGTCGGTCTCACCCAGGCCGAGCATCAGGCCCGATTTGGTTGGTACGCCCGGAACCAACTCCTTGAACTTCTGCAGCAGGTCCAACGACCACTCGAAGTCCGAACCCGGACGCGCGGCTTTGTACAGGCGCGGTACGGTTTCAAGGTTGTGGTTGAACACATCTGGCGGCTCGTTGCCGGTAATCGCCAGCGCTACGTCCATACGGCCACGGTAGTCGGGAACCAGTGTTTCAAGCTGCACGTTTGGCGACAGCTTGCGGATTTCACGCAGGCAATCCACGAAGTGCTGAGCACCGCCGTCACGCAGGTCGTCACGGTCTACAGAAGTGATAACCACGTATTTGAGCTTGAGGTCGGCAATGGCCACCGCAAGGTTCTTCGGCTCATCAACATCCAATGGCTTCGGACGGCCATGGCCGACGTCGCAGAACGGGCAGCGACGGGTGCAGATGTCACCCATGATCATGAATGTCGCGGTACCGCCCGAGAAGCATTCGCCGAGGTTCGGGCAGGAAGCTTCTTCACAGACGCTGTGCAGCTTGTGCTTGCGCAGCAGTTGCTTGATACGGTCGACTTCCGGCGAAACCGGAATGCGTACACGAATCCAGTCAGGCTTTTTCGGCAGTTCATCAGTCGGGATGATTTTTACCGGAATGCGCGCCATTTTCTCTGCGCCGCGCAGCTTTACACCTACCTCAACTTTGGCCGGTTTGCCGGCTGTTTCCACAGTGCTCATCAGTCAATTCCGCCCGCGAGGGTCTTCTGTTCTGCGTAGTCGAGGTGTTTGACGAGCTGGTCACGCAGCCGGGCACTAACCTCGGAGAATTCTATTGGTGTGTCGACACAGTCTTTCAACTGGGTCATCGCAAGCCCGGCATAACCGCAGGGGTTTATGCGCTGGAAAGGCTGCAGATCCATGTCGACATTCAGGGCCAGGCCATGAAACGAGCAACCGTTACGGATACGCAAGCCGAGGGATGCGACTTTCGCGCCGTCGACATAAACGCCTGGCGCATCTGGCTTGGCATAAGCCGTGACATTGTAACTGGCCAGCGTCTCTATCAGGCTTTGCTCGATACGGCTGACCAACTGGCGCACGCCCATGGTCGAGCGGCGAACATCCAGCATCAGGTAAGCCACCAGTTGGCCGGGGCCATGATAGGTTACCTGGCCACCCCGGTCGACCTGAACCACCGGAATGTCACCCGGAAACAGGACATGTTCGGCTTTACCCGCCTGGCCCTGGGTGAACACGGCATTGTGTTGCAACAACCAGATTTCGTCTGTCGTATCCGCGTTGCGGGTGTCCGTGAAGTGCTGCATGGCGTGCCACACAGGTTCATAGTCGAGCAGCCCCAGCTCGCGAAATCCGACCTGGCTCATCACAACACCATGTGTACGCGGCCCGTCGCACGCAGGTCGACATGAATCGCCTGCAGTTGCTCAACGCCGGTCGCGGTGATCAGTACCTGCACAGAAATAAAGCGACCGTTGCGGCTGTCGCGCATCACGGCAGTGCTGGTATCAAAGTCAGGCGCGTGGCGCTGAACCACTTCAATAATCAGATCCAGGAATCCGTCGCCAGCATCACCAATCACTTTGATCGGATAACGCTCGCAGGGAAACTCGATTTTAGGTGCAGCAGTTTCAGTATCAGTCATGGCATCCAGAGGCTTGTGGCCCGTCCAGAGATGCGCGCACCGTGTAGGCGCGCGCACGCTAATATCAGTTGAACAATCCGTAGAAGAATAGACGAATGCTATCCCACACACGGCGGAAGAAGCCACCTTCGTCGACAGCTTCCAGCGCGACCAGATCTGCGCTGTGGACAACCTTGTCACCTTGTTTGACTTCAACTTTACCGATCACGTCACCTTGAGCGATAGGTGCCATGAGCTGCGGGTTGACCGTCATGCTGGCCTGCAGTTGATCAAGCTGACCTTTTGGCAGGGTCAGGGTCAGGTCTTTGGCCAGACCGGCTTTGATTTGACGCGCATTGCCTTTCCAGACGTCAGCTGCAGTCAGCTCAGCACCCTTCTTGTAGAACGTACGGGTTTCGAAGAAGCGGAAACCGTAAGTCAGCAGCTTCTGTGTTTCGGCAGCGCGAGCTTGTTCGCTGTTGGTACCGAATACCACGGCGATCAGGCGCATGCCATCACGTACAGCAGAGGCAACCAGGCAGTAGCCGGCTTCTTCGGTATGGCCGGTTTTCAGGCCATCAACGGTTTTGTCGCGCCACAGCAGCAGGTTGCGGTTAGGCTGCTTGATGTTGTTCCAGAGAAACTCTTTCTGCGAGTAAATCTCGTAGTGCGCCGGATCTTCGTAAATGATCGCGCGAGCCAGACGGGCCATGTCGTGCGCCGACGAGTAGTGATCCGGGTTAGGCAGACCCGTCGCGTTCATGAAGTGACTTTCGGTCATGCCCAGGGTTTTCGCGGTGTTGTTCATCATGTCGGCGAACGCGTCTTCGCTGCCGGCAATGTGCTCGGCCACTGCAACGCTGGCGTCGTTACCCGACTGGATGATGATGCCGTGCAGCAGGTCTTTCAGGGCAACCTGAGTGTTGACCTTGACGAACATCCGCGAACCGCCAGTGCGCCAGGCGTGCTCACTGATGGTGACCGGGTCTTCTTCGCTGATCTGGCCCTTGTTGATTTCCAGCGTCGCAATGTACGCGGTCATCAGCTTGGTCAGGCTGGCAGGCGGCAGGCGCTGATCACCCTGGTTCTCGACCAGAACCTGACCGCTCTCGGCGTCCATCAGGACATAAGACTTGGCGGCCAATTGCGGAGACGCCGGAATGGCCATCTGGGCAGCCCAGACAGCTGGCGTGGTAAGCAGCAGGAGTGACAACAGGGCGCGGTGGGTAAAACGGGTGATATTCATCTGTCTCTCAAGGTTGCTGATGGTCGAACTGGCCCGAATGGGCTGATTTGAGTAACGCTGCAGCGCAGAGTCTGCGCTGCACAGGTCTTGCTTAGTCAGGCGAACGGGCAATTAGTGCCCCGCCGCTACTCCGGCTTAACCAACCGGGGCTGGCCCAGGTTGGCCAAGCGAATACTGTCCTGCATTTGTTCAGCCTCGCCCGGGCTGCTGATCGGCCCCAGGCGTACGCGGTGCAGTATCTTCTGGTTTTGCACCACTGAGCTGATAAACACGGGCGCAGCCACTGTTGTGCTCAGCTTGTCCTTGAGTAGCTCCGCAGCGTCCGGATTGGCGAAGGCTCCCACTTGGAGATACAGGCCAGAGGCTGCGACTGAAGCGTTTTTTTTTGAGTCAATCTCGACCGGGAGCGTGGCGGCAGCATGCTGGGTTACCGGCGGCGAGTATTGCTCGATGGGCTCGGCAGATACCTGAGCAATGGTCTTTGGCGTCGAAGGCTGAGTCGGCAGCGCCATCATCGACGGCGCGCGCTTACCCTGCTGAGCCCACCATTTTTCCGGGTCGATGCCTTCAACCTTGACCTGCGCAGTGCCTTTTTCGGCGTAGCCGAGCTTTTTCGCCGCGGCAAACGACAAGTCGATAATCCGGTCGGAGTAGAACGGGCCGCGGTCGTTGACCCGCACGATCACACTCTTGCCGTTTTCAAGGTTGGTGACGCGCACGTAACTCGGCAGCGGCAAGGTTTTATGCGCCGCACTCATGGCGTACAAGTCGTAGGTTTCGCCGTTGGCGGTCGCCTGGCCGTGGAACTTGGTACCGTACCAGGAAGCGGGGCCGACTGCCTTGTATGACGTCGAATCGCTTAACGGGAAGTACTTCTTGCCGAACACCGTGTAGGGGCTGGCTTTGTAGGCACCGTTATGAACGGTGGGGACAGCATCCTGAATGCGCGAGATGTCGACATCCCACCAAGGCGCGCCGTCACGATGCGGGCGATTGTAGTCGCTCGGCCCGGACAATCCGCCGCCACTCGATACACTTGGCGCAGTGGGCTGCGGTGCACGGCTGGAAGTACAGCTCGCGACCAGCAATGTGGTCACCGCGAACGCCGCAAGCTTGTACCGACGTTGAGACATCAGTTGCCCCCCTTGGCTTCCACCAGCAGCTCTGCCAACTGGTTGACGGCCATTGCATACATCACGCTGCGGTTATAGCGCGTAATAACATAGAAATTCGGCAAACCCATCCAGTACTCATCCCCTGCAGCACCTTCAAGGCGGAAAGCCGTTACCGGCAATTCGTCGTCCAGCTTATCAGCGCTGGTCCATCCAAGGCTACGCAGTTCTGCAACATTCATCACCGGGTCGAGTGCCGGGGTCAGGCCCTGATCGACTTTATCGCCGCTGACGCTGGCTTTGCTGGCAACTGCCTCACCCGCCAACCAGCCATGCTGCTTGAAGTAACTGGCAACGCTGCCGATGGCATCGTCCGGGTCGGTCCAGATATTGATATGGCCGTCACCGTCAAAGTCGACCGCGTAGGCGCGAAAGCTGCTCGGCATAAACTGCGGCAAGCCCATTGCACCGGCGTACGAGCCTTTGAGGGTCAGCGGATCGACCTGCTCTTCACGCGCCAGCATGAGGAACTCGCGCAATTCCTTGCGGAAGAACGGCGCACGCGCCGGGTAATCGAATGCCAGCGTCGACAAGGCGTCCATCACGCGGTAGTTGCCGGTGTTGCCGCCGTAGAAGGTCTCGACGCCAATAATCGCGACAATAAACTGCGCAGGCACGCCGTAAGTCTGCTCGGCACGGGTCAGCGCGGCTTCGTGCTGACGCCAGAAGTCCACACCACGGGCGATCCGCGAGTCAGTGATGAAGATCGGCCGGTACTCTTTCCACGGTTTTACCCGCTCGGCAGGCCGCGAAATCGCATCAATAATCGATTGCTTGCGATTGACCTGGGCAAATAGCGCCGTCAGTTGCTTGTTGGAAAATCCGTAATCGCGCGCCATCTCCGTGATGAACCCATCCACTTCGGGGGTTCCCTGGTAGTCCGCAGCAGCAACTTGCTGAGCCATACCAAACGCACCAACCAAACCTAGCCAATGCGCATGCCTAACAGCCCAGCGACGCAGTATTTGCATTAAATTATTAACCCCAATTAAACCTGTGCAATCCACTTACGGTGGGTGTGGATCGACATCAAAACCCCAAAACCTGACAACAACGTGATCAGCGAAGTCCCGCCATAGCTGATAAATGGCAATGGCACCCCCACCACAGGTAACAACCCGCTCACCATCCCGATGTTGACGAATACGTAGACGAAGAACGTCATTGTCCAAGCGCCGGCCATGAGCTTACCGAACAGCGTCTGCGCTTGCACGGTAATCACCAGCCCGCGGCAGATTAATAAGAGATAAACCAGTAACAGCAAGCAAACGCCGACCAGACCGAACTCTTCGGCAAGCACCGCAATAATAAAGTCGGTATGGCTTTCCGGCAAAAAATCCAGATGCGACTGTGTCCCCATCAACCAGCCCTTACCCAGCACACCGCCGGAACCAATCGCCGCTTTCGACTGAATGATGTTCCAGCCGCTGCCCAGCGGATCGCTCTCGGGATTTAGGAAGGTCAGTACGCGTTGCTTCTGATACTGATGCAGCACAAAGAACCACATGGCCACCGCCACCGGCACCAGCGCCGCGGCTGCGCCGAGAATCCAGCGCCACTGCAAGCCCGCCATGAACATCACGAAGGCGCCGGAAGTGACCACCAGCAGCGAGGTGCCGAGATCCGGCTGAACCAGAATCAACACCACCGGGACGCCGATTAGCATCAAACACACAAAAATATGCTTGAGGCTCGGCGGCAGGCTGCGTTTAGACAGATACCAGGCCATGGTCGCCGGCATGATGATTTTCATGAACTCGGACGGCTGGAAGCGAATAACCCCGGGAATATTGATCCAGCGAGTGGCACCCATGGCGTTATGACCCATGACATCCACCACGAACAGCAACGCCACGCCGCCGACGTAGGCCAGTGGCACCCAGCGCGCCATGAAGCGAGGCTCGATCTGGGCAATGATCACCATCGCCACCAGACCGATACCGAATGACGACGCTTGCTTCATCAGCAGATCAATGTTTTTGCCGCTGGCGGAATACAGAATGAACAAGCTGCCCGTGGCCAGGATCAGCAACAGCAATAGCAGGATTCCGTCCAGGTGCATGCGCTGCAGCAGGCTCGCGCGGCGGCGCAGAACGTCTTCATCGGACAGGGTACGATCGAAACCATTACTCATTTTTGGTCTGCGCCTCTACCGCGGGAGCTGCAACTTGCGGCGCATATTCCGCCTTGAGCTGGCCGTTTTCATCCAGCAGCCAGGCGTCCATCACCTCTTTCATGACCGGCGCGGCAACACCCGAGCCAGACTCACCGTTCTCAACCATTACGGCCACGGCGATTTCCGGGTCACTTGCCGGCGCAAAACCGACGAACAGGGCGTGGTCACGGTGACGCTCACGCACCTTGCTGCGGTCGTATTTCTCACCCTGCTTGATCGCCACAACCTGCGCGGTACCGCTCTTACCGGCGATCCGGTACGCTGAGGCAGCACCGATTTTACGTGCCGTGCCGCGTGCGCCGTTGACGACTTCTTCCATGCCATGACGTGCGTAATCCCAATATTTGGGATCGCGCAGCACAATGTCTTCGACTGGATTTTCATCCACAGGCGGTACGTCGCCGACAGTTTTTGCCAGATGCGGACGAATCCACTTGCCCTTGCTCGCCACCAGCGACACGGCCTGCGCCAACTGCAAAGGCGTTGTTTGCATGTAGCCCTGACCGATACCCAGAATTAGGGTTTCGCCCGGATACCAGGCTTGGCGATAGCGCGAGCGCTTCCAGTCTCGCGAAGGCATCAAGCCTGCGGTTTCTTCGAACATATCCAGTGAGACACGCTGACCCAGACCAAATTTGGTCATGTAATCATGCATGCGATCGATGCCCAGCTTGTGCGCCAAATCGTAAAAATACGTGTCATTGGAACGCATCAGCGCGGTATCCATGTCCACCCAGCCGTCGCCGTAACGGTTCCAGTTACGGTATTTGTGGGTGTTATTCGGTAACTGATAGAAACCCGGATCGAAAACCCGTGAGTTCGGCGTCACCACGCCTGCATCGAGACCGGCAATGGCCATCATCGGTTTGATAGTCGAGCCTGGCGGATACAGGCCGCGCAGCACCCGGTTGAACAGCGGCCGGTCAATCGAGTCGCGCAGTTCCGCGTAGGCCTTGAAGCTGATCCCGGTCACGAACGGGTTCGGATCGAAGCTCGGCTGACTGACCATCGCCAGCACCTCGCCGGTCTTCGGCTGAATCGCCACAATCGCGCCACGACGTCCGCCGAGGGCCTTTTCTGCCGCAGCCTGGAGTTTGATATCCAGGGTCAGAACGATGTCTTCGCCCGGTTTTGGGTCGGTATGGTTGAGCACCCGCAAAACGCGGCCCCGCGCGTTGGTTTCGACTTCTTCGTAGCCGACCTCACCGTGCAGCTGATCTTCATAGTAACGTTCGATACCGGTTTTACCGATGTGGTGAGTGCCGCTGTACTGCACCGGGTCGAGCTTTTTCAGTTCTGCTTCGTTGATCCGGCCGACATATCCCACCGAGTGGGCAAAGTGTTCGCCTTGTGGATAATGGCGCACCAACTGAGCCGAAACATCCACGCCCGGCAACTGAAACTGGTTAATCGCTAGCCGTGCGATCTGCTCTTCGGTCAGCTCAAACAATACCGGCACCGGCTCAAACGGACGCCGCCCCTGCCGCACGCGCTTCTCAAACAGCTCGCGGTCATCGGCCGTCAGCCCCAGCACGTCGACGATTACGTCGAGCACATGCTCCCAATCCCCGGCACGCTCACGTGTCAGGGTCAGGCTGAAACTGGGACGGTTATCGGCGATCAGAACGCCGTTGCGGTCATAGATCAGGCCGCGGTTAGGCGGGATCGGCTGAACATGCACACGGTTGTTTTCGGACAGCGTCGAGTGGTACTCGTACTGCACCACTTGCAAGTAATAGAGGCGGCTGATGAGCACCATGATCAGCGCCACAATCACTGCTCCACCGACCATCGCGCGCCGACGAATCAGGCGTGCGTCTTTTTCATGGTCCTTTAGGCGAATCGGTTGAGGCATCGGCGACTGCTGACTACTTGTGATAAGGGTGGCCGGACAACACTGTCCAAGCCCGGTAAACCTGTTCGCCAATCAGGATACGCACCAGCGGGTGCGGCAAAGTCAGTGGCGACAACGACCAACGCTGCTCACTGCGCGCCTGAACTTCAGGCGCGAGCCCTTCCGGCCCACCGACCATCAGGTTGACTGTGCGCGAATCGAGTCGCCATTTGTCCAGCTCAACCGCCAACTGCTCGGTGCTCCATGGCCGACCTTCGACCTCAAGCGTAACGATGCGTTCACCCGGCTGAACCTTGGCCAGCATGGCTTCACCTTCCTGGCGAATCATGCGGGCCACATCAGCATTCTTGCTGCGGGTGGTAAGCGGGATCTCGATCAGGTCCAGCGACAGCTCGGCCGGCATACGCTTGGCGTACTCCTGCCAGCCGTCTTCGACCCAACGCGGCATCTTCGAGCCAACAGCGATCAATTTGATGCGCACAGCAGTCAGCCCTTACTCTTGGTCAGCGTCGTGCTCTGGCGCGTGCTGTGCACGGCTCTGCTCTGCACCTTGCCACAGACGCTCAAGGTCATAGAACTGACGAGCAGTCGGCAGCATTACGTGCACCACGATGTCGCCGAGGTCGAGCAGCGCCCACTCACCGGTGTCCAGACCTTCGCTACCGATTGGACGAACGCCTTGTTCCTTGACCTTTTCCAGCACGTTGTCGACCAGCGACTTAACGTGACGGCTCGACGTACCGCTGGCGATGACCATGAAATCGGTGATGCTGGTCTTTTCGCGCACATCGATTGTGGTGATGTCTTGCGCCTTGATGTCTTCCAGCGCGGCAATGGCCAGTTTGACCAGTTCTTCGCTGCTGATATTTTGCTTCTTCATAGGTAACTCTTTTGCCTCATGTTCAGTTCGACGCACGGTAAAGTCCGTGCGTATTGATGTAGCTAAGCACCGCGTCGGGTACTAAAAAACGGACTGATTTGCCGCTGCCAAGCAGCGAGCGAATCAGCGTGGCAGACACTGCCAGAGGCGTCTGCCAGATAAACGAAATCTGCCCGCCGGGCCCGCTTAATGACTGCGGGTCACTGGTACTGCGTGCAGCCAACAGATCGCGCAGCGCCTCGGGTGCATCTATATCGGCATCCGGGCGCTGCAGCACCAGAATATGGCAGTGCTGCAACAACTCTTGCCAACGGTGCCAGCCTGGCAACCCACAAAAAGCATCCCAGCCCAGTAACAAAAACAGCTGATCGTCTGGCGCCAACTCCGCGCGAAACGACTCCAGCGTGTCGATGCTGTAGGAATACTGCTCACGCTTTAGCTCACGGTCATCAACCATAAGCGGCGCCAGCCCTGCAACCGCTTCGGCCACCATCGCCAAACGATCCTGGGGGCTAACCTGCGGTGTATCGCGATGCGGTGGACGAGCGCTGGGGATCATCCGCAGCTCATCCAGCCCCATAAACTCGGCAACTTCCAGCGCACTGCGCAAGTGGCCAATGTGCACCGGATCGAAGGTGCCGCCAAACAGGCCGATACGTTTAGGCATTCTGCCCGCGCAACTGACCGTCACCGATCACTACGTATTTTTCGCAGGTCAGGCCTTCAAGCCCGACCGGACCGCGAGCATGCAGTTTATCGGTAGATATGCCGATTTCCGCGCCCAAACCATACTCAAAGCCGTCGGCAAAGCAGGTCGGGGTATTCAGCATTACCGAGCTGGAATCGACTTCGGCAAGAAACTGCCGAGCCTGTCCCTGATGCTCAGTAACGATTGAATCAGTGTGGTGCGAGCCGTAATGATTAATGTGTTCAATCGCCTGCTCCAGGCCATCAACCACACGAATCGACAGGATCGCATCGAGGTATTCGCTATTCCAGTCCTGCTCGGTAGCCGCAATCGCCTCAATCACCTCAAGCGTACGCGGGCAGCCGCGCAACTCGACGCCCTTGGCGCGGAACTGCTCGGCCATAGCCGGCAGAAACTCGGCGGCAACGGTTTTGTCGACCAGCAGCGTTTCCATCGCGCCGCAAATGCCATAACGGTAAGTCTTGGCATTGAAGGCAATCTGTTGCGCCTTGGCCAAATCAGCACCGGCAGCCACGTAAACATGGCAAATGCCGTCGAGATGCTTGATGACCGGCACCCGCGCATCACGACTGATGCGCTCAATCAGGCCTTTGCCGCCACGCGGCACGATTACATCAACAAACTCGGGCATGCTGATCAAGGCGCCCACCGCTGCACGATCAGTGGTCTCAACCACTTGAACAGCTGCGGCCGGCAATCCGGCTTCGGCCAAACCGGCCTGAATGCAGGTGGCAATCGCGCGGTTGGAGTGAATGGCTTCTGAGCCGCCGCGCAGGATAGTCGCGTTACCGGACTTGAGGCACAGGCTGGCCGCATCGATGGTCACATTCGGGCGTGACTCGTAAATAATCCCGATAACGCCCAGTGGCACGCGCATCTTGCCGACTTGAATCCCGGACGGACGGTAGCTCATGTCGCGAATCGCACCGACCGGATCGGGCAAACCCGCAACCTGGCGCAAGCCTTCAATCATGCCGTCGATACGCGCTGGCGTCAGGGCCAGACGGTCCAGCAGTGCAGGTTCAAGCCCGTTCGCACGGCCTTTGGCCAAATCTTGCTCATTGGCTTCGGTGAGTGTTTGCCGGGCAGCATCCAGTGCGGCGGCAGCAGCCAGCAGCGCACGGTTTTTCTGCGCGGTCGAGGCGCGCGCCACGACGCGCGAAGCACTGCGGGCTTCACGGCCAAGGCGGGTCATGTAGTCAAGCACGGACTCAGTCATGGTCTCGATAGGCCTGGCGGGAAATAAAGCGGCTGATTATAGCGGGGCCGAAGCCCCACGCACAGCAGTGCTGGGCGGATGGTCAACCACTGGAGCATTATTTTGTCGAAATAGTCGCCGAAAGCTCTGTTCAAGCGACTAAATCAGCGGAATTGGGGCCTTCATGAAGTTTTATCCAGCCTTGTCGCCCGCCAATTGCGCACACGTATTAACGACATTGCCAAGGGTAGAGTAAGAAATGCCGCCGTGCTGTCAGATCTCGCCACACTTTATAGTCGAACTCCCGACACGGCCCCGACTCAGATGAACCAACGCGCAATTGTTATGATCACGCCTGTTATCCGCGTCCATTCACCGCCAGCCGAAACCCAAACGTATGCAGCCAACCCCAGCCCAGTCCTTTGCAGATGCCGAAACCCGGGCTTTACCCGATAGCTTTTTCGACCGCGATGCCTGCACCCTCGCCCGGGATTTAATCGGCAAAGTCATCCGCCATCGTCACGGCGACCTCTGGCTTAGCGCCCGCATCATTGAAACCGAGGCCTATTACTGCGCAGAGAAAGGCAGCCACGCATCGCTGGGCTACACCGAAAAGCGCCGGGCGTTGTTTCTCGACGGCGGCCACATCTATATGTATTACGCCCGCGGAGGCGACTCGCTGAATTTCAGCGCTCAGGGGCCTGGCAATGCTGTACTGATTAAATCCGCTTTCCCGTGGCTGGATGGCCCCGATACCGACGCGCAACTGGCCCGCATGCACAGCAATAATCCGGATGCGCGCGGCGGTGCGCGCCCCTTGGAGAAACTCTGCGCCGGACAAACCCTGCTGTGTAAAGCGCTCGGCCTTAAGGTGCCCGACTGGGACGCCAGGCGCTTTGATCCACAGCGTTTGTGGGTCGAGGATGTTGGCCAGCGCCCGCAACAAATTGTGCAAACCACCCGTTTGGGCATTCCACACGGTCGCGACGAGCAACTACCCTACCGTTTTGTCGACCACGGTTATGCTCGATACTGTACGCGCAACCCTTTGCGCCGCGGCCAAATGGAAGGCCGTGACTATATCTGCCTGCCATCAACGGAGCTTCATCAATGAGTCAATGGCTTGATAGCATCACCACTTGGCTGGCAGCCAACCCCCACTGGCTTGGCGCGGCGGTTTTCATCGTCGCCTGTACCGAGTGCCTGGCCATCGCCGGCATTATTGTGCCAGGTACCATTTTGCTGTTTGCCGTTGCGGTTATGGCCGGTAGCGGTGCGCTCAGCCTTGGTGAAACCTTATTGCTCGGTTTTGCCGGCGGACTGCTCGGCGATGTGCTGTCTTATACGTTGGGCCGCTACTTCCATCAGGACATCCGCCGCCTGCCTGGTTTGCGCACTCATCCGCAGTGGCTGAGCGCCGCCGAGAACTACTTCCGCCGTTACGGTATCGCCAGCTTGCTTGTGGGCCGATTCATTGGCCCGCTTCGGCCGATGCTGCCAATGGTTGCCGGTATGTTCAACATGCCGGCGCTGCGTTTTTTCGGGGTCAGTCTGGTAGCGGGCGCCGGCTGGTCTATCGCCTATCTGATGCCGGGATGGGCCACCGGCGCGGCCTTGCGCTTGCCGCTTCAAGAAGGGTTCTGGACCCAGGCCGCAATTGTCGGAGCAAGTCTGGCCTTGTTTTTGGGCGCCAGCATCCAACTCGCCGTGCGCGCCTCATCCCGCAGCAGCATGATCAACGCCGCGCTCAGCCTGTTGCTGTTAATTGGCCTGATGATCGGCTGGCCGCATTTATCGGCCTTCGATAACGGCCTCATGACCCTGACGCAAGAGGTGCGTACAACCGGCTTCGATTCCATTGCCGTGTTCGTGACCCTGCTGGGCAACTTCGTCCCGCAACTGGTTGCGGGTTGCGCGCTGGTCGTCCTGTTGTTGGTCACCAAGCAATGGCGCGCCGCGCTGTTTGCCGGCACCACCCTGCTCGGTACCGCCGCCTCCAACGGTGCGCTCAAAGAATGGTTTGCCCGTACCCGCCCGGAAATATTGCTGGAGCCGCTGCAAACCTTCAGCTTTCCCAGCGGCCACAGCTCGGCGGCGTTTGCCTTTTTCCTGACGCTTGGGGTTTTGGCCGGTCGCGGCCAACCGGCGCGCTCAAGGCTCAGCTGGATGCTGGTGGCCGGTTTGGCTGCATTGTCTATCGCGCTGTCGCGGATCTATCTGGGCGTTCATTGGCCGAGCGACATTCTCGCTGGCGCAATGCTCGCAACCACCTGGTGCGCATTGAGCCTGAGTATTTACCGGTTCATCGGCCCGGTGCCGGCACTGCCGCCGCGCGTGTGGTGGCCTGTTTTGGCGGTCTGTCTGGGGATTCTCGGCGCGTACGCTGTATTCAATCTGAGCGACAGCCTGCTGACGTATCGCTATCTCTGATCAACCTGATCAAGGGCGACTCAAGCGTTGAGGTCGCCCTGTAACTGATCAATCATTTCCTGCAGCACCAGCAGGCGCTCAGAAGGCGAGTCGAGCGCAAGCAATTGCAGTTTCTGCTCGGGCAGCAACGGCAGCAGATAGCCCAGTTGATTGGCCAGGTCCGACTGCCCACTGGCCTCGTCGCCCATGCCAAGCGAATCAACCAGCGGATGTTGAGCCAGGGCGCTGAGCAATGCGGCCAGATCCGCATGCTCCTCGCCAAGCGCCAAATCGGGCTCATCTTCGAGCCATTGGGCATCAGCGACAGTTAGCTGGTCCGGCAATACCGAGGCATGCTGCACGCGAAAACGCCGACCGCCTTCCACGCGAATGCCCAGCAAGCCGTTGGGCTGCTGTTGAAAGTCCCGCACCAGCGCTTCACAACCAATTGCCGAGAAACGCGGCGCGGCGTCGCCCACTTCTTCGCCTTCGACGATGCACACCACGCCAAAGCCTGCAGATTGCTTCATGCAGCGCCCGATCATGTCGAGATAGCGCGCCTCGAAAATCTGCAAGTCCAGCTTACAGCCGGGAAACAGCACGGTGTTCAACGGAAATAGTGGCAAATTCATTTAGCTGTCCTTAAGCAAAAACAGAAGCCCCGGGGGACTCCACGGCAAATCGGTTCGCGGCATGCTGGCTCAACTCCAGAAAACCACGGCCAGCGGCAGCAATACCGCCGTCAACATGCCCATCAGGCTCATGGCCAACGCGGCAAAGGCTCCGCATTCCTCGCTTTCCTGCATGGCGCGCGAAGTGCCTACAGCGTGAGCGGTTATCCCCAGCGCCAAGCCCATGGCGGCCTGATGTTTGACTCGGCATAACTTCAATAGCGTCGGCCCGAGAATCGCGCCCGCCACGCCGGTGAGCATCACAAATACCGCCGCCAACGCCGCCGTACCGCCGATCTGATGCGCCACCAACATGGCAATCGGTGAGGTAACTGATTTGGGCGCCATACTCATCAGCATGATTTTTTCAGCGCCGAACAACCATGCCAGGCCAATACCCAAAACGGTCGCAACCGTACCGCCAACCAGCAGTGTCAAAACTGTTGGCCAGAACAGCTGGCGTATCCGACGCAGATTCAGGTACAGCGGAATGGCCAGCGCTACAGTCGCCGGGCCAAGGAAGATAGTCAGCGCATCGGCACTGGCTTTGTAGTCGTAGTAACTCAAGCCGCAGAGCAACAGCACAGCGATCAGCAACAGCATCGACACCAATACCGGCTGCAAAAATACCCAGCGGGTTTTCTCATAAGCGGCCACGGCAATCTGATAAGCGCCCAGGGTTATACCCGCGCCAAACAACGGATGGTGGGTCACGGCGTTCCAGGCGCCGATCCAGTCCAGAGTCATGCGTCACCCCGCTGGCGTTGCTGACGCTCAATCAACCGCTGCATGAACCAGCCAGCGAACACCATCGACAGCACCAGCGATAACACCAGCGCACCGACCACCGCCCAGAAATCCGCAGCAATGGCATCGGCATAAACCATCACCCCAACTGCCGGCGGCACCAGCAGCAGTGGCAAGTACTTGAGCAAGCTGCTGGCTGCCACGCTGAGCGGCTCGGCCACTTCGCCACGCAGCAGCAGGTACACGAACAACAGCATCATGCCGATGATCGGCCCGGGCAACATGTGCAGCACCAGAACATTCAGCGCCGTGCCGAGCAATTGGCACAGCACCAGCCAAGACAAACCACGTAGCAACATCAAACATCTCCAGATAAGTGATGACATGCATCACTGCAGTGCCGACGCGCAGGCTGCATATTGCAGCAGTGAATGCGCAATCGGCAGCTCATAGTGCTGATCATTATAGGCCGATGCTGCCAAGCTCTATACCTGATCATTCAACAACTCATTGCTTGCTTGACCGTCACGGTCGGGCGTGATGATCTTGGGCTGAGGGATTTAAGCCCCGCACCCATAAAAGACTCGTCTCCCATGGAGGGACTATGCCGTTAGTACCTGTCGCTGAGTTGGCCAACTATGTTGGTAAAGAATTAGGGCGTTCTGAATGGTTGAATATCGATCAGGAGCGAATTAATAAATTTGCGGATTGCACGGGCGACCACCAGTTCATCCATGTCGACCCGGAAAAAGCCAAGCAAACGCCATTTGGCGGCACCATCGCACACGGCTTTCTGACGCTCTCTCTGATCCCCGTGCTGATGGAAAGCATTCTGGTGCTGCCGCAGGGCTTGAAGATGGTGGTCAATTACGGCCTGGACAGCGTGCGCTTCATTCAACCTGTTCCGGTTAACTCCAACGTGCGCCTGCTCGTGACCATGACCGAAGTGACCGAGAAAAAACCTGGCCAATGGCTGGTCAAGGCCAATGCTGTGCTGGAAATCGAAGGTCAGGAAAAACCGGCCTATATCGCTGAGCCTCTGTCGCTCTGCTTCGTCTGAGCCACTCGCTCAAGCATTAGGCGCCAACCCGCGCCTAATGCTGAAATGACATGCGGCAAAAGCACGCTGAGCTTTTTTCAGTGCCACCCTCTGCCACACCGCGACGAATGCGGCATACTCAGGCAACTGCCAATTCGCGGACCTGATTCATGCGCGCCCTTGTTAGCTGCACCTCCCTAAGCCTCGTGATGCTGCTCGCGGCCTGCGACAACGGTACGCCGTGGTTGCCGCCAGACGCGACCTTACCTGACGGCAGCCACTACCACGGCAAAATTGTCGATGGCTTGCTGCAAGGTTCGGGGCGCCTTGAATACCGCAACGGCGACTGGTTCGAGGGAAACTTCAAAGACGGTTTGTTTGACGGCCAGGGCGAATGGCAAAGCGCTGATGGTGAGCATTACACCGGCACCTTCAGAAAAGGCGAATTCTCCGGCAACGGCCACATCGAGCGCCGCGACGGCAGCATCTACACTGGCGGTTTTCGCAATGGCCAGTATTCCGGGCTGGGCAAACTCGAAGAGGCTGACGGCAGCAGCTACCTTGGCAATTTCAGCAATGGTTTGGCCGAAGGTCAGGGCGTGCGCAGCGAAGTCGACGGCACCCAACTGACCGGCACGTTCAAGGCCGGCAAGTTAACGGGCTTGGGCACCCTTAAAACCAGCGAAGGCGATCTCTACAGCGGCCAGTTCGAAGACGGCATGTTCGCCGGCCAAGGCCGCTTCAGCAATTCGCTGGGCGATACCTGGAGCGGGCAATTCACCGACAACAGCCTCAATGGCCTGGGCCGATACAAAGGCACAGATGGCGCTGAATACTCGGGCGAGTTCAAGGACTGGCAATTTCACGGCCAGGGCGAATTGCATCTGGCCGACGGTCGCCAATACAAAGGCAGCTTCCGCTACGGCGAATATGCCGGCAATGGCACATTGACCGAAAAGGACGGCAGCCAGCAGAAAGGCTACTGGCAAAATGGCCAACGAGTCCGCGATGCAGGCGGCAAGCCCCTGCCCGACCCACTGGAAACCGGCTTGCTGAAACAGGGCAAACTGCTCGATAGCGCACTGGCAAACGTGCCACCTTCAACTCCGGCAATCGAACTGTATACCTTGGTGCTGGCGGGAGATGGCAGCCAGAGCGTGTTCATGCGCGAAGCCGACTATGTGACCGACCTGCTCAAGCAACGTTTCGCAGCGCGCGGCCAGATCGAACTGGTTAATCATCGCGATCACCTGGCCGACCGCCCGCTGGCTACCCGCGAGAATCTGCGCCTGGCTGTTGAGACACTGGCCAAACGCAGCGGCCCCGAAGATCTCGTATTTATCTACATGACCAGCCACGGCTCGCGCAGCCATCGCCTGAGCCTTGAACAGCCGCGCATTGAGTTGCGTGATTTGTCGGCGAACGAGTTGGCGACAATACTTAAACCACTCAAGCAGCGGAACAAGGTCGTGGTTATTTCAGCTTGCTACTCCGGTGGCTTCATTGCCCCCTTGCAAGATCAATCGACCCTGATCATGACCGCCGCACGCAAGGATCGCGTGTCATTTGGCTGCTCGGATGATAACGACTTCACCTACTTTGGCCGCGCCCTGTTTGCTAACGCGCTGAACCAGACTGATGACCTGGAGCGTGCGTTCGAGCTGGCCAAAAGCGAAGTGAGCCAGCGCGAAAAGGAGGATAACTTCGATCCCTCCGAACCGCAGATTGCGCCGGCAAAAGCGGTTAGCCGGCAGTGGCAAAAAATGCGCGCTATCCAGGCAGAGCGAGCCCTTAACTCCCCGGCTGAAGCAGCAGCAAAATCTGTGAAGCACTGAACATTGCGACTTAAAACGACGAAGTTTTCCTCCAGCCTGATAAGCTCAATGGTATCTACGGAGAGTTCGAGACCATGTATTTGACGCCCCAGAATATTTTACTTGCCGGTGCCACCGGCTTGACTGGTGAACACCTGCTGGACCGATTACTAAACGAACCCACTGTTGAGCGCGTCCTTGCCCCAACGCGCAGGCCACTGGCTGAACACCCGCATCTGGAAAACCCGGTAGGTGAATTGCTCGATTTACTTCCACAGCTGGACGGTAAAGTTTGCACCGCCTTCTGCTGCCTTGGCAGCACCATCAAACAAGCCGGCTCGCAACAAGCGTTCCGCGCTATCGACCACGACCTGATTGTTGCTTTCGCCGCACGGGCACGCGAGATGGGCGCAAGGCATTTGCTGGTAATCAGTGCGTTGGGCGCCGATGCTGACTCTTCGGTGTTCTACAACAAGGTCAAGGGTGAAACTGAAGAGTCGCTGAAAGCGCAAAACTGGCCGCAGCTGACAATTGCGCGGCCATCGCTGCTGCTCGGCTCGCGTGATGAAGCACGGCTTGGCGAGCAACTGGCGGCGCCTGTTATGCGCTGGGTGCCCGGCAAGTATCGCGGGATCGAAGCGACCGTGCTGGCACGTGCGATGTGGCGTCTGGCGCTGGAAGAAGACGCCGGCGTGCGCATTATCGAGTCCGACCAACTACGCAAGCTTGGCCGCTGAGCCGGAGAATCTCATGAGCGTTACTCATAACAGCCTGATTGAAGCACTCGCCTCGGCAGACATGCTGGAAATCGACGGCCTGTATGCATGGCAATTCAATCTGGACAACGAGCTGCTGGCGCAAGTCAGCGCGGGCTCGGCCTCCAGCGACAGCCAAAACCAACCGCTGCTGACACTTGAATGCATTGACGGCCGTGACCGTCGCCACTGGAGCTTCTCGTTGAGCCAGATTTCGGCGGCGAAGTTCGATGGGCAAACCGACAGTTGGACCATCAGCAATGGCGAGGGCGAGCACCACCTCAAATGCTTTGCGGCCATCAGTGGCAACAATGACGACGACGATGATGACGCTGTAGACGAATGAAACTCTACGACCGCTATATTCTGCCGCACCTGATCGACTTCGCCTGCGGCATGGGCGAAGTCATGAAAATGCGCTCTCTGATCGTGCCGCAAGCGCATGGCCGGGTGCTGGAAATTGGCATTGGTAGCGGGCTCAACCTGAGTTTCTACAACCCCGAAACCGTCACCGCGGTGGTCGGTGTCGATCCGTCTGCCGACATGCAGAAGCTGGCAAAAGAACGCGCGGCAAAGCTGACAATTCCGGTTGAAATGATTGCCCTCGAACTGGGCCAGATCCAGGCGCCGGATGCCAGCTTCGACAGCATCGTCTGCACCTTCACCCTGTGCACAATTCCAGATTCAGTCGCCGCGCTCAAAGAGATGCGTCGGGTGCTCAAGCCAGGCGGTCGTTTGCTGTTTTGCGAGCATGGCCTGGCGCCGGAACCCGAGGTTGTACGCTGGCAAAATCGCCTCACGCCCATCTGGAAACCACTCGCCGGTGGCTGCCACCTCAACCGCGATATTCCCCAGTTGATCGCCGATGGCGGCTTCACCATCGGCCAGATCGACATGCGCTACCTCCAAGGCCCCAAAGCCATGACCTACGTGTATTCCGGCTGGGCTGACTAAACCACAGGGTTGACGCTAACGCGCCAATCTTCGAGCATGGCGGGCTCCCGTAATGAGCCTCGAATCCGTGCGCAGCTTTCTCGCCGAGAATGCCCCCGACATCACCATTATCGAACTCGACACCAGCACCGCGACGGTCGCCCTCGCAGCAGAGGCGCATGGCGTTGAGCCCGGACAAATTGCCAAGACCCTGGCATTTCGAATCGGCGAGCAAAATATTCTGGTGGTCGCCCGTGGCGACGCCCGCATCGATAATCGCAAAATGAAACACGCCTTCGGCAGCAAAGCCAAATTGCTCGACGCCGGTACCGTGGTCGAGATGACCAGCCATCCGGTGGGCGGCGTCTGCCCGTTCGGTTTGGCAAGTGATGAATTGGTGGTTTATTGCGACGAGTCGCTGCGTGCATTCAGCGAAGTGCTGCCGGCTGCAGGCTCGGTGAACAGCGCAGTGCGCATTTGCCCAGAACGCATGGCCAAGCTGGTAAATGCCCGCTGGGTGGATGTGTGTCAGTCACTTGCTGAAACACCCGCCGTGTAATTTTTTGCCGGCATGTTGCTCTACAGGCCTCAAAGTTTTTCGCAGTGAGGCCACACCATGCACCGTAACCTACTGGCAAAGATTCTTAGCTTGCCGACCGGTTTCAGCAGAGCACGCTTTCGCGGGCGCACTTACAGCGTCAGCAAGATTGTTTACAACGAAGGGCTGAGTTTCAAAGTGTATGCCGAAGAACTCGGCGGCAAAGATTTCATCAGCTTCAATTACTATCAGGTCGGCTCAAACGCCACCCTCAAACCCTGCGAAATGCCGGAGGCCAAGGTCGAGCAGTTTCTCAATGAGCTGAGCCTGACCGAACCGAGCATGGCCGTGTGAGCATTACAGCCCGCCGGTAACACTCAGGCCAACACCCAACGCGGTGGCGATGGACAGCGGCAGCAACAAGGTATCGAGCAACGCGCTGGCAGGCAGGTCCAGCGCTGCATACTCGGGCGCTTCTGCGCCGAAGCGGTCTACCGGGCAGCAGCCGCCATTGATGGCATACCAATCCAATCGAGTACCGGCATAGACCACGGGCGCGTTGAGCTTGGCAGCATCGAGCGTGCGCACCGTGGCGCACCCACTCAATTGCAGCACCAGCAGCGCCAGAACAACTTTACCCATAGCTGAGCGGCCAGCTCTAGCCCTCATCGGATACCTGATGATGCTCGCCCCAGCGTGGCAGCATGTCTTGCGGTACGCCGAGACAATTGAGAATGCGCGCGACAACAAAGTCGATCAAATCATCAATAGTTTGCGGCTGATGATAAAAGCCGGGCGCAGCAGGCAAAATGGTTGCGCCCATATTCGACAGCTTGAGCATGTTCTCCAGATGAATACTGGAGAACGGCGCCTCGCGCGGCACCAGAATCAACTGCCGACGCTCTTTCAGCGTCACGTCTGCGGCACGTTCAATCAGGTTATTGCAGGCGCCCGTTGCAATGGCCGATAAAGTGCCGGTCGAACAAGGCACCACAACCATCGCGCTCGGCGAACCAGAACCGGACGCGACGGGCGCCATCCAGTCTTCTTTGCCGTACACCCGGATTTGCCCCGGCGCGGCCCCGGTGTATTCGCTTAAAAACTGCTGAATGGCCTGTGGTTTGGCGGGCAGACACACATCTGTTTCAGTCGCCAGAACCAACTGCGCGGCCTTGGAGATCAGAAAATGCACCTCACGGTCTTCCTGCACCAGGCAATCGAGCAGACGCAGGCCATATTGCGCGCCAGAGGCGCCAGTCATGGCCAGGGTAATTCGTTCAGGTCCGAGCATTTAGCCCTCCAACGCTTTAGCCAGTTTGCCGTGCAAGCCGCCAAACCCGCCGTTACTCATCACCACCACTTGAGTGCCAGGCGCAACCTGTGCCTTGACGCTGGCGATAATCGCCTCAAGTGAATCACAGACCTCGGTCGGCACTGTCGAGCTGGCTACCGCGGCTGCCAGATCCCAGCCCAGATTCGCCGGCGCATACCAATACACCTGATCGGCCTGAACCACCGAAGTTGGCAAGCCTTCACGGTGAGCGCCGAGCTTCATCGAGTTCGAGCGCGGCTCGATAATCGCAATCAGCTTTTGCCCGCCGATTTGCTTGCGCAGGCCATCCAGTGTGGTGGCGATGGCCGTCGGGTGATGCGCGAAATCATCGTAGATGGTCACGCCGTTCACTTCAGCGACCTTCTCCATGCGCCGCTTGGCATTCTTGAACAGGCCCAGCGCCGCAATACCCAACTCCGGCACCACGCCAACATGGCGCGCCGCCGCCAGTACAGCCAAGGCATTGGCCACGTTGTGCTGACCGGTGAGTTGCCAGTCGACGACACCTTGCACCTTGCCGGCGAATATCACCTCGAAGCGCGAGCCGTCTTCACTGAGCAAATTGGCTTGCCATTCACCACCCGCTCCCGTGGTTTGCACCGGCGTCCAGCAGCCCATGTCTATTACGCGCTGCAACGCGGTTTCGCTGGCCGGATGAATAACCAGACCTTCACTCGGAATAGTGCGCACCAGATGATGGAACTGGCGCTCGATCGCCGCCAGATCAGGGAAAATATCTGCGTGATCAAACTCAAGGTTGTTCAGAATCGCGGTGCGCGGGTGGTAATGCACGAACTTCGAACGCTTATCAAAAAACGCACTGTCGTATTCATCCGCCTCAATGACGAAGAACGGCGTATCGCCGAGTCGCGCCGAAATACCAAAATTCTGCGGCACACCGCCAATCAGGAAACCTGGGCTCATGCCCGCATGCTCCAGCACCCAGGCGAGCATGCTGCTACTGCTGGTTTTGCCGTGGGTACCGGCCACAGCCATCACCCAGCGGCCTTGCAGCACATGATCGGCGAGCCATTGCGGGCCGCTCACATAGGGCAGGCCCTTGTTGAGCACATATTCAACTGCAGGATTACCGCGCGACATGGCGTTGCCAATCACCACCAGATCAGGCGCTGGCTCAAGCTGCTGCGGGTCGTAGCCCTGAGTCAGCTGAATGCCCTGAGCCTCAAGCTGGGTGCTCATCGGTGGATAGACGTTGGCATCGGAGCCGGTGACATGATGCCCCAGCTCCTTGGCCAGAACGGCCAACGAACCCATGAATGTGCCGCAAATGCCCAGAATATGAATATGCATGAATAACCCAAACCTCAAAAAACGGACCGCATCAGCCCGACAAAATCTCGCCGCAGGTTAGCACAGCGCCAGCCTGTGCGAAGCGTCTCAACTGCTCAGAACGTGCGCCTTGGTAAAGGTTGCCAGCGCGCTGCAAAAAGACTGCATCGCGCAAGGTTATTCGATGCGCGCAATCAAGCTGACGCCGCACAGAAAAACTGAACCAAGCGCGCGTGCGTATCGTCCAGATGTTTGAGGGCTCACGCCCGCATTATCTGATCGACACCATCAATGAGTTGCCTCAAGTGCTCGATGAAATTAATGCACGTCTCAAGCGTGGGGAAACGCCGCAAAGCGTCTAACCTTGAACGATGCAGCGCGGCCTTTACTGCCTAGTCAACCGCCGGCTGCATCGGCTTTTTCATTGCAGGGGAACTCAGCACCGCTGCAAACCTGAACATAACGGAACAACCAGAGAGGTCCGCATCATGATTTACGCCAAACCCGGTACGCCAGGCGCTGTCGTTTCATTCAAGACCCGCTATGGCAACTTTATTGGGGGTGAGTTTGTTGAGCCTGTAAACGGCCAATACTTCACCAACACATCTCCTGTCACCGGTGAGGTGATTGCCGAGTTCCCCCGTTCAGACAAAGACGACATTGAGCGCGCACTGGATGCGGCCCACGCGGCGGCTGACGGCTGGGGTAAAACCAGCGCTCAGGCGCGCTCGCTGATTCTGCTGCAGATTGCCGATCGTATCGAAGCCAATCTGGAAAAGCTCGCCATCGCGGAAACCTGGGACAATGGCAAAGCCGTGCGCGAAACGCTGAATGCCGACGTGCCACTCGCCGCGGACCACTTCCGCTACTTTGCCGGCTGCATTCGCGCGCAAGAAGGCACAGCCGCCGAAATTGACGAACACACTGCCGCCTATCACTTCCACGAACCCTTGGGCGTTGTGGGGCAAATCATCCCGTGGAACTTCCCGCTGCTGATGGCCGCCTGGAAACTGGCCCCGGCGCTGGCCGCCGGTAACTGTGTGATTCTCAAGCCTGCCGAGCAGACGCCGCTGTCGATTTGCGTGTTCGTTGAACTGGTCGCCGACTTGCTGCCAGCGGGCGTACTCAACGTTGTTCAGGGCTTTGGCCGGGAAGCTGGCGAGGCGTTGGCCACCAGCAAGCGCATTGCCAAAATCGCCTTTACCGGCTCGACGCCGGTTGGCTCGCACATCATGAAATGCGCGGCCGAGAACATCATTCCGAGCACCGTGGAGTTGGGCGGCAAGTCGCCCAATATCTTCTTCGAAGACATCATGCAGGCCGAACAGACCTTCATCGAAAAGGCTGCCGAAGGTTTGGTACTGGCCTTCTTCAATCAGGGTGAAGTGTGCACCTGCCCGTCTCGCGCACTGGTGCAGGAGTCTATCTACGAGCCGTTCATGCTTGAGGTGATGAAGAAGATCAAGCAGATCAAGCGCGGCAACCCGCTGGATACCGACACCATGGTCGGCGCGCAGGCGTCCGAGCAACAGTTCGATAAAATCCTCAGCTACCTCGACATTGCGCAGAAAGAAGGCGCGCAACTGCTCACGGGCGGCGCTGTCGAGAAACTTGAAGGTGATCTGGCAACCGGTTATTACATTCAGCCGACCTTGCTCAAAGGCCGCAATGATATGCGCGTCTTCCAGGAGGAGATCTTCGGGCCTGTGGTCAGCATCACCACGTTCAAGGATGAAGCCGAAGCGCTGGCAATCGCCAACGATACCGAGTTCGGCCTTGGCGCCGGTGTGTGGACGCGCGACATCAACCGCGCCTACCGCATGGGCCGTGCGATTATGGCGGGCCGTGTTTGGACCAACTGCTATCACTTGTATCCGGCGCATGCTGCGTTTGGCGGCTACAAGAAGTCTGGCGTTGGCCGTGAAACCCACAAAATGATGCTCGACCATTACCAGCAAACCAAAAACCTGCTGATCAGCTACGACATCAATCCGCTCGGTTTCTTCTAACCGCGCTCTCCTTGCAGCCGGGTCACTCTAACCCGGCTGCAACCTGAAGATAAAATCAAACGCTTGCTTGGATTGCGCTTTCAAAAAGCATTAGGCAGCATCAGCTTTATGCACGGGCATAGCATTTGCTTCATTTGCAGGGTTACGTCCTGCAAAAGTGCTAACTCAATCGTCCAACAGAAAGCCGAGGATCATCATGCGCATAGTCCAAGCCACGCTGGAACATCTGGACCTGCTCACCCCGCTGTTCGTTAAATACCGTGAGTTTTACGGCGAACTGCCCTTCCCCGATTCCTCGAAGGCGTTTCTCGAAAAACGTCTGCGCCGCAAAGAGTCTGTTATCTATCTGGCCCTTGCTGATGAAGAAGACAAACTGCTGGGCTTTTGCCAGCTTTACCCCAGCTACTCTTCGCTAGCGCTTAAGCGCGTGTGGATTCTCAACGATATCTACGTGGCCGAAGACGCCCGCCGCCAGTTGGTTGCGGATCGCTTGCTGCAAACCGCCAAGAACATGGCTAAAGAAACCAACGCCGTGCGCATGCGCGTATCCACCAGCCTTGATAACGAGGTGGCGCACAAGGTTTACGAGTCGATTGGTTTCACTGTCGATGAGCAGTTCAAGAACTACACGCTGCCCATCAGCAAGGATTGAACAGCACTGCCCGGCGGCTTATTCAGCCAGTCCGGGCACTGATTCAGCGCAGCCGTTTTTAATGGCCGCTGACACTCACCCACAAACCCACCGCCAACTGCACAAACAACACCCCCAACAAGGCGTAGCGCCAGACTGGCAGGGCTTTGTAGCGCGCGGTATCAACTATTGGTTCGTGCTTGAGTGGCTGCAGCAAACCTTGCTGAAACTCCGACAGCGCATCGAATCGCGCAGCCGGAAGCGGGGCCAGCGCCCGCGCCAAGACGCCATCCCAGCCTTGCGGCAAATGCGCGGCGAATTGGCTAAGCGGCACGTAACTACTCGCACCCGCACCGTCCGGCCGGGCGATCTCCGGCCACTGCCCGGCAACCATCCAGTAAACCAGTGAAGCCAGCGCGAACTGATCGGCACGTCCATCTACCGTGCGACCCGCGCGCACTTCCGGTGCCAGCGGCATTGCCTCAACTGGCAAGGCCTGACGCGCCACACCCGGTAAAATCACCGCCCACTCAGGCAGCAACACCACATGCATATGCGCATCAATCAGAATATTGCGCGGCGCCAGCCAAAGCCCTTGCATACCACGACGTTGCAGCGCGCGCACCGCATCCAGCAGTTGCCCGAAAATGCTCATGATCTGACTGTGCGTCAGCGGCCTGCGCGAGTTGACCCAATCAAACAGGCTGACAGCGCCTTTGGCCGGCGCCTCATAAACATTAAACGCATGCAGGCGCGGCTCACGCGCAGATAAAACGCGGGGCAGAGTCGGTGCTAAGCAGCGGCGTAATACCCATTCACGCTGCCAAAACGCCTCATCCGCTGGCCCCTCGGCCATCCACACAATCGCCCGGCGGCCATTACAATCCTCGGCATTGAATACCCGGCCAGCGGGGCCGAAAGCGCATTCATCCAGAAGCGTCCAACCATCCAGCATCTGTCCCGTAGCGCCTGTTACAGCTGGCCAGTGGGCGACCGCGACGTCTTCAGTACGGCTTTGCCCAGCCTGCGGCAGCATCAATGCAGCAGCGCCTGGCGCATTGAGCAAAGGCTGCAGTAAATCCTGCAACTCGTTTTCAGGCGTTTGCTGCTCGGCGTCTTGCATGGCCTTGAAGCGATTGCACAGCGTTTCAAGGTCGGCGACACCGAACAGCGGCTGGGGCGCCAGCAATATCATCTCGCCGCAGTTGAGCGGCAAACTGTGCTGCACCAGCGCCAACTCGGCCTGCATGCCCAACTGCAATCCATCGTGTCCGGGTAAGCTGTGCAATTGGCTGTCACGGTAACGCAGCAGCCCGACTGCACCCGCTTGCAGAAATTGCGCGTGACCGGCTTGCAGCAAAAGCATGCCGACATTGAATTGCGCGGTCATGCGCCCGGATTGGCGCAGATGAAACAACTGCAAATTCAGAGCAGCCAGCACCTGCCGCGCCGCCTGGGCCTCGCTCCAGGTTTCTGGTGTGCAGCGATAGTCAGCAAACAGAGCATCGAGATAATGCTCGACGTTACGCACCACATCAGTGCATTCGCGCGCCCATAACAGCACCACAATCAGCACAGGTGGTCGCCCTTGCCTGCCGGCCATCCACTCCATGCGCACGCGCGCAGCCTGCGCAGGCAGGTCGATACCGTGGCCATGCAGGAGCGTTACAGCAGGGTGATCCATGCGTTCTATCGACATCGGTGCACCTCCCTGAATATTCCCTGTCTGCGACATTGCAGCCTTTGTGCCGCCTTGCCGCAAATGGCACCGCGCTATATGGTGAGACTCCCCAATCCGGATAAATTGCCATGTGGTTGTTCAGTGACTTGCGCCGCCGACACATCCTCAAGAACAACCCGGTTGAGCCGCAGGCATGGGCCGAGGTTCTCAAGCGTCTGCCGATTCTGGATGGTCTGGATGCCGAGCAACTGCAGTGCCTGCGCGACCGCGCCGTGGTGTTTCTGGATCAGAAACACCTCAATTACCTGCCCGGTGTAGAACTAAGCAAAGTTGACCGGCTAACGCTTGCCGCGCAGGCAGAGTTGCCTTTGCTGGCGCTCAGCGAAGATTTGAACTGGTATCAGGGCTTCCATGAAATCCTGCTCTACCCGGATGACTTTCTCAGCCCCCAGCGCAACCGCGATGCAAGCGGAGTGGTTCATGAGTGGCAAGGCACACACAGTGGCGAGGCGTGGCTGCAAGGCCCGATCATCCTGTCGTACCCGGGCGTGCGCAGCAGTGGCGGCTGGCAGGCTTACAACCTGATCATCCATGAGCTGGCGCATAAGCTCGACATGCTCAATGGCTCCGCCAACGGCCATCCGCCATTGCATGACAACATGCATATCGAAACGTGGGCAGAGGTCATGCAAACCGCGTTCAATCACCTGAATCAGCTTTTGGATAACCATCCGCACTCACCGCCGTCCATCGATGCTTACGCGGCGGAAAACCCTGCCGAGTTTTTTGCCGTATGCAGCGAATACTTCTTTAGTGGCCCGGATCTGCTCCACTCGGCCTATCCAAAGGTCTATGAGCAGTTCAGCCTGTTTTATCGCCAAGACCCGCTGGCACGCTTGAAATCGCTGCATGCAGCCGACCCGCATTACCACACGCAGGTAAACCGCAGCGGTCACACGACCAACGGCTAATCCGGACGCCATAGCAACGCGCCGCGAATATGCCTATAATCGCGCCACTTTTTTTCGCCGATTCCTGGGAGTCGCAACATGAGCTATAGCAAGATTCCGGCTGGTAAAGACCTGCCAAACGACATCTACGTCGCCATTGAGATCCCGGCCAACCACGCGCCGATCAAATACGAAATCGACCACGACAGCGACTGCCTGTTCGTTGACCGTTTCATGGCCACCCCAATGTTCTACCCAGCCAACTACGGCTACATCCCGAACACCCTGGCCGACGACGGTGACCCGTTGGACGTGCTGGTCGTGACACCGTACCCAGTAGCGCCAGGCGCTGTAATCCGCGCGCGCCCGGTTGGCGTACTGCACATGACCGACGAAGCCGGTGGCGACGCCAAACTGATTGCCGTACCGCACGACAAGCTGAGCCAGCTATACGTCGACGTCAAGGAATACACCGACCTGCCAGCCCTGCTGCTGGAGCAAATCAAGCACTTCTTCGAGAACTACAAAGACCTCGAAAAAGGCAAGTGGGTCAAGGTTGAAGGCTGGGGCGACGCAGAAGCAGCCCGCGCTGAAATCACCAAAGCTGTTGCCGCTTACAAGCACTAAGCAACAACTGAAAAACCGGCTCCAGAGCCGGTTTTTTTGTGCCCGAAATTCGGCGGACCTCAGAACAAAACGCGCTCCACCCTGCCGTTTGATCAGCAACCCCCGATCAAGGGTGTTCAGAACAGGCCCAGTTTGCTAAAGTCAGCGCCCTGCCAAACTCAAGGGTTTGCGCCACAGCATACGGCGGTAGCGATTCATCAAAAATGATTCGATACCGCCCCCTAAAAGCCGGCCACAAGCCGGCTTTTTTAATGCCTACAGATTTCTACAAAACCCACCGAACCTATACATAGCAAGGCTTTCAGCCTAATACCTGTCCATCAACAGCTATCCAAAACTGTCCCATCCAGCATAAAAGTGTGGGGACAGAAGCAGGAAGCGCAGCATGGTCTGATGGGCAAAGTCGGCCGTGATCGGCTGTTTGATATCTTGCGAGTCAGCCTCCAACTGGATCGGCGCAAATGCGCCTATCAGAAGACCACCGATAGCCACCATCGCTTCCGCCGGCACCTTAATCGATTAAAACCGAGCATCGATCAAGTGACTGCTACTGGACCTGAACAGGTGGGGGGTAGCGGATATGACCTGTTTGCCACCCAAAAAACGTCGCATACGTGAGCTTGGTGATAGACGCTTACTCGCACAACATTGTTCGTCATCACGTGCACGCCCCCCTGCATGCGGAATCGTCCATCAAAGCGATGAGCAAGGCGCATTAGACATTGCGTCCAATGTTCGGTGCTTGCTCAGTAACCGACCTCTTTCTGATGCCGAAAGGCCAATACATAAACAGCATCATCCTCGCGCTCATGCCGATAGAGCGCCACATAACCCGAATCACCGAACTCGATAATGAGCTCACGTAACTCCGGCAGTTCTGAAAGCGGGCGACCTACTTCCGGGCCACCTTCCAAACGAGCAAATTGCCGCTCAATCGCTTGGGCCGCTCGCTGTGCTATCTGCGGACCTTTGTCGACAAGAAACTGACGACAGCGCTCCAACCCTTGGGCTGCACCTTCAGTGATGATCAATCGTGGCACTTAGGAAGCTCCGCCTCAGTCTCAGTACCCCAGGTATTGAGCCAGGCCCGAGCCTCTTGGCCAGTCAGATGACGACCCGTTTCCTGATAGGCTGCCCACGACGCCAACGCTTCCTGCTTAAAGCCCTCGCGAGCTTCTTCACGATCGACATACTGCGCTATGGCTTCGCGCATAATCCAGTGGGATGAACGTTGACGAAGAGCAGCCAAGTGCTGAATGCGGTTTTTCAGCTCGTCATCAATTTTGATAGAAGTGGCCATAACTGAACCCTCGTTATCTAAAGGTATTACCTTTAGATAAGGTATCAGTCACCCTGCTCATCTGTCCATGAGTCCAGAAGACAGCCGATGCCCCGCAGAATAGATGCGGGATGAGGGAACAAAAAGCATATTAAAAATTATCTTATATGAATCAACAATTTAGAATTCATTGGACGCAGTCATCACGCCTGCATCTTAATGACTTCAGAAAACCCAAGCGCCCTCAGACCACAGATAAAGCGGGAACTACAGCCTCGAACTATGCCCAAGCACATACAACAAAAAAACCGAGAATCCCGCACCGAGGCATGGGTCGCTGAGGCATAGCAGCGGAATCGTTACTGCTAAGTCACCCAGATCACCAACGCTCTACCATTAGTGTCCTACGTGACTCGCACATACCGATACTCGACTAGGGCAATCCGAGAAACCAGCGGTAGTACGGATTTTCGCCATCGGTGTATATCAGGTCTTTTACATCGCGTGCCCAGCCCGGGCGATCATTGTTGTAGGCTTTAAGGCCGGCGGAGTAGAACAGTTGCAAGCGTTCCCATTCGTTATCGACCTCAGCTGAGTAGGCCGCTGTACTGCCCTCCAATGGAGGCGGACTGCGCAACGCGAGTAAGGTCGGGAGCACGCGGGTGATTTCCTTGGGGCGCACCCAGCCGGTGTATTCAATGCGCGGGTGGTTATCCGTTACCGGTTGTGCATCAGCGGCGTAGCGTGCGAGGCCGTCGCGATCGGTTACCCACGTCGCCAGCAGCGCTGCCGGGGAGTCGATACCGATTTCGCGCAATGTCTTAATCACTTTGGGTTGTTTGAAGCGCTGCTGAATCATCGGCACATTGAGGTGCATTTCGTCGAGCGAGCCGATCATCAGCATCTCGTGAAACTCTGTCGTCCACAGCGACGCATGGGGGAACACGTCGATGAAACTGCGCACCAGCGACTGACTGTCTTCGTTGTTCTGGGTTGGCAGTGGCAACCACTGCGCGACCAAACCACCCGGTTGCAGACGGCTGGCAGCCAGTTCATAGAAGTCACGAGAATATAAATTAACCACGCCCGCGGCAGAAGGGGGTGGCGGCTCGAGAGTGATCAGATCGTATGGATCGGTATTTCTGAGTAACTCGCGGCGACCATCGCGAAGACGAATATCGAGCCGTGTGTCGAGGGCAGCGCCGTAGTTGCCTTTGAACAAGGGCGCGGCTTCCAGCACGGCAGGTAAAAGCTCAGCCACTACCGGTTTTGTCAGCCCGTCGAAACGCAGCATCGCCCCAGCGGTGATACCAGTTCCGAAACCAATGACCAACGCCGAAGTGGGTTGCTTGTTGTGAATCAGTAAGGGCAGCAGTGCTTGCATGCGCATGTAACGCAGCGACGGCATTGCATCACCAGTGTTCGATACGCCCTGAACATACAGACGATTGAATTTGCGCTCATCGCGCCCTTGGCTGACTACTGCCACGGTATTGCCGCGGCCTTCCTGATAAAACAGTATTTCGCCATTGCGTGCACCGGGCAGCAGTTCTGCCAGCTTTTGCGGCGGTGTTACAACAGCGCAAACAACGGTGAACAAGCCAATGCACTGGATTGTGCGGCGCATGACGACGCTTACACCGGCGCCAAACCAGGCGGCAATACAACCCACGGCGCAGGCGGTTAGCGCGAGCACGCCGAGTGTGTGCACCAAGCCGATTGCGGGGATCAACACCAGTCCGGTCAAGGCCACGCCGAATATTGCGCCCAAGGTATTGAGCGCGACCACAGCGCCGACATCACGCCCCACATGTGCCTTATTCACAGAAAGACGCAACGCCAACGGAAATGCTGCGCCCAGAATGGTGGTCGGTAAAAATACGACGCACAGAGCGGCCATGGCGAAGCGCGCGCACATGCCTGCGAGCTCGTTGCTGGTTATATACAGCACATAGAATTCGACCTGGCTTTGAGCGAATATCAGCCAGCGGCCGAGGCCTGCGATTTGCAGCAGCGCAAGCAGCCCTGCCAGAGAAATCAAAACGCCAAACAATCCCCAAGGATCACGGATACGGTCCGCACGGCGCGCATAGATCGCGCTGCCGATTGCCAGCCCCAATAAGTAAGTGGCGAGCACTATCGCGAATGCAAAAGCGCGCGTGCTCATGAATGGCACTATCGACTGTGTCCAGACAATTTCATAACCCAGCGCAACACCGCCTGCGATGCAATAGAGCCCAATTGCCAGGCGTGCCTGTGCAGTGGCCGGTATTCGCTTAAAAGCGCCCGCTTCTGGCAGAGACTTGTCGGCCTGACTCACCAGCATGGCCACAATGCCCGCTATCGCATTGAATATGGCAGCGGCGACGGCGCTGCCAATCACACCAAACTGCGCAATCAACACGAATGCGGCTAACAACGTACCGATGATGGCGCCGGCGGTATTGGCCGCATAGAGCCGCCCGCCCGCCTCGCCAAATCGACCATCTTGTGGTGATAGGGCGCGCATCAATACCGGCAAGGTTCCTCCCATCAAGAACGCAGGAATCCCCACCAGCGCAAATGGCAGCAGCCAGGCGAACAGCCCTATGTTGCTTTCGAGGCGGGCAAACAGCCCTGCCGATTGCGCCAATAAAATCGTCGCACCTAGGCCAAACACAGCTACCGACAACTCAAGGCCCGCGTAGAGTTTTAATGGCCGTTTCAGGCGATCCGCAAACCGACCAAAAACCAGCCCGCCCAATGCAAGCCCGGCAAAGAACGCACTGATTGCTGTGGTGACGGCGTAAACCTCCACACCGACGATCAATGAAAGCTGTTTAACCCAAAGCACCTGATAGACAAGCGCTGATGCGCCCGAAATGAAGAGCAGAGCAGCAGCAAGGGGCATCGAGGTAGGGCTGGGGTTGCGGACGGAACCAGCGGAGGGATCGCGGGATGAACGTGCGGCTGACGACATCTGAATGGCCTTATCAGACAGAGAAAAACCTGCAACAGCGGTGGCTGCTGCAGGTTGTGAAGATGCCCAAAGATCTAGGGCATTGGCATGGATCAGTTAGTCTGGGACTCTTTGGCCTCTTCCATTTTGACTTTGATCTCTTGGTCTAAACGAGCACGGACCTCGTCGATGCTGAAGCTGGCAGGAAGCTGGCTTGGCGGATAATCGACAAATGTCTGCAGGAACTTCGCAGAACGTTGAGTCGCTTGCTCAGTGATGAACAGGTTTTTGGTCAGGAAGTCGTAGTATTGGTCAGAAACAACGTCTGCACGCTCATACGGATCCATGCGCAGATTGAAGATCTTAGGCAGACGGAGGCACACGAAAGGTTCGCTCCAGACCTTCATGCCGCCGGGCGCGCGCTGCTCGCAGAAGACAACCTTCCAGTTACCAAAACGCATACCCACCAGCTCGGTATCATCGTTGAAGTAGTAGAACTCTTTGCGTGCACCTTCGTCGGTTTTACCGGTGATGTAATCAAGCTGGTTAAAGCCATCAAGGTGAACCTTGAAGTTCTTACCATCAAGATCGGCCCCTTTAAGCAGGCGTTCTTTGATGTCTGTATCGCCTGCGGCTGCCAACAGGGTTGGGAACCAGTCAAGACCCGAGAACATTTCGCGAGATACAGTTCCTGGCTTGATGTGGCCGGGCCAGCGGACCATCGCAGGTACGCGATAAGCCCCTTCCCAGTTTGAGTTTTTCTCGTTGCGATAAGGCGTTGTGGCAGCATCTGGCCAGGAGAACTGGTTAGGGCCGTTATCGGTGGTGTAAACCACGATGGTGTCATCGGCGATTTTCAAATCATCCAGCGATTTGAGCAGCTTACCCACGTCACCGTCGTGCTCGATCATGCCGTCGGCGTACTTATTGCCGGGCATGCCGCTCTGGCCTTTCATTGAATCACGCACATGGGTAAACATGTGCATGCGGGTGGTGTTCATCCACACGAAGAAAGGTTTATCCGCCTTGACCTGTTTCTCCATGAAGTTGATGGCGGCTTGGGTTGTATCGTCGTCAATGGTTTCCATGCGCTTGGAGGTCAGCGCACCAGTGTCTTCGATTTTGCCGTCAGCGGAAGACTTGATTACACCGCGCGGGGAAGCAGTCTTGATAAACTCCTGATCATCCTTCGGCCACATTGCACGCTCAGGTTCTTCTTCGGCATTGAGGTGATACAGGTTGCCGTAGAATTGATCAAAACCATGATTGGTGGGCAGATACTCATCACGGTCACCCAAGTGATTCTTACCAAATTGACCTGTCGCATAGCCGTGCGACTTGAGCGCCTGGGCAATAGTGACATCACGCGCCTGAAGCCCGACTTTGGCACCCGGCAAGCCGACTTTCGACAGCCCTGTTCGGAAAATGGTTTGCCCGGTGATAAAGGTAGAACGCCCAGCTGTGCAGCTGTTCTCCGCGTAGTAGTCGGTAAATTTCATACCTTCCTTAGCGATGCTATCGATGTTCGGCGTCTCATAACCCACAATCCCTTCACCGTAGCTGCTGATATTGGTAACACCAACATCATCACCGAAGATAACCAATATATTAGGCTTGTCTGCCGCCAATACCGTAGGTGAACCGATAGCGGTTGCAACAGCAAATGCGATCCCCGATAGCCACTTCCCTTGCATAGTCATATTTGGATCCTTCCATTGATAAATAATTACCATAGACTTTTATAGATTTTCGCTCGACAGCTGAGTTAGCTCAGCGTTACACCAGAACATAGTTACTGATGGAACAAGTCGAATTCAAAGTATAAACACGCCTGCAACGCTCAGTCTTAGTTAAGTCAGAAACAGGCCACTCCTTTTGGATTGAATCGACGTCAGTTTCGAAAGTGCCATCATTGGCAACAATATGGCCTATTGAAATCATTGCAATTTTGCAGAAATTAGCCGCCAAATCCTGTCAAAGTAGACGACATTCATTAGTTCCGTCCGCAGCCAATCTCCTGCCAAAGTCGCAAGTGCATGGAGCTCGCGGGCATATTGGATTGCGGCGCATAAACTGGCGCGCGGCGACTTTCCTCTGCAATTATTAATTAAACGCAGAACTGCTGGAGCCTATATTCAGAATGAGATAAACATATAAACGACCAAGCAAATCCGGCCTGACTGTAATTAAAATGTAGCATTAGCAAACTGCAGCAGTAATGAGCATTGCGCTTCAAAGAGTACTGTTTTTATCAGCATTAAACCGCCTCACTGAACTAAACAGCAATCACCACTTACAGCAACCCGCCGCCTAAGATTTAAAAAACCGCTCCCGTACCGCCGCCACTGATGCTTCCCTGAGCATGGCAATAAAAAGTTGCTCAACGTCAGTCAACAACTGATTTTCCGGGGTAACCAGATACACCTCGTTGACAGGCAGGTTGTCGTAGGGTGGTAGCTGGAAAAGAATCTTCTGTTCGACGAAGGGCTTGGCGCCTTCGACGGTCAATGCACCAAAACCAAGGCCGGCGAGGATCAGGCGGCGCACTTCTTCCTCGTTGGGCGACACGGCAACCAACTTGCCCCAAAACTGCAACTCGGCGCGCACTGCGCTAACCGCACTGAGGCCATCGCCTGGCTGATCACTCTCGAACGAGACATAGGCCTGGCCGCGCATATCCGCTGCGGTGAGATCTGGTTTGCCGTACAACGGATGGCGAGCACCGCAGTAAAAGGCCATCTGCTCGTAACCAAGCAGGTCGAAATGCAGGCCGGTCTGGGCGGTTTTCTTGTTGCTGATACCGATGTGCAACTGCCCATGCGCAACAGCATTGACAATATCGGCGCTCGGCTGCGAGCTGAGCGTGAGCAGCACTTTGGGGTAGCGCTGATGAAAATTGACCAGCGTGTCATCGAAAGACTGGCAACTGACATGACTGGCGACCTGAATATGCAACTCGCCAAGTACGGCATCGGCTTCACCAGCGAACTGCTCAGCCATTGAGTCGATAATGCTGCCAGCCGAAGACACATACTCGTACACCCGCAAGCCCTGCTCCGTCAGCGAGAACATGCCCTTTTTGCGGTGGATCAGGCGCATGCCCAAATGCGCTTCCAAGCGCTTCAGCGCGTTGCTAACGCTGGGCTGGCTGAGGGCGAGTTTGCGCGCAGCGCCGGTGATGCTGCTTTCTTCGACAATCACCAGAAATGTGTACAGCAGGTTCCAGTCCAAATTGCGCAACAAGCGCTCACGCGGCGACAGCATACGATTCTCCACCCAACCAGCGGTCATAGTAGGCGAAACCGCATGCAACAGCGTACTGGCAAACACTCGTCGCGCTTTAGCCGTCATGCATCATCCTTACCCTGTAAATCAAAAACGCCCGAGTCTTGCGAGCCGGGCGTTCTCGGTATGGCACCAGCAGGTGGCCAGGTCAGTCGACGTCGTAGTTGAGCAGGTCTTCATATTGTGCACGGCGGCGGATTAGCCGGCTGCCTTGTTGCAAGTCGACCATCACCGCTGCGGCAGCCTGGCGGCCACAATATTCGGTCATGTTTTCCAGCGCATAAGCGCCCACATCCAATAAGGCAATTATGTCGCCCATGCCGGTATCTGCCGGCAATTCACGCAGATTGGGTTGGTTGACCAGAACCTTTTCCAGCACGCTGCGATGCGCATTCAATGCAGGCTCAGCCGCCAGCAAAGAACTGACCGCGCCCTCACCTTCGATGTCGTAGTAGGTGTCACTGCTGTCACACAGCGGGCCGGCCATGCGACAGTTCTTGGTTTGCACATCGTCCGCGCGCGAGGCGTTGACCATGTGGAAATACCAGCCGTGATAGATGTCGAACAGTACGCTGTAACCGGCATCGAGGTAATACACCGGATTGTTCTGGCGCTGCTTCCTGGCTTCGATGCGACTGAGCAAAATAGCCGTGTCGCTGACCATGCTGCGCCCGGGCTCGACGATGATTTCTATTTGTTCGCCCAACGCTGCAGCAATCGGTTTGATCAGATGCCTGGAGAGTTGGGCGAAGTCGATACTGGTGCGATAGTTTTCGCAGTAATGCGCGGCCACACGGCTAAAGTTCTCTTGCGCACTGCTGTAGTTTTTCGGAAAGCCACCGCCGAGGTTCACATGCTCCAGCGGGTACGGCAGCATCTCGCAAACGTGGCGGACGTAGTCGATTAAGAACTGTGCCTCAGCCTCGTAAATCGCTATGTCGTTTACCTGAGTACCAATGTGCGCGTGCACACCGACCATTTTCAAGGCATCCGGGTGCTGCACCATCAGCTCGATCGCGGCAGCTTGCTCAAGGCTGGTCATGCCGAACTTGGAGCTTGATGTACCGGTTTGCCAGCCTGCTGCTGCGCCGCCCTGAATCTCGGGAATAATGCGCAAAGTCAGGCGAGCCTGCTGCTTCAACTCGGTGGCCACCTCAAGAATGCGTTGGACCTCGCTCAGCGAATCGACGTTGATAGCGCCAATGCCGGCCGCGATCACCTCGCGTAGTTCACCACGCTGCTTGGCCACCCCGTTGAACACCATGTCGGCAGGTTTGTATCCGGCAACACAGGCTTTGTAGAACTCACCGCCGGAGTTGACCTCGACCGCCAAACCGCAATCCTTGAAGACCTTAAGCACGGCCAGATTGGCGCACGCCTTACTGGCAAAACACACGCGGGTGTTGGCGTGCTCGCGGCGGAAATTGCTGAGGATATCCAGCGCGTTTTCACGCAGGCGGGTTTCCGAATACACATAAAGCGGCGAGCCGTATTGAGCAATCAACGACTCGGCCTGAACCCCATCAATCAGTAATTTATTGTTCTCACTGGTCAGGTGCTCGGCTCTCTTCCATGGGTGTAGCGCAACAACTTGGCTCATAAAAACTTACTTGTCTGGGTGAATAAGGCGTGGGTGGAGAACAGCAAGTAAGAATCAGCCGGCATCAGACATTTATCAAATGCATATTAATTATGTAATAGATTCTCACAGGCTATGCGTGCAACCCCGAGAGCGACCTCCAGCAGCTTGAGACTCAGATTGAGCATGTGAGTGGCTAACTGCTGTTCGCGAAATGCCAATCTGAAGCGCCAAGCGCACAATATTGCAGGGCACAGATTGCCTTTGAGTCAGCATTTTGAGCGAGCGAATGAGCCATGCGCGGGCACGATTAAGTCAACCACAACGCATTGCTCTGGCATTGAACGGACAACGTAGCGCGACATCCTTAGCAGAAAATCCGTACAAAACTATGGACACAGATCAATTTGGCAGCAGTTTTCCACAGCAAAGCTGCGACCTGGCGTCGCACCTCCGGAGTGCGATTTTGCCTGCTTAAAAGTCGCTACAGGCCAGATTTGATAGGGACCTAACAAACTTCCATCGCCAGAAAAGATCCGTATCTTGGGCCTTCATCGAGGCACAGCTGGCTATTTGTAACTTGAAGTTACCACCGCAATAACTTGTAATAATTGCGCCACCCTTCATACGGATCTGTGAAATTCCACACGAGCCAGCGAAGGGTAACTCCACGCGCAGGCATTGCTCGTGGTGGCTGAATAACCCGTCGGCTCAAACCGTTCAGTGGGATTCACCTCAAAGGATTGTCCGCAGCAAACCCCTCACGGGGTCACGCATACGCTGACTAACAATATTCCAAACAGCGCACAACTCAGTTTCGCCTCGCGAGAACTGGACGGGACAACTTCGTCTGGCGTTATTGCGGCAGCTGAGTTTTGCGCAAAAAAACGTCCGACAGCAAGCGCCGTCAGGACCGTGTCGGCATCGGCGCCCTGAACAGAGAGGGCAGGCGCCGGGGTCAATTCATCCATTAAGGCCGCAAGATGAAAACTGAGCAGTATCTTGGATACCTGAAACGACTGACGTGGCTGCCCTTGCTCATGCTGGGTGGTTGCAAAATGACCTTGCTCGACCCCAAGGGTCAGGTCGGCGTCGATGAGAAGTCACTGATTATTACCGCGACTTTGCTGATGCTAATAGTCGTGATCCCGGTAATCGTGATGACGCTGGCATTTGCCTGGAAATACCGCGCGTCCAACACCAAAGCCACTTATAAGCCGAACTGGGCTCACTCCACGCCAATCGAGTTGGTTGTCTGGTTGGTGCCCTGCGCAATCGTCGCAGTACTGGGCACTATCACCTGGACCACCACCCACGAACTGGATCCTTACCGTCCGCTCGACTCGGACGTTAAGCCAATCGTAATTCAGGCGGTTTCGCTGGACTGGAAATGGCTGTTTATCTATCCGGAACAAGGCATTGCCACGGTTAACGAGATCGCCTTCCCGACCGACACGCCGGTGAGCTTTCAGATCACCTCGCAGAATGCGATGAACTCGTTCTTCATCCCACAACTGGGAAGCCAGATTTACTCCATGGCTGGCATGCAGACCAAGCTGCACCTGATCGCGAACCACGAAGGTAGCTTCGACGGCCTGTCCGCCAACTTCAGTGGCGACGGCTTCTCAGACATGAAGTTCAAGGCCATAGCCACCTCCCAGAAGGGCTTCGATGCCTGGGTCAGCAAGGTCAAAGCCGCCCCCACCCAGTTGGATCAGAACAATTATCCGCAGTTGGTAAAGCCCAGCGAAAAAGCGCCGGTGCAGTACTTCGCGGCGGTAAGCCCAACGCTCTATCACTCAATTCTCATGCAGTACATGCACGGCCCCTCGACGTTGCTTGATGGCAATCAGGCTGAGGCCGGGATGAACAGCAAGCAGCCCATGCAAATGCCCATGAACGCAAGTATCAAGGAGTAATCACTGATGTTTGGCTTGTTAACGCTTGACGCAGTGCCCCTGGACGTCCCCATTGTCATGGGCACTCTGGCAGTCGTCGCCCTGATTGGCCTGGCCGTCGTGGCGGCCCTGACTTATTACCGCAAGTGGTCGTACTTGTGGACCGAATGGCTGACCTCGGTTGACCACAAAAAAATCGGCGTCATGTACATCTTCGTCGCCATGATCATGCTGCTGCGCGGCTTCGCGGACGCCATCATGATGCGCGGCCAGCTCGCGATGGCCGAGGGCGCCAATCACGGTTTCCTGCCGCCAGAACACTATGACCAGATCTTCACCGCCCACGGTGTGATCATGATCATTTTCATGGCCATGCCGTTCATGGTCGGCTTGATGAACATCGCCGTACCGCTGCAAATCGGTGCTCGCGACGTGGCCTTCCCGTTCCTCAACTCACTGAGCTTCTGGCTATTTGTCGCCGGTGCGATTCTGGTCAACGTGTCGCTGGGCGTGGGTGAATTCGCGCGCACCGGCTGGGTTGCTTATCCACCGTTGTCGGAGCTTGGATACAGCCCGGGAGTGGGAGTCGACTATTACATCTGGGCCTTGCAGTTATCCGGTTTGGGCACGCTGCTAACGGGGGTCAACTTCCTGGTGACCGTGCTGAAGATGCGCACGCCCGGCATGAAGCTGATGCAAATGCCGATCTTCACCTGGACCTGCACATTCACCAACATTCTGATTGTTGCCTCGTTCCCGATTCTCACCGCGACTCTGGCGCTGCTCAGCCTGGACCGCTATCTGGACATGCACTTCTTCACCAACGAGCTTGGCGGCAACGCCATGATGTACATCAACCTGTTCTGGGCCTGGGGCCATCCAGAGGTGTATATCCTGATCCTGCCGGCCTTTGGTGTGTTCTCGGAAGTGATCTCCACCTTTACCGGCAAACGTCTGTTCGGCTACACCTCAATGGTCTGGGCGACTGCAGCCATCACCATTCTGGGCTTCGTGGTCTGGCTGCACCACTTCTTCACCATGGGCTCCGGCGCTAACGTAAACGCCTTCTTCGGTGTTGCCACCATGATCATCTCGGTACCCACCGGGGTGAAACTGTTCAACTGGCTGTTCACCATTTTCCGTGGCCGCCTGCACTTCACCACGCCGGTGCTCTGGACTCTGGGCTTTATGGTGACCTTCACCGTGGGCGGCATGACCGGCGTACTGCTAGCCGTTCCCGGGGCCGACTATGTATTGCACAACAGCCTGTTTCTGATTGCTCACTTCCACAACACGATTATTGGCGGGGCGGTATTCGGTTACCTGGCTGGTTTCACTTTCTGGTTCCCTAAAGCCTTTGGCTTCAAGCTCGACGAGCGTCTGGGCAAGTGCGCCTTCTGGTGCTGGATCACGGGCTTTTTCGTGGCGTTCATGCCGCTCTACGTGCTGGGCTTCATGGGCATGACCCGTCGCCTGAACCACTACGACAACCCGCTGTGGCATCCGTACCTGATTGTCGCCTTCTTTGGCGCGGTGCTGATTTTTTGCGGCATTGCATTCCAGATCGCCCAGATTCTGGTCAGCATCAAAAACCGCGATGCGCTGCGTGACCACACTGGCGATCCATGGGGCGGCCGTACCCTGGAATGGTCCACCTCATCGCCACCTCCGTTTTACAACTTTGCGCAGCTACCCACTGTGCATGCAATCGATGCATTCCACGAGATGAAAGAAAACGATACGGCCTACCTGCGCCCGGCCCGTTACAGCCCGATCCACATGCCCAAAAACACGGCTGCAGGTCTGATTATCGGCCTGGTCGGGGCGGTATTCGGCTTTGCCATGGTCTGGCACATCTGGTGGCTCGCAGGTCTGACTTTCATCGCCATGGTCGCCACCTTCGTTGTGCGCAGCTACAACCAGGACGTTGACTACTACGTGCAGCCGGATGAAATCGAGCGTATCGAAAACCAGCGCTTCCCGCGTGAGTCGGCGCATACCAACAACCGGGCGCAGACATCCGCAAAACACGCCCAGCAACTTGCGCAAGAGGTGTAATTCGCATGTCTACGGCAATTCTTGACTCGCAACACGACGCGGACTCGGCCCACGAACATGATCACGGGCATGACAGCGGTGACATGACGGTTTTCGGCTTCTGGCTGTACCTGATGACCGACTGCATTCTGTTCGCCAGCGTGTTTGCAACCTATGCAGTGCTGGTTAATCACACCGCAGGCGGCCCAAGCGGCAAGGACATTTTCGAGCTGCCTTATGTGCTGGTCGAAACCGCCCTGCTGCTGGTGAGCAGCTGCACCTACGGCATGGCCATGCTGGCGGCGCACAAAGCTGATAAAGGCAAAACCATTGCCTGGCTGTTCCTCACATTCCTCTGCGGCCTTGGCTTCATTGGCATGGAAATCAATGAGTTCCATCACCTGATCGCAGAAGGTTTTGGACCGAATCGCAGCGCCTTCCTCTCCTCGTTCTTCACCTTGGTCGGCATGCACGGTTTGCACGTAACCGCCGGGCTGGTGTGGATGGTGGTCATGATGGCGCAGGTTTACACCCGCGGTCTGACGCCTCAGAACACCACTCGCTTGTCGTGCTTGAGCCTGTTCTGGCACTTCCTCGACATCGTCTGGATCTGCGTCTTCACCGTTGTTTACCTGATGGGAGTTGCCCAATGAGCCACGCACAAGCACACAGTCATGCCGGTGAAAGCCACGGCAGCGTGCGGTCCTACGCCATCGGTTTTATCCTCTCGGTAATCCTCACGGTGATTCCGTTCGCGATGGTCATGAGCGGCGATTTCTCGCGCAGTGTGGCGCTAACTTCGATGGTGGTGCTGGGCGTGGTTCAGGTCCTGGTGCACCTGGTTTGCTTCCTGCACATGAACACATCGTCTGAAGGCCGCTGGAATCTGCTGGCCTTCCTGTTCACGGTGTTGATCATCGTGATGCTGGTAGGGCTGGCCATCTGGATTATGGTCAATGCCGACCAACTGATGATGCCGTGGATGTGACCATGAAGTTCAAACGCTATCTTCTGATCACCAAGCCCGGAATCATCTTCGGCAATCTGATTGCCGTTGCAGGTGGATACTTCCTGGCAGCGCAGGGCCATATCGACCTGATGTTACTGCTGTCTACCGTGATTGGCTTATCGCTGGTGGTGGCCAGTGGATGCGTAATGAACAACTGCATTGACCGCGATATCGACCAGCACATGGCGCGCACCCGCGACCGGGTGCTGGTCACCGGCAAAATCTCGCTCAAGGCAGCGCTGGCCCATGGCGTCGTCCTGGGGCTCGCCGGGTTCAGCTTGCTGTGGTTCAAGACAACGCCACTTGCCACTGCCCTGGCGGCGGTGGGCTATGTGGTGTATGTCGGGCTCTACAGCTTGTGGCTCAAGCGCACCTCGGAATACGGCACCCTGGTGGGCAGCTTGTCCGGAGCGATGCCACCGGTCGTGGGTTACTGCGCAGTCACAGGTCAGTTCGACACCGGTGCAGCAGTGCTGCTGCTGATCTTCTGCTTATGGCAGATGCCGCACTCCTTCGCCATTGCCATATTCCGCCTCAGCGATTACCAGGCGGCGGGTATTCCTGTGTTGCCGGTTAAGCGTGGGATAGACGCGACCAAGCTGCAGATTGTTCTCTATATCCTGGCATTTACTGGCGCATCGTTGCTGCTAACCCTCACCGGTTTCGCCGGTTATGGCTACTTGTTAATCGCGTTGCTGGTCAGTGCCTGGTGGTTGGTAATCGCGCTTTCCGGCTACCGCGCCGTGGATGACCGCCTCTGGGCGCGCAAGCTGTTCGCCTTTTCGATCGTCACCATCAGCGCTCTGAGCTTGATGATGTCGATTGATTTTCAGGCTATACCGCACACCAGTTTGCTGACCATGTTGTAAGGCATTGCTGATGCTGGGGTGTACTGGGCGCGGCTTTGCGGCGCTCAACTCGCTCCCTTTGCCCCGCCCTGTGCGGGGCTTTTTAATTCAGCGTCGCCGGCCAAGTCAGCGAGCCTTGTTTGCAGCCCCTGGCGCTTTGTAAAGGCTCAGCCTGATCAAGCCAAGCGCAAACGCTTAGCGTTGCTTATTGCTCGTTACGCCCGTGCGCAGCAGCGCTTAACTGTGCGGTATCGACCCGCACAAATATCGAGTCGCCAATCGCGGTAAGCACATCACCGGCATACACCTCGCAGATAATACGGCTCTTGCGCCCGACTTCGCCCTCGACTTTGGCGCGCAGAGTCAGCGGCACGCCCATGGGTGTCGGTTTGATGAATTTGATGCCGAGATTGCCGGTCACACAGTCAATGCGCGGCAAGCTGCCGAGTTGCCGGCCTTCCTCACGGTAGTGATAGGCCATTGCCGTCCAGTTGGAATGGCAATCCACCAGCATCGCGATCAGCCCGCCGTAGACCAGTTCTGGCCATCCGCAATATTTGCTGTCGGGCAAGTGCTCGGCCATTACATGCACACCGTCTTCATGCCAGAAGCTCTTAACATGCAGGCCATGCGGATTGCTGGAGCCGCAACCATAGCAAACGCCTTCTGGTGCGACGGTGTCCTGGAGTGAATCGGTGTGCATGCTGAACGACCTCGATACGTCTTGAATGGGAGCCAGCTCAACGCTTGCTGAATAGTTGCGCAATGAGCTGACGGCATCGCGGCAACATACCGCAGTTTCGCCTGCAGGCAAATTTTGCGCGGCGCGAAAAACCAGCAGACCGCGCTTAAGGCCCTGGCTGCAATTGCATTCATGCCCGCTCTGCGCTGCAAAAAAATCTGCCTGATGGCAGCTAAATCAGCTTACCGAGATGGCCGAACAGCCGCATAATCCGCAGCTTGATTCGCGCCCTGGCCTGCACACATCCGGTACGTCCAGCTCGCTGATTTCGTGGAGAACACCTGTGGACACTAATTTCGATAACCTGCGCGCAGAACGCCTGCACGCTGAACCCGATTTCGAGCGCTATCAGCCGAAATCGGGCAACAACTTTGCCGGTTTGTGGAAGCAAATCGCGCTGGGGATCGTGGTCGGTTTTACCACGCTAAGCGTACTGGGCTTTTTGGCCTCGATGCTGTGGATGAAACTGGCGCTGGGCGCGCTGCAGTTTCAAATCCCCAGTTAATCGATCGCCCGTGCTTGAGCGGGCACAGGCGCTGGCGCGTTGCTTTTGATCTGAGTGGCCAACAACAGCCCGGAGAAGATCAGTGCGCCACCAACCCAATGGAAGCCTTGCAGCCCCTCATCCAGCAGCAGCCAGCCGAGAATGGCGGTGAATACTGGCATCAGGTAATTGGTCAGCGCCGCTTTGGCCGCGCCCATGACCCGGATGCCGTGATTCCATGCCAGATACGCGACCAGTGAGGCAAATACCGCGGTGTAACCAATTGCCGCCAGCGTGCTCGGGGTTGGCGTAAATGTCGCGCCCTGACTGAGTTCATACAGGTAGAACGGCATGATCATCGGCACGCCCAACAGCATCAGCATGCCCAGCAAAGCCAACGGTGGAATTGGCTGCAAGTACGACGCCCAGCGACGCAGCAACAGCGAATAAAGGGCCCAATCTGCCACCGCGACCAGCATGATTAAATCGCCACGATTGAACGACAACGTCTGCAATGTAGCGAAACTGCCACGGCTGATCAGCACCAGCAAACCCAGCGCTGCCAATGCCATGCCGAACCAGGCGCGGCGCAGCGGCCACTCGCCCAACAGCAAACCACCGCCGATAAAAGTCATCAGCGGCAGACAGGTATTAACCAGCGTAATGTTGATCGCAGCGGTGCTGTGCGCCGCGGTATAGAGCAGCGAGTTATAGGCGGCAACGCCGGTTGCCGCGAGCACCAAGAGGCGCCAGCCGGCATTGCGCAGCGCTTGACGATGGCGCAGCAAAGGCCGGATGACAAACGGTAGCAACAACGACAGCGCCAGCAACCAACGCCAGAACGCCAGCGTAAACGGCGGTATTTCACCGTTGAACGCGCGTGCGACCAAAGCATTTCCCGACCAACACAACACTGCCAACAACAGGCCAGCCATGGCCAACATGCGTGAGTTATTCATAGGCTTCAGCTTTGCCCGAGCGGACGCAGGCGGTATTGGTTGGGCAGCTGATCAATACCTTCGACGGTGACGTTGAGGTCTTTCCAGCGACCGTCTTTAATCCCGTAAATGCAGCCATGCACCGACAACGGCTGGCCGCGATGCCAGGCATTCTGGACGATGCTGGTGTGGCTGACGTTGGCCACCTGATGGATCACATTCAGCTCGCAAAGGCGGTCTACCCGCGCCTCTTCGGTCGGCAGTGTTTCGAGGCTCTTGCAGTGCTCGTAATAGAGGTCGCGAATATTGCGCAGCCAGCCGTCAATCAGCCCGTATTGGGTGTTCTGCATGGCCGCACGCACGCCGCCGCAACCATAGTGGCCGGTGACCAGAATATGTTTGACCTTGAGCACATCCACGGCGTACTGGATAACCGACAGGCAGTTCATGTCGGTATGCAGCACCACGTTGGCAACATTGCGGTGAACAAACAGATCGCCTGGCAACATGCCAACGATTTCGTTGGCCGGAACGCGAGCATCGGAACACCCGATCCACAAGTATTCGGGCGTCTGCTGCTTGGCCAGTTTGGCGAAGAACTCAGGGTCCCTTTGAGTGATCGACTCCGCCCAGCGAGCGTTATTGTCGAGCAGTTGCTGTAAGTCACTCATGGTGCTTCTCCCGGGTATTCAAGCGCGCACAATACGCAAGACATGCTGAGCATGACAAGCTACTTGACCTGTGAGTCACAGTCACGCGCGTTGATGCCGCAAGCGGCGATTGCCCGGCCCAAGCAAAAAACCCTCAAGCCGGTGAACAACTTGAGGGCTTTATCTGTATGCGCAATCAGTCGATCAGGGTACACGCCATGACCAGCGCGTCTTCACGCCCGCCAACGGCCGGATAGTAGTCACGACGACGGCCAATCTCATTGAAGCCGTAACGCTCATAAAGGCGATACGCAGTTTCGTTGCTGGCCCGAACTTCCAGAAAGCACTCACCGGCTTTCAGTTGCAGGGCGCGCTGCATCAGGTGTTCGAGCAGGCGCAGGCCCAACCCACGCCCCTGACTTTCGGGCTTTACGGTGATATTGAGCAGGTGCGCTTCATCCAGAATTACATTGATTACGCCGTGACCGACCTGCTGATTGCCTTCAAGCATCACCCAGCAGTCATACGATTTAATGCTGTCGAGAAAGGTGCCGCGCGTCCAGGGGTGACTGAACGCTGCGTATTCCACTTTCAAAACTGTTTCGATATCTGCCTCTGTCATCGGCCGAAAACTAATTGCGTCACTCATTCAGCCTGACTCATCCAACGTTGGCGCACTCGGCGCATCGCTTGCCAAAGCTCAGCCTTGCGGGCTGGCTCATCCATTAACAACTCCAACCCGGGCAATGCCCAGGCCGCGCCGACACCTTCGACCTGCAACTCGCGGTTATAGGCGTCTTCGTGCGCATCGCCGGCAAAACGAATAGCCGGTAATCCAACCAGCCACAGGCAGCTGCAACCGCCCTGTTCTTCGATGCGTGCGGCGGTAAATGACTGCACAAACTCCAGCGCCGCCGCCGGGCCTTGATCCATGTTGCCGCGTGACAACAATGGCCAGCGCACCGGCTCACCGATTATCTGCGGGCTGTCCGGCAGGTCAGCGGCACGCAGCAAGTCTTTGAGCAGCAAGTAAGCCGGGTCGCGCCCTTGCAACGCCTCGCCAGTGGGCAATTCAACCAGAACATGGCACGCCCCGGCCTTCAGTAACTGCAAAGCAAAACGCGGCGGCTGTACCGCAACCGGCTTGGCACTGACCTCAGTCGTAGCCTCAGCTTTTTCAGTTTCGCCATCATCATTCGCCGGTGGATTATTACGCGCTGGCGTTTGCGGACGTGCGCCTTCAAGTTGCGCGCGGACACTTTGCAGCCCCGCTGCGCCCTGTGCGGTTGCCACCGGTCGGGCGGGTTCACGTTCGGCAGTTTCAGCCGCTTGCACGCGCTGTTGTGCAACGGGCTCGGCAGTTGGTGTAGCAGCCATTTCCGGTTCGACCGGGAGAACCTCAAGCAGTTCGGGCCGCGATGGTGCAGCAAATGGCAGCACGCCACGCGGCAGCCAAGTGGCAACCTGCATGGCGCTTAGATAAGCACGGCGGCGTAATTCTGGAATCAAACGTCAGCTACCTGTGGATGCGCCTTGAGGCCCATTTGCATGAGATTCAAGGCATCAATGTAGGCTTTGGCCGAGGCCACCAGAATATCGGTGTCGGCACCATTACCATTAACAATACGGCCACCCTTCTCCAGGCGAACAGTCACCTCGCCTTGCGAGTCTGTGCCTTGGGTGATCGCGTTTACCGAGTAGAGCTGCAAGGTGGCCGCAGACCGGGCAATCTGCTCCAGCGCCTTGAAAGTCGCATCCACCGGCCCAGAACCTGCCGAGCGGGCGCTGTGCTCAATGCCGGCAACGCTGATCACCACTTTGGCATCGGGCACTTCACCGGTTTTGCTGGCGACTTCCAGCGTGACCAACTTGAAGTGCTCGGGTGCTTCGGCGGCCAGTGTCTCGGAGACCAGCGCTTGCAGGTCTTCGTCAAAAATTTCGTGCTTCTTGTCCGCCAGATCCTTGAAGCGGGCAAAGGCTGCATTCAACTCAGCCTCACCGGCCAGAACAATCCCCAACTCATCAAGCCGGGTACGGAAAGCGTTACGCCCCGAGTGCTTGCCCATGACCATTTTGTTGGTGTGCCAGCCGACGGATTGCGCCGACATGATCTCGTAGGTTTCACGGTGTTTAAGCACGCCATCCTGATGGATGCCCGACTCATGGGCGAAGGCATTGGCGCCTACGATGGCCTTGTTTGGCTGCACCGGGAAACCGGTAATTCCCGAGACCATGCGCGAGGTGCTGAGGATATGTGGCGTGTCGATGTTGGTGTGCACACCCAGCAGGTCTTCACGGGTTTTAATCGCCATGACGATTTCTTCGAGCGCCGCATTGCCTGCACGCTCGCCCAAACCGTTGATGGTGCATTCAACCTGACGCGCACCTGCCACCACCGCGGCTAACGAGTTGGCAACAGCCAGCCCGAGGTCGTTATGGCAATGCACCGAGAACACCGCTTTGTCGGCATTCGGCACGCGCTGCAGCAACTCACCAATGGTGGCGGCGTATTGATGCGGTATCGCATAGCCAACAGTGTCGGGAATATTGATGGTGGTCGCACCCGCATCGATGGCGGCTTCGATGATGCGGCAAAGGAAATCAATCTCGGAGCGCCCGGCATCTTCACAGGAGAACTCAACGTCGGCGCATTGATTACGCGCCCGTTTAACGGCATGCACCGCCTGCTCGATAACCTGCTCGGGCTGCATGCGCAGCTTGTACTGCATATGGATCGGGCTGGTGGCGATGAAGGTGTGAATCCGCCCGGAGTTGGCGCCGGCCAGGGCTTCAGCCGCACGGTCGATATCGGCGTCTACAGCACGGGACAAACTGCAAACCGTGCTGTCCTTGATGTGATCGGCAATCGCCTTCACCGCCGCAAAGTCACCCGGACTTGCAATCGCGAAGCCCGCTTCAATTACGTCCACGCGCAGGCGTTCAAGAGCTTTGGCAATGCGCAGCTTTTCTTCACCGGTCATCGAGGCGCCCGGGCTTTGTTCACCATCACGCAGGGTGGTGTCGAAAATTATTACGCGATCACTGCTGCTCATGCTCAGCTCCTGTTGCCCAGACGATTAAGGCGTCTGGTAAAGGCTAGATTCAGTAACGCCGATTGTGCCTATCACGCCGCTCACGCCGCGCTCCAACGGCCGAGTGCGCGGCAAAATACCTCGGCCCGAATAACAAGAAATCGAACCTGACAGGTGAATTGTGGCTGGAAACACGGCAAGCGGAAAGGCCAACGATGCCGGACGGCACAATTGAGTGAGAAATCGGCCCTGTGCGGACGCTAAAAAGAAGGTTGCAGCGGAAACTAACTAAAAGCGGCGCGGATTAAGCCTCAATCCCTGCAAACAGGGTAAGCAGGCGGCCAACAACGGCTTTGCGCAGCAGGCGGATGCTGTCGCTGGACATATGAGTCAGATGCGCAGGATTGATCCGATACAACTCCAGCGACGGCATCCGCGACTCGTAGCTGCGCAGGTCGCGCTTGAGCAATACCGGCAGGAAATCATCGTTTTCTTCGCGGTAGCGCTTGATCAGAAGTCGCAGGCCATTTTGAAAAGGTAGTTCGCTTGAAGCCAGCAAACGGCATTTATTCGGGATTTTCAGGTAAACCCCGGAATGCCCGAGCACTTCACCTGGCAATATATGCACACCGGTGGGCTCTATCGCCGCCGCCGGAATAGCCTGAAACGTAGAGTGCCAGGCATTTTGGTTGGGCAAGATAGTGATGCTGCCATGCTCGGTACTCGGCATAACGAAGGTGTACTGGCCGTACAGCGCCTCTTCGAAATGCGAATAGATGCACAGCCGGCTTTCGAAGCGCTGGATAAACGCCAGCGCTTCATTGCGATCCGTAATCGCCTGTTGATCCCAGGATAGGTCGTGCGGCGCATCAAGCGCCGCCCAGCAATCATCGTGATACATAGCCGCCACTGCAGACATAAAATTCATCTCAAACGAGTCGATTCAGACACTTGCGCAAAACATGCCAACTTGCCGAGCTAGCCATATGGGCAACATAGTGCCTGTATAGCCGGGTAAATCCCTGGCAAAAGTCGCAAACTGCCGAAATACGTCAGGTCCATCAAAACGTACTGCCAAACCGATCACACATAGCCTCTGATCGGTTGAAGCGTCATAAGTTTCGGTTCAATGCAGTACAATCAGCGCTTTTATTGATTGAGCGACCCGCACTTCAATGATCGATCCAAAGCGCGTATTGCGTGCCCTTGCCGAACACTGGACGTTACTCGAGCCGCTCTGCGAGCGTTTCGATACCGGCACACTAAGCCTGATAGAGCTACGCGCTCAGCTTTCAGCCCAGTTGCCCGATAGCACACCAGTGGACACCACCGCCCTGCTCGACCAGTGGATTCGTCTGGACATTCTTGTGCCTGTGGCCAAGAGCCCCAATCGTTTCGAGCTCAACGCGCAAATTCACGATTTCCTCGCCTACCTGCGCCGTGAACACCGGTTGGGCTTGTGCCTGGAAATCGAAGCGTACCTGCGCCATCTGGAACGGCTTGCCGGTTACATCCGCGATGCGTTCGAGGTGCGTGACGCACATGACCTGGCCCGCCAGTTGCGCCTGCTCGACATGCGCGTGCGTGATGTACTGAAAAAGCTCGCCAACGATGAACAGGCATTGGTCGCGGTGGCCGAGCGCGCCAAGACCAGCGACCGGCAGATTCCGCTGCGCCAGCGCTACGCCGAGGTACTGGCCACCTGGGATGAATATGTCGAACCGATGATTCAGTTGGTCAGCGCCGACGGCGCCTTTGAACAGGGCGTGTATCGCGTCGAGCATGTGTTGCTGCGCTTGCTGACTGAGCAACAACGTCTTGGCCAACTGGTGGATGACGACCTGCTGCTGCGCACCCACGCGCGCATCCTTGAAATGCAGACCACCGCGCAGCTGACCTTGCGCCGTGCGCGCGAGCTGCTGCTGCCGCTGCGTGAAGAAGCGCGTCGGCATAACGCTGTCACCCGTGGCGCTGCGCTGGCGCTGGCGGCCATCCGCCGTAAAGGGATCGACGCCGTGCCGCAGGCCTCGCTGGCGTTGTTTAATCGCCCGCAAAGCACCTTCCTTGGCAGCGCCTCGCAGGTTGAGGCGTACGTGTATGCACTGGCGCGCTTTGAGCCCAAGCCGGCGCAGTTCCCTAAAGCCAGTGGCAGCCGTAAAGGCCCCGCACCGCGTTCGCCGCGCACAGCACGCGAGATGATCGAGCGCTGCGAGCAAGCACTGCCGTTACCCGACCTGATGAGTTGGTTGCTTGAGCAAGAACCGGAGGGGGCAACCGATGAGTTGCTCTACTGGTTCTCGCGTTTGTCGCGTGATAGCCGTTTCCAGCGCGAGCGCCTGGAACGTCGCGACTACCTCACCGCCGAGCATCAGCTGAACCTGAGCTCATTCACCCTGATTAAAGGCCACACGGCATCCGCTAACAACGAGAAGAACAACGCATGAATATTGATCTCTCAGAGCTGTCGCAACTGGCACCGATCTTTCGCGAGCTGTTCAAGGGTTACCACCTGAGCCGCCGTGACCCCGAACTGTATGCCCAGCTTTCGAATCAGCAAGACCAGTACCGCACCCTGTTCAAGGCACTCGGCTTCGAGCTGAGCTGCGACCCGCGCGGTTTTTATTACTTTGTCCCGGAGCAGGCAACGCCACAGGTCAACAAGACGGCGCAACGTTTGGCGCTGTTCACCTTCATTCTGGTTGAGCATCTGGCGGATCAGGGCCGTGACCCGCTGTCGGTGCTGGATGGCGGCAGTCTGGGCCGCGATGAGTTGCCGTCGCTACTGGAAAAATATCGTGATCTGTTCCTGCAAACCGAAGTCACCACGCAGGAAGAGCTTGAAGAGAAAATCATGCGTCGCCTGTGTCAGCTGGGCTTTGCCAGTGAAGACAACGGCATTTATCGCTTTCTGGCGCCGATGCACCGCTTCCTCGATGTCTGCCTTTCCGTCCAGCAGGACCGCGATCTGGCGGCAGCGCTGCACAGCAACCTGCCACTGCCAAGCCCGGTGCTGATCGACGAGGACGAGGAAGAAGCCATCATCAGCCTCGAATCCGAACCACAGAGCGAAACCGAAACCGAAACCGAAGAACAGGCTCTGGCCCGAGCGCTGGCCGAAGAACGCGCCCTTCAGGAGAATGATGCATGAGCCAGGAACGCTACGGAATTCGCCGCTTCGCCCTGCTGAATACCGCCGGTTACAGCCTGGGATTATTCCCGCTGGAAAACCCGCTGTCCGTTTATGGTGCCAACAACCTTGGCAAGAGTGCGTCGATCAACGCGCTGCAATTCCCGATTCTGGCGCGCATGTCGGACATGAGCTTCGGCAAGTACAGCCTTGAGCAGTCGCGCAAGTTCTACTTCGCCACCGACACCAGTTACATTCTGGTCGAAGTCAATCTGCCGCACGGCTCGCACGTTATCGGCGTGGCCGGTCGCGGCCCCGGTGGCGGCTTCGGTCACCAGTTCTTCGCCTATGCCGGCGAGCTAGATCTGGACCATTACCAGAAAAACGGCACCTGCTTGCGCCAGCGCGAACTGTTCAACAACCTTGAGCGCGAAGGCATCAAGGCCTATGAACTCAAGCCTGACGAACTGCGCCGTCTGCTGGTGGGTGGACACACGTCGATCCCACTGGACCTGACCCTGATTCCGCTGCGTTCGACCAGCGAGCAGAGCCTGAAAACCTTCCGCGCCCTGTTCATCAATTTGCTGCACATGCGCGAAATCACTGCGGCCAAGCTCAAGCAGCTGTTCCTCGATGCCTTCGAGCACAGCCTGCGTTCGGGCAGCGTCGATTACATTGCGGCCACTGAAGAGGCCTTCCGCGACGTACGCCGCATGGAGCAGGATTATCAGGCGCTGGTCACCGCTGGCCCACTGATTGAAGCCTTGTCTGCTGGCGTTCATCAGCGCGAGATGCTGCGCGGTAAGCTGCATCGCATCTCGCCTCTGCTCGATAGCCTGCTGGGCAGTTGGCAGGATTACGCCAATGCGCGCCGTGAAGAGCTGGTAATTCAAGCTGAACACTACCGCAGCGAACAGGATGGCCTGCAACAGGAGCAACGCGGCGGCACCCAGGAGCTGATGCGCATGGAGCGTGAGATCAGCGAGATTCAACGCTGGCTGGGCGAATTGAGCGTGCTCAAGAATCGCTTCGCACTGGTTGAAGATCCCAAGGTGCTGGAGCAACAACTGCTCGCGGCCAAAGATGCTCACGATGAGCTGGCGGGTGCGTTGGCGCAATCGCGTCAGTTCTCCAGCGAAGACATTGGCGAACGCCTGCGCGACCTCGAGCAACGCCTCAAGTCGGTCAAGCAGCAGCTTGAACATGCCGATAACAACAGTTACTCACGCTTGCGCGAAGAATTCTCGCAGCAGGATGTCGATCGCCTCATGCGCTTGTTCAACGGCCAGTTGTTCAGTTTGCCGCTGGGCGCGAAAGGCATTCAGCTGGACGACAGCGATGCGTGGGTGAAGTCGCTCGAAGCAATTCTGGATGGCTTTACCGGCGACCAGTTCGAGGTTCCGGGCCTGTCTATCGACTTGTCCAATATCGAGCCGCCCGCCTTGCAGGCACTGGCTGACCGCGCCGCTTTGCGTGACCAGAAAGACCGTCTCGACCGCGAATACAAGCAACTGAAAACCCAGCAATCAGTCGCCTCCGACCGCGCCGCAAGCAAGGCGCAGGCCGAGCAGTTGTATCAGGGCGTACTCGATGCTCAAAAAGCCCTGGAAGACTTCCGTCGCCAGCAAACCCTCACGGTTGAAGAGCCGCAAAAACACGAACAACTGGCGCAACTTGAAGCCTCGAAGGATGAACTGACCCGCGCCAGCGACTCGTTCACCGAGCGCGTGCAACAGTTGTCGGCCAAGCTGCAATTGATCGGCCGCCAATTGGCCGATCTGGAAGCCAAGGAACGTACGCTGGAAGACGCCTTGCGTCGTCGTCAGTTGCTGCCGGCAGACTTGCCGTTCGGAACCCCCTTCATGGACCCGATCGATGACTCGCTGGATAACCTGCTGCCGCTGCTCAATGACTATCAGGATGCCTGGCAGGGCTTGCAACGTGTCGACGGGCAGATTGATGCGTTGTACGCGCAAGTTCGTCTCAAGGGCGTTGCCAAGTTCGACAGTGAAGATGATGTCGAACGCCGCCTGCACTTACTGGTGAACGCCTACGCGCACCGTCAGGACGAAGCCCTGACACTGGCCAAGGCACGCCGCGCTGCCGTTACCGACATTGCGCGGACCCTGCGCAATATCCGCAGCGACTACGACAACCTTGAACATCAGTTGGCGTTGTTCAACCGCGAAATCAACAAGCGTCAGGTATCGAACCTGGAGAGCTTCCGTATCGTCCTGGCGCCGAACAAGGAAGCACTCAAGCACATCGACCAGATTATCCACAGCGCCGGTCAGTATGAAGAAGGCGAAACCCTTTCGGTATTCGACCTGTCGCAATCGGCGGAACAGGACAGCAAGAACGAAGAGGCCAAGGAGTATCTGGCGCGTCTGGTTGCGGCCAACCACAACCAGTTGGGCTTGAAGGAGCTGTTTGAGCTGGCCTTCGAGATCACCAAGGTGGGCGGTCAGCCGGTTATCCACACCGACATCGATGGCGCGGCCTCGAACGGCACAACGATGACCATCAAGGCGCTGACCAACATGTACTTGTTGCTGCACCTGATGGACCGCGATCAAGCCGGGCGTGTGCGCTTGCCTTACTATCTGGACGAGGCTGCCGACATCGATGAGCGCAATCAGCAGGCACTGATCGAAACCAGCTTGCAGCTCGGTTTTGTGCCGATTCTGGCGTCGGTAAAACCACAGGTTTCGGCTCACGTAGCGATCGACCTGGAAGGCGGCAGCGGCCCGAACGGTATCTACATCGACGAGGCCGACTGGAAATACATCAAGCCTCGCGAGAACAAGGCGCAGGCCGTTGCAGCGCCACAGGCTGATACCGAACTGGCTTAATGCCAACGGCTAGCTGAACGGCAGTCGCGGCTGATCGCGCTGCAGTTCAAGCAATCCACCATCACAAAAAAGGGCAGGTCTGAATTATCAGCCTGCCCTTTTTTGTTGCTTCGGTTGTGCTACTTGCCGATGCGGATCTTCGGCGCCCACTGCAGCCATTCTTCATTGGCGGCATCGAACAGCGCGAAGGTCTGCCCGGGTTTGGCGGCTGAGCCCATTTCGCTGACATCCGGCGTTGCAAACGAAACACCACCAGCGATGATGCTCTCGAGTGACTCGGTTTGCACTTGGACTCCCGAGAACAGCCCGGCATCGACGCCAATCCCCGAGGTCGTCCAGAAGCGACTGCCGGTGTGCACGAGCTTGGCGTAGCGCGGCTCGATCAATACATGGATCAATACCCGGTCAGCCGTTGCTCCCAACTCGTAGTTGACCACCTCGCCTACTTTGACCTGGCGATAAGTGACCGGTGCGCCGGTATCCAGCGAACCACGTCTTGGGGCGCTCAATACCAGGCGTAATCCTGCATTGGTAACAGCGGCATTTGGCGGCTCAGACAACGCGGTGAAGACGGTCTGCGGCTCGCCAGGCTTGGTGGCCGGCGAAACTTCAAGGTAGCGGCCCTTGAGCAAGGTCTCGAGATTGTTGACCTTGCTGATACCCACCTCGGGCTTGATCACCCAGAACTGCGTGCCACTGCGGGCAATGCGCGACGCTGCGGATGTGATGCGCGCAGACACCAGCACCGAACGCAGATCATCAGACAGGTCGATGGTCTCAACCGTACCGACATCCAAACCTTTGTAACGAATCGGCGCGCCGGGATTGAGCCCATCGGCGCGGTCCAGACGGATAGTAATCAGTTGCCCTTTCTTCTGCGCCAGATCCTCTGATGAGTAGAGTTTGAAGCGCGACACCCGACGGGTAATCGGCTTAGCGTTGAAGTCCGGTGTATCAAACGCAACCCCGCCAACCAGCAAGGTTTGCAGTGACTCGCTCTTGACCTCAATACCGGACAAGCCGCCTTTCAAGGTAATTCCGCTGGCATTCCAGAACTGCGTGGAGGTGTTTACCAGATGCGCGTATTCCGGCTGGATATGCACGCCAAGCAATACGGTTTTGCTTTTGCGTGAAAGCTGGAAGCTCTGGATAGAGCCCACCTTGATCTGCCGATACAGAACCGGGCTGCCGATATCCAGCGAACCTAAAGCTTCACTGCTCAAGACCAGATGCAAACCGGGCGCTTCCAGATCCAGTGGCGGGACTTTCGCCCGCGCTTCAAATTCGCGCGTTGGCGTCCCGCCCTTCTTGCCGGGGCGAATCGCAATGTAGTTACCTTTGACCAACGCCTCGAGCCCGTTGACACCCGCTAGCGAGATCGACGGTTTGACCATCCAGAACTGCGTACCCTCCACCAGATAGTCTTCGGCCTGCGGGGTAATTGTCAGCTCAGCGTTGGCGCTGTTAAGCCCGGAATCGATATTGAGTTTCTTCACAGTACCGACCTGAATGCCTTTGTACATAACGGGCGTACGACCGGCTTGCAGACCTTCGAAATCAGTCAGTTTAAGGAACACCTTGATTCCGGCCTGCGCCGCATCGAAGTCCTCGTACAGACGGAAAGGAATCGACGGATCGGTGGGTGGGCTGTCGGGGCGCGACTCCGGCGTGGCGAAGGCGATACCACCGGCAACAAGGCTGGCCAGTGACTCGGTACGCACCTTAACGCCGCTCAGATCAGCTTCGACACTTATGCCACTGGCATTCCAGAACCGCGTGTGTTTGCGTACCAGTGAACTGTAGGCAGGCTCGATGAAGACTTTGACCTCAATCGACTGCTTGTCCTTGGCCAGTTGATAACTTTTAACCCGGCCCACTTTGATCTGCTTGTAGAACACAGGACTGCCCTTGTTCAAAGAGCCCAGGCGTTCGGCATTCAGGGTCAAATGAAGTCCAGGCTGATCATCCGGCAATGGCGGTATTTCCGCGAGCGCCTTAAAGGTTCGCTGCGGCGTACCTTCGCCCGGCGTTACTGCAATGTAGTTACCCGAAAGCAGCGTCTCCAAGCCCGAGATACCCGCCAGGGTGACACTGGGTTTAACCAGCCAGAAGCGTGTTCCACTGAGCAACGACGGTTCGACCGCTTTGTCCATTTCAATCGATGCGATGACGTCGCGCTTGTCGCCGTCATGGTTGAGCGCAAGCTTTTTAACCTTGCCCACCGGCATGCCCTTGTAGATCACCTCGGTTTTACCGGCAACGATGCCTTCGCCGGAGTCGAAATGCACTTCGATATCAATCCCGGCCTCGCTGTAGGCGCGCCAGCCCAGCCAGCCGCCAATGAGCAGGGCCAGAATGGGCAGAATCCATATCGCCGACCAGTTCGATGCTGGGCGCACTTTAGGCCGAGGTAAATCACTCATGGTCGTCATCCGTATCCGTGTTATCCCAAATCAAACGGGGATCAAAAGTTAACGCAGCAATCATCGTCAAAATCACTACACTCGCAAAAGCCAACGCGCCCCAACCGGGGTCAATGGAGGCCAGCTTGCCGAAGCGAACCAGCGCAACCAGAATTGCAATCACAAAAACATCCAGCATCGACCATCGCCCAATCCACTCGATGAAGCGATACATGAAGCTTCGCTGCCTTGCAGACATCGGTTGATGGCGTTGCACCGAATACAACAAAGTAGCCAGCCCAACCAACTTGAAGGTGGGCACCAGAATACTGGCGATAAAGACCACCGCAGCAATAGGCAGCATGTCGTATTGGATAAGCTTGAGTACCCCGGACATGATCGTGTCTGCCTCACCGCTGCCCAGAGAGCTGACTGTCATGATCGGCAATACGTTGGCCGGGATATACAAAATGGTCGCCGTGATTAGCAGCGCCCAGGTGCGCAGCAAACTGTTGGGCCGGCGCGCATAGAGCTCGCTTCCACAACGGCTGCAGAACTGCATTTCTATCTCTTCATCCTGGCGATTGAGCTGATGGCACTCATCACACACCAGCAAACCGGCATCAATCGCCCGCATGCGTTTCCTCCCCTGCCAGCGCTTCCCATATTTGGTGGGGAGACATCGTCACATCGAGCCAAACCTGAACCAGCAGCAGGCTGATAAAGCAGCCCAAGCCGAGGCCGATTGTGAGATCGGCAATATCAACCAGTTTGACGATGGCGACCAGAATGCCCATCAGATAAACCTCGAGCATTCCCCACTCGCGCAGGTGATGATAAATGCGATAAAGCACCAGGCCATAACTGCGACCGATGTTGAATTGGACAGTGAGCAACACAACCAACTGACAGAGCAGTTTGAGCAAGGGCACAACCATACTGCACAGCAACACAATCAGCGCGACAGACTGCATGCCGCTGTCGTACAAACCGAGCACACCACTCCAAACCGTATCCTCGGTACTTTGCCCGAGCAGGTTGAGCTGCATGATCGGCAGGAAATTCGCCGGGATATAAAGCAACAAGGCCGTCACGACCAATGCCAGGCTGCGCCCGATAATACTGTGCCGATGGTTATACAACTCATAGCCACAGCGCGGGCACTGAGCGCGGTCACCATCGCCCACAACAGGCGCCTTGTGCATGAGCAGATCGCACTCATGGCACGCAATCAGCTTCTCGATATCCAATTCGGACGCAGGCATTCGATCCGCAACTTCCCGCATGATCACACTCCTGAGTTTAAGTCTGCATTGTAAACGTCCCGAACCTAAGGCCTGCTACAAATGACCGGGTTCTTGTCGCGAGTCAGGTCTTTACTGACAGACAGTTGGGCAGAAACGCAGTTCTATGCAACCGACATATATAACCGCAGACGTTGGCAAACTGCGCTGTTTAGCGCCGCGCCGCGCGGCTAAACAGCCTGCGATAGT